>NZ_QBUB01000003.1:0-559721 GCF_003058125.1 Paraburkholderia sp. GV068
GCTGCATGGGTGTCGGTTTCCTGAGCATGACGCCCATTAAACGACAAAGCCCGGCGCGTGGCCAGGCTTTGGGGGGTACTTTGTCAGCAGTCTGAAGGCGCCGAGGCGCCCTTTCGTCAAACCGCATCACACGGGATTACGGGTTGTTGCGCTTGGCTTCGTCCCTGGCGTCCTTGGCGTCTTCCTTCGCGTCGCCGTAGCTCTGCTGAACCTTGCCCGCGCCCTGCTGGAGATCGCCCTTGAGTTCCTTGCCGGGGTTATCGGTTGCCTTGCCCACGGCTTCGTTGATCTTGCCCTTCACCTGTTCGCCTACCCCTTTTACCTGGTCCTTGTTCATCTTCGACTCCGGTTGAAAGCAATGCCGACGCGATATTGCGCCAGTAACCGGATCGAGCAACGGCCATGCCCGCCATTCTTCGGACCGAAACGGCCACGCATAAGCGGGCGGAATGCCCGCGCGCCGCCAACCGCAGGAATATTTTTCGCGGAAGCCCTAAAGTTTCCCTTCAGCCGGCCGTAATAGCGGCCATGGAGGAGCCATGGACCGCACACCCATCAACCTGTCGGCATCGTCGAAAGCCGCGCTGATCGACGGCGACATCACGCACATCGCGCGTGTCATGCGACTGTCGCTGCAAGGCGACCTCGCCGGACCGATCCTGGCGCCGGCCTACTGGCGCGAGCGCCTCTACAAGCTGCTCGATACGGGCAGCCTCACGCACCCGCAGCTCTGCGCAGTCGACAGCCTCCTGCTCCAACTCGACCAGTTCGAGGCCGAGCCGCCCGTCCCGTGGGACGAACTCGCGCCCGCGACCGCGGCGCTCTTTCCGCCGACGCACGAATCCGGCGCGGGGCACCCCGTCTAGCCGCCGCTTCATCGCGCTTGCCTCACGCGGCCCGGCCTAGCGCAGCCGGCCTGACGCGGCCCGCCGCGCGAACGACGGCGATGCGCCGTCGCCGACGACCTTCTCGCCCTAAAAAAACGGCCGCGAACCATGCCGCGGCCTGAACACGTCGCAACGCAGGGACTTCGCGTCACGCTGCTAGCGTACACATCCAACCGTGACAAGCGCATTTCGCCGCCGACGTTCCGGCGCGCCACATCGCGCCCCAAAATTCCTGGACAGGCGGTTATCGAACGGTCAAAATGTCCGCCAAAATTCCCAGCGAAAAACACATGACACGCGACATGACCCTGGCGACGAGCCACGACCTGCTCACTCAAGCGTTGCAGGTCTATAGCCAGGCCGAAATCGCGGCACGCTGCGGAAAAAACGTTCGAACCATTCGCCGCTGGAAGACCGATCAGAGTTGCCCGCGGATTGCGCAAGCGGCGTTGCGTGAAATGCTGCGAACGAAATCACGCAGCGGGCTCGCGCAAGGCGCGCCGGCTTTTCGCTTCATCGATCTCTTTGCCGGCATCGGCGGGATTCGGCGCGGCTTTGAAGCACATGGCGGTCAGTGCGTCTTCACGAGCGAATGGAACGAGTTCTCGAAGAAGACGTATCAGCAGAATCATCGCGACGCCGACGACTCGCATCAGTTCGTCGGCGACATCGTTTCGTTCGCGGAAGACGAGATTCCGCCGCACGACGTGCTGCTCGCCGGCTTTCCATGCCAGCCGTTCAGCATCGCGGGCGTGAGCAAGAAGAATTCGCTCGGCCGCCCGCATGGTTTCGAATGCACGACGCAAGGCACGCTCTTCTATGACGTCGCACGCATTATCGATGCAAAACGTCCGGCCGCGTTCGTGCTCGAGAACGTCAAGAACCTCATGTCGCACGATAAGGGCAATACGTTTCGAACGATTCTCGAAGTATTGCGCGACGAGTTGAAATACGACGTGCACTATAAGGTCATCGACGGGCAGCATTTCACGCCGCAGCATCGCGAGCGAATCGTGATTATCGGGTTTCGTTCGGGCACCGAATTTTCTTTCGACGACCTGCGCTTGCCCGCAATCGGGCCGCGCCTCGCGTCGATCCTGCACAAGACCGACGGCAGCGAGCCGCTGTTGCCGCACGACGGCGAGCGTTTCTTCGATCACGTTCAGCGCAAGGTTCAGCCGAAGTACACGTTGACGCCGAATCTGTGGGCGTACTTGCAGGCCTACGCCGACAAACATCGCGCCGCTGGCAACGGGTTCGGCTTCGGGTTGGTCACACCGCAAAGCGTCACACGCACGCTGTCGGCGCGTTACCACAAGGACGGCTCCGAGATTCTTCTCGCGCAAGGCCAGGGCGAACGGCCGCGCCGCTTGACGCCGCGCGAGTGCGCCCGTCTGATGGGCTTTCCCGACGACTTCGTGATTCCCGTGAGCGACACCCAGGCGTATCGTCAGTTCGGCAACAGCGTGGTGGTGCCGGTCATGCAGGAAGTGGCGCGCATCATGGCGCCGCATATCGGTGCGCTGCTCGGGCAAGACGTTCAAGCGAAGCGCGCAAAAGTAGCACTGCGCGCATAGTCGCTTGCACACACGCGGTCCTGTCGCGTAGTCGGCGTGGACAGAACCGCGTGGCCGCAAGACTCGTCCGTAAACTCAGCTTGTCGGCTGCGTCGCGGCCTCGTGAATCAGCGCCGCGACCTCCGTGGGCCGCGACGCGAGCGACGCGTGACTAGCCGCAAGCGTCACGATCTTTCTTGCGTTGAGCCGCGCGGACATCATCTTCTGGTTCTCCGGATGAATCATTCGGTCTTCGCTGGAAATCTGATACCACGATGGTTTCCGCGCCCATGCCGCCGAAGTGATTGGGTCTCCGAACGTTCCCGCTAATGGCGCCTTCTGCGTGACGGCCATGACAAGCGCCTCATCGGCGCTCAGGTCCTGACAGAAGCTTTGACGGAATTTCTCCGGCTTGATCCACAGGTAACCGTCGCTGTCCGGCTCGAGATTGGCGGCCGCCTCTGGCGGACGCTGCTGCGTGATGCCGCCCGGACTCTCCCCCGTATCCGGCGCGAACGCCGCGATATACACGAGCCCCGTCACGTTCGGATGATTGCCCGCCTGCGTGATGACCGCGCCTCCATACGAATGACCGACCAACAAGACCGGTCCGCCGATCTGGGCGATCATCTTGCTGGTTCGTTCGACGTCGTCAGCAAGCGAGGTCAGCGGCAATTCAACGGCGCGAATCGATTCGTGACCTTGACGCGCAAGCTCGACGATGACTTTGCTCCAATGGGCGGCTCCTCCCCAAAAACCGTGGACCAGCAAGATCGCAGGCTGATTGCTCATGACAGCACTCCTGTTGTTCGATTCGTAATGGCTCTGCGCTCACCACGGCATTGATCGTCTCCGAAGTTTGCACGCGACGTGTCAACCGCTGTCGCAAAGACAGCGGTGAAAACATCATAGGTCCAATGAAACGGAACAACGAGAAAGTTTATCGGCGTGCGGAGACGTCGAGCGCGGACCCGGCGATCGTGTCCAGATGCGCGCGCAGAACATCGATGAAATGCCGGCTCAATAGCGATGGCGCAGTGTGCGCGGGCATCGCCATGCGCACCGGCACATCGATCGTCGGCTCGAACGGTTTCACCAGCAACTGACCGGCATAGGTGCTCGCCACATACGGATTGACGATTGCCACGCCAATGCCCGCGCTCACGAGCGCACAGATGGTGATGGACGACGTGGTCTGGATCGCAAAGTCGACCGGCATATCGTGCGCAGCCAGCACCGCCTTGATCGCGATGGTCAGGTCGTCCATCTCTCCAAGCGAGAGCAAGGGCTCGCCGCGCAGCGCCTCCACATGAACCGTGGACTGATCTTTCAACCGATGACCAGGCGGCAGCACGCATACGGCCGGCACCGTCTTGATGATCTCGGTCTCGAAGTCGAGTTCGTCGAGCTTGCCGGTAGTTAGTATCAGATCGAACAGATCCTGACGCAGCAGGTCGGTCAATTGCGGCGTAGCGGCCGTCTGCAAGTTCAGATACGTTTGCGGAAAACGCGAGCGGAACTCGCGGATGACCTGCGGCAAAAGGCCGCTGCCGAGCGTCGGCGTGCAGCCGATATGCAGTGCGCCCGTCCCCGAATTGCGCAGAATCGAGACCACGGACTCGATGTTCTCCAGACCGTTGAAATGCTTCTGCACCGTCTTGTACAGCAGTTGTCCTTCGCTTGTCGGTCTCAACCTGCCGTGGTGCATCTCGAACAGTTTCAGGCCCGAAGAGCTTTGCAGTTCAGCGAGGCGGCGACTGACGGACGGCTGAGTCGTATTGAGCGCCGCAGCGGCGCCGGTCGTCGTACCCATCTGCATGACGGCGCGGAACGCCTGAATCTGCTGGAAGTTCAATGGCCGCGTCATGTAGAGGAAATCCAATCGACTAGGACGGCTGACTATACCAAACGCGAATAGCCGTACCGCAAAAATGAATTGTCCGGCGTCGCCGAGCGGCGATATTCTTCTGCCACTCTTCGCGCCGGCATGAACCGTCGGCGCTTTGTCTGCATTCTTTGCCTTTGGCCGCTCATGATCGCCTCGCCGCTTTGCATTGCTGACCGCCCTGGCCACCGCGCACGAACCGTTCGGCGCACCTGTCCTATCCAGCGGCTACGCGGCGGCGAGCAGCATCATTTCTTCGGCTATTACAACAAGAGCGCGTGGGATCGCACGGGCCGCTATCTGCTCGGCAACGAGGTCGCAATGATGGATGCGCCGCTTACGCCGGACTTGCAAGCCAACGTCGGGTACTTCGACCTTAAGGATGGCGAACTTTTTCATGCGATCGACACAACCACCGCATGGAACTGGCAAATGGGCTGCCAGTTGCAATGGCTCGACGGCGAGCCCGGCCACAAGTTCATTTACAACATACGTACCGACGATATGTCGGCGCGTTACCCAGGTTTCGGCGCGATTGTTTTCGACATCGGCAGCCGGAAAAAGACGGCGCTTTCAATGCCCGTTTATGTATGCGCACCCGATAGCCGCTATGCGCTTTGCGTCGATTACCGGCGCCTCTATGTGACGCACGAAACGATAGGCTACGCGGAGCATGGCGGTCCATTCACGTTAGAGCTGGCGCCGGCAGACGACGGCATCCATCGCCTCGATCTCGCAACCGGCGAGACTGCATTGATTGTCAGCTATGACGATTTGCGCGAGTTCCACCCGGTTGCGTCGATGGAGCGCGCGATCCACTGGGTAAGCCACATCGAGATCAATCCTGCGTCGTCGCGCATGCTGTTTTTGCACCGCTGGACGGAGCGCACCGCCGACGAAACGTGCTTCCTGCACCGGCTGATTACGATGAACGCCGACGGCTCCGGCATGCGCCTGCTCGAATGCTCGGACCATCCGCTGCCGCAACTGGCGGATGATTTCGATCCGTCCGCAGTCGGCACGTTCGACTACGAGAAGTCCGAATACCAGATCTCGCACCCGTTGTGGCAAGACGATGCGCACGTCGTCGCATGGAGCCCGCACGCCGGCAGCATTCACTATCATCTGTATGAAGACGCCGACGACGGCCAGGTGGAAGTGATCGGCCGCGACCTGCTGACCGAGAACGGGCATATGAGCTTTTCGCCGGTCGACACGCGCTGGCTGTTATCCGACACCTATCCTGATTCGCGGACCAACACACGCATTCTGTTTATCTACGACATGCGTGAAGGCGTGCGCTATGAGATCGGCGAATTCCATGCACCGCCGGAGCTGAAAAAAGAAAACCGCTGCGACTTGCACCCGCGCTGGAATCGCGACGGTCTCGCCGTGTGCATCGATTCCGTTCACGAGGGTGAACGCCAGATGTATGTGATCGACGTTTCGCAGATTACCGGCGCACGCTGAAGCAAAGATAATGAAGACCGTGGAGACAACGATGAAACGAGAGTACTTCGCCCGCGCCATCGTCACCGTTGCAATTGCAACATCGAGCGCGCTTCAGCTTCATGGCGTGAAGGCGGCGGAACCCGCGCTCACGGGCACGCTTCTGAAAGTAAGCGAAGACAAAGTGATTACCATTGGCTACCGCGATGCGTCGGTTCCGTTCTCCTACTACGACGCGAATCAAAAGCCGATCGGCTACTCGATCGACGTCGCGAATCTGGTTATCGAGCGTATCAGAAAAGATCTGAAACTTCCGGACCTGAAGGTCCGCACTATTCCGATCACTTCGCAGAACCGCATGTCGCTGCTTCAGAACGGCACGATCGACTTCGAATGCACGAGCACGACGAACAACGCCGAGCGCGCGCGGCAAGTGTCCTTTTCAAACAGCTTCTTCATTATCGGCACGCGTCTGCTCGTCAACACGAAGTCGGGCATCAAGGACTTCGACGATCTGAAAGACAAAACCGTCGTGGTCGGCGCGGGCACTACTTCGGAAAAGATCCTGCGCAAGATGAATGCCGAGAAGTCGATGAACATGGACATCATCAGCGCGAAAGACCATGCCGAATCGTTTCTCATGCTGACCACGGGCCGCGCGAAAGCCATGATGATGGACGACGCGTTGCTCGCCGGCGAACGCGCCAAAACGCGCAATCCCAATGACTATGAAATTGTCGGCACGCCGCAGAGCTACGAGGCGTACGGCTGCATGCTGCGCAAAAACGACGCGCCGATGAAAGCCATCATGGACGCCGCGATCGCCGACGCCCAGAAGTCCGGCCTGGCCGCGAAGATGTACACGCGCTGGTTCGAGCAGCCGATTCCGCCGAAGCAGCTCAATCTCGGTGTACCGCTGTCGCCGCGAATGAAGACTCTGTTCGCCAACCCCGGCGACAAGCCGACATCGTGAGCCGCGTCGCAGGCTAGAGGCATTCAATGGATTACAGATGGCACTGGGGTGTGCTGCTGCAGCCGGTCGCGACCGGCGAGCCCGCCACTTATCTGGACTGGCTCTTCTCCGGACTCGTGAATACCGTCGAATTGACCTTGCTTGCCTTCTCGCTTGCACTTGCGATAGGCACCGTATTCGGCGTCATGCGCACCTTGCCGAACCGCGCGGCAAATGCGGCGAGTGCGGCCTATGTTTCAATCTTTCGCGGCGTACCGCTGATCGTGCAGTTCTTCATCTGGTTCTTCGTCGTGCCAGAAGTACTGCCCACCGCTGCCGGAGACTGGTTCAAGAGCCTGCCCTCTCATCCGCAGTTTCTGATTGCGTCGGTTGTATCGCTCGGCGTGTACACGGGTTCGCGAATCTGTGAGCAAGTGCGCGCGGGCATACAGGCGCGACCCGTGGGACAGTTCCATGCGGCGTTCGCACTCGGGCTCACGCGAGCCCAGGCCTATCGCCATGTTCTGCTGCCTGTCGCGTTTCGCACGATACTCGGCCCGCTGACATCCGAGTTCCTGATCATATCCAAGAACTCTGCTGTGGCTTCCACGATCGGTTTGCTCGAACTGTCGGGTCAGGCGCGGCAACTTGTCGACTACACCGCGCAGCCGTATGAATCGTTTATCTGCGTGACGCTTGCCTATATGGCACTCAACTTCGCGATTCTGCGCGGCATGCGCTGGATTCGCCGGCGCACTGCGCTGCACGGAATGATCGGGACTTGATATGTTCGAGATGGACTGGCAAGGGCTCGTCGACTCGAGAGACGTGTTGCTCTCAGGCATGCAGGTCACATTGCAGATTACCGTTGTCGCGATTCTCGTCGGTCTCGCCTGGGGCACGGTACTCGCGATATTCAGTTTGTCGGCGAATCGCGCACTGCGGCTCTTTACGCAAACCTATGTAGCGCTATTCCGATCGATTCCGCTCGTCATGCTGTTGTTGTGGTTCTACCTGATCGTGCCGCAACTGCTGAAGGCGCTCTTCAATCTTCCGTCCACGGTCGACTTGCGGCTCGTTTCGGCACTGACTGCTTATTCGTTACTCGAGGCGGCGTTCTTCTGCGAAATCATTCGCGCGGGCATCGCCGGCTTGCCGAGCGGACAGCTTCAGGCGGGATA
The DNA here is from genome assembly GCF_003058125.1 of Paraburkholderia sp. GV068. Classification (NCBI taxonomy): domain Bacteria; kingdom Pseudomonadati; phylum Pseudomonadota; class Betaproteobacteria; order Burkholderiales; family Burkholderiaceae; genus Paraburkholderia; species Paraburkholderia sp. GV068. The sequence continues at coordinate 7,911 of NZ_QBUB01000003.1, forward strand.
CGCACTCGGCATGACATCCATGCAGACGCTGCGTTATGTGATTCTGCCGCAGGCGTTTCGCGCGATGGTGCCGCTTGCGCTTACACAGTGCATCGTCATCTTTCAGGACACGTCGCTCGTCTATGTGATCGCGCTGGGCGATTTCTTCAGGCGCCTGACGGCAATCGGCGAACGCGACGGCACCATCGTCCCCGTGCTGATCGTTGCGGGCGTGGCTTACTGGGCGATCACCACGATGATGATCGCGATCACTCATTGCGTTCGCACGAGGCTCGCAAAATGATTGCATTGAAAGACGTTTCTAAACGGCATGGACACGCGCCATCACGATGAGTACCAGCCACGACACGCAATTGCGCATGTTCGTCGCCGTCGCGAAGTTCCATTCGCTGCGCGCGGCGGCTGAAGCGGTCGGCATCACGCAGCCGGCCTTGAGCCGGCATATTCAGTCGCTCGAATCGAAACTCGGCCACGCGCTATTCAGGCGGCACGGTCGCGGAATGCAACTGACGTCGGATGGCGAAGCGTTGTTTCGGGCGGTAGAGCCGCTTCTCGACGCGCTGGACCAGTCGGTTTCGCACGCCACCGCGCATGGGCCCGGCTGGGGACTGTCGCTGCGCATTGCCACAGTGGACACACTGGTTGGACACTTCGTACCGAGCCTCGGCCGCGAACTCTTGCGAGTCTATCCGCAGACGCGTCTCTCTTTGCAATGCAGCACTTCCAGTAGCGTCGTTGAAATGGTGTTGCGCGGCACGGCCGATCTCGGCCTGGCTTATTCCACCGAGTTGAGCACGACCGACCTTCAAAGCGTCGAGCTTCACGAAGAACGCCTCGCGCTTTACCACAGCGCGCGGACTGATGTCAGCCGCGAAGCCATGTCGCGTTTGTCGGAGTTGAAGCTGGTGCTGCCGCCTCGTCACTTCGGCGTGCGGCGTTATGTGGAGCGCGTGCTCGGTTGTGCGATACAGCCGTCGATCGAATGCGACTCGCTCGAGTTGTCATTGCGAATGGCGTCGGTTAGCGGAGCGATTGCGCTATTGCCAGAACATGTCCCAGAGGACTTAATGGCATCCTGTGAGTTAAATCGCATAATTCTCGCGGACATTCCCGCTCGACGGCTGGTCGCTTTCTGGCGCGCTCAAACCAGAAGATGTGTGGTACTCGAGACGGCCATTGAAATCGCCAGGCGAACCCGAGCCAGCGAACGATAACTGCACGTTAATCCAGAATTATTTCTGGGACGATGGCGCCGTGCATTCGCCACGGTCATAATCGCAAAGGCGTTGCGCAGCATCAACGCAAACTTCAAATACCTCCTGAACCGCTACACAACAAAGGCACTGCGAAAGGGCACTGCCAACAAATCGCCTGAATCGTCAAACAGTTTTGACAATTAGTCATGCATACCTTCAAACGGTGAGGACACGATGAAGAACCATCAACTTCGCGCGCTCGTCGCCATTGCAGACGCCGGCAGCGTTCGCGGCGCAGCCAGGGCATTGGGATTGTCGCCCTCCGCCATCACGCAGGCGCTGAAAGATCTCGAAGACCGCGTCAACGCGCCTTTGATCGTGCGCGCATCGTCAGGGGCGACGTTGACGGAATGCGGCAATACGCTGCTCCCTCATGCAAGACTTATCGTGTCGCAAGTAGAACGCGCGCATGGCGCTTTGAATGAGATGCGCGGCGAGCCGTGCGGAAAACTGTCGCTCGCGATCACGCCGTGGATAGCTTTATGTTTTCTTCCCGAGATATTCATTCAGTTCCGCAAGCTGATGCCGAATGTGCAACTCGAGATGTTCGAAGGCCTCATGTCGATCGCCTATCCGCGTTTGCGCGATGGCAGCGTCGAAGTATTCGTGGGCCAGCAGGCTCCCGATACGGTCAACACGGAATTCAATTTCCGCCCGCTCTTGTCGTGCGGCCTGACCGTGGTCGCGCGGCGTGGACATCCACTCGCGCAGTCCCGCTCTCTTGCGGATCTGATGGATGCCGATTGGCTGGTGTGCCTCGACTCGGACATGGAGTGCCGGCTCTCGAAGAAAATGTTCTATCGCAATGGCTTGCCGGAACCGCGTAACGTTCACTACATGCATTCATTGATGGTGGCCGCATCGGTACTGCAAAGAACCGACGCAGTGAGTATCTTCCCGTGGCCACTCGCGGAACTGTGTGTGACGCGCTTCAAGTTCTGCGCGTTCCCGCTGAGAGAAGAACTCGAAGATACATCCATCGGAATCGTTTCGCGCCTCGGCCATCCTCAAAGCGCGGCGGCAAATTGCCTTATCGACATACTTCTGGAGACCATCCGCGATAGCGACAACACAGGAAGCGTAGAAGCAAAGCGGGTTCTGCAATCGACTGAGCGGCTGTTTTAGTTCGCGCCATTGTCGTGCAACGCCGGCGGCTGTACTCGGCTTTACGCTTCACCGCCGGCTCATCATAACGATTAGCGAATCGGCTTGCCGCCGCGTGTGATGAGAACCGCCGTCTCAGCGCTATATGTCGCGTGCACGCTGTCGCCTACCGCGATCTTGTCGAGGGGTACGTTCGGGGCAATTTGCAGCAGCATACTGCGCGAGGGTCCGCGCAATACGACCTGGCGATTCTTGCGGTCGATGCTTTGCACGGTCGCGACCACGTCGACCTTGCGCAGCTTCACGGCCATGCTGTGCGATATGGGCCTGGCGGATTCTTCTTCGACTCGCGAGCGCACGCCCTTGGCCGCCACCTTTTCCGCCGACAACAACAGCGCGCTTTTGTATTGGACCTGTATCTCGTCGCCGACCTTGAGCAGCCTGATATCGGCCACCTCGGGATCGACCTCCATCACTACTATCTCGCCGTGCGATCCCTGCACGGTGATACGGTTCATCTGCGCGTCGATATTGACGATACGGCTGGTGAGCCAGGCGACCATTTGCGCACCCGGTGCGCTTGCCGGTGCAGGTGTCCGATCGTCTTGCGCGCGACTTGCTGCCGGATAGCCCAGCAATAATGCCGCGGCAAAGGCGAGGTTTAACATACTCGACGATTGCGCTGTAAGTGCACGCATAACTTGCTCCGATTTCAATTTCATAGTGAGTAGGTGTGGTGGGCAGTCCTCGACAACATCAGCGCTTTAATTAACCGGTCGCCTGTTGACTGCCAGCAGCGAACGTATCGCGAGCCCATGCACGCTGTGAAGCAACATAATGCTGAACGCGTTAATCGCTTCCGAACAACACAGCAAGGAGCCGGGCGCTCCATTCCGCATACGCACGCGCGTCGCCGCAACAGATCCATATCGCTTTCAATGAACCGCGTTCGCTTTTGCTTTACGCGTACGCCATTCCGCTTCTTCCGCCGACGGTTCGCTTGCATTAACTTTCCAACACGTTGCAGCGAGTAACGAACCCCGAGCCGCCACTTACCAAGGTCTGAGTGGTGGACTTTCGCGGCCGCTAAGGCGGCCGCTTTTTTTCAGCAGGAGCGCCCATGAAGAAAATCGTTTCCACTCTGTTGTTCTGCATGATTAGCGCGGCGTCGACATCCTGGGCACAAACCCCGGCGAATAAAACATCGCCGGGTACAAGCGATCAGATCGTGCAGATGCACGAGCGCATTTCCGCGGCTAATCACGTATATGACGGCAAAGTGGCCGCCGCCAAGCGCGTGTATATGCGGCAGAAAGCGGCCGCAGCGAAAGAGCGCGACGCCGCCGTCGCCGCTGCTCGCGACGGTGTTCCCGCAGACGCCGCTCAATAGGCGGTCTTATTGGCGCGGCCGGAGAACGCGCGTTCCGGCACGCGATGTAAAGACGATCCAGCACTGCTAACGCAGCAAGAAGAGAGGCGTCGACTATGAACCGGGATAACGAGGCAACAGATAGACACGCAAAGGACACACATGCAAAAGAGGAGGCAGCAAAACGCAGAAGACTGACTGCGTCGAGTCTCGACGCCATCATGACACCAGGCGTGCGCTATACCTGCGTCGCGCTCGCGAATCAGTTGAACAGCAGCACACGGCAAATCAAGGCTTCGCTGAGTCAGCTCGTCGACGCCGGCACGGTCCGCCATATACAGGAGGCCCGCACCGGCATTTACTGGGTGCCGACAAGCGACGAGAGGAAGAGCTTCGAGCAAAGACGCATGGCGCGCAGAGTGCTCCTCGGCCATACGCTCGAAGGTTATGACGCGGGTCTGCACAGCTTGCAAAGCCTGTGCATGCTGGTACGTCGATCCTGACGACGCCACCGCTCGTCTCCAATACGCGCGCGGTGCAAGCGATTTTGCGTAAACTGCCGGATGCCGGCATACGCCGGCTTGCCTGCGCGCGGTTTCAATCGAATCCCGGCGTCGCCCGAAGTGGCGCGCATCGTGCTCCAGCGTAGGCAACGCTGCTTATTGCACTGCTTCAGGAGCCATCGCATGAATCGACACAAGCGCCTTCCCTGCACGCCGACTTGTTCGGGCTGCGCAAACTCGCCGCGCTAGCATGGTCGATATCGTCGACAGCGCCACGCGTAGCCGCATGATGTCCGGCATTCGCGGCCGCAATACGAAGCCCGAAGTGCTGATCCGCAGCCTGCTGCATCGGCAGGGCTTTCGCTTTCGCCTGAATGCGCGCGACTTGCCGGGGCGCCCCGACATCGTGCTGCCTCGCTACCGCGCCGTCGTGCTCGTGCATGGCTGCTTCTGGCATGGTCACGACTGCCCTCTTTTCAAATGGCCGCAGACGCGCCCCGAGTTCTGGCGCGAGAAGATCGGCCGTAACCGCGCGAACGACGACAAGGTGCGCGCCGCGCTGCTCGCGGCCGGCTGGCGCGTCGGCGTCGTGTGGGAATGCGCGTTGCGCGGCGCGAATCGCGACATCGAGGGCGTGCTGACGCGTCTCGTCGAATGGCTGAAGAGCGACGCGCCGAGCTTCGAAGAACGCGCCTGAAAGCGCCCTTGCCCACCGCCTGCTACGCGCGGTTTGGCGAGCGAACCGAAAGCCCTCGGTGATACACTCGACTGGCTAACCCGAAGCGACTTAAGCCCGCCGACTTTCACGCCGGCACGGCACTCACGGTGCTCGCTTCGGCCATCAAACCCGCCAGCAAGGGAGGCACACAATGGCTGATTTCCGTCTGTGGTCCGACGATTTTCCCAATAGCGGCTTCATGCCGAAGGCGCACGAATACGACGACAAGGCATTCGGCGTCGACGGCGAAAACATCTCGCCCGCGCTGCAATGGGAAGGCGCGCCGGCCGACACGCAAAGCTTCGCGCTCACCGTGCACGATCCCGACGCGCCAACGGGCAGCGGCTTCTGGCACTGGGTCGTGGTCAACATTCCCGCGGACGCACGCTCGTTGCCGCGCAACGCCGGCAAGGCCGACGGCTCGCTGCTGCCGCAAGGCGCGCTGCAGGTGCGCAACGATTACGGCACGGTCGGCTTCGGCGGTGCCGCGCCGCCGCGCGGCGACAGAACGCATCGCTACATTTTCCGGCTGCATGCGCTGAAGGTGCCGCACCTGCCCATCACCGCCGAGACCACCAACGCGGTCGCGCGCTTCATGACTCATCTGAACGAGATCGACTCGACGACGCACACCGGGCTCTACGAGCTCAAATAGCGGCGAGCTGCGGACGATGCCGCAACGCACGCCATCATATTGAGCGGCGCGGCATCGACCCAGCGCGCGCGAACCTTTCGCGAAAGCAGCCATAAGTCGCGACCCGCCGCGCTTTCGTGCGGAACGCTGAAGGCAACTCGAACAACCGATGCACGCACAACCATCCCGCAACGGCGGGACCCTACCGCCGGATGCCGCGGACACGCTCGCTCCTGACAGCGCGCGGCCGTCCAATGCCGAACCCGGTCTGCCCACGCCGCAACGCTATTGGGCGATGCTCGTCATCGCTCTTGCGCTGACGCTTGCGGTGCTCGACAGCGCGATTGCCAATGTCGCGCTGCCCACCATCGCGCGCAACTTGCAGGCGAGCGCGGCCGGCTCCATCTGGATCGTCAACGCGTATCAACTCGCCATCACCATTTCTCTGCTGCCCCTCGCGTCGCTTGGCGACCGCATCGGCTATCGGCGCATCTATCTGGCCGGGCTGATTCTGTTTACGGTGGCCTCGTTCGGTTGCGCGCTCTCGACCTCGCTGCCGACGCTCGCGATCGCTCGCGTCGTGCAGGGCTTCGGCGCGGCGGGCGTCATGAGCGTGAACACGGCGCTCGTGCGCATGATCTATCCGCCGACGCAACTCGGACGCGGCGTCTCGATCAACGCGATGGTGGTTGCGGTGTCGTCGGCAGTCGGACCCACGGTCGCTTCCGGCGTGCTCGCGGTCGCTCCGTGGCCGTGGCTGTTTGCGATCAATGTGCCGATCGGCATTGCGGCGATTATCGGCGGCTTCAAGGCGCTGCCGATGAACCGCGGCCACGATTCCCCGTACGACCTGTTGAGCGCGGTGATGAACGCGTTCGTATTCGGCCTGCTGATTTTCGCCGTCGACGGACTCGGCCACGGCGAACGGCTCGGCTATGTCGTCGTGGAACTGATCGGCGCGGTGGTGATCGGCTACTTCTTCGTGCGCCGTCAGTTGAGCCGCCCCGCGCCGCTGCTGCCGATCGATTTGCTGAGGATTCCGATCTTCGCGCTGTCGATCGGCACGTCGGTGTGTTCGTTCTGCGCGCAGATGCTCGCGTTCGTGTCGCTGCCGTTCATGTTGCAGGACATGCTCGGTTTCTCGCAGGTCGACACCGGTCTGCTGATGACGCCGTGGCCCGCGATCATCATCGTCGCCGCGCCGATTGCCGGCGTGCTGTCGGACAAGGTCTCGTCGGGCTGGCTCGGCGGCGTGGGGCTCGCCGCGATGACGGTCGGCCTGCTCCTGCTCGCGACGCTCGGCCCGCATCCGGACGCCTGGCAGATCGCGTGGCGCATGGCGTTGTGCGGCGCGGGCTTCGGCATCTTCCAGTCGCCGAATAACCGCACGATGCTGTCGTCCGCGCCACGCGAACGCAGCGGCGGCGCAAGCGGCATGCTCGGTACTGCGCGCCTGACCGGTCAGACGCTCGGCGCGGCGCTCGTCGCGCTGATCTTCGGCGTCGCGCCGCACAGCGGGCCGGTCATCGCGCTTTATGTTGCCGCGGGTTTTTCGGCGGTGGCCGCCGTGGTCAGCACGATGCGCGTGATGCAGCGGGTCAATACGCGCGCCGCGTAACGACGCCACGCATCCGACAAACGACGCAGATACGAAAAGGGCGCGCATCGCATGATGTGCGCCCTTTCCTTGCTCTGCTCCAACGCTTTCTTCCAGGCTCTCACTTCGACGTGATCAGCTTCGCGCGGCTTCTAACAAACGCAAAGAAACCGCGCAGCCGCCCACAACTCCTACGACGACGACGACGCCGTCACGTCAGCGAGCTTTACCGCTTTGGCCGTCACCGAAGACGCGGTCGCCACGTTACGCAGATCCGCCAGGAACGTATCGCGCCACACGGACAGGTTGTTCTCGCGCATCGGCGCCATCATGTCGGCGTGACGCGCCTGCCGCTCGGCAAGCGGCATCGACAGCGCGCGTTCGAGCGCCTCGGCCATTTGCGAGAGATCGAACGGATTGACGACGAGCGCGCCCGGCAATTGTTCGGCCGCGCCCGCGAACTGCGACAACACGAGCACGCCAGGATCGGCCGGGTCCTGCGACGCGACGTATTCCTTCGCGACGAGATTCATGCCGTCGCGCAGCGGCGTCACATAGCCGACCTGCGATTGACGGAACAGCGCCATCAGAAGATTGCGCTCGTATTTGCGGTTCAGGTACTGGATCGGCGTCCAGTCGAGCTGCGCGAAGCGTCCGTTGATGCGGCCGGCCTCGCCTTCCAGCGTCTGACGAATCCGCTGATATGTTTGCACGTCGGAGCGCGTCGGCGGCGCGATCTGCACCAGCGACACGCGCCCGTGCCATCCCGGCGCATTCAGCAGCAGACGTTCGAACGCCTGGAAGCGCTCGACGAGCCCCTTCGAATAATCGAGGCGATCGACGCTCATGATCAGCTTGCGTCCGCGCATGCCGTCGCGCAGGCTGCGCACCGGCTTTCGGTCGGTGAACTGCTCGGCGGCCTTCGCGATCGCATCGGGATAGATGCCGATCGGATACGCGGCGACCTTCAGGAAGCGGTTATACGCGTGGACCATGCCGTCTTCGCTCGAGGTGCCGTGATGACCGCGCTCGATGAAATCGACAAACGACTGGCGATCCGCCTCCGTCTGAAAGCCGATCACGTCGTAGCTGCACATTGCCTTGACGAGTTCCTCGTGCGGCGGAATCGTGCGCAGCACCTCGGGAACCGGAAACGGAATATGCAGGAAGAAGCCGATCGGATTCTTCACGCCGAGATCGCGCAGGCAGCGCGCGAACGGCAGCAGATGATAGTCGTGAACCCAGATGATGTCGTCGGGCCGCAGCAGTTCCTTCAACTGCTTCGCGAGCGTCGCATTGACGCGCTGATAACCCGCGTATTCCTGCCGATCGTAGCGCGAGAGGTCGTTGCGATAGTGGAACGTGGGCCACAGCGTCGCATTCGAAAAACCGCGGTAGTACTGGTCGTAGTCGCGCTTGGTCAGGCCGACCGTCGCATACGTGACGTTGCCCTGCTTCTCGATTACCGGCGCCGACGGTTCGCTCACCGTCTCGCCGCTCCAGCCGAACCAGACTCCGCCGGTTTCCTTCAACGCGTCCAGCACGCCGATCGCCAGGCCACCCGCTGCGGGCCGGCCCTCCTGGGTCGGCGCGACACGATTCGATACCACGATCAGTCTGCTCATTGGTGCTCCACCTAGTTCAGTTGTTTCGTTGCATGCGGACATGTGCGGCAAGATTGCACGCAAGTCGCGTGCCGTTTCGGTGCAAATGGGAAATAAAAATGTGTGCAAATGTGACAAACGAGCACAAACCCGCGCCGCCATGATGCGGCGAAGGAGTTTCTTCCGTTTCGTCACATGAAAGTGGAAACGTCTTGCTCGGGCTGGAAGCTCGGGCTGCCGAGCAGTCTTATGCGTCCTGCTCAGAGCCCAGGTCGCGCTGGTAGTCGAGGCCTTCCTGGCGCACGCCGCCCTGGTTGTATTCCCCGTCAGGTGGGGCGTCGGGGGCGACGCGATTCTGCGCGGACGGATCGTGGTGCGGCGCGGACGAGGCCGCAGCGGCCGCGGCGGCCGAAGCGTCCGGAACGGGTCCGGACGAAGCCGGCGGTGGAGCGCTCTTGTCCGTAGAACGGCTGTCGCGCTTGGAATGGCGCGCGGAACGCCGCAGCGCTGGATGTCTCATGATCGATGCCTCCGGGCAAAGCCGCGCCGCCTGGCAGCGGCGGCATCAACACAGTCTAGGAGCGACGACATTGAATTGCCGGTAAATCATGCGTCGCATTTGTAACATGTACACAAATTTGCTGCGCCCGCCAAGGCGCGAACGGCAAGGAATTCAGAGTTGCAGAGAGATTGGCGGACGCCGACTGGCCTGCGGAGTCTGCGTGGGCTGCGGAGGCGGGTCGCCAATCGGCGGCTCGACGGGTTCGATCGGTTCAGGATCCGGATTGGGCACCGTATCCGGCTCGCTTGGACTCGGCGGCTCGATCGGCTCCGGTCGATGCGCGTGCTGGCGAAGCGGCAGCGCGGGAGCGGCAGCGTAGTGCGGCATGTCAGTGGTCCTCGCTATGCATTTGTGTTGAATGCAGCAAGGGCTGTGCCGTTCGACGCCGCGCTCCCGACGGGAAGCGGCGGGTGGACTTTACGCGCCGGACTTTAAGCGCAGGACGTTAAGCGTCCGCGCCGCCGAGCGCACGCGATTCATCGGCGGCATCGCCGTCTTCGCGCGCGTCGTTGCCGTATTCCACGAGGCGGTTGTACAGCGTCTTCAGGCTGATGCCGAGAATTTCCGCGGCGCGCGTCTTCACGCCGCCGCACTGCTCGAGCGTGGCCAGAATCAACTGACGGTCGGCTTCAGCGAGCGACGTGCCGAACGGAATCGTGATCGCCGTGCCCGCAGCCGGCTTCGACAACGTGATCTGCAACGGCACGGTCGCGGTGCTGTCCGAGTCCGTGCCCGACATGATGTGCGCGCGCTGCACGTAGTTCTTCAGCTCGCGCACATTCCCCGGCCACGGATACGACAGCAGCATCTCCTTCACCGCGGGCGGGAAATGCTTCTTTGTGCCGTGCCGCTCGTTCAGTTCCTCGAGGAACGCTTGCGCGAGCAGTTCGACGTCCTTGCCGCGATCGCGTAGCGGCGGCAGGCTGATCGGAAACACATTCAACCGATGGTAGAGGTCGAGCCGCAGCTTTCCTTCCAGCACCGCCTGCTCCGGATCGCGGTTGGTCGCGGCGATCAGCCGCACGTCGGTTTCGATTTCCTTCGTCGTGCCGACCCGCATGAACATGCCGGTTTCCAGCACGCGCAGCAGCTTGACCTGCAGCTCGATCGGCATTTCGGTGATTTCGTCGAGGAACAGCGTGCCGCCGTTCGCGCGCTCGAAATAACCCTTGTGCTGACGATCCGCGCCCGTGAACGAGCCGCGCTCGTGGCCGAACATTTCCGACTCGATCAGATTCGGCGAAATCGCGCCGCAGTTCACCGCCAGAAACGCATGCTTGCGACGCAGGCTGAGCTCGTGCAGCGTCTGCGCGGCCACTTCCTTGCCGGTGCCCGACTCGCCGACCAGCATGACGGAAGCCGCCGTCGGCGCGACACGGCCGATCTGGTCGTAGACCTCCTGCATGGCCGGCGAATTGCCGAGCATCAAACCGAAGCGGCCCATGCGGCGCAGTTCGCCGCGCAAGGTGCCGATTTCGGCCTTCAGGTCGCCGGCGCGCGGCAGGCGCGACAGAATCGCCTTCACGCGCTGCATGTTGATGGGCTTCACCAGGTAGTCGGTGGCGCCCATTTTCAGCGCGTTCACCGCCGACTCGACCGTGGCGTGGCCGGTAATCACGATCACTTCCACGCCGGAGCGCGGATCGAGATCTTCGAACAGTTCGACCCCGCTGCCGTCCGGCAGCTTGAGATCGGTAAAGACAACGTCCGGCATCTGCCGGACCAGTTGAATGCGCGCTTCGCGCAGATCGCCCGCGGTGGCGGTGGTCAGACCGTCTTCCCCGATGATGGCGGAAAGCGCCTCGCGGGTACTTGCGTCGTCATCGACAATCAGTACATGTGGCATCGCGTCTCGAAAGCCTGCAAGCGTGGGAGGAACAGCATGCGGCGAGCATGCTGAAAAAGCGCCGACGACCTCGCGCGGGTGGCGGGCATACCTGTCTCAAAGTGAGCGTACGCCAACTTCCGACAGCGCTTGGTCACCGATTCCATTCAATATTGCAACAATACACGCATAAATCGCGACGTGATCGGCACTATTGTTCTGTATTTACCTATTATACGGCTTTATAGAGACAATTTAACAGTCCCGGAGACGCGCCGCATGCCCGGCGGATCGGCGGCGGCGCGCGGCGGGAAAGCAGTCTAGCTGCTGTGCGGGAACGGCCAGGCGTCGGGGTGAGAGGAGCCATTCGGCCCATGCGCGCCCGGACCGGCGGAGGCCGGCGAGCCCGCGCCGGACTGCGCGGAAGAAGCGGACGACGACGCCGCCGACGGCGTGATAACCGCGCCGCCCTCGTCTTCCCAGCGGTTCAACTCGCGCCCGGTGGTGGATTGCGCGGCGCGGCTGCGCTGCACATAACGCACCGCGAGGTAGCCGCCGAGCGCCATCAGCGCACCGAAAATGCCAATTTTGGGTCGAGCCATCATGAACTCCTTGTGGTCGTTTTGTGATCGTTAGATGCAGAGAGGCAGAGAGTGCAAACCGCCGCGCCGCGCAGCCGGCCGCAGCGGACGCCGCGGACGCCGAACCCGCGCCTAGCGCGCGCTCAGCACGCCCAAGACGAAGCCGACGCCAGCCGCAATCGCGACGGAACTCCACGGGTTCTGCCGCACATAGCGTTCCGTGTTGACGGTTGCGAAGCGATAGCGCCGCTGCGCGTTTTCCTGCGCGTCGCCGAGCGCGGACTGCAGCGTCTCGACATGGGTGCCGAGCTTCTGGCGCAGCGCGCCGACGCCCTCGCCCGGCACATTGGCGGCAAGCCGCAGCATTTCTTCCGAATCCTTCAGCAGCACCCGCAGATCCTGGACGATCTTCTGGCCGCCGAGTGCGAGCTGTTGCGTCGTGTCAGTCATCTTTCACTCCTCGTCTGGTTCAGCGCCCGCGCGGACCGCGGCGTCCGCGGTGTCCGCGGCCTGAGCGCACGCGTGCCGGGGGCAAGCTGCAATGCATGTGCCCGGTAACTTTGCTGGTTCGCGGGCGCGGCCGGCGCGCGCCACGCGCAGTTTCGACCGACTCGCCGCGATGCGCGGCCGATCGCCTTCACATAGATTGCAGGAAGCGCTGTCAAAGTGGTTAAATCGACCTTTGTGAGATAGAACTTCGGTCGTCTCGTTCCCAGGCCTGCGCGCCGCACCAACGAACTCATTTGCACAGGACTTCCCCGTTTATGGCGTCAATCGATCTGGCCTCGCCCACTGTGTCCGCCGGCGGCAGCGCTTCCGCACAGGCAAAGCAGCGCGTAGCGGACGGCGTCGCGGGACTGAAATCGTACGGCCTGCTGTACGGTTCGTCCCCGGTGATGCTCGACCTGTACGAGCAGATCGAGCGCGTCGCGAGCACCGACGCGACCGCGCTGATCATCGGCGAATCGGGCACCGGCAAGGAGCTGATCGCCCGCACGATTCACGATCAAAGCAGCCGCAGGGAGGCGCCGTTTGTCGCCGTGAATTGCGGCGCGATTCCCGACGAGCTCATCGAGGCCGAACTGTTCGGCCACGAAAAAGGCAGCTTCACTGGCGCGGTCCAAGGGCGCGTCGGCTACTTCGAGCATGCGAACGGCGGCACGCTGTTTCTCGACGAAGTCACCGAAATGGCGCCCGTGCGTCAGGTGAAACTTCTGCGCGCGCTCGAGACCGGCACGTTCTATCGCGTCGGCGGCAACGAGCTGATCAGCGGCAACGTGCGCGTGATCGCCGCGACCAATCGCGACCCGGCCGTCGCGGTCAAGGAAAACGGTCTGCGCGAGGATCTGATGTACCGGCTCGCGGTGTTTCCGTTGCGCGCGCCGCCGCTGCGCGAACGCGAGAACGACCGCGAACTGCTCGCGCAACACTTTCTTGCGCAGCTCAATCAGCAGGAAGGCACCAGCAAGAGCTTCAGCAAACGCTCGATCGAAACGCTGCGCACGTGGTCGTGGCCAGGCAACGTGCGCGAGCTGAAGAACGCGGTGTACCGCGCGTTCATTCTCGCGGAGAAAACGGTCGAGTTGCCGCACCCGCACCTCGCGTCGAAAGTGAAGCGGCCCGTGACGCAAGGCGACGCGATGAGCGTATGGATCGGCACGCCGCTCGCCGACGCGCAAAAGCAGATCATTCTCGGCACGCTGAAGTACTGCGGCGGCGACAAGCGGCGTGCGGCAAAAGCACTCGGCGTGAGCCTCAAAACGCTCTACAACCGCTTGAGCGCATATGGCGACGAAAGTACCGACGAAGACACCGAACAGTAGACGCGCTTCAGCAGAAGTTTCCTCATCAAACAGTTCGCACCGCCAATCAAACCGGTCTGCAGTCTGAGCAGAAACCGGTTTGGTGCGCACCATGTTTTGCAATTGCTTGCACTTTCCCTCTGCCATTTACAAAACGCATCCTGCAAAATGCAGCAGCCCATTTTCGACGATGGGACGACATGCCGCCGGCTCGCCGTTGCCTTCGCACGCGAGCCGGAGCACTTGCAAGAGTAGAGACAGGGATGCAAAAGAAAATGCTGTGCGCCGGGTGCCTGGAACCAGGCTTGAAACCGCGCTTGAAAGTGCGCCGCCAACCAGAAGCGAGGCGCGGATGGGGTAACGCAACGGTCCTCGTTGCGTTGAGCCTGGCGCTCGCGTCGGCGCTCTCGGGCTGCAGTTCGTTCTACACAGAAGGCGCCACCGCCGGCGCGGGTATCGCCGGCGCCGCGCTCGCGGCGAAGGTCACGAGCAACGCCGCCGTCGCGACCGGCATCGGTCTCGGCGCGGTGGCCGCGGCGCGAGCGGGCGTGCAGTACTCCGAGCGCGTGGTCCACCGGAATACGCAGGACGGCATCGCGAAGATCGCCGGGCCGCTCGAAGTGGGCGCGATCGCGCCGTGGAGCGTCACGCATTCCATGCCGATCGAAGACGACGAACACGGCCGCGTCACGGTCAGCCGCACGATCAGCGCGGGCGCGCTCGACTGCAAGGAAATCGTCTTCTCGGTCGACCACATCGCGACGAAAAACGTGCCGGCCAGCAGCGCGTTCTACGTGGCCTCCATCTGCCGCGACGGCGAAAACTGGAAATGGGCGTCGGCCGAACCCGCCACCGAACGCTGGGGCGCATTGCAATGACCGCGCGTGCGTTTCCGGCCGCTCAGCGGCTGCATCGCGCGAGTCTGACGGCGCTCGCCGGCGTGCTATGTCTCAGTGCGACGCTGCTCACGAGCGGTTGCTCGTCGATCGGCGCCGCGAGCGGCGCAGCCGCCGGCGTCGCGTCGGGCCTCGTCACGTCGAATCCGGCGGTGGGCATCGGCGTCGGTATCGCGGTGCAAGCCGCCACCGACGAAGCCATCGGCCGCTACATGCGCAGCATGCACAGCGACCAGCAGAATCTGATCGCGGCTTTGGCCGGCGCGATGCCCGTCGGCGAAACGCGTCCGTGGTCCGTCAAACATACGCTGCCCATCGAGAACGGCCACGGCCAGGTGCGCGTCACGCGCGCGTTCGGCTCGGCGCTCGCGCTATGCAAGGAGTTCGTGTTCTCGGTGCAGGACGGCGACGGACCGAACGCACGCGAAGACTGGTACACGGCAAGCGCGTGTCAGCAGGAGAAAGGCTGGAAATGGGCGTCCGCGGAACCGGCCGTGGAGCGCTGGGGCAATCTGCAATAAAACGAATCGCACCGCATAACGAAAAACGGCAGGGTCTCCCCTGCCGTTTTCATTGAACCGTACTACGTGAGCGCCGCGGTGGTCACGACTCCACGTCTTCCAGACTGAAGATTTCGGTCTGGTCGTTGTAGGAAAAAATCTCGCCATAGCGCCCCCAGTTGATGACCGCGTCGAGCGTTTCTTCGGCGGCGCTGTCGGACAGAAAATCCTCCAGTTCCTGCTCGAAGCGCACACGCGGTGCGCGATGCCCCGGCCGCTCGTTCAGCACCTTCTTGATTCGCGCGGCGAGCGGCACATGCCGCAGTAGATGCTCGGCGAACATCATCTTGCGCTCCTGCGTGCCGAATTCGGCGAACACGCGCGCGGGCGGCGTCAGGAAAATATCGCCTTCGCGGACGTCGGCGAAACCGAGGTGCTGAAGCACTTCCGCGACCGGGAACAGGTCGTCCACTTCGAGATGCAGCGAACGCGCGATTTCCGGCATGTCCGCGCGGCCGTGATACGGCGCGGCGGCGAGCGTCTCGATCAGACCGGCCATCAGGTTGGTCGACACGTGCGGCAACCAGCTATGCAGCTCGAGGCCCTTCCGCGTTTTCTCGTCGGTCTGACGCGCGGTCATCTTCGCGTAGATCTCATCCACCAGACGCCGGAACGCCGGATCGAGACGATTGCGCGGATGCTTGAACGGCACCTTGATCTCGGCGATCACGCGGCCAGGATTGGACGACAACACGAGAATCCGGTCGCACATGAACACCGCTTCCTCGATGTTGTGCGTGACGATCAGCACCGCCTTGATCGGCATGCGGCCTTGCGTCCACAAGTCGAGCAGGTCGGTACGCAGCGTCTCGGCGGTCAGCACGTCGAGCGCGGAAAACGGCTCGTCCATCAGAAGCAGTGTGGGGTCGACCACCAACGCGCGCGCAAAGCCGACGCGCTGGCGCATGCCGCCCGACAGCTCGCGCGGATACGCGTTCTCGAAGCCGTCGAGGCCGATCAGGTCGATTGCGGCGAGCGCGCGTTCGCGCCGCTCGCGCGCGGCCACGCCTTGCGCCTCGAGCCCGGCTTCCACGTTTTGCAGCACGGTCAGCCACGGGAACAGCGCGAAGGTCTGGAACACCATCGCGACGCCCTTCGCGGGACCGTCGAGCGGCTTGCCCATGTATGTGACTTCGCCGTCGGTCGGCTCGATCAGACCGGCGATGATGCGCAGCAGCGTCGACTTGCCCGAGCCCGAACGCCCGAGCAGACCGACGATCTCGCCTTCGCGCAGCGACAGGTTGGCGTCGTCGAGAACCAGCAGTTCGCCTTGCGACTTGTTGAAACCGCGGCACACGTCCTTGACGCGCAGGATTTCTTCGCCGAGACGCGGCGGCTTCGGCGGCGTCTGGATGGGCGCGGCGGTCGTGGCAGCTTTAGGATTTTGCATCGCGTTATGCCTTCAATTCTCAGGAAAACACCGGGCCGCGCAGGTTTGTCGTGCACCGCGGCAGGCCAGGCGCGTAGCGTCAGGGCCTCAGGGCTTCGTGGCCTCAGGGCCTCAGTCGAGCCGCAGCTTCGCTTCGGCGTAGGCGTACATCGGACGCCACAGCAGGCGGTTGAACAGCGTCACGAATAGCGACATCACGGCGATGCCGACGATGATCTTCGGATAATCGCCCGCCGCCGTCGACTGCGCGATATAGGCGCCGAGCCCGTGCGCGGCCACCTTCGTGTCGCCCCACTGCACGAATTCCGCGACGATGCTCGCGTTCCACGCGCCGCCCGACGCGGTGATCGCGCCCGTCACGTAGTACGGGAAGATGCCCGGCAAGATGGCCTGACGCCACCACTGCCAGCCGCGGATATGGAAATTCTTGGCCGCCTCGCGATAGTCGTTCGGATACGAAGTCGCGCCGGCAATCACGTTGAACAGGATATACCACTGCGTGCCGAGCACGATCAGCGGCGAGAGCCAGACGTCCGGGTTCAGGTTGAAGCGCACGATCACGATCACGAAGACCGGAAACAGCAGATTCGCCGGGAACGCGGCCAGAAACTGCGCGAGCGGCTGAATCTTCTCGGCGAGCGCGGGCCGCAGGCCGATCAGCACGCCGACCGGCACCCAGACCACAGACGCCAGCGCGATCAGCACCACAACCCGCAGCAGCGTGATCAGCCCGAGCACGAACACGTGGCCGACTTCATCGAGCGATACGCCGGTGCGCACGTAGATGAACACGCGATACACCACGTAGACAGTGGCGACCAGCACGAGCGCGCCCCACACGATGTCGCCGATGCGCGAGCTCTTCTGGATCTGCGGAATCGGAAAGCGCGGCGCCTGCAGCGCGGGCAAGCGGAATGGCACGCGCGCCGCCTTCGCGAACATCCAGCCGAGCGGCACCAGCAAGCGGTGAATCAGCCGCGTGCGGCGAATCAGATCGAGCAGCCACGACTCGGGCGCGTCGCCCGAACTGGTGGTCTCCATGCGGAACTTGTCGGCCCACGCCACCAGCGGACGGAACAGCAACTGATCGTAGGCGAGAATCACGACCGTCATCGCGAGGATCACCCAGCCGATCGCATGCAGGTTCTTGACGACGATCGCCTGCGCGAGATACGCGCCGATGCCGGGCAGCGTGATCGTGTTATTGCCGACCGTGATCGCCTCGGATGCGACCACGAAGAACCAGCCGCCGGACATCGACATCATCATGTTCCAGATGAGGCCGGGCATCGAGAACGGCACTTCGAGTTTCCAGAAGCGCTGCCATGACGTCAGATGAAAGCCGCGCGAGACTTCATCGAGATCGCGCGGCACCGTGCGCAGCGACTGATAGAAGCTGAACGTCATGTTCCACGCCTGGCTCGTGAAGATCGCGAAGATCGCCGCGAGTTCGGCGCCGAGCACGCGGCCCGGAAAGAGCGCGAGAAAGAACGTGACCGTGAACGAGATATAGCCGAGCACCGGCACCGACTGCAGGATGTCGAGAATCGGCACCAGCACGAGTCCGGCGCGGCGGCTCTTCGCGGCCAGCGTGCCGTAGGCGAGCGTGAAGATCAGCGACGCGACCATCGCCGCGAGCATGCGCAATGTGGTGCGCATCGCGTACTCGGGCAGATTCGCCGGATCGAGCGAGATCGCCTGGGTCTTCAGCGTCGACATCGGCGCGAGCGTCTCGTGAAAGCCGATCGCCGCCATCGCGATGATGCAGATGATGAGCGGAAACGCGACGAAGTCCCAGCGGTTGGGCAGCACGCGCCATGCCGACGCGTTGGCGGTGCGCTTCAGGTTGAAGCTGAAATCCATCAGACCGGCTCCTCGTTAATACAGGCGTTCGAATGCGCGAAGGAGGCCGCGGCTGCCGCGCGGCGGTCTGAAGTTCGGTCCGGAAAGCGGAAATCAGGCATGGCAAAACGCGTGTGCGCGGTAAATCGTTAGCGTACGAGACAGGTGGACCGGCAACGGAAGCGCCGATGGGCAAGCCGCCCCCGAACCGCAACCGTCAAGCCTGAGTCCTGTCGCCGCAGGCGCCGCCCGTAGGCTGGCGAGCTTTCCTTTGTTTTGGACGGCACGACACTACACCATCCTATGTTTCAGGCACAACCTTTGAAGGCAAATCCGGCAACTTGCTGCGCCCCGCCTGACAACGGCCCGGCAATGGCCTGACAGTGGCCTTCCGCGAAGCTTCCGTGAAGACCGCGAGCCTCGTTGCGCGTCTCGTCGCGCGTGGCCTATTGCCGCTCCCGGCATCAAGAAAACGGCGCGGTTGCCGTTAAGAGCCTGATGGGTGCAGCCCATCTGGATTCATTGCCGCGATAAGGGTGCCGTCTGGCCCCATGACGGTTAGAATCCACTAAAGATGCGCCCGTATGGATGGTTTTATCCCGGCCCGCGCGGCGCAACCCCGAGCGAAACCCCGGGCGAAACGGCGCCGCGGCGCTGCCACGAATAAGCTAGTTGCATGTCTCAGCCAGACGGATCAGAGGGTCGATGAACAGGACAACCTTGCGCCAGGCAACCGGCCCGATCGGCTTCGTGCTGATCGTACTGGCTTGCTGGTTCGTGGCCGGCATGGTCGCGGACCGGATGGTACAGCAAGAGCTCAACGCGGCGTTGCACGCGCAGCGTCAGATGGCCGCCTCGATCGTCGACAACATGGCGGAGGTGATCGCAAGCGACCTCGCGATGTCGCGAGCCATTCCCGCAACCATGGCCGAAATGGACGTGGTCCAGAACGCGCTGGTGCAATCCCGGAATTATGCCGCGAACGGCGAGACGACGGAACCCGCGCTGCGCGCCGCGTTGCTAAAAGACCCGCATCTTGGCGCGGTCAGCACCTTCCTGCACCGGGCACAGGGCTTCTCCGGGCTCGATCAGGTATGGCTCGTGAATGCCAACGGCATCTGCGTGGCCTCGAGCGATGTCTCCGGCGATCCGCAGAGGCGGCGCGCCTCGTTCGTCGGCGTCGACATGCGGGTGCGCGCGTATCTGACCAACGCGCTGCTCGGCGCGTTCTCCGAAACCTATGGCGTGGGCCGCACGAGCGGCGAACCCGGCATCTTCATCGCGGTCCCCGTCTATGCGGACGGCGAACTCGCGGGCGCGGTCGTCGCCAAGGTCGGCATCGCGCGGTTGCGCCACTGGGTCGCGCATGCCGGCACCTTCGTCGCCGACGATAACGGCGTCATCATCATGGCGCACGACAGCAAGCTCGAAGGCCACGCGCTGCCCGATTCGCGCGTGACGAAGATGAGCGTCGCCGAGCGCACCGTGACCTATCGCCGCGACGCGTTCCCGGATATCCAGATTCGCGTCGACAACGAAGTGCGCGAGCAGGCGCCGTGGGTCTCGGCGACCGTCGCCGGGCAACTGTTCGGCTCGGCCGGCCGCCTGGGGCCGTCGCTGTATCAGACTCGTGGCGGCCTGAACTCGGGGCTCTCCGCGCATCTGGTCGAGCCGCTCTCGGCCTGGCCGGAGCTGTTGCGCAACCATAAGCGCGATCATCTGCTGGTGTTTCTGACGCTGGCGGGCACCGTGGCGCTCGCGTGGGTGATCACCGTGTCGTACGTGCGCGAGCGGCGCCATCATCGGGCCACGCGCGATCTCGCCGAGCAGCTACAGTCGGCCAATACGCTGCTTTCGGCGGAGGCGCGTCACGACGCGTTGACGGGCGCGCTGTCGCGCCGCTACTTCCTCGATCTGCTGCGTCACGAGATCGATCGCGCGCACCTCGGCAACCAGCCGCTGTGCATGGCGATTGCCGACCTCGATCACTTCAAGCAGATCAACGACCGCTTCGGCCATGCCGCCGGCGACCGCGCGCTCGAGCATTTCGTCGAGACCTGCCGCGCCGAACTGCGCGGCGCCGATGCGATCGGCCGGCTCGGCGGCGAGGAGTTCGGTGTGCTGCTGCCCGGCACCGATCTCGCGGGCGGCCGCGAAGTGGTCGAGCGCCTGCGCTTGCGTCTGAAAGCCGTGCCGTCGGCGAAACTGCCTGCGTCCGTTACGCTCAGCGTGAGCATCGGCATCACGGAGTTGTCCGTCGACGACCTCCCGGAGCGGATCATGAGCCGCGCCGACATGGCGCTCTATGCGGCCAAGACCGGCGGGCGCGACCGCACCGAAGCGCTGCCGCCCGACGACACCGCCCCGCCCGCGCGCACGGTCGCAAGCGTCTGGTAACGGCGGCCGCGCTCCTTGACGCGACGCAAGCCGGAGCTTCGAGCCTTCCGCAAGCAAGCAGGTATGATCGACACTGACCTCGAGTTGTCGCTACCGCTTTAACGGGAGATTCGCATGAAGGGAAATCTGGTCATTGTTTGCCGCGATCAGGATGCTGACGCGTTCGACCATCTGCTGGCTGAGTACGGCGCGTTCCAGACGCGGCTGTCGTCGACCGCGTGGTATCTGAAGCTCGATGTCGCGCCGGAAGTCATTCAGGAAGAGATACTCGGCCGCCTCGGCAAGTACACGACCCACTATATTTTCGAAGCCGAAACCGTGACGTGGAATACGGTGGATAGCGAAGCCGCGAACGCGCTAAATACGTTGTTTTCGGATTAGCTCGCGAGCGGGAAGCAGTTGTGGTCGCGGTCGCAGTAATGACCTGGGATGACCTCGGCGGCGGACCACACCAGCCCACGACCAAACCAGGCCGACGGAACGCCGCGCCTGCAACTCAAATCACCAGACACTGCTCTCCGACGCCGCCCTCGCCTGAGGCACCGCCGAAAACGGGAAGCTCATCAAGACGCGCAAGCCGCGGCCGTCGTGGTTGCCGATCTGCCACTCGCCGCCCGCGCGCCGCACCAGCCGCTCGACAATCGCAAGCCCAAGACCGCTGTGGCCATTGCCGCCGCGCGCGGGGTCGAGCCGCACGAAAGGCCGGCTTGCGTTGACGAGATCCTGCGCGGCGATGCCCTTGCCGTTATCGCTCACCGACAACGTGAAGCCTTCCGCCGTGCGCGCAGTGGCGACGACGATAGGCGGCGCTCCGTACGCATGCGCGTTGTCGAGCAGGTTCGACAGAATCCGGTCGAGCGTGGCGGCGGGCAGCATGAAGCCGGGGCCGGCTCGCAGATCGGTCTGCACCGCAGGCGCGCCCGAGGCCACCGCGCGATAGCTGCGCACGACGCGTTCACATTGAGCATCGACCTCGACGGCTTCGCTGCGATCCGCGCCGTCGTGCGCGAACACCAGGAATTGTTCGACGATGTGCGTCATCGAATCGACGTCGCGCACGACGCCGTCGCGCATCTTCGCTTCGTCCATCATTTCGGCGCGCAGACGCAAGCGCGCAAGCGGCGTCTTCAGATCGTGCGCGACGCCCGCGAGCATCACCGCGCGGTCGTTCTCGGTGCGCGCGACTTCCTGCACCATCTGGTTAAAGCCATGCGTCAATTGCCGCAACTCGCGCGGTCCGCGCTCGGGCACGGGCGGCACCGGCAAGCCGCGGCCGAAGCGCGCCACTGCCTGGGCGAGCGAGCGCAACGGCTGCTGTAACGCCCATGCGGCGAACAGCGCCGCCATCACCGCGAACGAGAAGATGATGACGAGCCACAGCACCGTTCGGTCGAGCGAGCGCGGTGGCCGCAGCGGCTGCACCGGCACGACGATCCAGCTACGGTCCCTGGGCGCGCGCACCCACAGCGTGGGCGGCGCTCCCGGCAAGCCGACGCGCACCTGCGTGCCGGACGGCATGCGGTCGCGCGCGTCTTCGATAAACCGTTCGAGCGGCGGCGGCAGATTCGATGTCTCGGGCGGTACTTCGGGACTCGCCGGATCGACCAGCTTTACGCGCGACGGGAGCGGCTGATCGGGATTGCGGGCCACGTGCTGACGCACCGCGTCGACGAGGAACGTGGCTTCTTCAACGGCGTAGCGGGTTTGCAACTGGCTGCGCTCGAGGCGCATGAGCGCATACCACGCGAAGTGCGACAGCAGCAGCACCGCGACGACCAGCAAGGCCAGCCGTCCGAACAACGAATCAATGGGCCGGCGCATTCTGATCGCCGTCGGGCACGAACACGTAGCCGCGCCCGCGCACTGTCTGAATGAAGCGCGGCGTGGACGGGTCCGTTTCGAGAATGCGCCGCAGACGCCACACCTGGACGTCGATACCGCGGTCGGTGCCGTCGTATTCGGGACCGTGCAGCAGCTCGAGCAGACGCTCGCGCGTCAGCGTGCGCATGGGATGGTTCACGAAGATTTTCAGCAACGCGAACTCGCTGCCCGACAGCGTGAGCGGCTTGTCTTCCTGATGCAGCGTGCGCGACTGGAAGTCGAGCGTGAAGCGGCCGAAGCTGAACGGCTCGCGCTGTTCGGGCGCGGCCGCCGAAGGCAGCGTGCGCCGCCGGCGCAACACCGCCTGCACGCGTGCGAGCAGCTCGCGCGGATTGAACGGCTTGCCGAGATAGTCGTCCGCGCCGAGTTCGAGACCGACGATCCGGTCGACGTCGTCCGCACGCGCGGTCAGCATGATGACCGGGATATCGTCGCCCGACGCGCGCAGCTTGCGCAATGCAGTGAGCCCGTCCACGCCCGGCATCATCAGGTCGAGCACGATCAGGTCGGGACGCTCGCGTTCGAGCCTGCGCTCGAGCGAGCCCGCGTCGTGCAGCACCGAGACTTCGATGCCCTGACGGGCCAGATAGTCGCGTAGCAGATCGCGCAGTTCGACGTCGTCGTCGACAACAAGTATTTGAGTAGCCATGGAATGAAGTTTAACGCGCGGCAGCAGCGCTTTTCGATTTCACAGAGGCCTCAAGGGTTACCGGGTGTTACGGTGAAAGCTGCACGTAATGGCCCGTAACAGCGGCGCGAAGGCGCGTAACACAGCGCCGGATGCAGTTCTCTACGCTGTGTCTTACCGAATGCAGGCCGTCAACTGGATCGGATGCATCGTCGGCTATTCCATTACAAGGAGCCTTACATGTCCACCAAAAAAATCTCGCGCGCCCTCGCCGTTGCCGCCACCGCTCTCGCCATCGGCGCGGGCGCTGCTTATGCCGCCCAACCCGCTCATGAGGCCCACGGCGGTCCGGGCGGATGGCACGGTCACTTCATGAAAGAGCTCACGCAACTACATGATCAGTTGAAGCTGAACGCGGATCAGGAAAAGCAGTGGCAAGCCGCACTCGACACGATGAAGCAAGGCCATGAAGCGATGCGCGCGAACCACGAGCAGATGAAGAACCAGTTCAAGGCCGCGCAGCAGCAGCCGATTCTGGATCTGAACGCGATGGCTTCCGCTCATCAGCAGATCGAGCAGAAGGACGCGCAGTTGCGCCAGCAAACCACGGACGCCTGGCTCAAGTTCTATAACGGCCTGAACGACCAGCAGAAGACGACCGTCAGCACGGCGCTGAAGCAGCGCTTTGCGAAGATGGAGTCGCGTCACGAGAAGATGCGCGAGCGTTGGCAGCAGCATCATGGCGCGGCGTCGGCGCCGGCTGCGAGCCAGTAAGCGGCGCGGCCGCCGCGCTGCAAAGCGCGGCGGCTTCGCAGAAACAGAAACGCCACGGAGCGCAGTTCAAAAACTCCGTGGCGTTTTCCATATATACATATAGCGGCGCGCGTGTGCATTCCCGCTGAAACTGAGCTTGCAGCACGCGCCCTTTGTGCCGTCCTGGTTGCGCCCTCAACCAACTCCGCGTTGAGCGGCGCAACAACTGCCCTGCTTCAGCTATCGAGCCGCCCAAGGTCGAACAGCAGCACTTCTGCGTGGCCGCCCTTTTCCAGCGTCACCGTGTCCGTATCGCTGAGCTTCGCGGCATCGCCCGCTTGCAGCGCCTCGCCGTTCACCGTCAGCGAGCCGCGCGCGACGTGCACGTACACGAGCCGTCCCGCGGGCACCGCGAAGCTGGCCGTCTCCGCGCCGTCGATCAAGCCCGCGTAAATCGACGCGTCCGCGTGGATCGTCACCGAGCCGTCGCGGCCGTCGGGCGATGCGACGACGCGCAGGCGGCCGCGCTTGTCGGCGGCGTCGAAGCGCTTTTCCTCGTAGCCCGGCTGATCGCCCGCGCGTTGCGGAATCACCCAGATCTGCAGCAGATGGGCCTCTTCGTCCGGCGACGCGTTGAACTCGCTATGCATCACGCCCGTGCCGGCGCTCATGCGCTGCACGTCGCCGGGGCGGATGGTCGAGCCGTTGCCCATGCTGTCGCGGTGCGCAAGCGCGCCTTCGAGCACATACGTGACGATCTCCATGTCGCGGTGCCCGTGCGTGCCGAAGCCCTGGCCGCCCGCGATGCGGTCTTCGTTGATCACGCGCAGCGGCCCGAAATGGACGTGCTCGGGATCGCGATAATCGGCAAACGAAAAGCTGTGATACGAGTCGAGCCAGCCGTGGTTGGCGTGGCCACGCTCGTCGGAGCGGCGAATCTCGATCATGACGTACTCCCGGTGAAATTGGCGATGGCGAGAATGTATGGGCTCGCCGCCCGATCCACAATCGGGCGCGGGCGCACCGGATCGTTTCGCAAATCCGCTTAATCGAAGTTGGCGAAGCGGGCCGCGCCCATCGAACCGTCGTCTACCGCTTTCGCAACGCGCCGCGCGAATGCGTCGCGCATACGCAACGGCCTTGATGCAGCGCCGGCGCCGCGGGCAACGCGCACTGGCGCCGCGCCCCTGTTCGGGTAAAATACCGCGCTTTTCAACGCATAGGGTGGCCGAAGGCTCGCCTGCCAAAGCCTTGGCAAAGGCTCGCAATGGCCTGGCAAGGCCGGACACCACGCGGAAAACCGCGGCGGCGCGACAATTTTGACCGCCTAGAATAGCGACGGCCGGCCACGAGCCGAGGCGACGGCCGGCCACGAGCCGGCTTCGTCGGGATCGGACACCACGACGATCAGTTTGACCCAGGAGAAACATGAAGAAGCTCGCACTGTGCGTAGCGCTCGCCGTCATGGCCACCGGCGCCATGGCAAAAGAATGGAAAACCGTACGCATCGGGGTTGACGCCAGTTATCCGCCGTTCGAATCGAAGGCGGCCAGCGGCCAGGTCGTCGGGTTCGACGTCGACGTGACCAAGGCGCTGTGCGCACGAATGAACGTCAAATGCGTGTGGGTGGAGCAGGATTTCGACGGCATCATCCCGGCATTGAAGGGCAAGAAGTTCGACGCGATCGTGTCGTCGCTGACCATCACGGACAAGCGCCGCGAGCAGATCGACTTCTCCGACAAGCTCTTCGACGCCCCCGCGCGCATGATCGCCAAAGCCGGCTCGCCGCTGCTGCCAACGGCTGAATCGCTGAAGGGCAAGCGTGTCGGCGTCGAGCAGGGCACGACCCAGGAAGCGTACGCCAAGGCGTATTGGGAGCCGAAGGGCGTGACCGTGGTGCCCTATCAGAACCAGGATCAGGTCTACGCCGATCTCACGTCCGGCCGGCTCGACGCCGCGCTGCAGGACGAAATCCAGGCCGACGCCGGTTTCCTGAAGACGCCGCGCGGCAAGGGCTTCGCGTGGGCGGGCCCGGAAGTGAAGGACCCGAAGACCATCGGCGAAGGCACGGCCATCGGTCTGCGCAAGGACGATGCCGAACTGAAGGCGATGTTCAACAAGGCGCTGGCGCAGATTCATCAGGACGGCACTTTCACGAAGCTCGAAAAGCAGTACTTCGACGTCGAGATCTATCCGGCACACTGAGCACGCACCTGGGCACCGTCGGAGCGCCGCCTTTGGGCACCGGGCGCCGCTCCGGTCCGGAGCAGTAATCGCAGCAATGAAAAGACTCGGGCTCGCCCGCATGGGCGCTCGCGAGGCTTCGTAATACAGTCGGTCTAGTTTCAAAGAGAGTCGAAAAGCGCGCTGCAGGACCGGCAACGGCCATGCAGTCATGATTTGCACAGCGGTGCGCTGTGCGCCGCGGATCACGGCGAGCCACGCTCGCGGTACATGCGGCGCCAGGCCGCCCGCGTCTTTCGCGGTGTGCCGCAAGCGCATCGTCAAGGACCCCCTATGTTCCTTCAAGGCTACGGCCCGCTGCTTCTCAACGGCACCTGGCAAACCGTCAAGCTGGCGGTGTTGTCACTGGCGCTCGCTTTCTTGCTGGGCCTTCTCGGCGCGGCGGCGAAACTGTCGAAGAACCGCTTCTCGCACGGCGCCGGCACCGTCTACACGACGCTCGTGCGCGGCGTGCCCGACCTCGTGCTGATGCTGCTGCTGTTCTACAGCATCCAGATCTGGCTCAACAATCTGACCGACCTGCTCGGCTGGGACCAGATCGACATCGACCCGTTCGTGGCCGGCGTCGCGGTGCTCGGCTTCATTTACGGCGCGTACTTCACCGAAACCTTCCGCGGCGCCTTTCTCGCGGTGCCGCGCGGTCAGCTCGAAGCCGGCGCGGCCTACGGCATGACGAGCTGGCAGGTGTTCGCGCGCATCATGTTCCCGCAGATGATGCGCTTCGCGCTGCCCGGCATCGGCAATAACTGGCAGGTGATGGTGAAGGCCACGGCGCTCGTGTCGATCATCGGACTCGCTGACGTAGTCAAGGCTTCGCAAGATGCGGGCAAGGGCACGTTGCGGTTCTTCTTCTTCACCCTGCTTGCGGGGGCGATCTATCTCGTCATCACCACAGTGTCGAACTTCGTGCTGATGTACCTCGAAAAGCGTTACTCGACCGGCGTGCGAAAGGCGGATCTATGATCGAGATCATTCAGGAATACTGGCGCAATTATCTCTACACGGACGGCTACCGCTTCACGGGTCTCGCGATCACGCTGTGGCTGCTGGTGGTGTCGATCGGACTCGGCTTCTGCCTGTCGATCCCGCTTGCGGTGGCGCGCGTCTCGAAGAGGAAATGGCTCGCCGGTCTCGTGTGGCTTTACACGTACATCTTTCGCGGCACGCCGCTTTATGTGCAGTTGCTGCTGTGCTACACGGGCTTGTACAGCCTCGAAGTCATCCGCAATCACGAGCTGACCAACGCGTTCTTCCGCGACGGCATGCATTGCACGCTGCTCGCCTTCACGCTGAACACCTGCGCGTACACCACCGAGATTTTCGCGGGCGCGATCAAGGCCACGCCCTACGGCGAAATCGAAGCGGCGCGCGCGTATGGCATGTCGTCGTTCACGCTGTACCGGCGCGTGATCCTGCCGTCGGCGCTGCGCCGCGCGTTGCCGTACTACAGCAACGAAGTGATTCTGATGCTGCACGCCACGACCGTCGCCTTCACCGCGACCGTGCCGGACATTCTGAAGATCGCGCGCGACGTGAACTCGGCGACGTATCAGTCGTTCAACGCGTTCGGCATTGCCGCCCTGCTCTATCTGTGCATTTCTTTCGCGCTCGTGTGGCTGTTCCGCCGCGCCGAGCGCCGCTGGCTCGCTTACCTGCGGCCGCAAGGCAAATAAGCGGGCACACGCCCCGCGGTTAAGCACGCCCAAGGACCCCGATGAACAACACGAAGCAAAAGCTTTTCGTCGACGAACTTCATAAACAGTACGGCGATAACGAAGTCCTCAAAGGCGTTTCGCTGAAGGCGAACGCCGGCGACGTCATCAGCGTGATCGGCTCGTCCGGTTCGGGCAAGAGCACGATGCTCCGCTGCATCAACTTCCTCGAACAGCCGAACGCCGGCCGCATCTTCGTGGACGGCGAAGAAGTGCGCACGCA
The DNA here is from genome assembly GCF_003058125.1 of Paraburkholderia sp. GV068. Classification (NCBI taxonomy): domain Bacteria; kingdom Pseudomonadati; phylum Pseudomonadota; class Betaproteobacteria; order Burkholderiales; family Burkholderiaceae; genus Paraburkholderia; species Paraburkholderia sp. GV068. The sequence goes on from NZ_QBUB01000003.1 coordinate 35,992, forward strand.
AAAGAACAACCAGGGCGCGCTGCGCGTGTCCGACCCGAAACAGTTGCAGCGCGTGCGCACCAAACTGTCGATGGTGTTTCAGCACTTCAACTTGTGGTCGCATATGAACGTGCTCGAGAACATCATCGAGGCGCCCGTGCATGTGCTCGGCCTAAAACGCAAGGAAGCCGAAGACCGCGCGCGCGAATATCTCGAGAAAGTGGGCCTCGCGCCGCGTCTCGAGAAGCAGTATCCGTCGCATCTGTCGGGCGGTCAGCAGCAGCGCGTGGCGATCGCGCGCGCATTGGCGATGCATCCCGACGTGATGTTGTTCGACGAACCGACTTCCGCGCTCGATCCCGAACTCGTCGGCGAAGTGCTCAAGGTCATGCAGACGCTCGCCGAGGAAGGCCGCACGATGATCGTCGTCACGCACGAAATGGCGTTTGCGCGCAACGTGTCGAACCACGTGATGTTCCTGCACCAAGGGCGCGTCGAAGAAGAAGGCCGCCCCGACGAGGTGTTCAAAAACACGCGCAGTGAGCGCCTGAAGCAGTTCCTGTCCGGCAGTCTGAAATAGCAATGCGGTAGCAAAACATATCGCACAGCCTGGTATTTGAGATTTGGCGATGACTCATCGCAACGCCTCATGACCGGGCTGTAGTCGAAGTACTTTTTACAAGGCACTTACGAGCGCCTTTTTTGTTTCGGTCACCTGTGTAATCCGCGCTTTTCGGCCGCGAAACCGTCGCGTACACGCCTCCCAACGCGTCTTTTCGCCCCTACCCTGCCGTATCCGAAGCGTCAATAGTGGCAATCCTTAATCTTGCCCCCGTCGATCCGTGATTCCCTTGTCGCATAAGGGCTTTAGCCGTTTTGACACAGGCGGCAATGGGTCTTTGCCCACATCGGTATTGCAATTTGGAGACACAGGTCAACGCCGGTACTAATTTCTTCTCACACTCAAGTGTATTTTTGATAAATTAGTAACCAAAGTAGCAAAACTAAGTTCATTAAAAGTAGTTTTACTTCAAAGCACAGAGGAGAACCGGTCGGCGAGGGATCGGCATGACGACCAGACAGCCCCAAGGCTGCACGTCAGGATAGGAGACCAATCCGCCCGCTAATCTCCCTGGTACCGATTTCTGTTCGGCGCAACTCGCGTCCGAACACCATTCGCAGTACTGGGTTTCACTTTTTGACAGGGTATGGAGGAGAAGATGAAGAAAGCTTTGCTCGCCGCTGCGCTGATGTCGGCCGGGGTTGTTGCACATGCCCAAAGCAGCGTAACGCTGTATGGCCGCCTGGACGCAGGTCTCGAATACATCAGCGGCCTGCCGAACGCCAACTATACCGGTTCAACCTCGCGCTTTCGCGCGGAAAGTGGTGACTGGGGCACGAGCCTGTGGGGCATGAAGGGCGTCGAGGACATCGGCGGCGGCAATAAGGTCCTGTTCCAGTTGGAAGGCTCGTTCAACACGATGAACGGTCAGGGTCCTGGCGGCGGCGGTCTCTTCAATCGCTGGGCAACGGTCGGTCTGTCGAACAGCGCATACGGTACGTTGACGATGGGCCGCATGCTCTTCATCTCGAACGGCGTGTGGGACTTCGACCCGTTCGGTCAGTCGAACTGGTCGTCGGCGTCGCTGGTGCGTGGCCGCAACTGGCCGCAATCGAGCAACAACATCGCTTACCAGTCGCCGAAGTTCTACGGCTTTGACGTGTACGGTCAGTACGCGCTGTCGAACGCGACGAACTGGAACGGTAACGGCACGACGCCGCAAGGCCGCGAAGCCGGTCTGCAAGTGACGTACACCTCGTCGCTGTTCCAGTTGCGCGGCATGTACGACGAAATCCGCAACAACACCAACGGCAACTTCACGGACCCGTTCACGGCATCGCGCGAGTACACGGCTGCGTTCAACGTGTTCCTCGGCCAGTTCAAGATCCAGGGCGCGTATCAGGCAGTGCGCACGTCCGCGGCTGCCAGCGCGGTAAACGCTGCGCCGACCTCGCTCGATCACGAATGGGGCGGTGTGACGTGGCAAGCCACGCCGGCTGCAGCCCTGATCGCGGCTGTGTATCACGTGAACGCGAACAAGGGCGGCGGCAACGCAACGATCTACACGATCGGCGGTTCGTACAACCTGTCCAAGCGCACGCTGCTGGACATCCAGGTCGCGACCGTGCGTAACAGCAAGTCGGCTAACTTCGGTCTGGATGCGAACAACGCAGGCCGTGGCGGCAACATCACCGCTTCGGACGGCACGGTCTCGTACAACGAGAACCCGCTGCCGGGCCACAGCCAGACCGGCGTGTACGCAGGCATTCAACACTCGTTCTAATCGAACGGTGTTCCCCGAAGGCGGCGCCTTCGGGGCTTAGAAGTTCTTCAAGAGAATCTTTTTCACGCTGCTGCGAGAGGCGCGTATCGGTGCGATGTCCGAAAGGGTATCGCACCGTTTTTTATTGGCGCGAAGGCTTCGCGAGTTCTGTGGACGTTGCGCGAAGTCTCCTGCTCGCGCCGGCGCACCGCTTCGGTGCGCGAGCCGCTTAGACTGCGGCTTCGTTTTCTTCGCCGGTACGGATGCGAATCACGCGCTCCACGTCCGCGACGAAAATCTTGCCGTCGCCGATCTTGCCCGTGCGCGCCGCGCCGATGATCGCGTCGATCACCTGGTCGCACTGGTTATCCGCGACGACGACCTCGATCTTCACCTTCGGCAGAAAGTCGACCACATACTCTGCACCACGATAGAGCTCGGTATGGCCTTTCTGCCGGCCAAATCCTTTGACCTCGGTGACGGTCAGGCCCGTGAGGCCGACTTCAGCGAGCGCCTCGCGCACTTCGTCGAGTTTGAACGGTTTGATGACTGCGGTGATGCGCTTCATGGCGAACCTCGTCTCGTGACTGGAAGAGTGAAAGGGAAATGGATGATTTTTATTCTACGCCGCGCCGGATGCGTTGCGGCAGTCCGGCGTGCGTCGCAATGCCCGCGGCTCCGATTCATTCCACCGGTTCGGTGTAGCGCGACGTGATCGGATAGCGCCAGTCGCGGCCGAACGCGCGATGCGTGACGCGAATGCCGATCGGCGCCTGGCGGCGCTTGTACTCGTTGATCTTGATGAGCCGCGTGACGCGCTTCACGTCGTCGGCCGCATAACCCGCGGCGATGATTTCGGCGAGCGAGCGGTCCTCTTCCATGTACATGCGCATGATCGCGTCGAGCACGTCATAGGGCGGCAAGCTGTCCTGGTCGGTCTGGTTCTCGCGCAATTCCGCGGACGGCGCGCGCGTCAGAATGCGCTCGGGAATCACGTTCTGCGTGCCGAAGGCCGTGGCCTGATTGCGGTAGTGGCACAGCCGATAAACGAGCGTCTTCGCGATGTCCTTGATCACCGCAAAGCCGCCGGCCATGTCGCCGTAAAGCGTGCAGTAGCCCACCGCCATCTCGCTCTTGTTGCCGGTCGTGAGGACGATCGAGCCGAACTTGTTCGACAGCGCCATCAACAGCGTGCCGCGGATGCGGGCCTGGATGTTTTCCTCGGTGGCGTCTTCCGGGCGTCCTTCGAATTCCTGCGCGAGTGAACTGCGGAACGCATCGAACATCGGCGCGATCGCAATTTCGTCGTAGCGCACGCCGACGCGGCGGGCCATCTCGGCGGCGTCGGTGGTGGAGATGTCGGCCGTGTAGCGCGAGGGCATCATCACCGCGCGCACCCGATCCGCGCCGAGCGCGTCGCACGCGACCGCCAGCACGAGCGCCGAATCGACGCCGCCCGAGAGGCCGATCAGCGCGCCAGGGAAACCGTTCTTGTTGACGTAGTCGCGCACGCCGATGACGAGCGCCGCGTAGACCTGTGCTTCGAGCGAAAGCTCGGGGGCGATGGCGGAGTTGGCGCGGGTTGCGCTGCCGACGAGCTGCGCGTCGCCATGACCGCGCAACGGCACCGCGTTTTCAAACTCGACAAACGCCGTCGCTTCCTCGAACTGCGGCATCTTCGCGACCAGTTCGCCTTGCGCGTCGAGCACGAACGAGCCGCCGTCGAACACCAGTTCGTCCTGCGCGCCGACCATGTTCACGTAGACCATCGGCAGTCCCGTCTCGCGAATCCGCGCACGCAGGATGTCGAAGCGCACCGCTTCCTTGTTCAGGTGAAACGGCGAGCCGTTCGGGATCAGCAGCACTTGCGCGCCCGCGGCTTTGGCCATTTGCGCGGCCGACGCATGCCACGCGTCTTCGCAGATCACCACGCCGTACTTCACGCCGTCGAGTTCGAAGACGAACGGCTGCGCGTCGGACGCGAAGTAGCGCTTCTCGTCGAACACTTCCGTATTGGGCAAATCCTGCTTGCGATACATGCCGGCGATCCGGCCGTCCACCACCAGCGACGCCGCGTTGAACGTGTCGACCGGCGGCACGCCGCGCTGGATCGGCGCGTTTGCATTACCATGACCACTCGCCGCGCTGTTGGCAACACTGTCGGCAGCGTCGCGCAACGGATGACCGACGATCACATGCAAGCCGGCGAACTGCTTCAGTTGTTGCGCGAGGTCCGCCAACGCAGCAGCGCTCGCGGTATAAAACGCGGGGCGCAGCAGCAGATCTTCGGGCGGATAGCCGGACAGCGCGAGTTCGGGCGCGACCAGCAGCTTCGCGCCGGCGCTGTGCGCGTCACGCGCGGCGGCGACGATCTTCGCGACGTTGCCGGCGAAGTCGCCGACGGTGACATTGATTTGAGCAAGAGCGATTCGTGTCTTCATGGCAGGATCGACGGGCAAGCGAAAGGCTTGCGGAGGGCTTGCAAATAAAGCGGCTTGTTGTGGGCTCGACGGAACGGACAACTCGGATAAACGAACGACGCAGTACGTGCTTGACGCACCGCGTCGCTCATTGGGACAGTCACACAGATTGAATCAGGAACGCTTTGATTATCGCACGGGCATTCTGGCGTCGCCCTCCGAGGTTGACGCCGCCGAATGGAACACCCTCCTCGCGCAGCAGACGCAACCCACGCCGTTTCTGCGGCATGAGTTCCTGAGCGCGCTGCACGCGACCCGTTGCGCAGTCGCGGACACCGGCTGGGCGCCGCAATTCGTCACGCTGACCGACCCGCTCACGGGCAAGCTCGCCGCGGCCGCGCCGGTTTATCTGAAGGGCCACTCATACGGCGAGTACGTGTTCGACTGGGCCTGGGCCGACGCCTATAAGCGCAACGGCTTGCCCTACTACCCGAAGCTGCTGTGCGCCGTGCCGTTCACGCCGGTGCAAGGCAACCGCCTGCTCGCCGCCGATTCGCACGCGTTGCGCCACCTTGCCGCGACGTTGATGGCGTTCGCCGAGCAGGCCGACGTGTCGTCGCTGCATGTGCTCTTTCCGACCGAAACCGAAGCCAACGCGCTCACCGAGATGGGCATGATGCAGCGCGAAGGCGTGCAGTTTCATTGGCTGAACGACGGCTATCGCGACTTCGACGATTTCCTTTCGACGCTCGAACAGAAGAAGCGCAAGAACATCCGCGCGGAACGCCGCAAAGTCCACGACGCCGGCATCACGATGCGCCGTATTCGCGGCGAAGACATTCAGGACGCGGACTGGCGCTTCTTCAGCAAGTGCTATCGGCAGACTTATCGCGAGCACTTTTCGACGCCGTATCTGAACCTCGATTTTTTCCGCATGATCGGCGCGTCGATGCCGGAGAATCTGCTGCTCGTGATCGCCGAGTACGAAGGCAAGCCGATCGCGAGTTCGCTCGTCGTGTATCAGCGCGATGCGAAAACCGGCGGCACGCTGTACGGCCGTTACTGGGGCGCGCTCGAACATGTGCCCTGTCTGCACTTCGAGACCGCGTACTATCAGCCGCTCGAGTTCTGCATCGAAGAAAAGCTCGGGGCATTCGAAGGCGGCGCGCAAGGCGAACACAAAATGGCGCGCGGCTTCCTGCCCACAGTGACGCGCTCGGCGCACTGGCTCGCGCATCCCGCTTTCGCCGATGCGGTCGGCCACTTCCTCGACAACGAAAAGAACAGCATCCACGCTTATGTGGACGAGCTGCGCGAACACAATCCGTTCAAAGGCTGACGCGTCCGTGGCGTGGTTTCTCTATCTGCTCGAATGCTCGGACGGCAGCGTCTACACCGGCATTGCGACCGACGTCGACGCGCGTTTCGAAAAGCACGTCAGCGGCGCCGGCGCGCGCTATACGCGCTCGCGCAAGCCGGTGCGCGTGCTGGCATCGTTCGAACTGGCGGATCGTTCGAGCGCGTCGCGCGCCGAGTATTGGGTGAAGCGCTTGACGCCCGCGCAGAAGCGGACGCTGGCGGCGGGTGGGCGGACGCTCGAGTCGGTGATGCCGGAGCCTGAGCCGGCTCTGGATGATGATGAAGTCGAAGGCGACGCGGCGTGAACGGCGTGCGTTCGCTGATCAGTTGGCGGTGACTGTGCCACCGTCAGCCACGCTTCATTAACGCCCAATCACCCCCGCGCTTCGCGCATCCGCTCCGTCAGCAAGCGCTGCATCAACGCAAGCTCGCCCACTGCATCCGCTTCGAGCGATGTCAAACGTTCGCGCGCCGGCAACTCATGCCGCAGCGGCACGATCGCGCGATTCAGCGACGCCTCGATGTCCGCGCTCACCGCCTCCACCCACGCGCGAAGCTCGGCGTGCACATCGTGAGCTTCACGCCGGTTCGCGCTCAAGCGCAACTGCGTCGCCGTGCCCGCCATCTTGCGCAGCACGCTCAGCACCGTCAGCGTGACCGTGTCGACCATCGAGTGCTCCAGCTTTTCGAGGCGAATCCGTGCGATCGCCTCTTCGGCGTTATTGCTGCCGAGGCCCGCCGCCCTGCGCAGGCGCTCCATATCCTTTTCCGTGCGACGCGGCGATTCGAGCGCGGCAAGCAGATACGCCAGATTGGCGCGCACGGCGTCGCCGAGATACGCGCGGTAATCGGTTTTCTCGCGCGTCGGCCATAGATAGAACGTGGCGAACAGCGCGAGCACGCAGCCGAGCACATTGTTGCCGAGCCGCGTGAGCGCATACGCGATCTCGCTCGCGCCGGGCGTCGCGAAGTCGGCCACGAGCACGAACGTCGGCGTGAGGAACAACACGAACAAGCTGTAGCTGACGGGGCGCAAGGCCATCGTCGCCATCACCAGCGGAAAGACTGCGAGCGAAATGCCGAGCGGCGAATGAATCGCATAGCCGATGCCCGCCGCCAGCACACCGCCGACAATGCTGCCCGCCGCGCGCTCGATGCTGCGCGGCCAGGTCGCGGCAATCGAAGGTTGCAAGATCAGCAGCGTCGCCATGGTCGCCCAATAGCCGAACGGCAAGCCGAGCACGCGGATCACGACAAAGCCCGCGGTCGTCGTGACGCCGACGCGCGCCGCATGGCGCAAGCCGACCGACTCCAGCGACAGGTTTGCCTTCAGCGTCGACCAGACCCGCGCCAACGTGATCGCGACACTCCCTAAGAAATGCGGCGGCGCCTGTACCGGCGTGAAGTCGACGAGTTCGAAGTCGGACTTCAGCTTGACCGGCTCCATCAGCGCGGTTTCAAGACGCCGCGCGAGCCGGCGCAAGCGCAACTGCAATTTCACGAGATGCGTCCAGCGCGCTTCGTTCGCATCGGCGCCGATGTTGCGCAGCGTCTCGCCCAGCGCCGTGAGCAAACGTGCCGCGCGTCTGATGTGGCGAGCGTGGTGTTCGTCGCCGGGCATTTTTTCGCACGCGCCCGAGACGGCGATCAGATACGCGAACAACGCCTCGCCTTCCGTCAGCAAGCCGAGCAGCGCGTCGTAGGTCTCGCGCGCGGCGGTTCGCGTCGGCGGCACGCGCGCCAGCGCCTTGCGCGAGCGCTCCAGCGCCGCGCGCGCATCGGCGCGAAACTGCGCCGCATGCGTCGCCCATTCGCGCGGCGTGCTGCGCTGTTCAAGCAGACGGGCGCTGTCGAACGCAATATCCGCGAGCCGCAGATACACCGTGCGCAACGAAGCGCGGCTTGCGCCAAACGGCTGAATGCGCCACACGGTCAGGCTCAACGCGACCGCGAACAGGCAGCCGATCAGATAGACGCCGAGAAACGCGAGCCCTTCGCGGACGTCGTGCATCGGCCGGTCGACCATGACGACGCAGGCGGTCGCGGCGAGAATCGTCACTTGCGAGGTCGCCGCGCCCCAGATGCGGCCGAACGCGCCAAGGCTCGTGAAGACGAGGACTGCGAGCGCGGCAACCACCGTGCCGCTCGCCGACGCGAAAGCGGTGAGCCCGCCGCATGCGGTGGAGAGCAGCGCGAAGCCCATCATCGATGCAAAGCGGGCGCGGTTTGAACCGGCGGCATCGGCGAGACAGGTCCAGAATGCGCCGATCGCGGCCCACGCGAAGACCGGATCGTGCAGCAAGTTGCCGAGCGCGAGCATCGCCGTCGATGCGCACGCGGCGCGCAAGCCTTCGGAGAGACTGGCCTCGCTGGCGGAGAACGACACCATCCACACCGGCCGCTTGCGATAGATCGCCGTGGCGATCGCATACAGCCGGTTCGACCAGCGAGGCAAGGAACGCGGCGTAGTGGACTTGCGGTTCGTCATCCGGACAGTGGGCTCCTGAGGCGGCGTGTGGCTGGGCAATGGCAGATTGGGCCGCGGTCGGGACAATCCGCCGCGGTCACAAATCATAAGGGTTTATACCTGGATATAAAAATGGCTTCGGTTCATCCGCGCGATGCAGTTGGGCTATACGAGCGCGCCGCGAGTGCAATTGCCAATAAAAAACCGCGCGGCCCGTTCGGGCTCGCGCGGTTTTGCGCACCTGGCTGGCGTCTGGCGTCTTACTTGGCGGGCCGATGATTCGATCTCATCGACGCGCTAAAGCCATTTACTTCTTGTAGTTCGCCACGCCTTCGCTGATTTCCTTGTGCGCGGCTTCCATGTCGGCCCAGCCTTCGACCTTCACCCACTTGCCCTTCTCCAGCGCCTTGTATTGCTCGAAGAAGTGCTTGATCTGGTCCTTCAGGTAGGCCGGCACGTCGTCGATCGACTTCAGGCTTGCGGTCATCGGGCAGATCTTGTCGTGCGGCACCGCAATCAGCTTCGCGTCCACGCCCGATTCGTCGGTCATTTGCAGCATGCCGAGCGCGCGGGCGCGAACCACCGAGCCTGCCAGCAGCGGAAACGGCGTGATCACCAGCACGTCGACCGGGTCGCCGTCGCCCGACAGCGTCTGCGGAATGAAGCCGTAGTTTGCCGGATAGCGCATGCCGGTGCTGATGAAACGGTCGACGACGAGCAGGCCCAGGTCCTTGTCGGCTTCGTACTTCACCGGGTCGCTTTGCGCCGGGATTTCGATGATGACGTTGAAATCTTGCGGAAGGTCTTTCCCTGCGGGGACGTTATTGAAGCTCATGAGCGCTCTCTGGTCAGATGGAATTCGGAGCACGGCATGCGGCGCGTGGCCCGAGGCGATGCATGATGAAACTCGCCCCGAACGCGAGCGCTGCGGCCGGACAGTGCGGAATGCGCCATTATAGCCAATCGGCCGATGGCATCCGTCGGCGGATCGGCGCGATAATCATCAGGCGTCGCTCGATTGTGCCTCTCGTTTATGAACACCGCGTAACGGCGTTCGTTCAGCGTTCCGTCGAACTTCTGTGGAACGTGCGCCGGTTGCGGACATGTCAAGGAGTCTGCATGGAAGAAGCCCGACACTTCATCGGCGGCGAGTGGGCCGCTGCTTCAGGCGGCGAGACCATCGCCGTGCTCGATCCCTCGGACGGCCAGCCGTTCACGCAACTCGCGCGCGGCACAGCGGCGGACATCGACGCCGCCGTGCACGCCGCGCGCCGCGCGTTCGAAGGTGCATGGGGCGCGGCGAGCGCGGCCGAACGCGGACGCGTGCTGTACCGGCTGTCGATGCTCGTCGCCGCGCATCAGGAAGAACTGGCGCAGCTCGAAGCACGCGATACCGGCAAGCCGCTCAAGCAGGCGCGCGCCGATTCGGCTGCGCTCGTGCGCTACTTCGAGTTCTACGCGGGCGCGGCCGACAAGCTGCATGGCGAGACGCTGCCCTACCAGGCCGGCTACACGGTGATGACGATCCGCGAGCCGCACGGCGTGACCGGCCACATCGTGCCGTGGAATTATCCGATGCAGATTTTCGGGCGCAGCGTGGGCGCGGCGCTCGCGGCGGGCAATGCGTGCGTCGTCAAGCCCGCCGAAGACGCGTGCCTTTCGGTGCTGCGCGTCGCCGAACTGGCGGCCGAAGCGGGCCTGCCCGCAGGCGCGCTCAATGTCGTCACCGGTTATGGACACGACGCGGGAGCGGCGCTCGCGCGTCATCCGGGCATCGATCATATTTCGTTCACCGGCTCGCCCGAAACCGGCAAGCTCGTCACGCAAATGGCCGCCGAGAACCACGTGCCCGTCACGCTCGAGCTGGGCGGCAAGTCCCCGCAAATCGTTTTCGCCGACGCGGACCTCGACGCCGCGCTGCCCGTGCTCGTTTCCGCGATCGTGCAGAACGCCGGGCAAACCTGTTCGGCGGGCAGCCGCGTGCTGATCGACCGCGGGATTTACGAGCCGCTGCTCGACCGGCTGAGCGGCGCGTTCAACGCGCTGCGCGTCGGTCCGTCGCATGCGGATCTGGATTGCGGCCCGCTCATCAACGCGAAACAGCAGCAGCGCGTGTGGGACTTTCTGTCCGACGCGCAGCATGACGGCATCGCGATGGCCGCGCACGGCGAAGTGATTCCCGAGGCGCCGGAAAGCGGCTTCTATCAGGCGCCCACGTTGTTGCGCGACGTGCCCGCGAGCCACCGCCTTGCCCGCGACGAAGTATTCGGCCCCGTGCTCGCCGCCATGTCCTTCAGCGACGAAGACGAAGCGCTCGCGCTCGCCAACGGCACGCAATACGGCCTGGTGGCCGGCATCTGGACACGCGACGGCGCGCGCCAGATGCGTCTCGCGCGGCGTCTGCGCTCGGGCCAGGTGTTCATCAACAACTATGGCGCGGGCGGCGGCGTCGAATTGCCGTTTGGCGGCGTCAAGCATTCGGGCCACGGACGCGAGAAAGGATTCGAGGCGCTGTATGGCTTTACGGTGCTGAAGACGATTGCGATCCGGCACGGCTAGTTCGTGTCTCTGCATGCCCCGACTTACGCATCAACATCTACGACAAACAATGGAGACATCATGCGGTTGACAGGTAAAACGGCCATCGTCACGGGTGGCGGCTCGGGTTTCGGCGAAGGCATCGCGAAGACCTACGCGCGCGAGGGCGCGAACGTCGTCGTCAACGATCTCAACGGCCCCGCCGCCGAGCGCGTCGCGAGCGAAATTGCGCTGGCGGGCGGCAAGGCGATTGCAGTGACGGGCAACGTCGCGCAACGCGAGGACTGGCAAAAGCTGCGCGAGGCGGCGCTCGAAGACTTCGGCAGCGTGCAGATCGTCGTCAACAATGCGGGCACCACGCATCGCAACAAGCCGGTGCTCGAAGTGACCGAAGCCGAGTTCGACCGCGTGTACGCGGTGAACGTCAAGAGCATCTACTGGAGCGTGCAGGAGTTCGTGCCGTATTTCCGCGAGCAAGGCGGCGGCAGCTTCATCAATATCGCGTCGACGGCGGGCGTGCGGCCGCGCCCTGGACTCGTCTGGTACAACGGCAGCAAGGGCGCGGTGATCATCGCGAGCAAGTCGCTGGCGGTGGAACTCGGGCCGGACCGCATCCGCGTGAATTGCGTGAATCCGGTGATCGGCGAAACGGCTTTGCTGTCCGAATTCATGGGCGTCGAAGATACGCCTGAGAACCGCAAGCGCTTTCTCGCGGGCATTCCGCTCGGACGCTTTTCGACGCCGCAGGACATTGCGAACGCCGCGCTCTATCTGGCTTCGGACGAAGCGGAGTTCATCACCGGCGTGTGTCTGGAAGTGGATGGCGGGCGCTGCGTGTAGTCGTGGCTCTGGCGTTGGGTTTGGCGTTGGTGGCGTTGCCCTGAGCAAGCGCCGTTCACGTACGGCGCTTGCCGGGCTCAGTGTTTTCCCCCGGTATCTAATTGACGTGCGAGCCGCGCCGCACGGCTAGAATCGATCGACGCGGCACTTCAATTCCACAAGAAAAGAGGAGACACCATGGCTAGTCCCGCAGATCCGCTCCACCATCCCGGCGCGGGTGCGCCGCCTTCCACGTTCGAAGAGGCGACCTATCGCAAGGTCAACTGGCGGCTCGCGCCGCTCCTGATGCTCTGCTACGTGGTCGCGTATCTCGACCGCGTGAACGTCGGCTTCGCGAAGCTGCAAATGACGAGCGACCTCGGCCTGAGCGATGCGGTTTATGGCTTTGGCGCAGGCATTTTCTTCGTCGGCTACTTTTTCTTCGAGATCCCAAGCAATGTGATTTTGCACAAGGTGGGCGCGCGCGTGTGGATTGCGCGGATCATGGTGTCGTGGGGCGTGATCTCCATGCTGACCATGTTCGTCACCACGCCGACCATGTTCTACGTGATGCGCTTTCTGCTCGGTATTGCCGAAGCGGGTTTCTTTCCCGGCATCATTCTGTATCTCACCTACTGGTATCCGTCGCATCGGCGCGGACGCATGACGACGTGGTTCATGACGGCGATTGCGCTCTCGGGAGTGATCGGCGGGCCGGTGTCGGGCTATATCCTGAAGACGTTCAATGGCGTGAACGGTTGGCACGGCTGGCAGTGGCTGTTTCTGCTCGAAGGGCTGCCGTCGGTGCTGGTGGGCATTCTGGTTTTCGTCGCACTCGATGATCGTATTTCGAAGGCCAAGTGGCTGACCGACGAAGAAAAGGAACTGCTGCAGCGCCACGTTTCCGCGGAAGAAGCGACCAAGCACGACATGCCGATTCGCCAGGTGCTGACGAGCGGCCGCGTGCTGATGCTTAGCCTCACTTACTTTTCGTTCGTGATGGGTTTGTATGGCGTGAGCTTCTGGCTGCCGACGATCATTAAGGCGACTGGCGTGACGGATGCGTTCGCGATCGGCCTGCTCTCCGCGATTCCGTTCGCGGCGGCGGTGGTGGCGATGGTGCTGGTTGCGCGCAGCGCGGACCGCATGCGGGAGCGTCGCTGGCATATTGCGTTGCCGGCGTTTGCGGGAGCCGTTGGACTGGTGCTTTCGGTGGTGTACACGCACAACACCGTGCTCGCGATGGCTTCTCTCACGCTTGCGACGATGGGCATTCTCACTACGTTGCCGCTGTTCTGGAGTTTGCCGACGGCGATTCTTGCGGGAACGGGTGCCGCGGCCGGGATTGCGATGATTAATTCGATTGGCAATCTTGCGGGGTTTTTGAGTCCGTATGCGGTGGGGTGGTTGAAGCAGGCGACTGCGGCTAATGATTCGGGGATGTATATGCTGGCGGCGTTTCTGGTTCTTGGGGGACTGCTGGCGATTAGTGTGCCCGCGAGGATGGTTAATCGGTGAGTGGTTGAGTGATGGGACAAGCCTCGGCGGTTATGTGCCGCTGGGGCTTTATGCTGTTACAAAACGCGATGTCGTCGAGTTCACGGTATTGCCCCCGACGAACCATAGGTCTCTGTACGTTTACCTTGGTTTATACGCTTTCGAGGGCGCACATGAGATACGGCAAAGAGTTTTTCGACCTGCAACTTCGCTTTGCGCGCGTGGTCGCTGCGCTGGCAGCGATACCGTTGGAGCAAGCACTTCTCGACTATACAAACTTGTCCGTGCGCTTCGGGCTGGGCCGAGCGTTCGATCAGGACCACCCGACGTGGCGCCGATATATACAAGGATTAAGCCAAACCACGCACGCGAGCGACTGGACATATAGCTTTTATCTCGCCCATGCGCAGGCAGGCAGAGAGACGCCGTTGGTGGCGACATTCGGCTGCTTTTCGTATGCAACACCGGATAGCCAATCCATACGCTTGCACTTTCAGAACACCGATGCCGCGACCGTCTCGCCGTTGAGCATTGATCGGCTGCCGATGCGGCTTTCCGAACTTCAGGCGCTATTCGATCACGTACGCAGATACGAACCAGAGGCCGAAAGCGTACTCGGGACTTCGTGGCTCCATAACCTCCGGGCCTATCAGCGACTCTTTCCGGAAGCGTATATCGCAAGCGCTACGGTTGCGGACAAGCGCTTTCGTAACATGTCCTTATGGGGCCAATTTCTCGACCGCAACGGAGGATTGAAAGTTGGCTTTACTGAGGAATTTTTGCGCAGGCTTTCGAAGACAACGACAGTGAGAGAACTCGCATCCTGCTTTCCGCTTCAAGCATTGGCTGTCAGCGCGCCGATCACTCAATTTCATACGTTCTACGACAGCGCAATGTGATCGTCACCGACCGCGTCAACGTTGTCATCGAAATCGGCGAGCCCAACGGTAGCCTCATTTCGCGAATCGCCAATCACGCCCATGAGCCACGTGCGCAGCGCCACCACCTTCGCGCAGTTGGCGAGATCATGCGGCGAGACGAGATAAAACGCGCGGTCGGTTATGACCGACTTGCCAAACGGCGCGATAAGGCGGCCGGCGCGCAAGTCGTCCTCCACGTAAGCACGCCGCCCGATGCACACGCCGTGACCCTCTACCGCGGCTTGCACGGCCATCAGCGCGAGATCGAAAGTCAGCCGCGCGCCCCCGCGCAAATTGGTTGGCAGCTTGGCCGCGTCGAGCCAGATGCTCCAATCGTTGCTTGTCACGCCGCTCACCTGCAATAGCGTGTGATGAGCGAGATTGTCGACGCTCGTGAGTGGATGACTGCCCGTCAGCAGCTTTGGACTGCATACCGGGAAGATCTCGTCGTCCATCAGCCGGTCAACGCGCAGCCCTTTCCATTCGCCGCTGCCGTAACGAATTGCCGCGTCCGCGCCACCGGCCACGAAATCGATCAAGTCAGTAGAAGCGCTCAGGCGAATGTCGATATCGGGATGCTTAAGACGAAATGACCCCAAGCGTGGCAGCAGCCATTTAGATGCGAACGTGGCAAGCGTGGAAATGGTGAGCGTACTCTTGTTGGAGCCTTCGAGCAGTTGCTCGGTGGAGAAGCGTAACTGCTCAAACGCGAGGCTCACTCCCTGCAAATAGGCCTGCCCCGACGCAGTCAATTCCAGGCGCTCCTTGAAGCGATGAAACAGGCGGATGCCCAGTTCATCCTCGAGACGCCGTATCTGATGGCTAACCGCCGTCTGCGTCACATTCAGTTCGGCGGCCGCCTTGGTGAAGCTCATATGACGCGCGGCACATTCGAATACTTTCAAGCCGTTCAGTGAGGGAAGTTTCCCCGCCATTGCATTGCACCGTGTATAGCAAACCTGTAGACAGACCACGCTCGTTAAGCGGTCGATTCGGCATCTCGCTGCCGTCATGACAATTTCTCATATCGTAGCAGGCGAGATGTCGTTTGCCAGGAGACCAGCTTGTTGCGATGCTTCGCGCTCGATCTGACCGCAACAGAAGGACCTAACTCATGAAACTCTATTTCGCCGCCAATGCGTGCTCTCTGTCGCCGCATATCGTTCTGCGCGAACTCGGCCTGCCGTTCGAACTGGTCCGCGTCAACAACAAGACGAAGCAGACGTCCGAGGGCCGCAGTTTCCTCGACGTGAACCCGAAGGGCTATGTCGCCGCGCTCGTACTCGACAACGGCGAAGTGCTCACCGAAGGGCCGGCGATTCTTCAGTACCTGGCGGACCTGAAACCGGAGAAGATGCTCGCGCCGGCGAACGGCACCTGGGAACGTGTGCGACTCCAGGAAACGCTGAACTTCATCACGTCGGAAATTCACGCTGGCTGCGCCCCGCTGTTTAGCAGCGAGATTCCTGGGAGCGTGAAGGACATCGTCAAAGAGAAGTTCTATAAGCGCCTCGACAATCTCGACGCCACGCTTTCGCGCAAAGACTACTTGCACGACGAGTTCGGCGTGGCCGACGCCTATCTGTACACGGTGCTGTCGTGGCTGCCGATATTCTCGATAGACATCAAGCGCTGGCCGGCACTCGCACGCTTTCAGGACCGCATTGGCGCACGCCGTTCAACTCGAGCCGCGTTGGCAGCCGAGGAAGCCGCGCCCGCGGTCTAAAGCTACGCGAGAGCGACAGTATCGCGATCGATCTGCAAATAGCTTGCGCTCTACGATGATGCCTGTTAGAACGTCGGCGATTTCCTATATGAGCGCGGATACAGCGTCCGATCCCAAGCGCGGCATAGAAGGATTGATGACCAGTAGTACCGAGAGAGAGATAAAAATGCAGCTTCAGTCAAACTACGCCAAGACGTTTAGATGCGTTCGGCAGAATGAAAGGCGCTTGCCTTATGACATTGGTTATCACCTCATTCAGCGCGACGACGGTACCTTCATCTATGGCTTTGAAATCGTACAGGAGAAGGGCAATGGTCGCCTCGCAAGCGGCGCGACTACGCTTGACTTCCGGGGATCGCTCGAAGAGGCGGAACGATACCTCGTAAACAAGCTGGAGCTGATAGTCGAGGGTTTGCCGGAGTCGTGGGAATCGGACCGATACAAGAACCGCAAGGAAACGGACGAGAGTGCGGTCAAGCATGCCTGGTTGATACGAAGTATCTTTGGTTATTGGCCCAACTTTCACGATGCCGAGGTACTTGAAGTAACCCTGCGCCGGGTGAATGCGAACGGAGCATGGCATACCGATATGGAGCTCGTAATCCGTCATAGTGGACAGGACAATCCGGCATGGAACGGGCATCATGCGCCTTGCAGGATTACATTCTTTCTTGAGGAAGTAGAGGGAAGCGGGTTCACAACTGAAAACGTGTCTGATCCGTCGTGGATTTATGATTTGCGGTTTTCTCACTGCGACGATGGTCGCATCCAGGTCGACCTGAATCCGTCGACAGGTTTGGACATTCTGCTTTACTGCCGTGCTGCAACCGTGACACGTATCGAGCCGTAAGTCATCTCGTCCCCGGGACTTTCCTGCTACCCGCCGCACGGCTCTTCACATGATCGATGAACGCGCGCAGCTTCGGCATGATCTGCCGGCGGCTCGGATAGTAGAGAAACACGCCCGGCATCATCGGTGCGAACCGCTCCAGCACAGCTACCAGTTTCCCGGTTCGCAGTCCTTCAGCGACCATCGGCTCAGGCAGTTGGGCAAGGCCTATGCCTTCGACGGCCGCGCCGAGCATCGTGGGGAAATCATGGGCGATGAAAGGGCCGCTTACGGCGATCTCGATCGCGTTGCCGTCGTCGTTGAATGACCACGGCGCCAGCGCGCCGCCGGACCTGCGCCATCGCAAGCACGCGTGCTGACGCAGATCGTCCGTGTGCTCGGGCCGGCTGCGCGCCGCGAAGTATGCAGGGCTGCCGACGACAACAAAACGAAACGGCGGCGTCAACGGCACCGCGACCATGTCGGCGTCGACGAACTGACCGAGCCGTATGCCGGCGTCGAACCCTTCGCTTGCAAGGTCGATCAGCTCGTTGCTTGCGGCGATCTCCACTTCGATCTCGGGATAAGCCTCGCAGAAAGTTGCGATCAAGGGTTCGAGGAGGATCGGCACCACCGCGCGCGGCACTGAAAGACGCAGCAATCCGGTGGGCCGCTGCCCGAGGCCACGCGCAACCTCGCTGGCGGCGACAAGCTCCTCGAAGGCGGGCTTCGCGCGCGCAAGAAATTGTTCGCCGGCTTCAGTCAGTCCGACGCTGCGCGTAGTCCGCATGAAGAGCGCTGCGCCAATGCGTTCTTCCAGTACACGCACCGCCTGGCTGATGGCCGACGGCGTCACGCCGAGTTCCGCGGCTGCCCGGCGAAAACTGCGATGCCGGGCAACGCTCAGAAACGCCTCCACGCCATCCAGCGCGCCCTGCCTGACTGTGAAGATCTGCTTCATAGCCCGTCAACATTGTGAGGAATAGTCGCTCGCGAGTGACGATGGTACACCTATGTCTGTCGACGAGCAGTCGCGCCAACGCCGGCTCGCAAGCCTTCGACAACCCGCCAGGACCGTGGAGAAACCTGCAATGAACGATGCACTGGATGACGTGCGCGGTTACTATCGCGCGACCGGCCTGACCGGGCGGCTGAGGGTCGCCCTCAGTGCCTTTGGACCGGAGGATCAGCCGCTAACACCGCAGCAATTGGCCGCCCTCGACCAGTTTCACACACGCGGTCTTGCCGCCACCGCCGAGCTTGCCGGATTGGCCCGAATCACCGCGGATATGTCGGTGCTGGACGTCGGTTCGGGCGTCGGCGGGCCGGCCCGTTTTCTGGCCGCTACGTATGGTTGCCGCGTGACAGGCATCGACCTCAGCGAGCCGTTCGTGGATGCCGCACGTTATCTCACGCAGCGAACGGGGCAAAGCGAACAGGTGTCGTTCCATACGGCGAGCGCGCTGGAACTTCCCTTCGAAGACGCCCAATTCGACGCCGTATTCCTGCAGCACGTGGCGATGAACATCACCGATCGCGCACGGCTTTACCGGGAGATCGAACGCGTGCTGAAGCCAGGCGGCAGGTTTGCGACGTTCGACGTCGTCGTTGCAAACGGCGGCGAACCACACTACCCCGTGCCTTGGGCACGAACGCCGGCAACAAGTTTTCTCCTGACCGCCGATGCAACGCGCGAGGCGATCGAGCAAGCAGGTCTTCGCACGCTGGCATGGCAAGACGACACCGACACTGCAAAGGCCTGGTTTGCAGAGCTGCGTGCGTCAGGGCCGCCGCCCTCGCCCAATCTCGGCGTGGTGATGGGTCCGGACTTCGCGCAGCTTACGACCAACCTTGGGCGAAATATCCTGGAAGGCCGACTCGGCATACTGACAGCGGTGTTCGAGGCGGCATCCGCGAAGACTGCGCATCACCTGGAGAATGGTCAATGACCGTCGTCCGCGTTCCCGTCGATAGCGTCTCGCCGGGTCCAGCGTGGCGCAGCCTGTTTTGGCTCGTCCCGTTGGTCGCGCTATGGATCGCGTTGATCTATTGGCAGCCGATCATCCCGACCAGCGGCGTTCCGACCACAGTTCATCAGTTGAGTGCTCATGCGCTGATTGCACTAGGTTTGTGGCTCGGCCTCGAAAGCACAGACCTCACGCCGGCCCAACGCCGTGCCACCTGGCTCGCGGTCATGATCCCAGACACGCTTTGGTTCGCTGTCGTCTGGAGCGCGGCGATCAATGGCGCTTTCCGCGCAGGCGTCTCACCATTGCCGTTGTTGCCGTTGGCGATCTTCCTGCCGGTGATGATCGGCGCACCGCTGTTGCTGTTGTCGAAGCGGGTGGGACGCGTGCTCGATGGGATGCCGGCCAGTTGGCTCGTCGCTCTTCAGCTTTACCGCGTATTCGGCAGTTGGGCGCTCGCTGCCTGGCTGCATGGACTGCTGCCAGGCGTCTTCGCGTTGCCGGCGGGAATTGGCGATGTGTTGACCGGCCTGTTCGCCGTGCCGGTGGCAATCGCCGTGGCGAGCGGTGCGAGTCGAGGGCGGAACGCTGCGATCGCCTGGAACCTCTTCGGCCTCGCCGACTTCGCCGTCGCGATTACTTTGGGGATGCTCACCTCGCCCGGCCCGTTGCAGTTGATCCATCCGGCTATGCCGAGCATCGGCGCGGGCGCTTATCCCGACGTGCTGACACCTGCGTTCGTGGTGCCGGGCTCGATCCTGTTGCACGCGTTGTCGCTGCGTCAGTTGATCCGGCGACGCGCCCGCTGATTTGCATCATGGACTTCAATGCGCGAGACAACATCTGACAGGAGGCAACATGCCACCGGAACACATGTTTCCGCGTTCTTTTTGCTGCTGCGCCATCAGCGTAAGGCGGCTCGCAGTTACTCGTCTTTCTGCAAGTCATGACATTGCCGAGGCATTTTCGGTCCGAATCAGCATGGCGCCAATCAACGAATCGCTAAAGAAAATTCGCGTTTTACCGAAATCCAATAAGAACGTTTTTTATCGATGCGGAAATTCATGAACTTGCGATTGAAATCCTGGCTACTGGCCCTCGCACTGAGCGCTGCCTGTGCCGGTATCGTGGCCTACGTCAATCTCATGCTCGTCAACCCAGGGCATGCCCAGCCGCTATGGCTGATGCAGCTGCATATAGTTTGTGCGTTCGTCGGGGCACTAACCGGTACCCGTTTCGTGCAAGGGGCGCCAGCCGCACTGCAGGGACCCACCTCGCGAGCCACGATCGCGCAGGGCGTCGTCGCCGATAACAGAACAGTTACCGTGAATTTCATCGTCCCCGGAAAGAGTGCCTTCTTCTCGACGGGCCGCTGCTTCATGATTCTCTGCTTTGTACTGTGCTTCATGGTGCAGTTCGTCACCGTCGGTGAGCCGTCCGACGACGCGCTGCGCTCGCCGACCGCCCCGGGTCAGCAAATGCGGAAGCTGAGCACGTGAGGCCGATTGGTAAGCCGCGCGAGGAATTGCCGGCGGCAACGGCGGACGTTCCCCGCAGGTCCCGGCTTCAAACGCTCGCTGTCTCCTTGCTCGCATTGGGCATCGCGTCGATCTGCTTCGGACTCTTCGGCCTGATCCAGGCGTTCGACGTTTTTGACGTTGCGATTGCGTTCAAGGTGTGGTTTTTGCGCGCCGTTGTCGCGCTTGTAATCGGCGTGATTGCCGTGCATTTCGGCGGTAAGTGTGTGGAAGCG
The DNA here is from genome assembly GCF_003058125.1 of Paraburkholderia sp. GV068. NCBI lineage: Bacteria > Pseudomonadati > Pseudomonadota > Betaproteobacteria > Burkholderiales > Burkholderiaceae > Paraburkholderia > Paraburkholderia sp. GV068. The sequence continues at coordinate 56,590 of NZ_QBUB01000003.1, forward strand.
CTTTAGGGGTGAGCTTAGCGAGCCGCTAGTTCTACTACGTTGAACGACTAGAACACCGCCAAGTCATCCGGTCGAAGTTTGCTCCGTTCTCGGAGTTGGAAAGAGACTCCAACGTTGAGCGATGTACTCCTGGCCGCCACCACTCCCGCAAACACTACCTACCGGCAATTCCAACTCCCCACACGCCATCCACTCACCTCGCCCGCAACGCATCCACAACATTCATCCGGGACGCGCGCAACGCGGGCAAAAAGCCGCCGACCAACCCCATCGTCACCGAGAACGCCAATGTCTTCCCGACAATCGCGGGCGTCAGGATGAAGCGGAACGACAGGTCCGCGAAGGTCTGGAAGTTGGTTGTCGAGAACGACGCGAACTGCATGAACGCTGCGCAGCCAAGCCCCGCGAGGCCGCCGACGAGCCCCAGTAGCATCGCTTCGATGAGGAACGCCGCGAGCACGTTCGCGCGCTTGAAGCCGAGCGCGCGCAACGTGCCGATCTCCGCCACGCGATTCGCCACGGACGCATACATCGTGATCATCGCGCCGATCATCGCGGCAATCGAAAAAATGGCCGACAGCGTGAAGCCGAGTATGTTGAGGAACGTCGACAGCGCCTTCGACTGGTCGCTGTAAAAAGTTCGCTCGCGTTTCGCGTCGTCGGCGAGGCGCGGGTCGACGTCGATATCGCTCCTGAAGCGCTCGAACTGATCGCTCTCTGAAAGCCGCACGACCATCGACGAATAACTCGTCCGGCGAAACGCCTGCATCAGCTGATCGGCATCGCCCCAGATCTCCGAATCGAAGCCGCTGCCGCCTGCGTCGAAGGTGCCGACCACGGTCCACTCGCGCTGCGCGAAACGCAAGTGCTCGCCGGGCTGCGTGCGCGCGAAGCCCTTCGCAATGCTGCTGCCGACCACGATCTCCGACGATCCCGGCGTGAAGAAGCGCCCCGATGCGAGCCGCACCTGCGGCCGCAAGCCGATGCCCGCCTGCGACACACCGCGTATCACCACGTTCGACGGTTTGCCCGAGCCGATTTTCGCGAGCGAGATCAGCACGACCGACTCTTTCGACGCGAGCCTTCGTCCGTCGCCGCCGATCGCGACGGCCGGATGCATCTCGATCACGTTGGCCTGATTGCGGTCGATCGCGCTCTGCACTTCCGTCTCCGCGCCCTTGCGGATCACGACGACGTTGTCCTCTTCGCCCGTCGAGACGAGCGTTTTCTTCAGGCCCGCGTCGAGCATCAGCACCGTCGAGAACACAAATACGACGAGCGCGAGTCCGCCCGCCGTGAGCGCCGTCGTCAGCCGGCGGGTCCACAGGTTGCGAGCGATATATGAAAGCGGAATGGCCACGATGCGCTACCCGATCGCCCGCAGGCCTTCGACGATCCGCACGCGCGCCGCCTGGATCGCCGGAATGATCGCCGCCGCCACGCCGACGACACCCGCACACGCCGCCTGCAACAGCACGGTGTCACGTGACACGTGGAAGACGGGGAATACACCGCCCGTCGCCTGCCGGAAGATACTGGCGGCGGGCGGCGTCAGCAGCATGCCGAGCCCGCCGCCCGCGATGCACAGCGTCAACGACTCGCCGAACATCAGCAGCGCGAGAAAGCCCGGTCCGAAACCGAGCGCCTTCAGCGTCGCGTATTCGACGGTGCGCTCGCGAGCGCTCATCGCCATCGCATTCGCCATCACGGCCATGATGATGACGATCACCACATACGACACGACGCGGATCGCCGCGATGATCTGATTCGACATCGCGACGAAGCCGAGCTGGAACGCCTGCTCCGTTTCGGTCAGCGTTTCTGCGAGGGAGTTTTTGAACACGTCGTCGACGTTGCGCGAGATCGCGGCGGCCTCCTCGGGAACAGCAATGCCCAGCACGTAGACACCGACCTGATCCGCGCGCCGCCCCGGCATTTTGCGCACCGATTCGTTCAGATAGTCCCAATGAAAAATGAGTTGCCGCGTGATCGTCGATTCGTCGCGGCCATCCATGATGCCGCGCACGACAAACTCCCAGGTGCCCGGATAGATCGTGCCTTTGATCGGGATGACGTCGCCGACCTTGAAGCCGAACTGCGTCGCGAGTTGCCGGCCGACGAGACAGCCCTTGCGGTCGCGTACGTAATCGCTGCGCTGTTGAGCGGGCACGATCAACTCGGGATAGAGGTCCAGATAGTTGTCCGACACGGCGAACTGCGCGAAGAAGTTCTTCGGCTCGCGATACACGCCGCCGAACCAGCTCGAGCGCGCAACCAGCGTCACGCCTTCCACGCCGCGAATGCGGTTCTCGTAGCTGAGCGGCAGCGAGAACGTCAGCGAAATGGCATTGCGCGTGACGAGGCGCGCGTTCGATGCGGCCGCGGCGCCCGCATACCACGCATCGACTACCGTATTGAGGAGCCCGTATGCGAGCACCGCGATGGTGAGCCCGAGCACCGTCAACGCAGTGCGCAGCTTGTGGCGCAGCGCGTTGCGCGTAATCAGCTTCAGCGCGTGCATGACAGGCTGCCGTCGCGCCGATCAGCGTGTGTCGCCATCGGTCAGCTCCCCTTTGTCCAGATGCACGAGCGCATTCGCGGCGCCTGCGGCATGCGCGTCGTGCGTGACCATGATGATGGTCTTGCCCAGTTCGCGGTTCAGACGTTGCAGCATCGCGAGGACTTCTTCCGCCGATGTGCGATCGAGGTCGCCGGTTGGTTCGTCGGCGACGATCAGCGTCGGATCGGTGATGACTGCGCGGGCAATCGCGACGCGCTGCTGCTGTCCGCCCGACAGCTCCGACGGATAGTGATGCGCGCGGTTCGCGAGATTGACCATCTCGAGCACCAGCTCGACGCGCTCGCGCCGCTCCTTGCGCGTGAGTCTCGTGAGCATCAGCGGCAACTCGATGTTCTCGAACGCCGTCAGCACCGGCATCAGGTTGTAGAACTGGAAGATAAAGCCGACGTTGGCCGCGCGCCAGTCGGCCAGCGCCGCTTCCGACAGTTGCGTGATATCGAGCCCGCCCACGCGCAGCACGCCGCCATCGGGCCGGTCGATGCCCGCAATCAGGTTGAGCAGCGTGCTCTTGCCTGAGCCCGACGGCCCCATCAATGCGATGAAGTCGCCTTCTTCGATCGAAAGCGTGATGTTCGACAGCACCGGCACCGTCTGCACGCCGCGCCGGTACGACTTCACGAGTTGCGATATCTCGACGAGCGGCGCAGCGCCATTCGCTCGGTTCATAGCTGGCTGCCCGCTCATGTTATGGCTTCGCCACGTTGACTTTCGCGCCGTCCGTCAACTGCGCGTCGGGCGCACGCACCAGCACGTCTCCTGCACGCACGCCGTCGAGCGCGATCAGATCGCCGAGTTTCGCGCCCGTCGTGACGGGCACCTGATGCACGGTCTCGTCCTTGATGACGAAGACGATGCTGCGTCCGTCGCGCTGAACGACGGCAGCCGGCTGCGCGGCGACGACGGGCCGCCGGTCCTGCGGCGGCACCGGCTTTGACAGGAAAGCGATCTTTGCGCTCATGTCCGGCAGCACGCGTGGGTCGCGATCGACGAAGCGCACCTTGACGAGCACCGTCGCCTTCGAGCGGTCGACGGTCGGCACGATGCGCGATACGCGGCCTGCGAGACGCAGTTCGGGGAGCGCGTCGAGCTGGATCTCGCAAGGCGCGTCGACGGCGATCTTCGCGATGTTCGATTCCGCGACATCCGCCTCGACTTCGAGCGTGTCCATGTCGGCGATGGTGACGACGGCCCCTTTGCTGTCGGACGCCTGAGAAAACGGCGTGATGTTGTCGCCGACGTTCGCATGCTTCTCGATCACCACGCCGTTGAACGGCGCGCGAATCACCGTCTGATCGACAGCAACCTGTGCGGCCTGCGCGTTCGCCTGCGCCGACACGATGGCCGCGCGGCTGTTGTCGATAGACGCCTGCGCCTTGTCGTAGCGCGCGAGATCGGCGTCGTACTGCGTCGCGGGCATCGCGCCGCTCGGCACCAGAATCTTAGAGCGGCGCAGGTTGAGTTCAGCGTTTTTCAGTTCGGCGACCTGCAGCGCGAGGTTCGCTTGCGCGACCTTCACCTGCGCCCTCGCCTGCGCCAGCGACGCCTCGACGTCCGCACTTTCCAGCCTGGCGATGACTTCGTCCTTTTTCACATGCGTGCCTTCGAGCACCCCGAGCCATTCGAGCCGCCCTTGTGCCTTCGACGCCAGGGCCGCCTTGCGTTGCGGCACGACGTAGCCCGTCGCGTTCAGCAAGGTGTAGCTCTGCGACGGATAAGCGGAGACGACCGACGTGGTTTGCACGGTGCGCGGGCTGGCGAAGCGCAAGCCCACGACGAGCGCGCCCACGACGATAAGCGCGGCCACCCCGTAGCCGGTCCAGTTGCGCCGACGGCGCGCAGTCACCGGCGCGCGGTCGATTTTGAGTCGTTTGAGATCGTGTTCAGCCAATTTTTTATCGGTTCGCCGGGCAGCGCTCGTGCTGCCCCGGCTACTCGCGCTATGGACGGGGAGTCAGTATAGCGCTGCGTCTGGCGTGGAAGCCTGCGGGTGGGGGACGGCGGCTCAAAACGACGATGCGCTGCGCGGCGGAGAAAGACTACGCGCCGCATTTCCCCTTCGGATGGCCGCTGCCTATCATTCTTTAGAAGGCCGAAGTGGCGGCATTGCCTCGCGGATAACGTCGGAAGAATCTGCGCCCGATGCAGGCTCTCACGCGCCGCATCCTGCGGCGCCTGCTGCGATGACGGCTTGCCACTGGCCGGCATCGTCGCGAGTCAAGTGGAGGTCCGCAATGAAATTCATTGTGCAGTGGAAGGGGCTACCGACGGCACAGCAATCGGCGATCGAACGTTTCATGAAGACGGGAGGCGCGCTGCCGCCCGATGGCATCACGATGCTCGGCCGTTGGCACGCAATCGGCGAGTTGAGCGGGTGCGCGATCGTCGAGGCCGACAGCACGGCCCCCCTGGCGGCGTGGGTGCTGCAGTTTGGCGATATCTTTACGTTCACCATTTCGCCCGCTGTCACCGACGAGGAACTCGGGAAGGCGTTGGCGGCGTTTCAGGCGGGGAGGTAAGGCCGGCAGACAGGGGCGTTAATCAGAATACCGATGCGCTTCTGTTTTTGTGTTCCAGGCTAGGGTCGGGCGCTGCCGATCGTCGTGCCCTCCACTCCACTCGGCCGTAGAATTGCTTAGCCCCTGCAGCGAGGGGTGCAAGGCGCTGATTTGGGCCGACTTGACCCAGTCACGCAAAGCCGCTGCTCATCCAGCACGCATCGACAGTGACCAGTCACCCTGTGCAATGTCTCCCCCAACCAAACTTCCACCGCTAACCGTCGGCTACCGAACGACACTTTCCCGCTCTCCGCACTGGCATACAACCCCACGCAGCCGCCGATAAAGGCACACCGTTCCATGGCACGGTCGATGCATAAACGACGCGGTCAAGAGTCGTCTATTGACCAACATCGGGCCGTACGAGGTGCGTCATGTCCAGTGCTCAGCAACAAGCCAGTCGCGGAACCCACCACGGCTTGCACGTCTTCTCCTGGCTGCGCGCCTTAAGGCTGATTTTCGGCGCGCCCAAAGCGTATTTGCCTTACGTGCTTCCGTGGCTGCTGGGAAGTCTCACTGTCGCGTTCTGCTATCTCGTCGTGCAAGGCGTGCTCAGGCAACAACTGCTGGTGCCGCCCGTGGCCACGCCGCCGTCTCTCGCCGAACGCGGCTACACATCCAGTTTCCTCGCCGAAAAGATCATGTCCGAGATGCGGGTGATCGGGCGCGATGCCGGTTCCATTCCCCACGACGCGCTGACCGCGAGCGAAGCGCAGCCCGACATCCAGATTCCCGGTCAGGACCTGTCCTATGCGACGACCGTGCGCTTTCTAAAAGAGGTCGTCGACCGGAAGGATGTGGTCGTTCATATCGGCATCACAAAGCTCGGCGATGCCGCGGATTCCTACATGGCTCACGTGCAGATCGAAGGCGGCGTGTTTCAGTCGCGCCAGGCCGAGGTGACGTTCGCGGGACGCGACATCGACAGGTTTGTGCGCGATATTGCCACTCAGGCGATGCGGCTTGCCGAGCCGAACATACTGGCCAGCCATCTGTTCACCGAAGTGCAGAAAACGAAATGCTCGCTTGCGCAATGCAATTACAGCGAGATCGTCGGCATCTACGATGAAGTGCTTGGGCTGCCCGCTTCGAAGCAGAGCGAATGGGCGGAGGCCGGCAAGGCGTGGCTGCTCGTGAGCCAGGGCCTCGCGAAAGACGCCGAAGCGCAGAGCCGCGAGGCGCTGCGCCGCTATGAAGGCTCGGCGATTCTGCGGGCCAGTCTTGGGATTGCGCTCGAGCAGCAGCACCGAATCGACGACGCGCTGGAACAACTCCAGGCCGGCGCAAAGAAATCATCGCGCACCGCCGAGAACTTGCGTCTCTTGGGCGACGTCATGTTGCACGCGCATCGTTATCCGGAAGCACTGAAGGCTTTCAGGGAAGCCGATCGTATGCAGCCGGACTCGGTCAACACATTGCACGACTGGGGTGAGGCGCTTATCGCGGTCGGGCGTCACAACGATGCGATTGCGAAGTTCTCTCAGGCCGTATCGCTTCGGCCGGATCTCGCGCCGTCGTATGCGGGATGGGGCCGTGCGCTCGAGCTAAGTGGCGAGATGAGCGAAGCGGCGCGCCGGTATGCGCAGGCATCGAAACTCGACAAGGATGTGCTCTCGCCGCACGAAGACCGTATCGCGCGGCTTAGCAAGGAGTATCAGGCGATCACGCGTTCCGACACGCCGGCTCCGGATGCGACGAGCCGCCCACGTTTAAATCAGCCCGCAAGACGTCAGCTCGAGGCAACGCAAAACCCGATCGCGATGCTGACGGCTTAGTGCAAAGGCATCCTCTTCAGCAATATCACGTAGCAGGCACGGAGACAGTAGATGAACAGCTTCGACGATGCGTTCAGGGCTCTGATCGGAAGCGAAGGAGGATATTCCTTCCATCCCGCGGACCCGGGCGGCGAAACGATGTGGGGCGTGACGGCACGCGTGGCGCGTAGCTCCGGTTATGCCGGCGCGATGAAGGACCTGCCGCTTGAAACCGCCAGGCAGATCGCCAAGGAAAAATACTGGGACCCGCTGCATCTGGATGAACTCGATCCACGGGTCGCCTTCCAGATATTCGATGCGAACTATAACGGCGGTCTCGTCGTGTTGTTGATGCAGAAGGCGTCCGGCGCTCAGGAAGACGGCAAGTTCGGCCCGGACACGCTGGACGCCGTCAAGAGCGCGGACCCGATGAGGTTTGTCCTGCGATTCGTGGCGTATCGGCTGCGGTATCTGCGAAACCTGCATACGTGGCCCACTTTCAGCCGCGGATGGACGGACCGTATGGCAACCAACCTTCTCCTTGGAGCAGCATGATGGACTGGTCAGAAGTAGCGTCGAGCATCGGCAGCACGGCCCCTTTGCTTGCGGGCCTGATAGGCGGCCCGAGAGGGTTGGGCGTGACTGCCGCCGCCGCCATCATCTCGCATACGCTTGGCATACCCAACGATCCGCACGCGATCGAAACCGCGCTAAACGACCCGACGGCACTCGACAAGCTCAGACAGGCCGAGCGCGCCAACGCGGTGCAGTTGCAGCAGTTGATGGTGACTGCGGCGCAGGCTCATCTTGCGCATGAGACCGACATGGCACGCATCCAGGCCGGCGATCGGGCCGACGCGCGCGCGATGGGCATTGCCAACAAGGATTGGGTGCCCAAGGCGCTCGCGATGGTGGTGACCGGCGGCTTCTTCGGCATCCTGCTGCTGATGGCCTTGAGGGAATTGCCTCACGAAAACCGCGATCTGGTGAACGTGGTGATCGGCGCGCTCGGCACGGCGTGGATCAGCATCATCGGCTATTACTTCGGTACGTCGGCGGGTTCGATGAGAAAGACCGAACTGCTCGCGAAGCCGAGTGTGCCAATCACCGCGGATAGTGCTGTTATGTTGAGGGAACCGGCGGCGGCGCCTCATCCGCATGCTGGGGGGAGTGCGCGGCATGTCGAGATGTTTCCGGCGTTTGTGCCGGGGGGACAGGGGCCGGTTTTTACTGGTGGAGCGTGAGGCGAAGGTGCGATGGTTGGTGTGTGCGGTTAGGAGTTGCGCTGGCGCGTGCGGTGAGACGGGAGTTGATATTCGCGGTTATCGCGATGTGCGAATGGCGGGCAAGCAATGTGTAGGCGGCTGGCTAACGACAATGCGCGGATGTGGGCAAAGGCAAAGATGGTGCCGGCCGCCGTGGGTTCATCGGTGCACGGCAGTTGAAGTTTGGAAGCCGCCGTTGATGTGCTGCGGGGTCCAACGGAGGTTGAGGAGCGTACGGAGCAGAGCGCGTTCGACGCAGGTCGGCCATCAAGCGACGTTCGCCCGCATCGGCACTTGGACATTCAGACGTCGAATCCGCCCTGCAAGCGGCCATTCAGCGCGCGGTCACACCTTGCTCCATCGGCGGTTGCGGTCATTTGTGGTGAGCGGCGAGGTCTACTTCCACGGCAGTAGCGACCGGGGTTAGACTTCGGTGCGCATTTATCGTGATTACTCTCGGGGAGCCTTGGTGGACCTACTGACTTTCACGCGGTGAGATCTGGTACCACGCAGACCAGCTGTCTGCGGCCGAAGCGAAGGCAATGGGTACTGAGCACGGTGCCGCCACGTAGCGACTTATATGTTCGGTGGCCCGGGATGTTCCCTGTGAAAGCGTATATGCTCTGCGCCGCTCATCTTGGGGTTCCCTTCCTTAAAGAATTTCCAAAGCGACTCGCAGGTATGCCCGGGCCACAGAAAATTGATCAAATGGATGTGGGGGCCACCTACCCGGAAGTGGTTTTCAAAAGGTGTGAGATCCCGGTTGTCGAAATAGAAGAAGTGCCAGTTTGAATGGTCCGCCGTATAGAACATATGGCCTACGAGGTAACGCCGATCCTGCAAGAGTTGGTGCCACTTCCGCCATGCTTTCATCGCAATTCGTGTCAGTGGACCTACAGTCGTGTGTCCAAGCGACTGACTATCTTCGTCGGTGTATTTGAGATTTGGCGGAAGAAAATCGCGATACGAGATCTGATGCCGCCACGGCAACTGACCAGCATCGCACGACGAAATAAGTGCGCCGAGTGCGTCCTCTGTGATGATCGCTGCTTTGCACAGCTTGCTCAAATCGCTTCTTTTATTGGCAACCAGGATTGCTAGGAGAGGCTCGATCTCCGTCATCGTCTGCTTTTGAAGGTCCATAACCCGCATCCAAAAACGCAATGCGTGCATTTTCGCATGGGCAGCATCGTCATCAGCATCGGACCGTGATCGGCCAGGAAGATACGTTGGACGGACCCGGAAGGATTATCGACAATCCACTCTCGCCTGCGGCGGCTACCATATGAATAGCCAAATCAGTCGCAATGATTGTTGAACGAAGGACAAATAGATGGCGCAATCTCACTCGACCACATACCCGCACGTAATTGAAATGAAGAACCTCACGCGGGATATTGATGGCCATTGGGAAACCATTGAGCCGCAGATTCAACAGTTTTGGCACAAGGTCCCAAAGGAATTGCGCCGTCGCGAATATGAACACGACGGATGCTCCGTTAGTGTGGATATCAATTGGCAACCGTTGGCGACCCGTCTTCGTCGTGATAACGAGCTTGTGCGGCCATTGAGAGAGAACCGGCCGCCAGTCAAAGATTGGCAGAAGAAGTTGTTACAGCCGACCCGGATCCGTGCAGAAGTCACCGTGAGCGGTGCCAACAAGGTTTGCTCCCACGATTGGTATCCAACTTTCTTTCTGGACACGTTCGTCCACGAAATATTCCTCATCGCTAATCTTTCCGTGCCCGGCTCGGCAGACTTTTACAGCGCGTCAATTGCTCGGCCGAACCAGCGCCATTCAACGGAAGTAAGACTGTCGGCGTTCGCATTTGATTGCGGCTGGACCGACTCACTGGATGGCGAGTGGCCCAGCCTGCAGGCGTTGCCACGCGAAGACGTCTGCAGATGGTTTGAAGCTTTGAACATCGGGTATAAGCAGCGAGCGGAAACGGGAATCGAAAGGGCGCTCTACGTGCTACTCCATTTGGCCCGCGACGATACACGAATCGACTCTGTGACGTGGCTCTTTCACGGACTTGAAGCATTAGTGTCAACAAAGGTTGGGGAAAGCGTCTCCGGGTTAGTGAGGCGCCTTGCAGCAGTTCTCGATCTCGACGAACTCAGCCAAAAGCGACTGAACAAGCGGTTACGCCAACTGTACGACTGGCGCAGTTCTTTCGTACACGGTGGTTACGCAGTGCCACATCCAGCCAGCAGCGAAGTGATTGACCGACGTCTGGACGCTCATCTGATGGAACTTCACAATCTCAGGCAGTTCGGTGCGTCTTTGCTCATCGCAACGCTTCAGGCTTTGATAAAAAAACGGATCGTTGAATTGCGTTTCGATGAACAGCTCGTGACCACGACCATTGGGGCTCGGATGGACGACAGATCAAAAACTTGATTTTGGATCCCGTCGGATTTGCTACAAAGTTAGGAGCCACTGGTTGACGAGCATCCCAGAGCGAAGAAAGCCCGCTTTTCTGTACGGCTAACTGCTTTCATAAGTGAACAAGACATCCGGAGCGTGGTGCATCCTCCTCGGTGAACGACCGCTTTTGAAAGATATGAGCATCTGCTCCGGGTCGATCTCGCCCCCTCACTGCCCCCCCATTTAACATTCCGAAGCATTCCCCCAACTCCCCCAAATTCAAGACAGTCCCACTCCCCTATAATCACCAAGTCGCCGGGAGACACCCAGCGACCAGGTTTAGCAGCCTGACGTTCCAACCGCACATCCGCCCAGGCGGGTGTGCGTCTACTGCTGCACGTCTATACTTTCTATGGGCGGGCTGTGGTGGGGGAGCCGCGAGGCTCGCCGGATTGTTGGAACGCCGGTCTGCTAACCCCGCCACGTGCCCGCTCACCCTTCCTCAAAAAAGCGCGTGTCCGGGCGATCCAAAGCAGCATCAGGGAGATCGCACCATGACCAAGCCCATCAAGAATCCCAAGCCTTCGCGCCCACCCGTCGACGCACTCCAGTACGAAAAACTCGCTCTATCCGCGTTCGATCTCTGCGACCGGCAGGTAGCGCAACTGGACACCTTGATCACACTTGCGTCGTCGATAGTTAGAAATCCTGCCGTTTCACGCGACGAAAGGCACCGCCGTCAAAAGCTCATCGAACTGTTGCTCGACACAGCAGAGCAGTATCAGCAGGAACTCGAATGCGACCGCGAGTTGTTCCAGGTGATCGCACTCGATGCGAAGGGCGTCCCGCGCAGCCGCATCACCGCGCAGCATGCGACGAAGCTGCTCACCGAAGCATCGCAGAGAGCAAAAGCCTCTTCGACCGCCGCGGACGGAAGCGCATCGCGCGGAAAAAAGGCGTCCACGAAACGCGCCGCCTCCGTGACCGCAAACATCACGCAACCACCCGCAGCCGCACCACACTAAGTAACGGCCGCAACCCGCGCAAACTACAAACCAACCGCACAAGCAACAAAAAGCAAAATGCCAAAAAAATGGCCGCAGCACCCGCTGCGGCCATCATCCAAAAACCCAAAACCCAACTCAAACAATATTCATAGCCAACGCACTTTCCCGATAATGCAGGCTCGCCTTCTCCGCATCGCCAAGCTGCTCATGCAAGCGAGCCAACGCGCGATGCGACCGGATCTTCAGCGTCTCGTTATCGGCCAGCTTCAGCGCGCGCTCCAGGAACGACTGCGCCTTGCCCCACAACTGCTGATGCAGACACAAGCGCCCCAACGCGAACAACAAGTCGGCATCGTCGGGACGATCCTTCTGCCAGCCCTCGGCCTTCTGAATCAGCGGCAACGCGTCGCCGCCCGCCGTATCCGGATAACGACGCAACAAGCGCGCGTCCCAATTCTGCGCGAGCGCTTCCTCGACAATCTTGCGCGCTTCCTGCGGACGATTCAGCGCCACCAGCAGTTCGGCGGCGAGATCGGCGAGACGCGGCGAATGGCGCTCGGTCGGCGTCAGCGAATTCCATAGTTCGAGCAGCGCATCGGCGTTATGCCGACGATCGCGCAGCAGATTCTCCGCCGCGAGTTGCCGCAAACGGACGGCCACCGCCGGATGAATCGCCTCGCGCTTTTCCAGCGTCTTGACGAGCTTGAGCACTTCGCCCCAGTTCTTCAATTGCTGTTGCGCGCGCAACATGATCTGCTGCGCGTGAATGCGCCGCCCGCCCTGCGATTGCATTTCCTTGAGCGCGGCCAACGCGCCGTCGGCGTCGCGGCCGTCGGCGCGCATGTCGGCGGTGGCCATCAGACGCGCGTCCTGCCAGTCGGCCTCGTCGATCTGCGCGAGCCATTCGTCGCGCCGCGCATATTCATGCATGCGATGCGCCGCCGCCGCCGCGATCAGGCCAGCCGCGCCCTTGTTGTCGCCATTCGCGAGCGCGTCTTTCGCGGCCTTTTCCGCGCGCGAAAAACGCCCCGCGTACAGATTGCCGATCGCGTCACGCAGCGCGGCGTGCGCCTTCGCGACACGCGAGCGCGCGCGATACGCGGCCACGCGCTGCGGCATGCGCCAGATATTGCGCACGATGCGCAACAACGCATACAGCAGAATGAACAGCACCACGAGCCCGACCACGAACAGATTCAGCGACATGTCGACGCGGTACGGCGGATACACCAGCAGCACCTGTCCCATGTCGAAGCGTCCGACCACCGCCAGCACGACCGCGATGGTGAACAGCAACGCGAGCCATAGAAGTCCCCGGATCGCCATGATTAACCTCGGCTCCGGTATTGATTGACCGCCTGCAGGCTCGTATTCAGATTCGGCAATTCGACGGCGGCCGAACCGGCTTCCACCTGCTTGACGAGATCGGCCACGTTTTGCGTTTTCTTCGACGACGCATCGAAGTAGCGCGTCAGCGCCGTTTGCGCCGCCTGCAGGTCGGACTTGAGCGTGGTCTGGTTGCGCGACAACAGCGCGAGCCGCGCGGACAACAGACGCAGCTTCACGTTCTCACGCACGAAGTAGCCTTGATCGGGCGCGACCATCATCGCGTCCGCGTTGTCGATGCGGCGCACCTGCACGAGACTCGTCAACTGCTGGCCGATGCCGGTCGTCACCTCGCGCCACCACACTTTCCAGCGCGGCTCGCCAGTGGCCGCCGCGACCTTTGCCGTGTCGGCCCACGTCGCCGCTTGCGGCGTCGCGTGCGCGATCGGCGCCTCGCCCGAAAGCGGCAGACTGTCGATCTGATCGACCGCGTTGTCGAGCTTGATCGCGAGACCCGTGAGGTCGGTGGAAGGCGCGGCCTTCAGCTTGTCGATGTCCTGCGCAATCGCCTTGCGCACCGCAACCGCCTGCGTGCTGTCCGACGCGGCGAGCCGCGTGTCGGCGCTTTGCAGCGCGAAGAGCGCAAGCTGCGTGTTGCCGGTCAACTGCAACTGCTGACTCGCGGCCGACAGCATCTGACCCACTTCGGCGAGCGTCCAGTCGTCGCGATTGCGCGCGAGATCCGCGTATTGCTGTTGCAGCGCCTGCTGCCCGGCCTGCGCGTCGGCGAGCTTGCCTTCGAGCTGCGCGACCTGCGAGTCGGACTGGCGCACCGTGGCGAGCGCCTGCTCGGTCTTGATGCGCAATTCGTTGGCTTGCGTGTCGTTCGCCTGCTGACGTTGCGTAAGCTGCTGCTCGGTGCGCTCCAGCTTGCGGTTGAGCGCATAGCCGCCCACGCCCGCGGCGCAAGCCAGAATCACGACGACAAACCACAACAGCGGTCCGCTCGCGCTGCGGCGCTTTTGCGCTTCGTAGGGCGTGAAGGGTTGGTTCGGCGGCAAGCTTGCGGTCGCGGCCGGCTGGGGTGAAGCGTTCGTGGATGCGTTCGTTTCAGTCATGCGTGATTGAGCCGGTGAATGAGCCGGATTGGACGATACCGGTTGAACTACGGTCGGCAGGGCGGCGAGCAAGGCTTGGGCGATGCGCTCGTCGCCCGCGCCGGACACCGTAATCCTATCAAAACCCAATGCCCGCGCGGTCTGCGCGATACGGGGATGCGGCGCGACGATCGGCGCGCGCTTGAGCTGCGCGATTTCGTCGGCGGTGAGATGTTCTTGCGCGAGTTCGTGCAGGTTGCGCACGCCTTCGGAACTCGTCAGAAGCCATGCGTGCGGTTCGCCCGCCAGCAGTCGATGCACGCGCGCCCACGCCGCGATGGACGGCTCGGGCACGAGGCGCCGATACGCGGCGACCGTTTCGACTTCGGCACCGGCTTCGCGCAGGCGGTCGGCGAGCCATTCGCGGCCGCCGTCGCCGCGCACGATCAGCACGCGCTTGCCTTCGAGATTCGCCTCGCCGAGCGCCGCGTCGATCGCGGCGAAGAGGCCTTCGGAATCAAAGCGGCCGTTGTCTTCGTCGGCGTCCGACGCCGGGCTGATGACCTGGTGCGCCGGCGCATTCACGCCGTGACGCGCGAGCGCGCGCACGCTGCCGGGCCCGACCACGCCGACCGGCAATGCATGCGGCCAGATCGCGCCGCTCTGGGCGAACGCGTGATCGATTGCGTTCGGCGACACGAATACGACGAGCGCATAACGTTCGAGCGAGCCGAGCGCGGCGCGCAACGGCGCATCGTCGTCGACGGGGGCGATGTCGATCAGCGGAAAGTCGAGCGTGACGGCACCGGCCGCGGCAAGCCGCTCAATCAGTTCGTTCGACTGACCGGCCGGTCGCGTAATGACGACCGTGAACGCCGCCTTGCCGGCAGCCGGCGATAATGCCGACGCGTTGCCCGATGTGTCGGTATGGGCGGCCATCAGTCGCCGGATACCGCGCTGTTCGCCGCGCCGTTGCCGGACGATGCCGCGGCGCCATCCATGGCGCTCGCCGTACTCAACGCGCGGACGATGTCCATCGCGCCTTGCTGTTCGAGCGCGCTCGCCACTTCGCGGCCCAATGCGATGGCGCGCTCGGTGGTCGGCGCGGGGGCCGACGCCTGCGCACTCAGCACGCGTTGACCGTCGGGCGTGGCGACGATGCCGCGCAGATGCAGCGCGCCGTCATGCCATGTCGCGTACGCAGCGAGCGGCACTTCGCAACTGCCGCCGAGCACGCGCGACACCATGCGCTCCGCCTCGACGGCCGCCGCCGTATGTTCGTGATGCAGCGGCGCGAGCCACGCCGCGAGTTCCGCGCGGTCGGCGCGAATCTCGATGCCGAGTGCGCCCTGCCCGGCGGCGGGCAAGCTGTCTTCCGGATCGAGCAGCGCACGGATGCGGCCTTCGAGACCGAGGCGCTTCAACCCCGCCGCCGCGAGAATGATCGCCGCGTAATCGCCGCGGTCGAGCTTGGCGAGACGCGTGTCCAGATTGCCGCGCAGCGGCCGCACTTCGAGATGCGGATAGCGCATGCGCAACATCGCTTCGCGGCGCAGGCTCGAGGTGCCGACCACGGCGCCGGCCGGCAGCGCGGCGAGCGAGTCGTAATCGTTCGAGACGAGCGCATCGCGCGGGTCTTCACGCTCCATGATCGTGGATAGTGCAAAGCCCGCGGGCAATTCCATCGGCACGTCTTTCAGCGAATGCACGGCGAGGTCGGCGCGGCCATCGGCGAGCGCGGCTTCCAGTTCCTTGACGAAGAGACCCTTACCACCCACCTTCGACAGCGTACGATCGAGAATCTGATCGCCACGTGTCGTCATTCCGAGGATTTTTACGTCGCAAGATGGATATAATTTGTGCAGCGCACATCGCACATGCTCCGCCTGCCACATCGCAAGGCGGCTCTCTCGCGAAGCAATCACAAGCGTGTGGGGTGGCGCGGCAAACGTCTCGGTGTTCATTAGCTTGTCGATTGAATGACGGGATGGAATAACAAGGAATGTTAGCACGCGCTCCTGCGTTCTCCCCCTCGGTTCGCCCGCCTGCCGCCCTTACGGATCAAGGCTCGAGTAGAGGTCGAAGGGGCGCCGTGCCGACGCGGTATCGATGGAGGAGACGGGCGTCGCGCCATGCGCGGCTGCCCAGGACGTTGTGCGTGCGAAATACGGGCGACTTGCGGCTGTGGTGCGTTTGACTTTGCAGCAAGCTCTTCACGCACGGTCGTTCGCGCATCGCGGCGCCGCATGCGCGATGATTCAATGCGGCGCAACATGCGCCGTATGCGGACCTCGTCACGCGCGGCCATCCTCTCCGGCGTATCGCCATCGGTGCATACCGCTTCATGCAGTTCACGTTGCCGTTTCAGTGCAGTTCGAGTTCCGCAGTAGCAGTTCATCACTTAACAGACCCTGGCTTCCCTGAGGAAACCCATCGTGACGTCTTCCGGATCGGCGCGCTCCGCCCGCCGCAACACTGCATCGCCCAACGCTTCCACTGCCGACGTCGACGCGTCGACGGCTTCCGCCTCGTCCGCCGCGGACGCACACGCCACGCAGCCGGCCAAAGCCAAACGCGCGACGGCTGGCGCGAAGCCTGCGAAAGCCGCGAAGGCCGCCACCGCCGCGAACGCCGCCAAAGCCATCAAGGCCGAGAAAACCTCCGTGCCCGTCAAAGCGGAAAAGACCGTGAAGACATCGAAGGCGGGCAAAGCGAGCGAGGCCGCCTCCGCGATGAAGAACGGCAAAGCGAACGCGAAGGCGAAGACGAAGAGCAAAGCCGAAGACAACGCGGCGAACCTGCAAGCCGTGTCCTCGGAAAGCATCGTCATCGCCGCGCCCAAAACGAACGGCCGCACGCGCGACGACAAGGATCATCCGCTCTTCCAGGACATCCGCTATCTCGGCCGCCTGCTCGGCGACGTGCTGCGCGAACAGGAAGGCGACGCGGTGTTCGACGTCGTCGAAACGATCCGGCAGACGGCCGTGCGTTTTCGTCGCGAGGACGACAACGCCGCCGCGCAAACGCTCGACAAGAAACTGCGCTCGCTGAGCCCTGAGCAAACGGTGAGCGTGGTGCGCGCGTTCAGCTACTTCTCGCACCTCGCGAATATCGCCGAGGACCGTCACCGCAACCGCCGCCATCGTATTCACGCGCTGGCGGGCTCGGCTCCGCAGCCGGGCAGCATCGCCTATGCGCTGGAGCGGCTCGTCGAAGCGGGCGCCGCGGCAACGCCGGTGTTGCAGCAGTTTTTCAACAACGCGCTGATCGTGCCCGTGCTCACCGCGCACCCGACTGAAGTGCAGCGCAAGAGCATTCTCGATGCGGAGCACGACGTCGCGCGCCTGCTCGCCGAACGCGACCAGCAGTTGACCGACCGCGAACGCGCGCAGAACGAAACGATGTTGCGCGCGCGCGTCACGTCGCTGTGGCAAACGCGCATGCTGCGCGACTCGCGGCTGACCGTCGCGGACGAAATCGAGAACGCGCTGTCGTACTACCGCGCGACCTTCCTCGAGGAAATTCCCGCGCTCTACGCCGATGTCGAAGAAGCGCTGAAGGAGCACGGTCTCGAAGCGCGCCTGCCGCCGTTCTTCCAGATGGGTAGCTGGATCGGCGGCGACCGCGACGGCAATCCGAACGTCACCGCCGAAACGCTCGAGCACGCGATCTCGCGCCAGGCCGAGGTCATCTTCGAACACTATCTGGAGCAGGTGCACAAGCTAGGCGCGGAATTGTCGGTGTCGAATCTGCTGGCCGGCGCAAGCGATGAACTCAAAGCGCTGGCGGAAAGCTCGCCGGACCGTTCGCCGCATCGCACGGACGAACCGTACCGGCGCGCGCTGATCGGCATGTACACGCGGCTCGCGGCAAGCGCGCGCGTGCGTCTCGGCGAAGGCAGCGTGCCGCTGCGCAGCGCGGGACGCGGCGCGGCGCCGATTCGCGCCACGCCTTATGATGACGCCGCCGAATTCGCGCGCGACCTGCATGTGCTGATCGATTCGCTCGCCGAACATCACGGTGCGCCGCTCGCCGCGCCGCGTCTCGCGCCGCTGGCGCGCGCGGCCGAAGTGTTCGGCTTCCACCTTGCGAGCATCGACTTGCGTCAGAGTTCGGACATCCACGAAGCAGTGATCGCGGAGCTGTTCAAGCGCGCGGGCGTCCACGACGACTACGCGGCGCTCGAAGAAAGCGAGAAGCTCGACGTGCTGCTCGCCGAACTCGCGCAGCCGCGTCCGTTGCGCCTGCCGTATGCCGACTACTCGGACCTCGTGAAAAGCGAACTCGGCGTGCTGGAGCAAGCCCGCGTCACGCGCGAGAAATTCGGCGCGCGCGCGGTGCGCAACTACATCATTTCGCACACGGAGACGGTCAGCGATCTCGTCGAAGTGATGCTGCTGCAAAAAGAAACCGGCCTGCTGCAAGGGCGGCTCGGTGACGCGAACGATCCGGCCAAAGCGGCGCTGATGGTGATTCCGCTCTTCGAGACGATTCCCGACTTGCGCAACGCGCCGCACATCATGCGCGATCTGCTTGCGCTGCCGGGCGTCGATTCGATCATCGAACATCAGGGCAACGAGCAGGAAGTGATGCTCGGCTATTCGGACAGCAACAAGGACGGCGGCTTTCTCACGTCGAACTGGGAGTTGTACCGCGCCGAACTCGCGCTCGTGTCGCTCTTTAACGAACGCGGCATCACGCTGCGCCTTTTCCACGGACGCGGCGGCACCGTCGGCCGCGGCGGCGGCCCGACCTATCAGGCGATTCTGTCGCAGCCGCCTGGCACCGTCGACGGCCAGATCCGTTTGACGGAGCAAGGCGAAGTGATCGCGAGCAAGTTCGGCAACCCGGACATCGGCCGGCGCAATCTGGAAACGGTAGTGGCGGCGACGCTCGAAGCGTCGCTGCTGCCGCACGGCAATGCGCCCGCCGAACTGCCTGCATTCGAGCAAACGATGCAGCAGTTGTCCGACGCGGCGATGGCGTCGTATCGTGCGCTCGTGTACGAAACGCCCGGCTTCAAGGAGTATTTCTTCGAGTCGACGCCGATCTCGGAGATCGCGGAGCTGAACATCGGCAGCCGTCCGGCGTCGCGCAAATTGCAAGACCCGAAGCAACGCAAGATCGAAGATTTGCGCGCGATTCCGTGGGGGTTTTCGTGGGGCCAATGCCGGCTGCTGCTGACGGGCTGGTACGGCTTCGGCAGCGCGGTCGCCGCCTTTCTCGACGGCGCGCCGAGCGACGCCGAACGTGGGCGCCGTCTTGCGCTGCTCAAGAAGATGCACAAGAGCTGGCCGTTCTTCTCGACGCTGCTGTCGAACATGGACATGGTGCTCGCCAAGACCGACCTCGCGGTGGCCTCGCGCTACGCGGCGCTCGTCTCCGACAAGAAGCTGCGCAAGCACGTGTTCGAGCGGATCGTCGCGGAATGGGAGCGCACCTCGAAGGTGTTGTCGGAGATCACCGGCAAGAGCGAGCGGCTCGCGGAAAATCCGCTGCTCGCGCGCTCGATCAAGAACCGTTTTCCGTATCTCGATCCGCTCAATCACTTGCAGGTGGAATTGCTCAAACGCCATCGCTCGGGCGATACCAACGCGCGCGTGCGGCGCGGGATTCATTTGACGATCAACGGGATTGCGGCGGGCTTGCGGAATACGGGTTAACGGTGTGCGGCGGCGTTTGAGAATTGGGAACGTTGCTGCCGTGCGGTTGAAATAAAGCCGGGCGTCGGCCGATTGCGGTCGCGTCCGGCTTTAGTTTTTTCAGCAAGCGGTCGTGCCGCGTTTAACTCGCGTCGATCATCAACGCGTCGAGCTTGAACGACCCATCTTCCTTCACGTCGAAATACTGCCGCACCTCATCCGGCGAACCGCGCCACAGCGACTGAATCGCCACGACGCGCGGCTCCGGCGTGCGCATGCGCGCGATCCACGAACTGAATTCGAGGTCGATACGCCAGCGCTCGCGAATCGACGCCTTGAAGCCCGCGGCTTCGAACATCGCGATCCATTCGTCCGCACGGTAATCGCGAATGTGCGAACCGTCGCGCAACAGTTCGATTGCCTGAATGTGCGTATCGAGCAGCGGATGATCGATGCCCGCAATGTCGATGAACAGCACCCTGCCGCCCGGCTTCAGCACGCGCCGCACTTCGGCAAGCGCGGGCGCCACGTCGTGCCAGTGATGCGCGCTCATGCGGCTCACGACCCAGTCGAAGGTGTGATCGCCGAACGGCAGTTTTTCGGCGGCGCCTTGCTGCGTGCGGATATTCGCGAGGCCGCGCTCCTTCGCCGCGCTTTCGACGATGGCGAGCATCGGCGCGGCAATGTCATACGCGACCACCTCTTGCGCATGCGGCGCGACGGCGAAGCTCGCGTGGCCCGCGCCGCAACCCATGTCCAGCACCGTCGCGCCCGGCGTCGCGGCGACCGCTTCGGCCAGCGTGCGCAGATCGGCGCCGGTGGCATGCGTCGGACTCGTCAAATAAGCGGCGGCGGTCGAGCCAAAGGCGTCGGCGACCTGATCGTGATGCTTCATGGATAGCTCCGTTGTCAGCGTGGGATGTCGTGTCGTGTGAATCCGCATGTAGCGCGCGGGCAGCGCGGCCTGCCGTTCGAGTCGCTACGCCGCTACAATAGAGCCCGCCGTGTACCGGTACAAGTTAAGCAATTATTCTGGTATCTATAACACCACCCCGCCACCCTCCTCACGCTCAGCAAGAACCGAATGACCCCGCCCTCTTCCGCCGACCAGCCGCCGCCGCTCGACGCCACGCCCGCCCGCGCGCTCGGCGACTTTATCCGCGCGCATCGCGAACGGCTGTCGCCGCAAGCGGTCGGCCTGCCGCCCGGCCCGCGCCGCCGCACGCCGGGCTTGCGCCGCGAGGAAGTCGCGCAACTGTGCGGCGTGAGTCCGACCTGGTACACGTGGATCGAGCAAGGCCGTCCGGTTTCCGCTTCCGCCGATGCGCTCGCGCGCATCGCCGTCGCGTTGCAACTGTCGCGCGCCGAGCGCGCGTATCTGTTCGAACTGGCGGCGCAGCGCGATCCGGCCGAACCCGATCCGGCCGCCGCCGACGCGCCCGCCACGCTGCTCGAAACCGTGCAACTGGTAAACGCGCCGGCCTACGTGCTGGACCGTCAATGGAATGCGCTGGCCTGGAACGAGCATGCGGCGGGGCTTTTTGTCGGCTGGCTCGACGGCGCGCACGACCGCAATCTGCTGCGCTACACGTTCACGGAAGCGGCGGCGCGCGAGCTGATCGTCGATTGGGAAACGCGCGCGCGGCGGCTTGCGGCTGAGTTTCGAGCGGATTCGATCCGTCATCTGAACGATGCGCCCACGCGCGCGCTGATCGATTCGCTGACCGCCGCAAGCGACGCGTTCGCGCGCTTCTGGGCGTCGCAGGACGTCGGCGGCCGCGAAGGTGGACGGCGCGAATTCAACCATCCGCGCGACGGGCGGCTCGTCTACGATCAGATCACGTTCAAGCCTGCGCATCGTGAGGATTTGAAGCTGGTGGTGCTGGTGCGGGAGTGAGCGGTTGTGGTTGCGTCGCGTTGCGTTGCGGGAGCTTCCGCTCGGATGAAATGGCAAGCGCCCGGCCGTTCGATCGTCGGCCAGGCCTCGCGCCAGTGTTAAAATCGCTGTCTTTCTTCGCTTCGGCGACGCTGCGCGCGGTCATGCCGCGTGCACTGCGCCGTCAGCCTTATCGCCGCTCGCTCAACCGCCAGGTAAGCCCCGACTAAGCGCCACTTTAACCGCCGCATAACTGCCCAACACCATGACGTCCCAACTGCACAAAAAAGGCGAAGCCTGGTCGGCTCGCTTCTCGGAGCCGATGTCGGAGCTCGTCAAACGCTACACGTCGTCGGTTTTCTTCGACAAGCGTCTGGCGCTCGTCGACATCGAAGGGTCGCTTGCGCACGCCTCGATGCTGGCCGCGCAAAAGATCATCGCCGCCGACGACCTCGCCGCGATCCAACGCGGCATGGCGCAGATCAAGGGCGAAATCGAGCGCGGCGAGTTCGAGTGGCAACTCGACCTGGAAGACGTCCACCTGAACATCGAGGCGCGTCTGACCGCTCTCATCGGCGACGCCGGCAAGCGCCTGCACACGGGCCGCTCGCGTAACGACCAGGTCGCGACCGACATCCGCCTGTGGCTGCGCGGCGAGATCGACCGCATCGGCGGATTGCTGACGGAACTGCGCACCGCGCTGCTCGACATGGCGGAGAAGAACGCGTCGACCATCATGCCCGGCTTCACGCACTTGCAGGTCGCGCAGCCGGTCACGTTCGGCCATCATCTGCTCGCCTACGTCGAAATGTTTTCGCGCGACGCCGAGCGCATGCTCGACTGCCGCAAGCGCGTGAACCGCCTGCCGCTCGGCGCGGCGGCGCTCGCGGGCACGAGCTATCCGATCGACCGTCACGCGGTCGCGAAAACGCTCGGCTTCGACGGCATCTGCGCGAACTCGCTCGACGCCGTCTCCGACCGCGACTTCGCGATCGAATTCACGGCGGCGTCGGCGCTCGTGATGACGCACATTTCGCGCTTCTCAGAAGAACTCGTGCTGTGGATGAGCCCGCGCGTCGGCTTCATCGATCTGGCCGACCGCTTCTGCACCGGTTCGTCGATCATGCCGCAGAAGAAGAACCCGGACGTCCCCGAACTCGCGCGCGGCAAGACCGGCCGCGTGAACGGCCATCTGATGGCGCTGCTCACGCTGATGAAAGGCCAGCCGCTCGCGTACAACAAGGACAATCAGGAAGACAAGGAACCGCTGTTCGATACCGTCGACACAGTGGCCGACACGCTGCGCATCTTCGCTGAAATGGTCGCGGGCATTTCAGTGAAGCCGCAAGCGATGCGCGACGCCGCGTTGCAAGGCTTCTCGACGGCAACCGATCTGGCCGACTATCTGGTCAAGCGCGGCCTGGCGTTTCGCGACGCGCACGAAGCCGTTGCGCTCGCCGTGCGGATCTGCGCGGATCGCGGCATCGACCTCGCAGACCTGACGCTCGATGAAATGCGCGCGGAGCTGCCGAACGTCGCGCATCTGATCGGCGACGACGTGTTCTCGTATCTCACGCTCGAAGGCTCGGTCGCGAGCCGCAATCATCCGGGCGGCACGGCGCCCGACCAGGTGCTGGTGGCGGTTCAGGCGGCACGGCAAGCGTTGAAGTAAAACGCGGAGCGCGCCGTTCTCCGGCGTGCAAATGCATGGCAGATCGCGAAGGCGAACTCGTTAGCGAGTTCGCCTTTTTTATGCGCGCGCGTGCGTGCTCAGCAAGGGCGAACGCGGATTGAAACCGCGCGGTTTTTGACTACCATCGAAACAGGTTCCGCTCTCTTTCGTGGTTCATCATGCTTACCCGCACGCGCTTCCTTCATCTTCTGACTGAATGCGGCGCTTGCCGCGGTTCGTCATCATGGCCAACGCGGCGCGGCACGGCGCTCGCGGCGTTGCTCGCGCTCGCCGCCGCCGGCTGCACGATCACGCCGCCGCCCCGCGCGGTCGTCCCGACGCCGCCCGCCGCGGTCAACAGCGCGACGCTCGATCAATACCGCGAGGCCGTCGCGCGGCGCATCGTCGAGCGCAATCCTTCGTATGTGCTGCGCGGCAAGCCTCAGGCGATGCTGCGCTCGCTCGTCGTGGTGTCGTTCACGGTCGACCGCAATGGACATGTGGTGGACTCGTCGGTGTATCGCACGAATGGCGACGACGAAGCCGAAGGCACCGCGCTCGCCAGCTTGCGGCGCGCGTCGCCGCTGCCCTTGCCGCCGGGCAAGCTGCTGAACGGCCGCGGCCAGCTCGAACTGTTCGAAGACTGGCTTTTCAACGACGACGGCAAGTTCCAGTTGCGCGAGCTCGCCTCGCCGCAGGCGCTGACCATCGACTGAACGCGGCCTGGCCGATCGGCCAGCCGCCTTGCTGCGCAAGCGCCGCGCTCGCTATAATTTTCCGATTCCCGCGCCGGAGCACTCCGGCACGGCTCAGGCCGCCTGCTCATCCGCGGGCGTGCTAGCTGCCGATCCTGGCGGCGCCGCGCCATCCGCGCGCGCCGTGCAAGCGCTTTGTGCTTGATGTCGTGGCGTGCTGTGGCGTGTGTTGCACGCGGCGCGGCGCGAGCCTCTATCATCGACACGAGCGCGCCACCACCTCAACAAAGATGCCGACTGATCTTGCCGCTGTCCGCGACTGACCGCGGTCGACCGCGCCGCTACCAGGCGCACGCAAGCCGGCATCACGAAACATGGAGACCCTGCATGTCCACATCGCCGATTTCCGCGGCCAAGCCCAATGCGGCCGGGCAGACCAACAGCGCGCGGATCATCTTCGCGAGCTTCATCGGCACCGCGATCGAGTTCTACGATTTCTATGTCTATGCGACCGCCGCGGCGCTCGTCATCGGCCCGGTGTTTTTCCCGCACGGCTCGGCGACGGCGCAGGCGTTGTCCGCCTTCGTCACGTTCGGCATTGCCTTCGTCGCGAGGCCAATCGGCTCGTTCCTGTTCGGGCATTTCGGCGACCGCATCGGCCGCAAGTCGACGCTCGTCGCCTCGCTGCTCGTGATGGGCGTGTCCACGACGCTGATCGGCTTCGTGCCGGGCTACGACTCGATCGGCAGCCTTGCGCCGATCCTGCTGTGCATCTTGCGCTTTGGCCAGGGCATCGGCCTCGGCGGAGAATGGGGCGGCGCGGCGCTGCTCGCCACCGAAAACGCGCCGGCCGGCAAGCGCGGCTGGTTCGGCATGTTCCCGCAACTCGGGCCGTCGATCGGCTTTCTCGCGTCCAATGGCCTCTTCTTCGCGCTCGCGATGTCGCTCACCGACGAGCAGTTCCGTAGCTGGGGCTGGCGCGTGCCGTTCCTCGTCAGCGCGGTGCTGGTCGCGCTCGGCCTTTACGTGCGTCTGAAGATCGCCGAGACGCCGGCCTTCCAGGCCGCCATCGAACGGCAGGAGCGCGTGAAGGTGCCGATCGCCACGCTGCTGTCGCGGCATTGGCTGCCCACGTTGCTCGGCGCGCTCGCGATGGTGGTCTGCTACACGCTGTTCTACAACGCGACGACGTTCTCGCTGTCGTATGGCGTGTCGGTGCTGCACATTCCGCGGCAGACGTTCCTCGGGCTGCTGTGCGTCGCCGTCGTGTTCATGGCGCTCGCCACGCCGCTGTCGGCATGGGCAAGCGACCGCTATGGCCGCAAGCCGGTGCTGATCGTCGGCATCGTCGCGGCTGTGCTGTCGGGCTTTACGATGGCGCCGCTTCTCGGCAGCGGACAAACGTCGCTCGTGCTGCTGTTCCTCGTGATCGAACTGTTCCTGATGGGCGTGACCTTCGCGCCGATGGGCGCGCTCCTGCCCGAGCTTTTCCCGACCAACGTGCGTTATACCGGCGCGGGCGTGTCGTATAACCTCGGCGGGATTCTGGGCGCGTCGGTGGCGCCGTATATCGCGCAAATGCTGGCCGCGCGCGGCGGCTTGCCGTGGGTCGGCGCGTATGTGTCGATTGCCGCGGCCGTCAGCATGATCGGCGTGCTGTGCATGCGCGAAACGCGCGACTCCCGGATGATGTGACGCGAGCGGTCCGCGAAGCGGCGCGCTTGAGCGGCTGATCGCTCAGGCGGCTGCCTCGCGGCGCTTTGCCTCGCTTCGCTGGGTGGTTCCTCTGTCTTGCGCGTCTTTTTGACTTGCCTATACTCGAATTCAAATAACTCCATCGCAAGCAGGGAGGCCCGCATGAATTTCCATCTTCACAATGCGGATGTCGTGATGATCATCGCGCTCGCGCTTCTGTGTTCGTTGCTGCTCGCGCTGCGCTTCAAGCCGGCCAGTTGGAAAGGCATTGTCGTCGAGGCGCTGGCGGCGAACGCGGCTGCCATTACGGCCGTGCTCGCGTTCGAAATGCTAATTGCCTGACGGTCCGCCGCGCTCTTGCCTGAGGGTGCTTCGCGACGGGCCGCCCGTTGAGTCGGCTCAACTGTCTTAGCGGTAGTAATAGCCGTGATGGTGGTAATAGCCGCCACCGCCACCACCACCGCCGTAGTAATAGCCCGGCGCCGGAGCGACGATGCAGCCGCCCAGCATGCTTGCGAGCACGGTGCCGGCGATCAGGGTGAGGATCAAGCGTTTCATGTCGTTCTCCGTCGAATCAGATTATTCGAGCTCAAGCCCCGAATGACTCGATTGAACACGACGCGCGCCTGCTTGAACGTTGCCAGTTGTAAGGGAAGATCACGCCGGTGTTACAGGTTCGCCGACGCCGGCGGGCTTTGCGAAGCGCTTTCCACCAAGCGCCGACATTCTCGAAACAACCGACGAAAACACCGCCTATACTGACTTGCATGTGCCAAGCGCCGACGCCGCCTTGCAGGCGTTGCGCCGCGGCGTGGCAAAGATGAGAGCGAGCCCGCCGCCACACGGCTGGCAACCGGCCCATGTGGGCGCATTGGTGGCACAAACCGGCACGAACCGGCGCGAGCCCCACGCGCAACCGGCGTGACGGCCAACGAAAAGCGACAGATTTAACAACCGTGTAATGCGGCAACACGGCGTGTAATCCGCATCCTCTTCGCCCGACGTTCCCCGACGCGGGCGTTTCAGGGCGTCACGTGACAGGGCCGGTTCGCATAGGCACTCTGCGCGTGACGCCCTTTTCTTTTGAGCAAACGATTGCGCGGCCAAAGCCAACCGCGCTCAAGCCGCCGCCGAGCCCTGCTGTGCGGCGAGAGTCTGCGTTGGCCGCGAATGGAATAGTCTTTGCTGAACCGGGGAAAGGCCGTCCAGCGGATTAACAACGGCGTCCTGCAGCGCTCGCCTTACAACATGCCTTTTCACTCTATTTCAGCAGGCTTTCATACGTTTTAGAGCCATCCGCGGGCTTTATACTTTCCCCTTTGCTTCCCAGATACTCATGCCACGAGCGCAACCTTTTCTTTCTTCCGGGATTCTGCGTCGAGGCAAGCGCCTTTGGCGTCAATACGGCATTTTCTGGCTCGGCGCGATCGCGGTCGGATTCGTCGCGGTGCTTTACGCGCGGCTGATCGACTGGGGTTATGACGAATTCCGCGCGGTGCAGCGCGAGCATGTGTGGGCGCCGCTCATCATCACGCCCGCCGTGGCCGCGCTCGCCGTGTGGCTGACGCGCAAGTTTTTCCGCGGCGCCGAGGGTAGCGGCATCCCGCAGGTGATCGCCACGCTTCATGCGAAGCCCGGCGAATATGGCGCGCGGCTGCTGTCGTTTCGCATCCTGCTCGGCAAGATCGCCGTGTCGTTTCTGGCGATTCTCGGCGGCTTCACGATCGGCCGCGAAGGTCCGACGGTGCAAGTGGGCGCGGCGCTCATGTTCAATCTGCGCAGGCTTTATCCGCGCTCGAATGCGCTGATCGAGCGGCAACTGGTGCTGGCCGGCGCGGCAGCGGGTTTGTCGGCGGCTTTCAACACGCCGCTTGCGGGCATCGTGTTCGCCATCGAGGAACTGACGCGCAGTTTCGAAGCGCGCGCGAGCGGCGTGCTGATTACGGCGATCATCATCGCCGGCGTGATCGCGCTCGGCCTGAACGGCAACTACACGTACTTCGGCACGATTCAGATCGGCGCGCACTTTCCGAATCTGCTCGCGCTCGCGGTGCTGCTGACGGCCATCGTCACCGGCATTGCGGGCGGCGTGTTCGGCTGGCTGCTGCTGAACACCGCGCGCTGGATTCCCGCGCCGCTGCGCCGGCTGCACGGCGAGCGGCCCGTCGTGTTTGCGGCGTTGTGCGGCCTGGTAATAGCGGTGGTCGGCATCGTGTCGGGCGGCACCACGTTCGGCAGCGGCTACGCGGAAGCGCGCGGCCTGCTCGACGGACATGAACAGCTCTCCGTGTTCTATCCGTTTCTCAAGATGATCTCGATGGTCGGCTCGTACCTGCCCGGCATCCCGGGCGGGATCTTCGCGCCGTCGCTGTCGATCGGCGCGGGCTTCGGCAATCTGCTGCACATGGTGTTCGGCTCGATGCAACTGCCGATGCTGATCGCGCTTGCGATGGTCGGCTATCTCGCGGCCGTCACGCAATCGCCGATCACGTCGTTTGTCATCGTGATGGAGATGATCAACGGTCACGCGCTCGTGATTTCGCTGATGGCGACCGCGCTGATCGCGAGCCGCGTGTCGCGCATGTTCGCCCCAGCGCTTTACGAAGCGCTCTCCGAGCGCTATCTGGCGCCGCTGCCACGTCCGGCGCCCGCTCCGGTGCCGGAAGTGCCGGAAGTCGATGCGCCGGAGGCGGCGGAGGCGAGCGCTGCTGAATCTTCCGGTGAGGCGCCGGGGAATGCGCCGGCTGATGTGTCGGCTGATGCGTCGACTAATGCACCCAGTGAGGCGCCCGGCAAACACACCCACTAAAGACGGCTCGGCCACGAATCGTCGGTAAGCGGCGTTCGCGCGTCGCTTCATTCGCGACGCGCGTCGACATGCGCGCCGCCAGAAAATCCTGTCACGCCACGCAAAGACCGACGACCCGATCGGCCCCCCGCACCACGCGTCTGCCGCCAGGAATTCAGCGATCCCGAGATTGACGCCACCGCCGCGCCCTACCACCTTCGCGCAATCTCCATCTTGATCCAGAGCAACCAAAGTCTGTCGCCAGCTAACAAGCTGACGTCGCGTCCTCACGTCCGCTCGTCAGAAACACGACCCCTTAGACGCCCGCTTGCAAGTTTGCAAACTATGCACTGACTTTTAGGACTGGTCCGATAAATCAGTCTACCTAATTACTTAATAATCTGTCCGCCCTTACGGGAAGCTTAGCGACTCAACCTCGGGATTCGGCAGCCAAGACCGAAAAATCGCCGGCGCCGGCGCGTGTTCCGGTTCGGTGCGCTATGTGTCGTTCATCAACCTACCTCGGTCAACACCCTGGAGTACATCTCAATGAAAAAAATCGCATTCCCCCTGATCGTCGCGGCAATGGGTCTCGTTGCTTCAGCAGCGCACGCTGCACCTGCCAGCAACGGCGGCGTCCTGACCATCACCGGCCAGTTGACGGCGAACACCTGCACGGTGAGCGGCAATGGTCAGGGCAACAACTTCGCGGTCACGCTGCCGACGCTGTCTGCCGCGACGCTGTCCGCCGCGGGTTCGACGGCAGGCTCGACGGGTTTTAACATCGCTCTGAGCGCCTGCACGCCGTCGACGGGCACCGTCCACACGTTCTGGGAATACGGCGCGAACACGCTGGCCGACGGCAACCTGCGCAACAACGGCACCGCCGCGAACGTGGAAGTGCAACTGGTCGACTACAACGGCACGCAAAAGGTCCTCGACGTCAGCAAGGCCGACGGCGCGCAGAACGCACAAACCGCCACGATCACGGGCGGCAGCGCAAACCTGCAATATGCGGCGCAATACGTGTCCCCGGCCGGCGGCGCCACCGCTGGCAGCGTGACGACCAATGTCACGTACTCGATGATCTATCAGTAATCAACATGCTCTGAACGACAACTTCGCGTTACGTCGTTTTTTAGTATGACTAAGCACATGCGGCGTTATCCGCGCCGCGTGTCGCTACAGCCGATGAGGCCTGTATGCGATTGCTTATCTGTCCTTTCAGGCATTGACTCGCTGTGGGAGCGCCGATGTCCTGGCGCGCGGCGCCGCGCAATCTTCGCGGCGCCATTTCACCGAAGTCCGTTTTTCAGGTTGAGCGTTATGAATATCCGCAAACTCCTTGGCAGCGCAATGACCGCTAGCGTGCTCGCACTGGGCGCACTGCTGCCCTTCTCGGCGCATGCTTCTGTCGTCATTGCCGGTACGCGTGTCGTCTATAACGCGACGGACAGCGAAGTCACGCTGAAGCTCTCGAATGTCGGTAAGTCCCCCGCCCTTGCGCAGGTGTGGCTCGACAAGGGCGACCCGAAAGTCGACCCGAGCAAACTCGACCTCCCGTTCGTGCTGACGCCGCCGCTGGCTCGCATCGATCCGGACAAGTCGCAGACCCTCCGCATTGCCTATACCGGTGAAGCGATGCCTAGCGACCGCGAAACCCTTCTGTGGTTCAACTTGCTGGAAGTCCCACCCAAGCCCGCAGCGGCAGAGGTTGGAGCGAACTATGTGCAGCTCGCGTTCCGTTCGCGCCTGAAATTCTTCTTCCGGCCGGCCGGCCTGCAAGGCAAGGCCGACGACGCACCGGCCAAGCTCGTATGGCGCCTCGGCACGCATGACGGCAAGCCGGCCCTGCTGGTCTCGAATCCCACGCCGTTTCACGTCACGATCATCGAGGCCCTCGTCGGCGAAGGCCCGAATCCGGCGAAGTTCGACGAAGGCGGCATGGTCGATCCTGGCGGCGAGCTTGCACTGCCGCTGTCGGCTACCCCTGCTGCCGGCAAGGTCTCATTCACGACGCTCAACGACTACGGCGGTCCCATGAAACACGAGGCGACGCTGCAATAAAGCCGTGGCCTGCCAGAGCGCGGGTGAAACGGATCGACGCTGCGAAGGAATCCGAACTTTCGTCAGCCGGACGGGGTGCGTCGGGTCGAAATGACCCTGGCGCGCAAACAGGATCAATTGTCGCGGTCAGCGGGTGCGTGCCGATGTGTTGACAGTCGGCCGGGCGCCCTGTTGCCCGCGATTCCGGCACCACCATGAACAATAGCAATTCGAAATCCAGTTCCCGGCGCGCTCAGGCCGAGCCGTTATCCTTGAGCCGGGCTAGCATGGCCGTTCTGCTGGCATTCACCGCCGCACGCGCGCATGCCGATGGCCTGTCAATCGGAAAGACCCCTCCGTCGATGGCGTCCCTGCTTCCCGCGGAAGCCGGGCGCACGCCGCAATCGCTGCCCGACCCCACGATGACTCCCGCGCCGGACTCCGCGGATGCCGCAGCGAGCGCCGTGAACGTCGCGCAAGCCGGGGCATCGTCGGACATGCAGGCGGGCCGTCACCCCGCTTCGCCCGATAGCCAGGCCGTCAACACCGCGCATGCGGCGATGGCCTCGCGGCTCGCGCCCAGCGAGATCACCGCTTCCACTTCCACTTCCGCCGCCGCGCCCCAGACCGTCGAGTTCAACTCGCAGTTCCTGACCGGCAGCGGCGCGGCGAACGTCGATATTTCGCGGTTCGACCAGGGCAACGTCGCCTTGCCGGGACACTACCGGGCGGCGCTCTATGTGAACGGCGTCTGGATTGGCGTAGCGGATGTTAACCTGCGTGAACTGAACGGCCAGAAGCGCAACGTCCAGCCGACGTTCGACCGCGACCTGCTTACGCGCGCGGGCGTGGACCTGACGCGTCTCACCGACGCTGCACGCGCGAAGCTCGACAGCGCAGCGAATCAAGGCGCCGCGGCGCTGCTGCCGGACCTCATCCCGCAAGCGACGGCGAGTTTCGACGCGGGCGAGCAGCGCCTCGACGTGACCATTCCGCAGGCCATGATGAGCCGCAACGCACGCGGCTGGGTCGACCCCAAGTTCTGGGACGACGGCGTGCCGGCCGCGACGCTTCAGTACAACGCCAACCTGTATCACACGAACGGCAGCGGCCTGTCGACCACGCAGGGCTACCTCGGCATCAACGCGGGCGTGAACGTCGGCGCGTGGCGCTTCCGCTATAACGGCAACGTCACGAGCGGCAACATGTCGGGCACGCATCTGCAAAGCATGCAGACGTACCTGCAACGCTCGTTCGAACCCATCAAGAGCCAGTTGACGATCGGCGATTCGTACACCGACGGTACGATCTTCGACAGCTTCGGTGTGCGCGGCGTCCAGCTCACCACCGACGACCGCATGTATCCCGAGTCGCAGCGCGGCTATGCGCCGACTGTGCGCGGCATCGCGAACAGCAATGCGAAGGTCGAGGTCAAGCAGAACGGCAACATCATCTACACGACCACGGTCGCGCCGGGGCCGTTCGAGATCAACGATCTTTATCCCACTGGCTATGGCGGCGACCTCCAGGTCGTCGTGACGGAAGCCGATGGCAGCCAGCATGCGTCGGCAGTTCCGTATGCGGCGCCGGTGAACGCGCTGCGCGAGGGTCGCTGGCGCTATAGCACGGCGCTCGGACAGTACCGCAACACGAGTCTGCGGAACCATCCGGTTGTGTTCGAGGCCGGTGTGCAGCATGGCCTGAACAATTTCGTCACGTTGTATGGCGGGACGATCGTCGCGGAGAATTACGTCTCCGGCGCGATTGGTGCGGCACTGGATACGCCGATCGGCGCGTTCGCGGCCGACCTGACCCAGGCCAACTCGAACTTCAGGAACATTCCGGGCCGCAACGGACAAAGTTTGCGGATTTCGTATTCGCGCGTCATCGCGCCTACGGACACGAGCGTCACGCTCGCCGCTTATCGCTACTCGACCAACGGCTTCCTGAGCGTGCAGGACGCGATGAATCTGCGCGACCTGGCGCTGCGCGGCATCCCCAATACGAACGGCGGCATCCAGAAAGGACGGCTTCAGCTCACGCTGAACCAGAACCTGAAGTCCTGGGGCTCCATCTACGCTTCCGGCTTCACGCAGAACTACTGGAACAAGCCGAATCGCGATACGTCGTTCCAGGTTGGCTACAACACGAACGTCGGGCGGGTGGGCGTGGGCGTGTCGGCGTCGCGGGAACTCGACATCAACACCACGCGCTGGAACAACCGCGTGATGCTGAACCTCAACATTCCGCTCGACATCGGTTCGAAAGTAGCCAACACGACGACGAGCTTCGCCCACGACTCGCGCGACAACAGCAATCAGATTCAGGAAGCGTTCACGGGCGCAGCCGGCGTCGACAACGAGTTCAATTATGGCGTCTCGACGGGCTACGACTCGGCGAGCGGCAACGGCGGCAGCATCAACGCGAATGCGGGCTATCTGAGCCGGTACACGCAGGTGCGCGGCAACGCCGGCTATTCAGGCGGCTACACCCAGGCCGGCGCAGGACTCTCCGGCACGATCGTCGCCTATCCGGGCGGCGTGGTGCTCTCGCCGCAGACGGGCGACACACTCGCGGTCATCGAAGCGAAGGACGCCGTGGGCGCGCGGGTCGCCACCGCGCCAGGTGTGCGCGTCGATGACAACGGACTCGCTGTCGTGGCCGGCATGCAGCCGTACTCGCTGAACACGGTCGAGATCGACACCAAGGGCCTGCCGATGGGCGTCGATCTGAAGAGCACCGAACAGCACTTCGCGCCGACAGCGGGTGCCGTCGTGCGCGTGAAGTTCGACACCGAGAATCGCGGCCAGGCGACGTTGCTGCGCCTCAGCCGCCCGAATGGCGATCCGGTGCCGTTCGGCGCCGACGTGCTTGACGACAAGGGCAGCAACGTCGGCACCGTTACGCAGGGTAGCCGCGCGATGTTCTACACGAAGGCAGTGACGGGCGAGTTGCTCGTCAAGTGGGGCCAGGGCGTTGGGCAGTCGTGCAAGATCAGCTACGGACTGCCCGTCGCGCAGAAAGACAAGCCGGCGGCAACGGTGTTCTCGGACGCGAGCTGCAATTGAACGAACGCGAACAATCGACGGCCTGGCGAAAGCCCGCTCGGAGCGATGACAGTGTCATCGCGACCGACGCGGCTTGCCATTGAGCGACCATAGACAAGGTATTGTATGAACGCTTTTAAGAGATTCCTTTCCCGATCCAGACGCTTGCATCTGACGATGTCGTGTCTGATGGGACTTCTGTGCGGCGCAGTAACGCCGCTGGCCCACGCCGATAGTTGTTCAGGAGGCGGGCAGACTATCACCCTGCCATTCCCGTCCACTCTGACCGCACCCAGGGATGCCGTGGTCGGCGCCGTCATCTCGCCGTGGGTGTCCACGCCGTGGCAAACCTTCTCGTGCAGTTCGACGAAGATCCAGGCCGCTACCTTTATTACGGCGTCGTTGCTGATGTCGTCGAACACCGGTTATTCGGTGTCGTACTCTGGTTACACATTTCCGGTGTATGCCACCAACTATCCGGGCATTGGCATTGCGGTCGGTTGGCAGGACATGCAGGGAGGATCCGTTGTAACCAACGACGGGCCCATCAACCCAAGCGTAAATAACGGCTATGGCTACAACGGCAGTACATCGGTGCGAGGCCTGATATACGCCGCCTTCGTCAAGACCGGCCCGATCAGCGGGGGAACGCTCGCCGGGCAATCGGTCGGGCAACTGACACCGGGTACGTGGTCCTACGTGACGACGCCTCCGACTAATGTGTCGGTTATGTACTCTCAGTCTGACACGGCCGTATTCCCGACGCTTAACGTGGTGAACGCCTCGTGCACCACCCCGGACGTCTCCATACCGCTCGGCACGTTTCCCACGACAGGCTTCACTGCGATCGGCCGAACGACCACTACCGCCAACTTCAGCATCAGTCTGAACAACTGCCCCGCCGGCATGAATTCGATCAAATACCGGATCGATCCGACGACGACCGTGCTGAACAGTTCGCAGTCGGTGGTGGCGCTCGACAGCACTTCGTCGGCCACAGGCGTCGGCGTGCAACTGCTCAACAGCGCCGGCTCGGCCGCGTTCCCGCTCAGCAGTCTGCAGACGTTCAGCGGCTATAGCTCGAGCACGGGCGGCAGCTATACGATTCCGCTGGCCGCACGTTACTACCAGACGAGCGCCACGGTCACGCCTGGTCCGGCCAATACGTCAATGACCGTGACCATGCAATATCAGTGATTCCGCAGGCAGACAGGCGCGGCAACGCCGACGCAACGAACCGGACCTATGCAACGGTCCGGCTCATTGCACGTTTTGCAGCGACTCGACGCCCCGCAGGGCCGCATTTGCCAAACGACGCAGCGGCCCCTTCCATCCTCAAATTGAACAACCCGACCATGCGAAAGATTTTGATGCTCCTGGCCGCTTCCGCCGTGATCGCCGCGATGGGCGCGGGGTCCGCCGGGTCCGCCCTCGCGGCGGACGCGAACCTGAACTTCACCGGTCTGATCACGCAGCCGTCCTGCACCGTGGATAGCTCGACGGCCAATCAGACCATCAGTCTGGGCAGCGCGCCGATCATGAATTTTCCGGCGATCGGAAGCACCGGCAACCCGACCGCATTCAGTCTGAACCTGCTGAATTGCTCGCCGGGCACGGCGGTGACGATGTCGGTGGCGGGAACGATAGATACGGTTGCGAGCGTGTTGCAGAACACCGGTACTGCCACGCAGGTGGGCGTGCAGATTCTGAAGGCGGCCACTGTGGGCGCGACGACGGGCACGCCCGTCACGCTCAACAGTACGAGTTCGCTCGGCACGGTCGACAACACCAATACGATGACCGTTCCGTTCGTCGCGCAGTTCTACCGGCTCGGTACTTTGACGGCCGGCTCGGTGACGACAACCGCAACGGTCAACTTCACGTACAACTGATCGGCTGGGGTCAGTCGATCAGGTCGATCAGATGGATCAGCAGACGCCGCATCGACCGGCGCCGCTCTGCCTTGTGAATATCGGCCGGATGGCGCGCGAGCCGCGCGCCAGTTCCTGCGAGCCCGTCAGGTCTGCGGGATCTCGATCTTGACCTCGAGCACCTCGAGGTCGTCCTGACGCTCGAGGCTCACGCGGATGTCGTCATCCGAGATCCTCACGTACTTCGAAATCACGGCCACCAGTTCGCGTTGCAACGCAGGCAGATAATCGGCGGGAGCATGACCGCCGGCGCGCTCGTGCGCGATGATCAACTGCAGGCGTTCCTTCGCTACCGACGCGGATTTCTTCTTCTCGCCCAGCAAAAACGAAAGAATCGACATAACGTGCGCTCCCCTTACTTGGTGCCGAAGAGGCGCTGCAGCAGCCCGGGCTTCTGGTAATCGGTAAAGCGAAGCGATTTCTGCTCGCCGAGAAAACGCGATACGACGTCTTTGTAGGCTTCCGCCACGTCGGTGCCGTCGAGGTGCACGGCCGGCAGGCCCTGGTTCGACGCGTGCAGCACCGCTTCCGATTCCGGAATCACGCCGATCAGGTCAATACGCAAGATTTCCTGGATGTCCGTCAACGACAGCATCTCGCCTTCGCTCACACGCTTCGGGTTGTAGCGCGTGATGAGGAGATGCTCCTTGATCGGCTCCTTGCCTTCAATTGCACGCTTGGTTTTCGACGACAGAATGCCGAGGATGCGGTCCGAGTCACGCACCGACGACACTTCCGGGTTCGTCACGATCAGCGCTTCGTCGGCGAAATGCATGGCGAGCAGCGCGCCCGATTCGATACCGGCCGGCGAGTCGCACACGATGAATTCGAAGTCCATCGCGATCAGATCGTTGATGACCTTCTCGACGCCTTCCATGGTCAGCGCGTCTTTGTCACGCGTCTGCGAAGCCGGCAGGATGAACAGGTTCTCGCACTTCTTGTCCTTGATCAGCGCCTGGTTCAGATTCGCTTCGCCCTGAATCACGTTGATCAGGTCGTACACGACGCGGCGCTCGCAGCCCATGATGAGATCGAGATTGCGCAGGCCGACGTCGAAGTCGATCACGGCGGTCTTGCTGCCCCGCAACGCGAGGGCCGATGCAAAACTCGCGCTCGTGGTCGTCTTGCCCACGCCACCCTTGCCCGATGTCACCACAATGATTTTTGCCATTACCCTTACCTTGTGTTCGTCAAATTCGTCAAATTATGTGCGGCCATATTTCGAGCAGAACGCCGCGCGCCGCAAAGCTCCAGGACGGCGCGATTCACAGCGTGCTTTCCGCGCTCAAGTGAGCCGCAATGGTTCGATCATCAACTTTTCTTCTTCGAGCCAGATCTGCACCGGTTTGCCGAGTACATCGGCCGGCAGCGGGTTCTCGGTCGTTCGATAGATGCCCGCGATCGAGATCAGTTCCGGTTCGAGACACGTACAGAAAATGCGCGCGTCGTGGTTGCCCTGCACGCCGGCGAGCGCGCGGCCGCGCAACGGCGCATAGATATGGATATTGCCTTCCGCGATGACTTCCGCGCCGTAGCTGACCAGCCCGAGCACGACGAGATCGCCCTTTGCGTAGATGCGCTGGCCGGAACGCAGCGGCTTTTCGACCACCATCGTTTGCGAAGACGTGGCAAGACGCACCGGCTCGGCGGCGGGCGCAGGTTCGAGCGATGCGCTTGCCGTCGCGCCCGATGCTGCGTTCGTGGCTGCCGTGCTTGCTGCGCTTGCTGCGTTTACCGTGCTTGCTGCGCCGTTCGCGGCTTCGCCCGAATCCGCCGTGGACGTGCTCGCCGATTCTTCGTCAGCGGGCTTCGCGGCCGCGCCGCGGCGGTCGCGCGCTTCGAGGAGCGGCAACGCCGATTCCGTCGCCCACGACTGCTGCGTGTCAGCGACCACGCCGACCGGACGCATGCGCACGCTGTCGAGCAGTTGCGCGATCTCGGCGAGCGGCACGCGCTCGTTCTCCGCGAGACGGCGCACGTCGATCGCGACGACGTCGTTAGCGAAAAATTCGGGGGTCGCCTCGAAGCGCCGGGTCAGCTCGGCACGCATGGCATCGAGGTCGGTTGTCTTGACCACAAAGAGGAGCGTGTCGACGGAACCGCTGCGGAGTTCGAAAAAGGGCGATTTCTTGGGCGACATAGCGTTCGGCAAAAAATTTTGCGTATTTTACAGGCGTCCACGCGTGCGGCGAGATTTTTTGCCCGCGCGCGCGGCGATATGCGCGTGTTGTGCATGTTGCGCGAGCAGGAACGATCACGCCGCGCCGCGCAAGAACGGGCGAGGCAGGACATCTGTGGAGATACGGCTGCGGATGCGAGCAGGGAAGCAACAGAAACGCGCAACGGAAACGCACAACAGAACCGCGCAAGAGATCCGGAACGGGCGGCAAACTGCTGCGCCGCTCGGCGGATCACGAGTCAACTGCGGGTGACGTGGACGGCACGTGGCGAACCAGCAGGCTTTCGACCTGTTCCGGCGCGCGCGTGACGCGCCGATGTTCGCCGGTCGGTCCGAAACCGAGCGCTTCGTAAAAGCGCATGGCGGTGCGATTCGAATCGGCGACCCATGCGTAGATTTCGGCGGCGCCTTCGTTGGCGAGCCAGCCGCTAGCGGTGTCGACCAGCAACTCTCCGCCACGCAGATGACGAACCGCCGGCGCCACCCACAACTCGCAAACGAATGCGCGGCGCTCGGGGGTCTCTTCGAAATGCGCTTCGATGAGTCCCGCCGGATGACCCTCGGTATAGAGAATAAAAGTGCTGACGGTAAGAGAAACCGCGTGCTTCGCGGCGATGACGTCAAAGCTGGCGGCGTCCGCGGACAAGGCGTCCTCTAGCGTCGCGCCGAAGGCATAAGGCGCCTCTCGCAGCGACGCAGTACGGAGTTCGCGAAAAACAGCGCCCTGATCAGCGGCGATACGGCGAACGGTCAATGACGGACTCATGCAGACGAAAACCCCTTGAAGCCTTAAGGCGTAGCTTTAACCGAACCGGCGCGCGAGTCAAATCATTCTTTGCCGGGGGATCTTATCGCGTGAGCCGGTTCTGGCAAAGCGCGCATCGAGTTCTCAGCATTTGCCGCGCCCGGTGTCTCTGAGCTCGGCCCACTCGCGATGGAAGCGTTTCGGGCTAAGGCGCCTCGTAGCTGCCGGTGCCGTCCGGCCAGGGCGTGAGGAGTTCGTAGCCGTCGTCGGTGACGGCGATCATGTGTTCCCATTGCGCCGACAGCGAGCGGTCTTTCGTGACCACCGTCCAGCCATCGCGCAAGACGGTGGTGCCGGCGCGGCCTGCGTTGATCATCGGCTCGATCGTGAAGACCATGCCGGGCTTCAGACGCACGCCCTGCCCCGGCTGACCGTAATGCAGAACCTGCGGGTCCTCGTGATAGACCTTGCCGATGCCGTGGCCGCAATAGTCGCGCACGATCGAAAAGCCGTCGCGCTGCGCGACCTTCTGAATCGCATGGCCGATGTCGCCGAGCGTCGCGCCCGGCTTCACTTCGCGGATGCCCGCGAGCATCGCTTCATACGTCGTGTCGATCAGTTGACGCGCGACCGTGCTTGGCTCGCCGACGCAATACATGCGGCTCGTGTCGCCGAAGTAGCCGTCCTTGATGATCGCGACGTCGATGTTGATGATGTCGCCGTCCTTGAGCACTTCGTTGCGGCTCGGAATGCCGTGGCAGACAACCTGATTGACCGATGTGCACACCGTCTTCGGAAAACCCAGATAGCCGACGTTCGCCGGAATCGACTTTTGCGTATTGACGATGTAGTCGTTGCACAGTGCGTCCAGCTCGTCGGTGGAGACACCGGCCTTCACGTGCTCGCCGATCATGGCCAGCACGTCGGCCGCGAGGCGGCCTGAAATACGCAGCCTGGCGATGTCTTCGGGAGTCTTGTAGGTAATGGCCATGAATTCGGTCGATGGGTTCGAAGGTAGGTCGATATTCAATCGAACGGCCAATTGTACAGAGGATCGCGGAGGGGTCGGGGGAATGGGGGTGCGGGGGGGATGGCGTGCCCATCGCGCACGTTTGTGTAATTCAACTTTTCTGTTTTTTGCTGGCCACGGAAGCAAGGAGAAAGGTAGGCTGGAGCCACGCCCGAACTTCCCACTTCGCCCCTAGCGATATTCGTCGATCTCGATGGTCCCGCCCATCATTTCCATCATTGCGCGAATGTCATCCGCCACGTCCGGCATGCGGTGATCGGTCTCGTTTTTCCAGTAGCAGAAAAAGCGCATTTTTGCGCCGACGCGCTCGACCATCTCGCGAAGATCGGCTCGCGGAAGCGCCAGCTGCTCGATCAGGTAGCGCAAATGAGGTTCGAGCAAATCGCTCTGAATAACGGCTTTGCTTCGCACGCTCCATACGCCGGTCCGTCCGGGCGCGCTGCTGATACGGCCGGCCGGGGTTATGAATGGCTCGTTCTTAGTGACGGCAATATCGGGGTCGACGCCAAAATAACGGGTCCAAACGTGAGGCGTTACCTCGTCGCCGTAAATCGAAAACGACGCATGTGCCAGTTGACGGGATTTCATATCGACGTTCTCAATAGTCGTGCATGTTACCGATGACCTTGCCCTTGAACTCGATCTTGCCGTCGTCGTGCCAGATAACGTTATCGGCCCCGCCGAGCCCAAGACCGTCTTTCATATCGTGGATCATGTCGCCGAACGTATCCCGGTCATAACCGAGCATTTTGGCTGCATAGTCCGGATTAGTTGTCCTGGCCGCTAGCTCATCGACGTCACCGCTCACCGCATCGGGGGTGTAGTCAAACAGCTGCGCATCGCCAAACGGCGTAACAGTTCCGGCGACATCGCCTGCCTAGTCGGCGAGTGACGACGAGGCCACATTGGGCACACGGGCTGCCCTTGCGTTGACCCTGTCCACCATATCGTTGTACCAGTCGATATAGTCGGTCGCAGCGTCGTACGACATGCCCTGCCCGGTCATCAACGACTCGCGGAAGGTGGGCAGCTTTTGCGCTCGGGGCGCGGTACTGTAGCTCGCGCCGGCCGTGCGCGACTGCTCGGCAACCAGTACAACGCTCTCTCCGCGGATCATGGATTGCAACGTCTGTACGACCTCAAGGTCGGCGCCCTGCGTCGACAAGCGCTGATGCCAATAGAAGTTCTGTCCCAGGAACGAACGCACACGCCGTACAAGCGCAGGATCGCGAGCCCATATATCGGCGTACGCGCGTTGCGCAAACTTCTTGCCTTCCTCGACCGCTTGCTTCTGCTCGGCGGTAACGAAGATGCGCCCACTTTCGTAGGCGTCCCTCTTGTACATCATCCACCGCTGCTGCGAATCAGTTTTGAGTTCAGTGCCGTCCATTGCCCGTTCTTGTCGCCTGTGACCGCGTGACGCTAACAGATGGCTGCGGTTCTATGTTTTTGGGATGTGGCAAAAAGGCCGGGGTGATGTGGAAGCCGTCGAGTCTTCCCGCGGTGCGGCACGTACACAAACCGGAGAAGCGTTGACAACCAGCCAGAAAACAAAAAACCCGCAAGCCTTTCAGCTTGCGGGTTTTTCTAAATCTGGCGGAAAGGGTGAGATTCGAACTCACGGTACCCCTAAAGGTACACCGGATTTCGAGTCCGGCGCATTCGACCACTCTGCCACCTTTCCGGGTTTTCTAACTAGCCGCTGCCGTATGACGCTGGCGCGGTTTTGTCAGATCCAAGCGGGTCGCTGCTTGGGAGAGAAAGATTATAGAACAGTGAATCTGGATTTCCAAGTCCCTCGCCGAAAAAATTTCAGAGGGACGTACGTGAATCGTACAACACGACTCAAGCGGCCGGCACTTCCAGCCGCTCCACACCGCCGAGGTACGGGCGCAGTGCAGCCGGCACCGTCACCGAGCCGTCGGCGTTCTGGAAATTCTCCAGCACCGCCACGAGCGTGCGGCCGACCGCGAGCCCCGAGCCGTTCAACGTATGCACGAGTTCCGGCTTGCCTTGCGCGTTCCGATAACGCGCCTGCATCCGGCGAGCCTGGAACGACTCGGTGTTCGAGCAGCTCGAGATCTCGCGATAGGTGTTTTGCGCCGGCAGCCACACCTCGAGGTCGTAAGTCTTGGTGGCCGAAAAGCCCATGTCGCCGGTGCACAACGTGATCACGCGATACGGCAGCTCGAGCTTCTGCAGAATCGTCTCCGCGTGGCCGACCATCTGTTCCAGCGCGTCATAAGACGTTTCCGGCGCCACGATCTGCACCATCTCCACCTTGTCGAACTGATGCTGGCGGATCATGCCGCGCGTATCGCGCCCATACGAGCCCGCTTCCGAACGGAAGCACGGCGAATGCGCAGTCAGCTTGATCGGCAGCGCATTACCTTCGACGATGCTGTCGCGCACCGTGTTCGTCAGCGAAATTTCCGACGTCGAAATCAGATATTGCGTGACCGTGTTTTCGCCGCCGCCCTTCTCGACGCGGAACATGTCGTCCGCGAATTTGGGCAACTGCCCGGTGCCGTACAGAATCTCCGGATTCACGATGTACGGCGTGTAAATCTCCGTATAACCGTGCTGCTGCGTATGCGTGTCGATCATGAACTGCGCAAGCGCGCGATGCAGCCGCGCTATCTGCCCACGCAGCATCGTGAAGCGCGCGCCCGAGAGCTTCGCCCCGGTCTCGAAATCGAGGCCGAGCGGCGCGCCCACATCCACGTGATCCTTCACTTCGAAATCGAACTGACGCGGCGTGCCCCAGCGGCGCACTTCGACGTTCTCCGCCTCGTCGCGGCCAACGGGCACGCTCTCATGCGGAAGATTCGGCACGCCGAGCAGAAGATCCGACAGGCGCTTCTGAATGTCGTCCAGCTTTGCCGCCGACGCCTTCATCTCGTCGCCGATGCCGCCGACTTCCGCCATCACCGCCGACGTGTCCTCGCCCCGCCCTTTCATCGCGCCGATCTGCTTGGACAGGCTGTTGCGGCGCGCCTGCATTTCTTCGGTGCGGGTCTGGGTATCGCGGCGTTCCGCTTCGAGCGCGGTGAACGCCGCGACGTCGAGGCTATAGCCGCGGTCGGCGAGGCGTTTCGCGACGCCGTCGAGGTCTTTGCGCAGCAACTGGATGTCGAGCATGGGATGGGGCGGGTATTCGTTGTATGAAGGTGGGATTTTAGCGCACCGGCGCGCCGCGCCGGAGACTCTCAGCCCTTCTTCGGCTTGTTCTCGCTGCGCCATTGCGCGTCGAGTTCGGCAAGACGCGCCATCTTGTCGCCGATCTTGCCTTCCAGACCGCGCGGCGTCGGCGTGTACCAGTGCGGATCGCGCATGTTCTCGGGCAGATAGGTCTCTCCGGCCGCATAGGCATCCGGCTCGTCGTGCGCGTAGCGATACTCGTGGCCGTAGCCGAGTTCCTTCATCAGCTTGGTCGGCGCATTGCGCAGATGCACGGGCACGCCGCGCGACTTGTCCTTGCTGACGAAGCGCCGCGCCTCGTTATACGCGTTGTAGCCCGCATTCGACTTCGGCGCGACCGCCAGATAGATGATGGCCTGCGCAAGCGCAAGCTCGCCCTCGGGCGTGCCCAGGCGCTCGTAGGTTTCGGCGGCGTCGAGCGCGATGCGCGCGGCGCGCGGGTCGGCGAGACCGATGTCCTCCCACGCCATGCGCACGATGCGCCGCGCCAGATAACGCGGGTCCGCGCCGCCGTCGAGCATCCGGCAGAACCAGTAGAGCGCGCCGTCCGGACTGCTGCCGCGCACCGACTTATGCAGCGCGCTGATCTGGTCGTAAAACGCGTCGCCGCCCTTGTCGAAGCGGCGCAAATTTTCGGCGAGCGCGCTGCCGAGCAACGCGCCGTCAATCTCCGTCGTCTTCTGCTGCGCAGCGGCGCGCGCGACGATTTCCAGGTTGTTCAACAGCTTGCGGCCGTCGCCGTCGGCGGAACCGATCAGCGCGTTGCGCGCTTCGTCGGTGAACGTGAGGCCGCCGAGTTCGCGCTGCGCCCGCTCGAGCAGTTCGCGCAACTCGTCCTCGTCGAGACTCTTGAGCACATAGACCGCGGCGCGCGACAGCAACGCGCTGTTCACCTCGAACGAGGGATTCTCCGTCGTCGCGCCGACAAACACGAACAGCCCCGACTCGACATGCGGCAAGAACGCGTCTTGCTGACTCTTGTTAAAGCGATGCACCTCGTCGACGAACACCAGCGTCTGGTGCCCGTTCGCGCGA
The DNA here is from genome assembly GCF_003058125.1 of Paraburkholderia sp. GV068. Classification (NCBI taxonomy): domain Bacteria; kingdom Pseudomonadati; phylum Pseudomonadota; class Betaproteobacteria; order Burkholderiales; family Burkholderiaceae; genus Paraburkholderia; species Paraburkholderia sp. GV068. The sequence goes on from NZ_QBUB01000003.1 coordinate 100,128, forward strand.
TGAATCTGCGCCGTCTCGACCGCCTCGCGAATGTCCTTCACGCCCGAGAGCACCGCCGACAGCGCGATGAACTGCGCGTGAAACGCGTCCGCCATGAGCCGCGCAAGCGTGGTCTTGCCGACGCCCGGCGGGCCCCAGAGGATCATCGAATGCGCCTCGCCGGATTCGAACGCGACCCGCAGCGGCTTGTTCGGACCGAGCAGATGCTTCTGACCGATCACTTCGTCGATATTGCGAGGCCGCAGGCGTTCGGCGAGCGGGACATTGGCACGGGTTTCTTCGAACATGACGTTTTGGGGATAATCTCGGCTTTTCCGGACGCGGTTCGCGCGACGGTATCTGCGATGGTCGGAAGGCGGCGTGCTGCCGGACAAGCGCAAAGCCTGCACGAGAAACGCGCGGGCAACGTCCTGCATTATGACAGTGACGGAGCGTCGGCGAGCGCGGCGTGTCGTCTACCGAATGCGAACACGAGCGCGAACGCGCAGGCAAACCAAAGCAACAGACACACACTCACGGACAACACCCGATGGCACAAGACCCGCTCACCGGCGACGCCGGTTCCACCTACGCACCGCTCACGCCGGTGCCCGACGCGCGCCGCGCATTCCGCACCGGCGACGCCTTCGCGCTCTGGTTCTCGCTCGGCATCGGCCTGCTGGTCGCGCAAGCCGGCGCGCTGCTCGTGCCGGGCTTGTCGCTGCCGCACGCGCTCCTGGCGATTGTGATCGGCAGCGCGATCGGCGTGGTGCTCCTCGCGCTCGCGGGCGTGATCGGCACGGACACGGGGCTCGCCGCGATGTCGTCGCTGCGTCCGACGCTCGGTGTGCGCGGCGCGTCGGTGCCCGCGGTGCTGAACGCGGTGCAACTGGTCGGCTGGGGCGCGTTCGAAGTGATCGTGATGCGCGATTCCGCCGACGCCCTCGCGAAGCAGGCGTTCGGCTTCTCGATGCCGCTCGTCTGGACCGTCGTGTTCGGCTTGCTCGCGACGCTGCTTGCGATCAGCGGGCCGCTGTCGTTCGTGCGGCGCTTTTTGCGCACGTGGGGCATCTGGCTGCTGCTCGCGGGCGCGGCGTGGCTCACATGGAATCTGCTCGCTCAGCACGACTTGAGCGCGATGATGCGCCGCCCCGGCACGGGCGAAATGCCGTTCGGCGGCGCCATCGATCTGGTGGTCGCGATGCCGCTCTCATGGCTGCCGCTGATCGCCGATTACACGCGCTTTGGCCGCCGCGCCGGCGACACGTTTCGCGGCACGCTGCTCGGCTACGGCATCGCGAACATATGGTTCTATGCGCTGGGCGCGATCTACGGTCTCGCCGCGGGCGGCGGCGATGCGCTGCTCACAAGCGCACTCGCGCAAGCCGGCGGCGGCCTCGCGCTCTTGCTGATCCTGATCGACGAAGTGGACAACGCATTCGCCGACATTCATTCGGCAGCCGTGTCGACCGGTACGTTCTGGGCGCGCGGCAGCGTGCCGATGCTCTCGGCGGCGTTCGGCGCGCTCTGCACGTTGATCGCGCTGCTCGTGCCGATGGCGAAATACCAGAACTTCCTGTTGCTGATCGGCTCGGTGTTCGCGCCGCTCTTCGGCGTGGTGCTGGTCGATCACTTCATCGTGCGCAAGCGCCGGATTGAAGCCGCCGTGCTCGCCGACGTGCGCGGCCGCTACGGCTTTTCGGGCGGCTGGCATCTGAGCGCGTTCATCGCGTGGGCGATCGGCATTGCCTCCTATCAGGCGATCAATCAGTGGCTGCCGAACCTTGGCGCGACGTTGCCCTCGCTGGTGATCGGCGCGGCGTGTTATCTCGCGTTCGTGTCGACGCGCAAGACTGCTTACGCGTAAGCGCTCGCTGCACTTCTAAATGCAGAAAAGGCCCACAAATGCAGGCCTTTTCGTTGCTGACGGCGCGCCGCAAGAGCTACGTGGCGAACGGATTCACCGAGCCGCGGCAGTCCGGTATTCGACGCCCGGCAGCACGCACAGCAACTCGAACGCGAGGTTCGCGCCGAGCAGCGCCGTGGTGCCGAACGGATCATACGGCGGCGCCACCTCCACAAGATCGCAACCGACGATATTCAGGCCGTGTGCGCCGCGAATGATTTCGAGCGCCTGCGGCACCGTCAGCCCCGCGATTTCAGGCGTGCCGGTGCCGGGTGCAAAGGCCGGATCGATCCCGTCGATGTCGAACGTGATGTACACCGGACCATCGCCCATGCGTTCGCGCACGCGCGCCATCAGCGGCGCAAGCGACTGGTTCCAGCACGCTTCCGCCTGCACGACCTCGAAGCCCTGATCGCGGCACCAGTCGAAATCTTCCGCCGCGTAACCGGTGCCGCGCAGACCGATCTGCACGACACGCTCGCAATCGAGCAGGCCCTCTTCGACCGCGCGGCGAAACGGCGTGCCGTGCGCGATTTTCTCGCCCATCATCGTGTCGTTGACGTCGGCGTGAGCATCGACGTGAATCAGCCCGACCTTGCCGTGCTTGCGATGGATCGCGCGCAGGATCGGCAACGCGATCGTGTGATCGCCGCCGAGCGTGATCGGCTTGCAATCGTGCTGAAGGATCTCGTCGTAGGCGGTTTCGATCCGCGCGATCGAGTCGTGCAGGTTGTACGGATTGATCGCGACGTCGCCGAGATCGGCGACTCGCAGCGAATCGAACGGCGCGGCGCGCGTCGCCATGTTGTACGGGCGCAGCAGCACGGATTCGCTGCGGATCTGGCGCGGCCCGAAACGCGCGCCCGTGCGGTTGGACGTGCCGAGATCGAACGGCACGCCGACGAAGCAGGCGTCGAATCCCGCCGCCGAGCCGACGTTCGGCAGGCGCATCATTGTCGCGATTCCGCCGCAGCGCGGCATCGCATTGCCGGACAGCGGCTGCGGCCGCTCGCCGGCTTCGGGAGAAATGAAGGAGGAAGTATTCATCGTGGCTCGGCAATGAAAAGTCCCGGCGGGCGGGAATCGGCGAAACCGGCACGGAACAGGTGTCTGGCAAGCGGCCAGAAGCTATTCAAGCCGGGCGAACTTACATTCTTGAGCAGTTCGGGTGAACGTCCAATAGCTGCTCAAAAACCTTCGCATTGATCCCGAGCGATGTATCCTGACGCATGTTCTCCCAACTCACCGACCTCGACCTGCGGCTCATCCGCGTCTTTCTCGCGATCGTCGATGCGGGCGGCGTCTCGCCGGCGCAAGCCACGCTCAACGTCGGTCAGTCGACCATCAGCACGCAACTGGCCACGCTCGAAACGCGCCTCGGCTACCGGCTATGCGAACGCGGCCGCAGCGGCTTTCGCCTGAGCGCGCGCGGCGCGCAATTCGTCGATGCCGCTCGCGCGCTGCTCGATGCCGTCGACAGCTTCGGCATGCAGGCGCGCAACGTCGGCCGCAAGCTGGTCGGCACGCTCGACATCGGCATGATCGGGCACACGCCGGTATCGGCCAGCGCGCGCATCAGCGAGGCGATTGGCCGCTTTCGTTCGCGCGATCAGTCGGTGCGGTTTTCGATTCTCGTGCGCTCGCCTGGCGAACTCGAAGAGTTGCTGCTCAACGGGCGAATTCAGATCGGCATCGGCTATTTCTGGCATCGCGTGCCGTCGCTCGAATACACCGAAGTGTTCGCTGAAGACCAGTTCGCCTACTGCGCAAAAGAGCATCCGCTCTTTGCTCGCGCGGGTGAAGTCACGCCCGCGCAGGCCGCCGCGCATGAATGGGCGTGGCGCAGCTATCCGTTGCCGGAGGCTGAAAGTTCGACGGCCGGGCGCAACGTCACCGCCGTCGCCGACAACATGGAAGCGGTCGCGATGCTCGTGCTCTCGGGGCATCACCTCGGCTATTTACCGGGACATTTCGCGGCGCCGTTCGTCGAACAAGGGCTGCTCGCCGCGCTGAATCCGGCCGTCATGCGCTATCGCGTCGCGTTTCATATGGTCACGCGCGCACGGCAGCATCGAACGGATATTGTCGAAGCGTTTCTCGAGGACATGAAGGCCGCGCATGCAATCGAAGCCGAGAAATAGCGCGGCCCGTTTTGCATCGGCGATAAAAAAGCCGCGCATTCAGCGCGGCTTTCTTCGTCAACATTGAACGTGCAGCTTGAACGTGCAGCGGCAATTTAGCCGTTGATCACGTCCGCGCCCTTCGGCACGGTGAACTTGAACGCGTCAGCAGGCAGCGGCGGATTCTTCTGGATGTTCGAGAACGTCAGCAAGGTCACGTTCCCGAACACATCGTGCAATTCCATCGCTTGCAGATTGCCGTCCTTGAAGCCGATGCCCACGCGCTGGAATTGCGTGTCCTTTGCTTTCGGCGTGAGTTCGAGCCAGTCGATGCCGGCCTTCACGCCCGCATCGCGCAGCGTGAAGTTCTTGTCGAGATCGTTGCTGCCGAACAGGATCGCCGCCGGGCTCGCGCCAAGCGCGCCGCCCAGGCTTCGCACCGTCACCTGGTTCAGGTCTTTGTCGTAGACGTAAAGCTTGTCGCCGTCCGCTTGCAGCAGTTGTGCGTAGGGCTTTTCGTATTGCCAGATGAACTTGCCGGGACGCGCGAACGTGAATGTCCCACTCGACGTGCTGTTCTTGCTGCCGCCCGTGGTGGAGAGCACGCCGCTTGCGCCGCTCCCGCCACTCCCGCCGCTCGCCCCTTGCGCCTTGCCCGGCGCGCGCACTTCCTGCTGGACGAAGGTGCCGCGCGCCGAGTGAACCTGCGAGACGAACGCCTTCAACTGTTCGGTGCCGCTCGCGAACGCCTGCGAAGCGACCAGCACGGATGCGCCGATCGCCACCGTGCCCGCAGTGCGCGCAAGCGCGCGAGCCAAATGCGCAAAGCGGCCGACGCGGCCGGATTGTGCATGCTGCTGTGCGAATAGCTGCATATGTTTTTCTCCCTTGATCTGAATTCGTTGAGCGGCCGCGATGTTGGCGGCGCATCGTCATGAGCGGTGTTGCCGCGCAAGACTGCGGTTTTGCGCGAAGCTTAGGCAGGCAGCCTTAAGCGAGTCTTAGGAGCGAACCTTTGGAAACGAACGTTACAAGCGGTGAACAAGCGGTGAACAAGCGGCGAAGAAAGCGAAAAAGACCGAGCGGTAAAGGCAGCCGACAAAAACCCAACGCCTCACCGCAGCATGCCTTAATCAGCTTCACTTGGCCTCACTCCGCCTCGCGCGCCGGCGCGAGAATCTCGCGATTGCCGTTCGACGACATCGCCGACACCACGCCGGAGTTTTCCATTTGCTCCAGCAGGCGCGCCGCCCGGTTATAGCCGATGCGCAAATGCCGCTGCACCAGCGAGATCGACGCGCGCTTGTTCTTCAGCACGACGTCCACCGCCTGATCGTAAAGCGGGTCCGACTCGCCGTCGCCCGATCCGCTTCCTCCGGCGCCCGCCGAGCCTTCGTCGCCCTCGCCCGTCACGCCGCCTTCGAGAATGCCCTCGATATAGTTCGGCTCGCCCTGCTCCTTGAGCTTGTCGACAACGCGATGCACTTCCTCGTCCGACACAAACGCGCCGTGCACCCGCACCGGCAAGCCGCTGCCGGGCGGCAGATAAAGCATGTCGCCCATGCCGAGCAGCGATTCCGCGCCCTGCTGATCGAGAATCGTGCGCGAGTCGATTTTCGACGACACCTGGAACGCCATGCGCGTCGGCACGTTGGCCTTGATGAGGCCGGTGATCACGTCGACCGACGGACGCTGCGTGGCGAGAATCAGATGGATGCCGGCCGCGCGCGCCTTCTGCGCGATTCGCGCGATCAGTTCCTCGACCTTCTTGCCGACCACCATCATCAGGTCAGCGAGTTCGTCGATCACGACGACGATGTTGGGCAGACGCGTGAGCGGTTCCGGCTCGTCCGGCGTGAGGCTGAACGGGTTCGGCAGCTTCTCGTCACGCTTCGCCGCTTCGTCGATCTTGTTGTTGTAGCCGGCGAGGTTACGCACGCCGAGCTTGCTCATCAGCTTGTAGCGCCGCTCCATTTCGGCGACCGCCCAGTTGAGCGCGTGGCCGGCCTGGCGCATGTCCGTCACGACCGGACACAGCAGATGCGGAATGCCTTCGTAGACGCTCATTTCGAGCATCTTCGGATCGATCAGGATCATGCGGACCTGGTCGGCGCTCGCCTTGTAGAGCAGCGACAAAATCATCGCGTTGATACCGACCGACTTGCCCGAACCGGTCGTACCGGCCACCAGCAAGTGCGGCATTTTCGCGAGGTCCGCGCAAACGGGCTTGCCGCCGATGTCCTTGCCGAGACCCATGGTGAGCGGCGACGCGGCATCCGCATAAACCGCCGAGCCGAGAATCTCGGACAGGCTCACGGTCTGGCGGCGCTGGTTCGGCAACTCGAGCGCCATGAAGTTCTTGCCCGGAATCGTTTCGACCACGCGAATTGACACGAGCGACAGCGAACGCGCGAGGTCTTTCGCCAGATTCACGATCTGGCTGCCCTTCACGCCGGTGGCCGGCTCGATCTCGTAACGCGTGACGACCGGGCCCGGATAGGCGGCGACCACGCTCACTTCAACGCCGAAGTCCTTGAGCTTTTTCTCGATCAGACGCGAAGTGAATTCGAGCGTATCGGCCGAAATGGTTTCCTGCGCGGCGGGCGCGGGATCGAGCAGCGAAATGGGCGGCAACGTGGAATCGCCCGGCAGATCGGTGAAAAGCGGCACCTGCCGTTCCTTCTCGACGCGCTCCGACTTGGCCGGCGTGACGACCGGCGGCACGATCACGACCGGCTCATGTTCCTCGATGCGCACTCGCCCCTTCTCGACCTTGCCCTCGCGCTTGACCGCGGCAGCTTCGCCGAGCTTGCGGTCGCGCCCGGCCTCGCGGCGCAGCTTCGCAAAAGTCACGGCGGAGATAATCGATTCGCCGACTTTCTCCGACACCGACAGCCACGAGAAACGGAAATACAGCGACAAGCCGATGCCCAGCACGATCAGCAGCGCGAGCGTGCCGCCCGTGAAGCCGAGCGCATGCGACACGCCGCGCGCGACCGCCTCGCCGATCACGCCGCCCGGCGCGCGCGGGAGTTGAACCTTGAGCGACCACATGCGCAGCGCCTCGATGCCGTCGCAGGCGAGCAGCACGAGCATGAACGCGAAGGCGTCCGCGAGCCAGGTCGTGTCGCGCGGCGCGTCTTCGTCCGGTTCGTCCTGACGGGTAATGCGCTTGTAGTTCGCGGAAATGTGCCGGCCGAGCAGCACGATCCACCAGTACGCGGAGAGGCCGAACAGCAGCAGCAGAATGTCCGAGGTCCACGCGCCCACGCGGCCCGCCCAGTTGGCGATGTGATCGACCTGCGCGGCGTGCGTCCAGCTCGGATCGCGGCGGCTGTAGCTGACGAGCGCCATCAGCAGGAACACGCCGAGCGCGACCTGCAGAATCCAGCGGATTTCGGTGAAGAGGCGCGACATGCGGTGCGGTAGTGCCTGCGCGCTCGCGGAATAAGGAGCTTTTGCCATTGATCCTGTTGCTTGTGTGGCCGATGCGTGGCCGATGCGTGTTGCCAATTCTATTGCCGGGCCTCGGGTCGAAGCCGTTCGGCGCGGCAGAGAGCCCGGCGCCGTCGACCCGAAAGACCCGAAACTTCGATCCGGCCTATTGTAAACGCAGTGCCCCGCATGAGGCTGTAAATGACGGTAACCTGGCCGATCGGCCACGCGCGCTGATCGCTTAGGCCCCGCGCCGGGCTATCGCCGCGATCGGAAAGCTTCATGGAGCAGGCCGCGGCCCCGCCCTTTATAATGCCCGACTGATACCCATCTACAGTTTCAGCCAAGTCGCGTTGCCCGCATGGGCGGGCAGCGCGCCGTAAAAGGATTCGATCATGCCCGCAACTTCCACGAAACACGCCAAGGTTCTGATTCTCGGTTCCGGCCCTGCCGGCTACACGGCAGCGGTCTACGCGGCGCGCGCCAACCTCGCGCCGGTGCTCGTCACGGGTCTCGCGCAAGGCGGCCAGTTGATGACCACGACCGACGTCGAAAACTGGCCCGCCGACGCCAACGGCGTGCAAGGCCCGGAACTGATGGCGCGCTTCCTGGAGCACGCTGAGCGCTTCAACACCGAAATCATCTTCGACCACATTCACACGGCGAAGCTCGACGAAAAGCCGATCCGCCTGATCGGCGATTCGGGCGAATACACGTGCGATTCGCTGATCATCTCGACGGGCGCGTCGGCGCAATATCTCGGCCTGCCGTCGGAAGAAGCGTTCATGGGCAAGGGCGTGTCGGCCTGCGCAACCTGCGACGGCTTCTTCTACAAGCAGCAGCATGTGGCCGTGGTCGGCGGCGGCAATACCGCGGTCGAAGAAGCGCTCTATCTGTCGGGCATCGCGAAGAAGGTCACGGTGATCCATCGCCGCGACAAGTTCCGCGCCGAGCCGATCCTGATCGACCGCCTGCTCGCGAAAGAGAAGGAAGGCGTGGTCGAGATCAAGTGGAACCATACGCTCGACGAAGTGACGGGCGACCAGTCCGGCGTGACCGGTGTGCGCATCAAGCACACGCAAACCGGCGAGACGACCGACATCGCGCTGCAGGGCCTGTTCGTCGCGATCGGCCACAAGCCGAACACGGACATCTTCGAAGGCCAACTGGAGATGAAGAACGGCTACATCATCACGAAGGGCGGCCTGAACGGCTTTGCCACCGCCACCAGCGTGCCGGGCGTGTTCGCGGCCGGCGACGTGCAGGACCACGTGTACCGTCAGGCAATCACGAGCGCAGGCACCGGCTGTATGGCCGCGCTCGACGCGCAGCGCTATCTGGAAACCATCAACGAGATGGCGGGCGAGCACGCGATGAGCCAGGAAGCCGAGCGTTGATCGGCAGCGCTTTCGTGCGAACGCAACGGTAAAATAGCGGCTGGGCGTTGCCCGGCCGCTCGTTGGATCAAAGGCCGCGGCTCATGAGCCGGCGGCCTTTTTTATTCGAAGCCGCACCAGGATCGCGCGAGGCGCCGCGCGACCGAATCGTTATCCGCGTCTACTACCGCCATGCCGAAGAACCACCCTCATCCGAACGAGCCGAAGCGCGTCCGCGCCCCGGCTGCAACGCCCGCGCGCGAACCGGCTGCGCCCGCCGCGACGCCGAAGATCGAGCCGGCCGCGGGCCTAGCCGGCCTCGGCGCATTGCGCGACACGTTGAAGGTCGACGCGCAAAAGCGCGAGCGCGAACGCGCCGCCGCGACGGCTGCACGGCGCGAAGCCGCGGCGGACGCCGATCTGTTTCGCCGCGAAATCGGCGAAGTCGCGCCGCTCGCCGTGCCGCCGCGCGCATCGTTGCCGCGCAATCCTCCGCCGCCGCTGCCCGTGCAAACCCTGCTCGATGAAGAAGCCGTGCTGCACGAAGCGATCTCCGACGAATTCGATCCCGAGGTGCTGCTCGAAACCGACGAAACGCTCTCCTATTGCCGCCCCGGCGTGAGCCAGGAAGTCGTGCGAAAACTGCGGCGCGGCGACTGGATCGTGCAGGCGCAAATCGATCTGCACGGCATGCGGCGCGAGGAAGCCCGCGAGGCCCTGGCGGAATTCATCCGCGAGTCGGTCAAGCGCGGCTTGCGCTGCCTGCGCGTGATTCACGGCAAAGGCCTGGGATCGATCGGCAAGGAACCGGTGCTCAAGGGCAAAGTGCGCGCGTGGCTCGTGCAGAAGAACGAAGTGATCGCGTTCTGCCAGGCGCGGCCGCACGACGGCGGCGCGGGCGCGGTCGTCGTGCTGCTTCAGCCGGGCGCCGCGCCGGCTCACGCCAGGCCGCTGACGGAGCCGCAGTGATCCATCCGAGACTCACACTCGCGCTCTCCCTCATGGAGGCGCTGGCCATCTTTGCCTACGCGATTTCCGGTTTCATCGAAGCGAGGACGCGCCGCCTCGACGCGGTCGGCACGTTCCTCGTCGCCATCGCCACGGCCTTCGGCGGCGGCACGTTGCGCGACGTGCTGCTCGAGCGCCGGCCGTTCTACTGGGTCGAGCATCAGGGCTATCTGATCGCGATCTTCGTGATGTCGCTGTTCGCGCCGACCTTGCTGAAAATGACCTCGCGCCTGCTGTCCGAGCGCGTGCTGCTGGTCGCCGATGCGATCGGCCTTGGCCTCTTCAGCATCGCGGGGACCTCGATTGCGCACGACGCGCAAATGCCCTGGTTCACGTCCGTGATGATGGGCGTGGCGACGGGCGTGTTCGGCGGCGTGATCCGCGACGTGCTGTGCAACGAGGTGCCCCTGATCCTGCGCGATTCGCGGCCTTACGCGACGTGCGCTTTCGTCGGCTGCTGGCTGTATGTGCTGCTGGACTACGTGAATTTCGACACCGTGTATAGCGTGCTGTTCGCCACGGGGTTCATTCTGCTGGCGCGGCTCGCGACGTTCCGCTTCAACGTGCGCCTGCCGCATTAGCGGTTTCTGGCGCGGCGTCAGCATGGCTCCAATAGGCGGCGGCGTGTCGATTTGCGCCGCGCTCGCTCGTCGTGATCTGAACGGCCTTGGGGGGCCGTAACAACCGTACAACCGTCGAAGGCGATCACGATGAAGCTCAAGCTCTACGCACACCCTTTCTCCTCGTACTGCCAGAAGGCGCTCATCGCGCTGTACGAGAACAGCACGCCGTTCGAATTCCGCCTGCTCGCGCACGACGACCCGCAAATCATGGCCGAATTCGCCGAACTGTGGCCGATCAGGCGATTTCCCGTATTGGTCGACGGCGAGCGCACGGTGACGGAGGCGAGCATCATCATCGAATATCTCGGCCTGTACTATCCGGGGCCGGTGGCGCTCGTGCCCGCCGACGCCCGCGCGGCGCTCGACGTGCGCAGCATGGACCGCTTCTTCGACAACTATATTTCGACGCCGCAACAGAAGATCGTGTTCGACAGCCTGCGTCCTGACGCCGAGCGCGACGCGCGCGGCGTGACGGAAGCGCGCGCGATGCTCGATACGGCCTACGCGTGGCTCGACAAAACAATGGCGGCGCGCGAATGGGCCGCGGGCGACACCTTCAGCCTCGCCGATTGCGCGGCGGCGCCGGCGCTCTTTTACGCCGACTGGAGCCACGCGATCGACCCGGCGTTCGCCCATGTGCGCGCCTATCGCGAGCGCTTGCTGGCGCGTCCGTCTTTCGCTCGCGCAGTCCACGAAGCGCGGCCCTACCGCCCGCTGTTCCCGCTCGGCGCGCCGGATCGGGACTGAGCGGCGACGAGCGTGGAACGAGCGGAGACTGAGCCGGATCAGCGGAGTCGCGCGCCAACCCCTTGCGACAACATTATTCCGAGCCTATACACTTCACGTCGAAACCAATTTCCGCTCATTACACATAAGAAGGCCAAACATGGACCGTTTTGAAGCGATGGAGATCTTTACGCGTGTGGTCGAGGCGAACAGCTTCACGAAAGTATCCGAATCGCTCGACTTGCCGCGCGCGAAAGTGAGCCGCACGATTCAGGCGCTGGAAGAGCATGTCGGCGTGCGCCTCCTGAACCGCTCGACGCGCCAGGTCAGCGTCACCGAAGACGGCGCGCTCTTTTACGATCGCTGCGTGCGCATCCTCGCGGAAGTCGCCGACGCGGAATCGTCGCTGTCGAACAAGCGTGAGAATCCGGTGGGCACGATCCGCGTCGACACGTCGGGCACGCTCGCTCGCGCGCTGCTGCTGCCCGCGCTCGACGACTTCTACCGGCGCTACCCTGAAATCGACGTGCGTCTGGGTCTCGCCGACCGCAACATCGACCTGATTCAGGACGCCGTGGATTGCGTGATCCGCATGGGCACGCCGGAAGAATCGAGCCTCGTCGCAAGGCGCATCGGCCATGCGCGTATCGTCACCTGCGCTTCGCCCGCATATTTGGAGAAGTACGGCACGCCGAGCACGCTCGATCAATTGAGCGAGCACCGCGCGGTCAACTACGTGTCGGCGCGTACGGGCAAGACCTTTCCGTTCGAATACGAAGTCAACGGCGAGACCGTGAAAGTCGCGATGAAAAGCGTGCTCGCGGTCAACGACGGCTCGGTCTACATTCGCGCGGGCGAGCTCGGCCACGGCATCATTCAGCCGTCGCGCTTCATGGTCGCGCATCTGATCGAGCGCGGCGTGCTAAAGGAAATTCTCACTGACTACACGAGCCCCGGCACGCCGCTGTCGATCCTGTACGCGCATCGCCGCAATCTGAGCTCGCGGCTGCGCGCGTTCACCGAATGGGTAACGGAAGTCGTGCGCAATAATCCGGACCTGCGCATTCCGGAAGCCTGACTGGCGCCGCCGGCCCAGGCGAAGAAAAGAAAAGCCCCTTGCGTCGCGAGACGCAAGGGGCTTTCTCAATGAGGCAAGGCCAAGCGATCAGACCAAAAAATCAGGCGATGCGCTCTTCATTCGACGGATCGAACAACACCGCTTTCGACGTATCGAACAGCAGCGTCGTATTCGTCAGCGGCTGCGGATTCGACGCCGGGTGTACGCGGCTCACCACGCGCTTGCCGTTGACCTGCGCGAACACCAAAGTGTCCGGTCCGGTCGGCTCGATCACGTCGACCTTCACTTCGATCTGTTGCAGCTTCGCGTGATCGCCATGCGCGCCGCGAGCATCGGTAATGCGCTCGGGACGCAAGCCGAGAATCACTTCACGGCCCACGTGCGACTTGACCTTCGCCGAGTCGAACGGCAGATTCAGCGCCGTGCGCGCAATGCCCGTATCGAGTTCGAGACCCACGCCCGCGCCCTGCTCGACGAGCTTGCCCTGGATGAAGTTCATCGGCGGTGCGCCGATAAAGCCGGCCACGAACAGGTTCGACGGCGAGTCGTAAATCTCCTGCGGCGCGCCGAACTGCTGGACGATGCCGTCTTTCATCACGGCGATGCGGTCGCCGAGCGTCATCGCTTCGATCTGATCGTGCGTCACGTAGACGATCGTCGTGCCGAGGCGTTGATGCAGCAGCTTGATTTCCGAACGCATCTCGATACGCAGCTTGGCGTCGAGGTTCGACAGCGGTTCGTCGAACAGGAACATCACCGGGTCGCGCGCCAATGCGCGGCCCATTGCCACGCGCTGACGCTGGCCGCCGGACAGTTGACCCGGCTTGCGATCCAGCAGATGCGTGATTTGCAGCGTGTTCGACACGCGGTCGACAATCTGCGTCTGTTCCTGCTTCGGCACCTTGCGGATATTCAGACCGAACGAGATGTTCTCGCGCACCGTCATCGACGGATACAGCGCGTACGACTGGAACACCATCGCGATATCGCGATCTTTCGGCGACAGGTTGTTCACCGTCTTGCCGTCGATCTGGATCTCGCCCTTGGTCACCGTTTCGAGGCCGGCGATCATATTGAGCAGCGTCGATTTACCGCAGCCCGAGCCGCCGACCAGAATCAGGAACTGACCGTCTTCGATGTCGATGTTGACACCCTTCAGAACCGGCACCCCGTTCGGGTAGGTCTTGTACACGTCACGGATGGAAAGGCTTGCCATGCTGTGAATCCTCTAGTCTCTGGTACTGCTTGAAAACGTCTTGTTTATGCGCCGGGACACGCCGCCGCGCTCGGATGGTTTGCGAGGCGTTAGCCCTTCACCGCGCCGGCCGTCAGCCCGCGCACGAAATAGCGTCCGGCGATGATGTAGACGAGCAAGGTCGGCAATGCGGCGATGATCGCGCCGGCCATGTCGACGTTGTATTCCTTCACGCCCGTCGACGTATTCACGAGGTTGTTCAGCGCCACCGTGATCGGCATCGAATCGACGCCGGAGAACACGATACCGAACAGGAAGTCATTCCAGATCTGCGTGAATTGCCAAATCAGACACACCATGAAAATCGGCAGCGACACGGGCAGCAAAATCTTCGTGAAGATCGTGAAGAAACCCGCGCCGTCGATACGCGCAGCCTTCACGAGTTCAGCCGGAATGCTCACGTAGAAGTTGCGGAAGAACATCGTCGTGAACGCGATACCGTAGATCACGTGCACCACCACCAGACCGGTCGTGGTGTTCGACAGGCCGAGAAAGCCTTCGAAGCGCGCCATCGGCAGCAGGATCGCCTGGAACGGAATGAAGCAGCCGACCAGCAGCATCGTGAAGATCGGATCGGCGCCGCGAAAACGCCAGTGCGTGAGCACATAGCCGTTGAACGCGCCGATGATCGACGAGATCAGCACCGCCGGAATCACCATCCGCACCGAGTTCATGAAGAACGGCTGCATGCCGTCGCAACGCACACCCGTACACGCGCCGCTCCATGCCTTGATCCAGGGATCGACGGTCCAGTGCGTAGGCGGCGTCAGCAGATTGCCGGTGCGCAACTGGTCGATGTCCTTGAACGACGTGGACAGCATCACGTACAGCGGAAACAGGAAGTACAGGGCAAACAGGACCAAGGCCGCGTAAATGACGGCACGGCTGATCGTCATCTTAGGCTGCATTGCGGGTGCTCCTCGATTCCAGATACATGAGCGGCACGAGCACGGCCACGACGGTTGCGAGCATCATCATCGACGATGCCGCGCCGACGCCGAGCTGCCCGCGATTGAACGAAAACGTGTACATGAAGATAGCCGGCAGCGACGACGACGTACCCGGACCGCCCGCCGTCAACGCGACGACGAGGTCGAAGGTCTTGATCGTGATGTGGCAAAGAATCAGCAGCACCGAGAAGAACACCGGACGCATGCTCGGAATCACGATCTTGCGATAGATGGTGGGCAGATTCGCGCCGTCCATCTGCGCGGCCTTGAAGATTTCGCCGTCCACGCCGCGCAGGCCCGCAAGAAAGAGCGCCATCACGAAGCCGGTGGATTGCCATACCGCCGCGATCACTACGCAGAAAATCGCCTTGTCCGGGTCGCCGAGCCAGCTAAACGAAAAGCTCGTCCAGCCCCAGTCGTGGAAAACTTTTTCGAGGCCGATGCTCGGCGTCATGATCCATTGCCACGCCGTGCCGGTCACGATGAACGACAGCGCCATCGGATACAGAAACACCGCGCGCAATGCGCCTTCGTTGCGGATCTGCTGATCGAGCAGGATCGCGAGAAAGAGACCCAGGCCGATGCAAATGCCGATGAACGGAATGCCGAACCAGCCGAGGTTCGCAGCCGAGGTCCAGAACACGTCGTTATCGAACAGTTCGCGATAACGGTCCAGACCGACGAAATCATAACGAGGCATCAGTCGCGAATTGGACAGCGACAGATAGCCGGTGATGGCGATAAAGCCATAGACGAAGATCAGGCTGATCACGACGCTGGGTGCGAGCACCAGCTTCGGAATCCAGCGATCGGCAAGGGCCGCCATGGGCGACGTGCGGCGGGCGACGCTAGCCGTTTTCCCGTTTCCGCTGATAGAAGCAGTCACTACTCGACTCCTGCTGAAACTGTCAGGTGAAGCCGCGTGCATGCGAGGCGCAGTGCAAACAGCGCACACCGCATTGCGCGAATTCACGCGATCAACGGCGCGAAGGGCGCGCCCGCTTAATACATTCGACGGACGCGCCCTTCGCTACTTCACTTACTTGGTCTTCGCTGCCTTCGCGAGCGCGGTCACTGCGCTCTTCGAATCCTGCTGCGAGTTCATGAACTTCGTGACGACGTCGGAGATCGCGCCGGCTGCCGCATCCGGCTGAGCCATGCCGTGAGCGAGCGACGGCACATAGCCGCCCGACTTGATCGCCGTTTGTTCATCCGCGTACGACTTCTTCGCGCAGTCGTCGAACTTCGCCATCGAGACGCCCAGACGAACCGGAATCGAGCCCTTGTTCAGGCTGAACTGCTCCTGGAACTCCGGCGTCATGATCGTCTTCGCGAGCGCAAGCTGACCCGGCGTTGCCGCCTTCTGGCCTTTCTGCTGGAAGAACACGAACGAGTCGACGTTGAACGTGTACGACTTTTCGGTGCCCGGCACGGCGGCGCAAACGTAGTCCGCGCCCGACTTCTTGCCGGCGTTGGCGAATTCGCCCTTCGCCCAGTCGCCCATGAACTGCATGCCGGCCTTGCCGTTGATGACCATCGCCGTTGCCAGGTTCCAGTCACGGCCCGTGCGGCCCGCGTCGAAGTAACCCTGGATCTTGCGGACCGTGTCGAACACGCCGACCATCTTGTCCGACGTCAGCGTCTTTTCGTCGAGGTCGACCAGCGCCTTCTTGTAGAAGTCCGCGCCTTGCGACAGCACAACGTCTTCCCACAGCGTCAGGTCTTGCCACGGCTGACCGCCCATCGCGATCGGCTGGATGCCCGCGGCCTTCATCTTGTCGGCCACCGCGAAGAATTCAGGCCACGTGGTCGGCACCTTGCCGCCTGCCTTGTCGAGCGCAGCCTTGTTGATGTACAGCCAGTTCACGCGATGCACCGAGAACGGCGCCGCGACATAGTGGCCGTCCGCGTGCATGATCTTGTCGATTTCCGGCGGCAGGTTCTTCTTCCAGTCGCCCGCGACGGAGTCGATCGGCACCAGCACGCCTTGCGAAGCCCAGTCCTGAATCAGCGGACCCTTGATCTGCGCGGCGCTCGGTGCATTGCCCGAGATCACCTGCGTCTTCAGTGCCGTCATGGCAGCCGCGCCCGCGCCACCCGCAACCGCAAAGTCCTTCCACGTGTAACCCTGCTTCGTCATGTCGTCCTTGAGGACGCCGACGGCTTTCGATTCGCCGCCCGAAGTCCACCAGTGCAACACTTCGACCGACTCGGCAGCCTGCACGGCCGAGACGCCACACATCAGACCCGCGGCGCACAGAGCGCCCATGATCGCGCGAAATTTCATTGCTTATCTCCTCCAGACACCTGAACAAAAAACAAATGGCCCCTGATGTCGCCAGGGTGCTGTGGTTGGTTCAAACAGGCAAAACACTGGGCGATCGAGCACGGTCGGGCGCATGCGTTAAGGCATGTGCCGGCGGACCGATGTCCGGCCGCTGGAAGCTCAAGAGATGAGTGATTCGGGATGCAACTGACTGTCTCCTCTTTTGATTTTTGCCCGCCCGCGTCGCGCGGCAGACTCGAGGCTGGCCCATGCCGGCAATGCAATGTCCGTTTGCAATGTCCGTTAACATGCAGGGGACGTTGGCCGATTCGCGAAACGTGCAACTGACATGCAGCGCACGCTTTTTTCATCGAATTAGCGCTACCTCTTGATTTGGATTGTAGTTAAACTACAATTCAGTGTCAAAAAATATTTTATCGGACTACGGTCGCCTGTTCGCGAGGAGCGAGCGGTTGGCGCGGCGGCCCCAGGACATCGACGGAGACTCATGCAAACCGATTCAAGTTTCACCTTCGTTCTCTTCGGCGGAACCGGCGATCTGTCGATGCGCAAGATTCTCCCCGCACTGTTTGAAGCACACCGTGCGGGCGGCATGCTGGCCGACAGCGGCAAGATCGTCGCAGTGGCGCGCCACGCAGCGGATCGCGGCGAATATCTTCAGTGGGTCAACGAGCACGTCAAGCCGCATGTATCGAAGAACGGTGTCGACGAAACGGCATGGGCGAGTTTTCTCGAACGCATCGAGTTCGTGAAGATCGACCTGGGCAATCCCGAAGACTTCACGTTGCTGCGCGATGCGGTGAAGGACTTGCCCGGCATCCGCGTGTTTTACCTGGCCACCGGTCCGTCGCTCTTCGTGCCGATCTGCCGCGCGCTCGCGTCGGTGGGGCTCAATGAAAACGCGCGCATCGTGCTCGAAAAGCCGCTCGGCTACGACCTCAAGTCGTCGAATGCGATCAACGACGCGGTCGGCGAAATCTTCGCGGAAGAACAGATCTACCGTATCGACCACTACCTCGGCAAAGAGCCCGTGCAGAACCTGCTCGCGCTGCGCTTTGGCAATGCTTTGTTCGAGCCGCTGTGGCGCCGCGAGTGGGTCGAGAGCATCCAGATCACGATCGCGGAAGAACTCGGTGTCGAAGCGCGCGGCGATTTCTACGACAATACCGGCGCGCTTCGCGACATGGTGCAGAACCATTTGCTGCAACTGCTTTCGATCGTCGCGATGGAGCCGCCGCATTCGATGGACTCCGACTCGGTGCGCGACGAAAAGCTGCGCGTGCTGCGCGCGCTCAAGCCCATCAATCAGCTCGACATCGGCAAGGTTGCGGTGCGCGGCCAGTATCATTCGGGCGTGATTCGCGGCAACGCCGTGCCCGCCTACGCGACCGAACCCGGCGTGAAGCAGAACAGCACGACCGAAACCTTCGTCGCGCTGAAGGTCGAGATAGAAAACTGGCGCTGGGCGGGCGTGCCGTTTTTCCTGCGCACCGGCAAACGGCTTGCCGATCGCGTCGCGGAAATCGTCGTGAATTTCCGCTCGGTGCCGCATTCGGCATTGGGCGCATCGGCGTTGCGCGCGGGCGCGAATCGTCTGGTGATCCGCTTGCAGCCGAACGAGACCATCCGTCTTTACTGTCTCGCGAAGCAGCCGGGCGAAGGCATGAACCTCGCCAGCGTTCACCTCGATCTCGCGTTCGACCAGTTCTTCCGCGAAGGGCAGATGGAAGCGTATCAACGTCTTCTGCTCGACGTGATCAACGGGCGTCTCGCCCTCTTCGTGCGGCGCGACGAACAGGAAGCCGCGTGGCGCTGGGTCGAACCGATTCTGAACGAATGGAAGGCTTCGAACAAACCGCCGAAGCCGTATGCGTCGGGCACATGGGGTCCTGCCGCGGCGAGCGCGATGCTCGCGCAGCACGGCACCTGCTGGCTCGAAGAAGAGAATTGATTCGCGGCGGCTGGTCGCCGCGCTAACAAAAAAGCAGCACGGAGGAGAAGTGATCGAGCTTCACGCTTTCGACGATCAACGCGCGCAATCCGACGCGTTGGCGAAGGCAGTCGGCGACGCGCTACATGCATCGCTGGCCGCCCAGGCGGCAACGTCGGACGCCGGTATTGCCGGCGCGTCCACGGCCGGTACGTCCACCACGACATCTGCGGCCCGCCCGGCGCTGCTCGCCGTTTCGGGCGGCAGCAGTCCGCGCCCGTTCCTGCAGACGTTATCCACGCAAAGTTTCGACTGGGCGCGCATCGCCGTGACCCTCGTCGACGACCGCTGGGTGCCCGAGACGGACAGCGCGAGCAACGCGCAGCTCGCGCACGCGACGCTGCTGCAAAGCGCCGCGCAGAACGCGACCTTCTGGCCGCTCGCCGACACGTCGCAGGACCTGCATTCGCACGTCGCCGCGCTGAACGCCGACGCGCGTTTTGCCAATGCGCCCGACGTCGCGATTCTCGGCATGGGCGAAGACGGCCACACCGCGTCGATCTTCGCCGACGCACCCGAGTGGGATCACGCGATCACCACGCGCGAGCGCTTCGTCGCCGTGCATCCCGGCAGCGCGCCGCATGCGCGCGTGAGCTGGTCGCTTTCCGCGTTGAAGGAAGTGAAGCACCTGTTTTTGCTGATCGCAGGACCGCGCAAGATGGACGTGCTGAACGCCGCCGCCTCTTCGCTACAAAAAAATGCCATCTCGCAGTTGGCGAACGACAAGGGAGTGAGACTCGATGTCTACTGGTGTGCAAACTAAGGCTGCTCCGGGCGCGGGCCAGCACGCCGATGGACCGAGGCTTCTCGCCGACATCGGCGGCACGAACGCGCGCTTCGCGCTCGAAACCGGGCCGGGCGAAATCGGCTCGGTGCAGGTCTATCCGTGCGCGGAGTATCCCGGTGTTGCCGAGGTCATCAAGAAGTATCTGAAGGACATGAAGATCGGCCGCGTGAATCATGCGGCCATTGCGATTGCGAACCCGGTCGACGGCGATCAGGTCAGCATGACGAATCACGACTGGACCTTCTCGATCGAAGCCACGCGCCGCGCGCTCGGCTTCGACACGCTGCTGGTCGTGAACGACTTCACCGCGCTGGCGATGGCCTTGCCGGGCCTCACCGACGCGCAGCGCGTGCAGGTCGGCGGCGGCACGCGCCGCCCGAATAGCGTGATCGGCCTGCTCGGTCCGGGCACCGGCATGGGCGTGTCCGGCCTGATTCCCGCCGACGACCGCTGGATCGCGCTCGGCAGCGAAGGCGGCCACGCGACCTTCGCGCCCGCCGACGAGCGCGAGGACATCGTGCTGCACTATGCGCGCAAGAAGTGGTCGCATGTGTCGTTCGAGCGCGTGGCCGCGGGCCCCGGCATGGAAGTGATTTATCGTGCGCTCGCGGGCCGCGACAAGAAGCGCGTGGCGGCCAACGTCGACACGCGCGAGATCGTCAAGCGCGCGCTCGAAGGCGAGCCGCTCGCCGCCGAATCCGCCGATGTGTTCTGCGGCATTCTCGGCACCTTCGCGGGCAATATCGCGGTGACGCTGGGCGCGCTCGGCGGCATTTACATCGGCGGCGGCGTGGTGCCGCGGCTCGGCGATTTCTTCGCGCGCTCGTCGTTTCGCAAGCGCTTCGAGGCGAAGGGCCGCTTCGAGGCGTACTTGCAGAACGTGCCGACGTATGTGATCACCGCGGAATATCCGGCCTTTCTCGGCGTGTCCGCGATTCTCGCCGAGCAGTTGTCGAATCGCGCGGGCGGCAGTTCGTCGGCGGTATTCGAGCGGATTCGCCAGATGCGCGACGCGTTGACGCCGGCCGAGCGCCGCGTCGCCGATCTCGCGTTGAACCACCCGCGCTCGATCATCAACGATCCGATCGTCGACATCGCGCGCAAGGCCGACGTGAGTCAGCCGACCGTGATCCGCTTCTGCCGTTCGCTCGGCTGCCAGGGACTGTCGGATTTCAAGCTGAAGCTCGCCACCGGTTTGACCGGCACGATTCCGGTGAGCCATAGCCAGGTGCATCTCGGCGATACCGCGACCGACTTCGGCGCGAAGGTGCTCGACAACACCGTGTCGGCGATTCTGCAATTGCGCGAGCATCTGAACTTCGAGCAGGTGGAACGCGCAATCGATCTGTTGAACGGCGCGCGTCGTATCGAGTTCTATGGCCTCGGCAATTCGAACATCGTCGCGCAGGACGCGCACTACAAGTTCTTCCGCTTCGGCATTCCGACCATTGCTTACGGCGATCTGTACATGCAGGCGGCTTCCGCTGCGTTGCTCGGCAAGGGCGACGTGATCGTCGCGGTGTCGAAGTCGGGCCGCGCGCCCGAGTTGCTGCGCGTGCTCGATGTCGCGATGCAGGCCGGCGCGAAAGTGATCGCGATCACGTCGAGCAACACGCCGTTGGCCAAGCGCGCTACCGTCGCGCTCGAAACCGATCACATCGAGATTCGCGAGTCGCAGCTTTCGATGATCTCGCGCATCCTGCATCTGGTGATGATCGATATTCTCGCGGTCGGCGTGGCGATTCGTCGCGCGGTGCCGAGCGCGGACGTTGCGGAAACGGTGGCGAAAGCGCGTCAAGGCGCGGACGACGACGCAACCGCCGTACTCGACTGGCTCAGTCACGGCGCGGCTTCATCGGCGCGCGATTGACGTTTGCAGATTGAGGCTTGCATGAAGGCCACGCTACGGCGTGGCCTTCATGCTTTCTGCTGAAGCATTGCCCGTGCGAGCCTGCGCTTCAATCGCGCGGCTCGCACAACAAGCGATAATAGAAACTCCATCGCTCATGGCACAGCACACCGATGATCATCCGTCCGCATCTCCATTGGTTCCGCATGCTGCTTGCGTGGCGCGGCTCGGTGCTTCCGCAGTTGCTTCCCCGGCTCTTCCTCATTTTCGCGATCTCGATTGTTGCGGTCGCGGCGCACGATCATCTGCTGCCCATCTCGCTGAACCTCAACACGACTGCGCCGTTCTCGCTCGTCGGCATCGCTCTCGCGGTGTTTCTCGGCTTTCGCAACAACGCCAGTTATGACCGCTGGTGGGAAGCGCGCAAGCTCTGGGGTCAACTGCTGAACGACGCGCGTTCGCTCATTCGTCAGGCGCTGACCTTGCGAACGACGCCGTTGCCCAAAGAAGACGCGGCCGAATTTTGCGCGGCATTGGGCGCGTTGCCGCATGCGCTGCGGCATCAGCTTCGCAAAAGCGATCCGCGCGAAGACCTCGCCGCGCGCCTGCCGCCTGCGCTGTTCGAACGCGTGATGGCGTCGCGCTACCAACCGGCGACATTGATGCTGGTTCTCGGCGAATGGGTGCAGCGCCAGGCGCAAAAAGGCTCAATCGATCCGATGGCCGTACTCGCGTTCGACCGGAATCTGAATGGCTTGTCGGATGTGATCGGCGGATGCGAGCGCATTGCCTCCACGCCGCTGCCGTTTGCCTACTCGGTGATGATTCACCGCACGGTCTACTTCTTCTGCGCGTCGCTGCCGTTCGGACTCGTCGACAGCATCGGCATTTTTACGCCGGTGTTCGCGGTGTTCGTCGCGTACACGTTCATGGCGCACGAAGCGATCGCGTCGCAAATCGAAGAGCCGTTCGGCACCGACGACAACGACCTCGCGCTGCACACCATGTCGCTCACCATTGAAGACGCGCTGCGCGATCTGCGCGGCGAACCCGCGGTCGCGCTGCCCGATCTGCAAGCCGACAGCTACGCGTTGACCTGAAGCTCTCGTCTCGATGAGGCGGCGTCTGCGCGCGCAGAAGCCTAGTCGTTGCCGACCGTTTCCGACAAGCGCTTGAGCGTCGCCACACGCGCACCGATGATGTCGATGCGGCCCCGCTCGTCGACCAAAGGCGTGCTTGCGTTCAGATAAGCGGTCCACGCCTTTTGTGCGCGCGTCAGCGTGGAACGCGAACGCGCCGGCATTTTCGCTTGCAGACGACGGTAGTAGCGGTTCATGTCGAACATCGCGTGTTCGCAGCGCGCGTCGGCGGCACAGGCGCGCACACGGCCGCTCCGCGAACGACCGGCCTTAGGTTGCCCACCTGAGCTCGCATCTGCCGCCGCGCTGCGCAGCACGAGCGCGCGGTCGCGCACCGGCTGCAATTGCATATCGGCGGCGGCAAGCACATACATCGTGCCGCGCGTGGTGGCGAACACCGCCGCGAGCAGTTGCGTGTCGGCATCGCGCCAGGCCTGCCAGCTCGCCTGACTCTTCTGCCACTGCTTGCGGCGCGTCTGCGGCGACTCGCCCTGCAACTGCTGCCATGCGTTATCCAACGCGCTCTTCCAGCCGATGCGCGCCGTCTCCATGCACTGCACCTGCCCGGCCGTCGACGACATATCGCTGCGCGCAAGACAGGTGCGCATGGCCGCGTCAATCGGATCGGCGGCCGCGACTTCGGCGCGCGCCGCGAGCGGCGCGGCGCCAAGCAGCAGCGCACAGATGACAGCCCGCGCGAGCAACGTCGATCGCATCGTCAGACGCGCACGCAATCGACGAAATATTCGATGCGCCCGTTGATCATTTCGCCGACGAGTCCGTGGATGTCCGTGTGGAAACCCGGGAACCGCTCGTTGAATTCGCGCGCGAAGCGCAGATAGTTGACGATGGTCTTATTGAAGCGCTCGCCCGGAATCAGCAGCGGAATGCCCGGCGGATACGGCGTCAACAGAATGGACGTCACGCGCCCTTCGAGTTCGTCGATAGGCACGCGGTCGATCTCGCGATGCGCGAGCTTCGCGAATGCGTCGGACGGCTTCATCGCCGGTTCCATGCTCGACAGGTACATCTCGGTGGTCAGGCGCGCAATGTCGTTCGCACGGTAGACGCTGTGAATCTGCTGACACAAATCGCGCAAACCGACACGCTCATACGTCGGATGCAACGCGACGAAGTCCGGCAGCACGCGCCACAACGGCTGGTTGTTGTCGTAGTCGTCCTTGAACTGCTGAAGCTCGGTCACCATCGAGTTCCAGCGGCCCTTCGTGATGCCGATCGTGAACATGATGAAGAACGAGTACAAGCCGGTCTTCTCGACGATAATGCCGTGCTCGGCCAGATACTTCGTGACGATCGCGGCCGGAATGCCGGTCTCGCCGAAATCGCCGTTCATGTCGAGACCCGGCGTGACGATGGTCGCCTTGATCGGGTCCAGCATGTTGAAGCCTTCGGCGAGCGGGCCGAAGCCGTGCCACGAATCGTCGGGGCGCAGCATCCAGTCCTCGCGCGAGCCGATGCCCTCTTCCGCGAACTGGTCGGGACCCCACACCTTGAAGAACCAGTCGTCGCCGTATTCGGCGTCGACCTTGCTCATCGCGCGGCGGAAGTCGAGCGCCTCGGCAATCGACTCTTCGACCAAAGCGGTGCCGCCTGGCGCTTCCATCATCGCCGCGGCCACGTCGCACGACGCGATGATGGCGTACTGCGGGCTCGTCGACGTATGCATCAGATACGCTTCATTGAAGCGATGCTTGTCGAAGCGGCTGTTCTTCGAATCCTGCACGACGATTTGCGAAGCCTGCGAAATGCCGGCGAGCAGCTTGTGCGTGGAGTGCGTCGCGTAGATCATCGCGCCGATACGCGGACGGCCCGCGCCGATCGCATGCATGTCCTGATAGAACTCGTGGAACTCGGCGTGCGGCAGCCAGGCTTCGTCGAAATGCAGCGTGTCGAGCCATTCGCCCAACATCTCCTTGATCATCTCGACGTTGTAGATCACGCCGTCGTACGTGCTTTGCGTGATGGTGAGAATGCGCGGCTTCAGGTTCGGATTATTCGCAAGCGCTTCGCGCGCGAACGGATTCGCCGCGATCTTCTTGCGGATGTTTTCCGGCTCGAATTCGCTGCGCGGAATCGGACCGATGATGCCGAAGTTGTTGCGCGTCGGCGTGAGGAACACCGGAATCGCGCCGGTCATCGTGATCGCGTGCAGGATCGACTTGTGGCAGTTGCGGTCCACCAGCACGATGTCGCCCGGCGCGACCGTGCCGTGCCAGACGATCTTGTTCGATGTCGACGTGCCGTTGGTCACGAAGAACACGTGATCCGCGCTGAAAATGCGCGCGGCGTTGCGCTCGGAAGCCGCAACGGGGCCCGTGTGATCTAGCAATTGACCGAGTTCGTCGACCGCATTGCAGACGTCGGCGCGCAGCATGTTCTCGCCGAAGAACTGATGGAACATCTGCCCAAGCGGGCTCTTCAGAAACGCGACGCCGCCCGAATGGCCCGGACAGTGCCACGAGTACGAGCCTTCTTCCGCGTAGTGCACCAGTTCCTTGAAGAACGGCGGCGCGAGCGAATCGAGGTACACCTTGGCTTCGCGGATGATGTGGCGCGCGACGAACTCCGGCGTGTCCTCGAACATGTGGATGAAGCCATGCAGTTCGCGCAGGATGTCGTTCGGCAAATGGCGCGACGTGCGCGTCTCGCCGTACAGGAAAATCGGAATGTCCGCGTTGCGGCGGCGCACTTCGGTCACGAACGCGCGCAGTGCGACGATGGCCGCCGCGAGTTCCGGCGTCTCGCCTTCGACCACGACGTTTTCGACGTACGGCAGCAGCTCGTCGTCGTCGATGGAAAGGATGAAGCACGACGCGCGGCTCGACTGCTGCGCGAACGAAGTCAGATCGCCGTAGCTCGTCAACCCGAGCACTTCCGCGCCTTCTTTCTCGATTGCTTCGGCCAAAGCCCGGATGCCGGAACCCGAGATGTTCTCGGAGCGGAAATCTTCGTCGATGATGACGACGGGAAAACGGAACTTCATGGGCGATTCTCCAAAAAGAACGACCGCTGCATTCGATAAATTGCAGCGGTCACCCTGTGTACCTGGTGGGTCGATGCGCTGCCGGCGTCAGGTCTTCGGCAACGTGACGCCGTGCTGACCTTGATATTTGCCGCCGCGATCCGCGTACGACGTTTCACAAATCTCGTCGCTTTCGAAAAACAGCACTTGGGCGACGCCTTCGTTCGCGTAGATTTTCGCAGGCAAAGGTGTCGTATTCGAGAATTCGAGCGTGACGTGGCCTTCCCATTCCGGCTCGAACGGCGTCACGTTCACGATGATCCCGCAGCGCGCGTAAGTGGACTTGCCGAGGCACACGGTCAGCACCGAGCGCGGAATGCGGAAATACTCGACCGTGCGCGCGAGCGCGAACGAATTCGGCGGAATGATGCAGACGTCGCCCTTGAAGTCCACGAACGATTTCTCGTCGAAATTCTTCGGATCGACAATGGTCGAGTTGATGTTCGTGAAGATCTTGAATTCGTCGGCGCAGCGAATGTCGTAGCCGTAGCTCGAGGTGCCGTAGCTGACAATCTTCCGGCCGTCTTCGGAGACGCGAACCTGATCGGGCACGAACGGCTCGATCATTTTGTGCGACTCGGCCATGCGCCGGATCCACTTGTCGGATTTGATGGTCATAGGTGAACGCTGCTCGACGTGAATAACAGAGGTGTGACGGATAACCGCCCGGTGCGCGCCGGGCGCCTCGCGGCCGGTTTCGCGCATTGCCGTGACGGCGGGAAGGCTGCTAGCGCGCCGGACGAAGCCGCCCGCGAGTCCTGTTGACGATAACGCCAGCCGGACGCCGCGACGAAAGGCGCTTATTTTACGCGATCACGAAGATGCTGCCGCGGATGCGGGCCACGAATGCGGACCACGAAGGCGCCGCGAATGGACAAGCGCGCGGCAACTGCCGACAAGCGCGCGGCCCGTCATGCGATCGTTCATTGCCGGATCGCGCCGCACGCGAGCGCCGGACCGGCGCCATGCTGCGGATACGCGTAAGGATCGGTGGGATCGCGATGCAGCAGAACCGCGCGTTGCAGGACCGAACGGATACCGTCGAGCGAAACGTCCGGCGCGACGATGAAGCCGGTTGCCACGCCGTTCGCATCCGCATGAATGTTGCCGAGATCGCCTTCCACGCGCGCGCCTGCTTTCAGACGTTCGGCGGCCGGCGAAAATATCTGGCCGGCGCTCGAGCCGTCGGTCGCATTGCAGTCGCCGCGCTCGTGGACTTGCAGCGCGTGATCGCTATTGGGCGGCAAGCCCGAGAGGTTGTAGGTCACCTGCACGCCGTCCGAGCGCTCGATGAACGTCACGAGGCCGCGCGCCTGATTGCCCACGGTGGGCAGCAACTGCGCGTCGGCGCGCTTTTCCTGTGGTCTCAGGAACGCGCTGCAGCCGCATAACAGCACACTGCAGGCAGTCAGGACGATGAACGCATGCACCGCCTGCCCGTCGATTCGTTTTCCCATGCGATCCTCTTGCCGGCCTGGTGGCCGCCCCTGCGGCCGCCGAGCCGAACTTGTGAAGTCGACATGATACCGCGAGAGAAGGCGCAAATAGAGCGTTGCGCCCGCCGCCGCTCGGGCGCGTCAGGTGTTCTGGACCACGATGTTCGGAAACTTCGAGGTCATGTCGCGCGCCCGTTCCGCGATGTGCACTGCCATCTTCCGCGCAATCGTGCGATAGATGTCCGCGATGCGTCCCTGCGGATCGGCCACGACCGTCGGCCGGCCGGAGTCGGTCTGCTCGCGGATCGCAATGTCGAGCGGCAGGCTGCCGAGCACGTCGACGCCGTATTCCTTGCCCATGCGCTCGCCGCCTCCGGCGCCGAAGATATGTTCTTCGTGGCCGCAATTCGAGCAGATATGCATGGCCATGTTCTCGACGATGCCGAGAATCGGAATGCCCACTTTTTCGAACATTTTCAGGCCCTTGCGCGCGTCGAGCAGCGCGATGTCCTGCGGCGTCGTGACGATCACGGCGCCGGTCACGGGCACGCGTTGCGAGAGCGTCAACTGGATGTCGCCGGTGCCCGGCGGCATGTCGACGATCAGATAGTCGAGATCGCGCCAATTGGTCTGCCGCAGCAACTGTTCGAGCGCGGAGGTGGCCATCGGGCCGCGCCAGACCATCGGATTGTCCTGTTCGATCAGGAAGCCGATGGAGTTGGCCTGCAGACCGTGACCCGTCATCGGATTCATGGTCTTTTCGTCCGGCGATTCCGGGCGCCCCTCGATGCCGAGCATCAACGGCAGCGACGGCCCGTAGATGTCCGCGTCGAGTATGCCCACCGACGCGCCTTCGCTTGCCAGCGCGAGCGCCAGGTTGACCGCGGTCGTGCTCTTGCCGACACCGCCCTTGCCCGACGCCACCGCCACGATGTTTTTAACGTTCGGCAAGAGTTTCACGCCGCGCTGCACCGTATGCGCGGCAATTTCCTGCGATACCTCGACGCGCGTCCCGGCCACGCCCGGCACGGCCTTGAGCGCGTCGTCGAACTGCTTGCGGATCGCGTCGAATTGGCGCATGGCCGGATAGCCGAGTACCACCGCGACGCTAACCGTGTCACCCTCCACGGTTACGTTTTTGATGTTCCTGGCAGCGGCATACGGCCGGCCGGTGTTAGGGTCAGCGACGGCTGCGAGCGCAGCGTCGACCAAAGCCCGATCGATACTCATTGACACTCCGAGGGAACACTCGCGGCGCGGCGGAATCGAAGTCCCGTCCACGCGCCGGAATTTGCAAGAAATTGTTAGGCAGCATTGCGAAAACCGGGCCTGCCGGGCACCCTTCGGGCAGGCGGACGGCCGTGGGGCCGCATCGCTGCGCGCCAGGCTTTATTGTAGTGGCTCGCGTCGTGCGCTGCCGGAAGACCCTTCTTCACTGTCGGACCGGGACTGAAGAGCGGCCCTGGGTTGACGCCCAGGTTCCGTCTCGATGAGCAGTCTGCTTGGCTCCCGCCGCGTTCGCCGTCCAGGCTTGATCCAGACGCAACGCTGCGGAGTGCTTTACCTGCGCGCTTCATGCGCGTCATTCGCTTCACTCAAGAGGACTTAAAAATGAATGCAAGAATCATGACTCGCCTGGCTGTTTTCGCGGTTGCCGGCTCCTTGCTGGCAGGCTGCGCTAGCCAGCAAGGCACCAACACGGCCGTCGGCACGGGCGTGGGCGCCGGCACCGGCGCGGCGCTGGGCGCGATTTTCGGCGGCGGCAAGGGCGCGGCAATCGGCGCCGGCGTCGGCGCTGCGGTGGGCGGCATTACCGGCTACAACTGGCAATCCATTCACAACAAGCTGTCGGGCGCCACCAAGGGCACCGGCACGCAGATCACCGAGCAGCCGGACGGCTCGCTCAAGCTGAACATTCCGAGCTCGGTCACGTTCGACACGAACAGCTACGCGATCAAGCCGTCGTTCGCGCCGGTTCTGGACCAGCTCACGCAAACGCTGCAGCAGAATCCTGAAGTGATCGCGCAAGTGGTCGGCCACACGGACAGCACCGGCCAGCCGGCGTACAACCAGACGCTGTCGGTCAACCGCGCGCAAAGCGTGACGGGCTATCTGGCGCAACGCGGCGTCGCGCCGCAACGCCTGTCGGCAGAAGGCATGGGCCAGAACCAGCCGATCGCCGACAACAACACCGAAGCCGGCCGTGCCGCTAACCGTCGCGTGGAAATCTATCTGCGCGCCACGGCTCAGCACACGACGCAATAAGGACAGCGCGCGAAAGCGCAGGAGAAATGGGCGGGCGAGGGCCGGCCGCAGGGTGGGCCCCGCGCGCCTGGCGTCGACGTGCGCCGCGCCATGATCCAGCCGTAAAAGATGCATCGCGGGAAATCTCGCACGAGGACGAAAAAAATTTCGAACTCTCGCGAAAATCCGCTGTCTGTCTTTACGGTACGTGGCTGGCGAAGCCGCCGCGTCACCATTCTCCTCTTGTCGTTGTTGCTCCGGGGTTAATCGCCCCGGTTTTTTTTGGCGCTCGCTTTTCGCATCGCCCGGTGCAGCGCGGCATGACTCCGGCTTCGCATCCGGCTCCGCGCGAGCCCGCGCCCGGTGGGCGTCCGCCTGCTAGAATCGACCTTTCGTCCCACCGCAGGCTCCCACCATCCTTATGTCAGCACCCGCTACCGATCTCATCGCAGGCGCGCCGTCGGGCCGCCGCCAGATTCTCGTCACGTCGGCCCTTCCTTACGCGAACGGGCAAATCCATATTGGCCATCTGGTCGAATATATCCAGACGGACATCTGGGTCCGCGCGCTGCGAATGCACGGTCACGAGGTCTACTACGTGGGCGCCGACGACACGCACGGCACGCCGGTCATGCTGCGCGCGGAAAAAGAAGGCATAACGCCGAAGCAACTGATCGACCGCGTGTGGCAGGAGCACAAGCGCGACTTCGACAGCTTCGGCATTTCGTTCGACAACTACTATTCGACCGATTCCGAAGAGACCCGCGTCCTGAGCGAGAACATCTACCTCGCGCTGAAGGAGGCGGGCCTGATCGACGCGCGCGACATCGAACAGGCGTACGACCCGGTCAAGGAAATGTTCCTGCCCGACCGCTTCATCAAGGGCGAGTGCCCGAAATGCGGCGCGAAAGACCAGTACGGCGACAGTTGCGAAGTCTGCGGCTCGACTTATCAGCCGACCGAGCTCGTCAATCCGTATTCGGTCGTGTCGGGCGCCACGCCGATCCGCAAGACGTCGACGCACTACTTCTTCCGCCTGTCCGACCCGCGCTGCGAGAATTTTCTGCGCGCGTGGGTGGGCGGCCTTGCGCAACCCGAAGCGACCAACAAGATGCGCGAATGGCTCGGCGACGCCGGCGAAGCCAAGCTCGCCGACTGGGACATCTCGCGCGACGCACCCTATTTCGGCTTCGAAATTCCGGGCGCGCCGGGCAAGTATTTCTACGTGTGGCTCGATGCGCCGGTCGGCTACTACGCGAGCTTCAAGAATCTCGCGCAAAAGCGCGGGCTCGACTTCGACGCGTGGGTCCGCAAGGGTTCGACGGCCGAGCAGTATCACTTCATCGGCAAAGACATTCTGTATTTCCACACGCTGTTCTGGCCGGCCATGCTCGAATTTTCGGGCCATCGCACGCCGACCAACGTGTTCGCGCACGGCTTTCTGACCGTCGACGGCGCGAAGATGTCAAAGTCGCGCGGCACCTTCATCACCGCGCAAAGCGTGATCGACACGGGGCTGAATCCGGAATGGCTGCGCTACTACTTCGCCGCCAAGCTGAACAGCACGATGGAAGACCTCGACCTGAACCTCGACGACTTCCAGGCGCGCGTGAACAGCGATCTGGTCGGCAAGTACGTGAATATCGCGAGCCGCGCCGCGGGCTTCCTGATCAAGCGCTTCGACGGCCGTGTGCAGGACAGCGCGATGCAGCATCCGCTGCTCGCTTCGCTGCGCGCCGCGGTCCCGCAAATTGCCGCGCACTACGAGGCGCGCGAGTACAGCCGCGCGCTGCGTCAGACCATGGAACTGGCCGACGCGGTGAACGCCTACGTCGATACCGCCAAGCCGTGGGACCAGGCGAAAGACCCGGCCAACGCCGTCGCGCTGCACGAAACCTGCAGCGTGAGCATCGAGGCGTTCCGCCTGTTGTCGCTTGCGCTCAAGCCGGTGCTGCCGAAGCTCGCCGAAGCCGTCGAAGGCTTTCTCGGTATCGAGCCGCTGGTGTGGGCCGACGCCAACGTGCCGCTCAGTTCCGCGCGTCCGATCAACGCCTACAAGCATCTGATGACGCGCGTCGATCCGAAGCAGATCGAAGCGCTGATCGCGGCCAATCGCGATTCGCTGCAGGCCACGCCGGAAACGGCTGGGTCCGCCGCCGACGCGAAGGCAAAGTCGAAGGCTGCCAAAGCAGCCGCTGCTGCGTCTGCGGCGAGCGACGAAACGCCAGGCATCATCTCGATCGACGACTTCGCGAAGATCGACCTGCGCGTCGCGAAGATCGTCGACTGCAAGGTGGTGGAAGGCTCGGACAAACTGCTGCAACTCACGCTGGATGTCGGCGAAGAGAAAACGCGCAACGTGTTCTCCGGCATCAAGTCCGCGTATCAGCCGGAGCAGTTGATCGGCAAGCTGACGGTGATGGTCGCGAACCTCGCGCCGCGCAAGATGAAGTTCGGTTTGTCTGAAGGCATGGTGCTGGCGGCATCGGCGGCGGACGAGAAAGCCGAACCGGGCCTCTACGTGCTCGAGCCGCACAGCGGCGCGAAGCCGGGCATGCGGGTGAAGTAAAACCGGCAGCGGGCTTTCCGCACCACGCTTTCGCCCGGCAAACAAAAACGGCACGTCCTCAAAAGACGTGCCGTTTTTTTACGCCTGCGAAAAAGTCACCACTTGATCCGGTCGTAGCGCCGCGTGTAGAGCAACGTGAGTCCGTCGAACGTGCCGCCATAAGCCGCGACCGACCAGTAGCGCGTCAGATTGACCGTCGCCTTGATCGCGTTGCTCGCCGACTGCAAGCCCTGCTCATAGCCGATCACGAGCCATTCGTTGATCGCCTTCGACACCATCACCACCTGCGGATCGGTGAGCCCCACTTCGCTGTGTCCAATCGAAAACTCGTCGAGCCCGAAGGTCTGCGCAATCCGCTTGCCGCTCGCGCTGCCGAGCAACGCGAGCGCCGTCGTCATCGTGCTCTGCTGGCCGAGGTTATTGCCCTGGTCCGTACCGTGGCCGAACAGCAGCCACGAGAGCTTTTCGTTGTCCGGCACGTTCGGCTCGGACACGAGCTTCGCGACCGGGAACTGAACTGTGCCCGTCACCTGCACGCCCGCCTCGACCTGCTGATTGCGGCGCATGGCCAGAATGTTGAGGCCCGGATTCGCCACCGGTCCGTTGAACGTGAAGAAGCCGTTTTCGATGTTGAGCTTGCGGCCGAACGCGGTATAGGTTGAGCCCGGCGTCACGCGGACGTTGCCGACCGCGCGCAGCGGCAGATTCGGCGCGCTCATCGCGGTGATGGTGCCGGTCAAACCAAGATCCGCGCCTTGTCCGCGAAAACGGAAGCTGTTGCCGAGACTGATGTCGATGTTCGCGCGCGGCGCGAACGGCCCGATCGGCTTGTTGCTGCCGGGCACCGGCCGCGGCCGCTCGCCGGCCACGGTGCCGTCCGGGCGCACCACGACCACGTCGTCGCCGAGTTTGGGCGCCGACTGCTCCGGCATGTCGAACAGCGCGTGATCGACGACAAACTTGCCGTTGATCGCCATGCCGCCCTGCGCACCCGCGTTCGCGACGGTCGCGCTGCCCGTCAGCGACAGATTGCGGTCCGGCGCGGCAAACAACTCCAGTTTGTCGGCGACGATGCTCGCCGTCAGATCCGGCTCCGCGCCGTCGAGGCGCACCCGGCCCGTGGCCCGCAGGGTGCCGCTCGCGCCGTGGAACTCGACCTGCTGGAAGTCCACGAGATTGTGCGACAGCGCGATCCGCACAATGCCGTCCTTCAACTGCACACCCTGATCGACGAGCGTGGCCGACAACTCGTCGCCGAGCAGCGAGCCGGTCAGATTGGGCTTGGCCACCGTGCCGCCGAGCGCGAGCTTCAGCGCGAGATGGCCGTCGAGCAGATAACTCGGGCCGAACAGCCCGCCGGTGGTTTTCAGCGACGGCACATTGGCGCTCACATTGCCGCTGAGCGCGCTCTCTTCGTCGACGGTCAAGAAGCCGTCGCGCGCGACGAGCGTGGTGTGCGCATCCGCGTCGATCACGCCGATGCGGCTCGCCTGCGCGTGCAGCGTGGCATTCAGACGATTGCCGCCGCTGAACTCGGCGCGCGCGGCCATATCGGTAATGCCGAGCGATGCCAGCCCGCGGCCGATTTCAACCGTGACGTCGCCGCTGCGGCGCTTCAGTTGGATATGGCCGCTTGCGGTGCTGCCGAGCGCGAAGTCCCAGTCGCCGTCGAAGATCAGATCGGTCCTCACCGCCGGCGGCGCGCCGGTGATCTCGCGCCGCAAGTCCTGCAGACGCGCGAGCGAAATGCCGGTCAGCGTGCCCGCCGATTGCGCGCGGCCGTGATCGAACGCGAACGACTTCAGGCTCAGCACCGCGCCTTCGAGCGTGAGCCGCGTCGCGCCGAGCGTGAGGTGGCGCGGCCCGGCGCTCACGGCAAGCGGCGACTCGAGATTCAACGCGGGCGTGCCGCGGTTTTGCAGACGCGTCACGGTGCCGTCCCAGCGCGTGCCGTCGCGTGCTTCGGTGAGCTTGCCGTTGGCCGCGAGCGTCAGATCGAGCGGCCGATCCTGCAGCTTGCCGGTCGCGGCTGCTTCGAGCGAATGATTGGCGCGCGTGCCGGTCAGGCGCGCGGTGAGCGTGGCGAGATCGACGCCGCCGGCGCTCACGTTGCGCGCATCCGTCGTGAAGACGAGCGCGCCGTTCGCGCCGTCGCGCACTTCGGCGTGGCCTTCCGCGTGGCCGATGCGGTTGCTGCTCAACACGACGCTGTCGGCCTTGTAGTTCAGCACGACGTTCGGATGGTCGAACGAGCCGGTGAGATCGCCGTCGGCGGCAATCATTCCGGCGAGGCCGAAGCCGAGGCGCTCGAGCGCGGGCGCGTCGATATGAAAACGCAAGCGGTCGCCGCGCGCGCCGAAGCTGCCTTGCAAGTCCACCTGATTGCCCGCCACCGACAGGTTCGCGCGGCTCGGCAGGATTCGCGAGCCGGCCAGTTGGATCGTGCCGCCGCCCGTCAGCGGCAGGCCGTCGTAGACGCTCGGGCCCAGTTTGAATTCGGCCTTGGTGGTGAAGCCCGGAGCCAGGACGCCGGTCGCGGACAAGGTGCCGTTGACCTTCGCCTCGATCTTGCGCGCGGGCGGCGCGGCCCGTTTCGGCGCGGACGTCTTGCGCTGCATGACCTCACTTTTGACGACGGCCTTGCCGGTGTTCTTCACGGCGGCAGCCGCCTTGTCGGCCGGAGCCGCGCTTTTTGCGCCAGCCGTGCTGCCGGCTTGTGCGGCAGCTTCGCTGGAAGCTTCAGCGGCCCGCTTGCCTTTGGCTGCGCGCTGCGGTCCAGAGGACGCGGCGACCGGCGTGCGCGACGGCATCTGCGAGGTCAGCGTCAACGGGTCGAAGTCGGTCAGTTGCGCTTTCAGGTTGTAGCTGGAATTGGCGTCGTGCTTGAGCGCGCCGGACAGTTCGATGCGGCCCTTGCCCGACGTGATGCGCACGTCGTTGAAGCTGAGCCGCGCCGGGTCCATCGTGAGCTTGCCTTGCGCCCGCAACGCCGCTTTCGGGTCGGCGAGATCGAGCGTCACGCTCTGAATGTCGTCATTCAGACGGATGGCGATGGGCCCGGAAAGCTGCGTCGGCCGCACGGTCGCCTGGAGTGCGTTGAGGTCGAGGCCGGCGACCTGCAGGTCGAACTGCCCGCGCTTGCCGGTGAGCGCGCCGCCGCCTGTGAGCGTCGCGTTCTTCACGAGCCGGACGGCGAGGTTCGAGATGCGCTGCGCGTCGGCGTCGAGGCGCACGTCGGCGTTGGCGTCGATGAGCGGCAGCAGGTTCTGATCGATCGCGCCGGGACGCGCGTTGACGATCGAGATATGGCCCGCGACGGCGAACGGGCTCGGCGTTTTGCTGGCGCTTGGGCGATGGGGGGAGCCTGGGGCATGCACAGCGCCGTCACGGCCCGCTCCGCTGTTTGCGCTGTTTGCGCTGGTTGCGCTGTTCGCGCTGTCGCCGGCCTTTCCGCTTGTCGCGCCCTTGCCGCTGGTCGCGCCGTTCACACTGCTCGCGCCGTTTGCGCCGCTCGCGCCCGCCTCCGCCCCCACCGGCTGCAACTCCGCCCTCACGGCCAGATCGGCGAGCGGCGCGCCCGGCGCGAACGCCTGCGGATTGACGTGATCGAACGTCAGCGTCGCGCGCTTGAGCGGCACCTCGGCGAACGGCGTGGCTTCGATTTGCGCGTGCCCGGCGAGCTTCATCCCGCTTGCGTCGAGTTCGGCGAGCACATTCTCCAGCGACCCGCTCAGATGCCCGCCCACCTGCACCGCCTCGTCGTTGACCTTGCCCGAGTAACCGACATCGCCCGTCAGCGGAAACGGTTTGACGCCGTCCAGTCTCGCCGACGCCGTCACCCCGCCGAACGGCGTATCCAGGCGCTCGACCGCGGCCTCGTGATGACGTCCGTCGCTGCGGCCATGAAAAGCGAAGTGCGAAAACTCGCTCGTCGACGTGCCCCGGCGCAGCAGCAGGCTGTCCACTTGCACATCGCGGATCTCGAGCTGCATCGGCAAGCGCAGGTCCTGCGGCAGCTTCAGCGGTTCATTGCTGCTCGGCGACGATGCGCCGATGCGCGCGTCGATGGTGCCGACATGCAGATAGTCGATCGTGAAGCGCCACGGTTCGCGCGTCAGCCCCCAGCGGCCCGACACGCGGTCGATCTGAATGTCGGTGCCGCTGCCGTCCAGCGCTCGCCAGCGCACTGCGCGCAGCCGCACGCCGTTGGCCAGCGCGCCGCCTTCGAGCGTGCCGCTCAGCTTGCCGCCCAGCAGCCGGACCGCCGCCTGCCACGCGTACGCGGTGCCGCGCTCGGTGGTGAGCGCGCCGTACACGAGACCCAGCGCCAGAACGAGCAGCAACACCAGCACCGCGACGGTCCAGCCGAGCGTCTTCAGCAGTAGACGGCCAGCGCCGCGGCGCTTCCGAGGCGGCTGCGGCGCGCCGGGTTGTCCGGCGGCGCCGGCCGGCTCGTTGCCGGGCGGCGGCGCGGGAGGTTGGGCGGAAACGTCCGTGGTCATGCGCGGTTCGGGTAAAAGGAGGTTTCCATCAGAAGGCGATCCCAAGCGTCAGATAAGGCCGCACGCTTCGGTTGCGGATGCCGTAGGCCACGTCGACGTTGACGGGGCCGACCGGGCTGCGCCAGCGCGCGCCGACGCCCACGCCCGGATAAAACACTCTTTCGCCCCAGGTGTCGGTGGCGGTGCCGACGTCGAAGAACGCGGCCGCGCCCCAGTCGTGCGTGAACCAGTGCTGATATTCCGCCGACCCCGTCAGCAGATATTTGGTCGGCAGCACGGAACCCTGAACGTTGTTACCGATGCTCTGGTAACTATAGCCACGCACCGAATTCGAGCCGCCCGCGCGAAACAGCAGCGAGGCCGGAATGCCGCTCGAACTGCCGCTCGTGAACACGCCGCCCAGTTCCGCGCGAAATACCACGAGGTCCTGCTTGCCGATCGGCAGGTACTGCTGGCCGCGCGCGTAGCCGCGGATAAACGTCTGGTCGGTCAGCACGCCCTTCACCGCGAAACCGGCCTCGACGTGGATCAGATTGCCTTTGCGCGGAAACAGCGGGTCGTCGGTATTGCGCCGGGTCCACGACCAGGTCGGCACCAGCGCGCGGCTCGTGGTCGGCGGCCCGACGTTCTGATCGAGCCGATCCTGGTAGAACAGGATCGCGTAGTTGTAGTCGATGAATTGCGACGTGCGCGTGCGCTGCACACCGCCGCGGATACTGTAGATGCGCGTGTCGGAAACATCTGTCGTCGTGTAGGAAGCGAGCACGCTATTGGTCCATGCGCGCGGGCCCGGCGGCATCGCAAGCTGGATCTGGCCGTATTGCTGCACTTGATCGACCCGGCCGTCGATGGTGAACGGCCACGCCTTGCCGAACGTATTCAGATACGAGTACGCGCCCTGCACGAGCGCGCCGTTATCGGTCGAATAGCCGACGCCGCCGCGAATACTGTTGTACGGATATTCCGACACCTTCACATGCAGCGGCGTTTCGGCGGGCTTGGCCGGGTCGCTGTCCACGTCGATCGCGACGCTCGCGTAGTACGGCGTGTTCTGCAACTGCCGCTGCAATTCGGTGATGCGCTGGACGTCGTAAATATCGCCGACCGAAATCGGATTGACGTTGTCGACGATCTGCTCCGGATAGCGCCGCGTGCCCGACACGTCGAGCTTGCCCATCGTGAAGGTCGGCCCGCTTTCATAGGCGACGGAGAGCTTGGCCTCGTGCGTGCGCGGATCGACGCGCGCCTCCGAGTGGTAAATCTTCGCGCCGAGATAGCGGCGCGCCTGCAACGCCTTTAGCGATGCGTTCTTCGCGTCGTCCCAGTCGCCCTGCGAAAACGGATCGCCTTCGTGCAGCGAAAACGCGAAGCGCGCGGTGTTTTCCTGCTCCGGGTCCTCGGTCAGCACCGGGCCGCGAAACGACAGCGAGATCGAACTGATGGTGGTTTGCGGGCCTGGATCGACGCTCACGGTGACGCGCTTCGCGTTGTCGACCGTGCGCACGTCGGTGCGCACAATCGGCGTGAAATAGCCCTGCGTCGCGGCCAGATCGCGTACTTGCTGCGGCGTCGCGGTGATCAGAAATTCGAACTGATCCTCGCTGATGTCGGGACGCTTCGCGAAGCGCGCAATATCCAGATGCTCTTCGAGGAGTTTGCGCAGCGAGCGCGGCGAGGCTTCCACGTCGACCTTGTAGCTCGCCGCCGCGCGCGCCGCGTAAGCGGGCCCGCCGGCGAGCGTCAGCAGCAGCACGGCGGCGGCAAGCCACGCGCGCAGCCAGCGCCGCAGCGCCGCGTTGCCGGCTAACGCGCGCCGCTGCGCTGCGCCCCGCGCGCCGCGTTCACCGCGCCGCTCTAGCGGCTTTTCGATCGCACACCCCGCCAAGCAGGACCTCCGGCCATGGTTGATGAATTTTTCGTTCGGGCGCGCAGTGCCGCCGAAGCTCGCTATTTGACCACATCGGCGGAAGCGCGCTATCTCTAAACGCACGCTCGAACACAAGCTCGAACGCGCTGCCGATCCCGCCGCAGACGCATCCAGCGAGGCGGACGCGCCCGCCTTTGACGCGTCATACGGCGCGCGGTTCCAGCCACGCATGCAGCGCGCAACATCGGCCACGATGCGTGCGCCGTCGACGGGGTTTTTCGACCGCGCGCGGCGCATGCGCTAAAATTGCGAAATAGATGCGGCATCCGCACGAAGACCAGCGAAGCCGCCGTTTCCCCAACCACGGACGTCGAGCCATGTATCAGTCGGACATCACCCAGTTCCTCAATCAGCTCAAGGAGCAGAAGCCCACGCTGGAAGCCGAGCAGCGCCGCGGCCGGGCGCTCTTGTGGGACAAGCAGCCGATCGACCTGGAAGAGCGCGCCGAGCAGAAGGCTTCGCGCGTCGAACAGACGCCTTACCAGTACTATCAGAACTTCTAAGCGCCCGGCGCAACCGATGAGTCACGCCGACGAGGCACACGGCGCGCCGCCGGATTCGTCCGACGCCGCGCTTGCCGCGCCCGCCACCGATTCGACGCCGGACACCGTCGACGGCATTGCTTTCGCGCGCCTGTACGGCGAGCCGCTCTTCAAGCTGCCCACCGACCTGTACATCCCGCCGGACGCGCTCGAGGTGTTTCTCGAAACGTTCGAGGGACCGCTGGATCTGTTGCTCTACCTGATCCGCAAGCAGAACTTCAACGTGCTCGACATTCCGATGGCGGATGTCACGGTGCAATACCTCGGCTACGTCGACCAGTTGCGCCAGACCAATCTCGAACTCGCATCCGAATATCTGCTGATGGCGGCCATGCTGATCGAGATCAAGTCGCGCATGCTGCTGCCCGTCAAGAAGGTGGACAGCGGCGAGGAAGCCGAAGACCCGCGCGCCGAACTCGTGCGGCGCCTGCTCGAATACGAGCAGATGAAGCTCGCCGCGCAGCGCATCGACCAGTTGCCGCAACTGGGGCGCGACTTCCTGCGCGCCGAGGTCTATATCGAGCAAAGCATCACGCCGCGCTTTCCCGACGTGAACAGCGAAGACCTGCGCGCCGCGTGGGCCGACGTCATCAAGCGCGCGAAGCTCGTCCAGCATCACAAGATTTCGCGCGAGGAACTGTCCGTGCGCGAGCACATGAGCTCGATCCTGCGGCAATTGCAAAGCGCACGCTTCATGGAGTTCGCCGAGCTGTTCGATACCGGCAAGGGCGTGCCCGTCGTGGTGGTGAACTTCATCGCGGTGCTCGAACTGTGCCGGGAATCGCTCGTCGAAATTACCCAGGCGGAGCCGTTCGCACCGATCTATGTGCGCCTCGCCTATTTGCCGGCCTGAGCGTCGCTTTCGGGCGGAAGCGCGGCCGTTAGGCCGGCCATTCGCCAGGCCGTTAGCGAAGTCATTCGCCGAGCCGCCAGCCAGGTCATTCGCCGCCGGGGCCAGCATGGAAACCGCGGCGCCGCACCTCCCCATTTCGAGTGGCCGATCAGGCCTCATTTCGGTGCGTCGCGCCGGCAAATCCACTACAATCCCGCGCTTCGAACCTGTCATTACCAGTGAGGCCGCGGGCCGCGCAACCGGCCAGGCCGTTGCGTCAACCCAGTCTCGCGCCGCGCGAGGAATCCCTGTCCGATCATGAAAGTCATCAGCTCGATCCATGAATTGCGCGACCAGTTGCGCGGCCAGAATCGCACGGCCTTCGTGCCCACCATGGGCAATCTGCACGAGGGCCATCTGTCGCTGATGCGCCTCGCGCGCCAGCACGGCGATCCGGTGGTGGCGAGCATCTTCGTCAATCGTCTGCAGTTCGGACCGAACGAGGATTTCGACAAATATCCGCGCACGCTCGAAGCCGACATCGAGAAGCTGCAGAAGGAAAACGTCTACGTGCTGTTCGCGCCGACCGAGCGCGATCTGTATCCCGAGCCGCAGGAGTATCGCGTGCATCCGCCGCACGATCTGGGCGACATCCTCGAGGGCGAATTCCGGCCGGGCTTTTTCCAGGGCGTGTGCACCGTCGTGATGAAGCTGATGTCGTGCGTGCAGCCGCGCGTCGCGGTGTTCGGCAAGAAGGACTATCAGCAGTTGATGATCGTGCGCCGCATGTGCCACCAGTTCGCGCTGCCGACCGACATCATCGCCGCCGAAACCGTGCGCGATGCCGACGGCCTCGCGCTCAGCTCGCGCAACCGCTTTCTGCAGGCAGCCGAGCGCGCCGAGGCGCCGATGCTGGCGGCCGAGCTCAATCGCGTGCGCGACGCGGTGCTCGCCGGCGAACACGACTTCGCGGCGCTCGAGCGCGCGGCGATGGCCGCGCTGAGCGCGCGCGGCTGGCAACCGGATTACGTCGCGGTGCGCAAGCGCTCGAATCTGCTGCCGCCGGGTCCGCAAGACGCGAACGCCGAACTGGTCGTGCTGGCGGCCGCCAAGCTTGGGTCGACCCGTCTTATCGACAACCTCGAAATCTGAAATTGCCTTAGGCGATTTCACTGCGCCTACGAGTCACAAGGGATTGACTAGCCATGCAACGCAACATGCTGAAGTCGAAGATTCACCGCGTCGCGGTCACGCATTGCGAGCTGCATTACGAAGGTTCGTGCGCGATCGACGAAGATCTGCTCGAAGCGGCGAATATCGTGGAAAACGAGCGGATCGACATCTGGAACATCAATAACGGCGAGCGTTTCTCGACGTACGCGATCAAGGGCGAGCGCGGCAGCGGCATGATTTCGCTGAACGGCTCGGCGGCGCGGCGCGCGCAACTGGGCGACCTCGTGATCATCGCGGCCTTCGCCGTGGTCGACGAAGCGGAACTGAAGGCGGGCTGGAAGCCGGACCTGGTTTTCGTCGACGAAAACAACAAGGTCAAGGGTAGCCGCGACCACGTGCCTACGCAGAACTGGACCTGAGAAAGCCGCGGGCGGCGTCGGCCGGCCTAAGATTGCCACGCCGCCCAGCCCCGCAATCGCTCAACCCTTCCTCGCGGCGCCGTTCGTCCACTCGATGATCGGCTCCCACTGCTCCAGGTCCTTCTCCACGCGGCTTTTCGCGACGTCCCACAGCGTCAGGCCGTGCGCCGCGAGCTGCACGTAATTCTGCGTGTCGCGCAAATAGCCGAGCACCGGCAGCTTCAATCCCTCGACGAAACGGTGCAATTGCTCCGCCGAGCGCGTGCGCGCGTCCACCCGCATGCCGACCACGCCGATCTCGATCGCGCCTTTCCTGACGGCCTTCTCCTTGGCCAAGCGCTCCAGAAAATCCTGCGTGGCGAGGATGTCGAACATGGATGGCTGCAGCGGCACGATTACCTTGTCCGCCAGTTCCAGCGCGACGTTCATGCGATTGCCGTGCAGGCCGGCGGGCGTGTCGACGATCGCGTGCTCGAGCCCCTTCGGCGGCCTGGCGGGCGTCTCCGGGTTGACTTCCCACGTTTCGATGGCGGGCAACGTGTCGGGCCGCAACGACAGCCACGCGTGCGCCGACTGCTGCTTGTCCAGATCCGCGAGCGCCACCCACTC
The DNA here is from genome assembly GCF_003058125.1 of Paraburkholderia sp. GV068. NCBI lineage: Bacteria > Pseudomonadati > Pseudomonadota > Betaproteobacteria > Burkholderiales > Burkholderiaceae > Paraburkholderia > Paraburkholderia sp. GV068. Next base: position 141,932 of record NZ_QBUB01000003.1, read on the forward strand.
GCCGTTTGCGGCGAAATAGCCGGCCAGATTCGTCGACAGCGTGCTTTTGCCCACGCCGCCCTTCGGATTCGCCACCACGATTACCGTCATGAATACTCCCGGAAAGAAGGCTGGGCGCTGCCAGCCGGTTTGCCGCTGTGTGTCTTCAACTGTATGCGTCGGATTTTGCCCTGCTGCACTGCTGCCACGCCGATGTGCCAATGCGCCGATTTGCCCAGGCTTCAGTCCGCGCGCCGATCCAGCCGTTGATAATATCGACAAATGCAGCGAGGCCGAAGCCCCCGAATGGCTAATCGGCGTCGTCCGTCAGCGAATCCATCCTTCGAGGAAGCCACCGCCATGAGCAAGCTCCGTCCGGAATACACCGTCGAACGCCTGCACGAACGCCAGCAGGGCAAGCTGCCCGGCTTGCTGGGCGTGCGTGTGCTGTCGCTGGATCAAGGCATGTTGAGCGCGGAGTTGACCGTGCGCCAGGAACTGCTCGCGCCGAACGGCTTTCTGCACGCGGCCACGGTGATCGGACTCGCGGACACCGCCTGCGGCTACGCGTGCCTCGCGCATCTGCCGGAAACGGCGCGCAATTTCACGACGGTCGAGCTAAAAAGCAACTTCCTCGGCACGGCCACAGAGGGCATCATCCGCGCGGTGGCGAAAGGCGCGCACCTCGGCCGCAGCACGCAGGTGTGGGATGCGACGGTCAGCGATGCGAACGGCAAGACGATTGCGTTGTTTCGCTGCACGCAGATCGTGTTGTATTGAGGGGTTGGAGAAGGAGCAGGCACGCGACTGTCGCGCTTGCGATGCAAAAAAGCACGCGACCTGACGGTGCGTGCTTTTTGAAATGCTGCCTGGATGGGTTCAAGGGGCGCCGGCTAAAGGCGGCCCCGCCCACGCCCCGCCGCACCTCAGGCAACCACCGCCCGCGGCGCCTTCACGCCGCCCAGCGCGAACGCGCCACTGCCGAGCAACGACTGCACGACGAGCGTCACCGCCCAGAACGCCGGATATTCCCAGCCGCCGTGCGGCGAGCCGAATCCCCAGCCGTTGTGCCAATGCGCGGAGACTGCGCCGAGCATGAACGGCAGCAGCACGAGCGCGACCCAGCGCACCTGCACGCCCAGCAACAGCGCGATCCCGCCGATCAGTTCGACGAATGTCGTCACGTAAGCCAGCCATCCCGGCAAGCCGAGCGAGACGAAGAACTGCGCGGTGCCGGGCAGGGTGAACACGAAAATCTTTTGCAGGCTGTGCGCGAGGTACAGCACGCCGAGGGTGACGCGCAAGATCAAAGCCGCCAGATCGGCGGAGCGGTTCGGGTTCATGTCGGGATCCTTCGTGAGAGGTGGGAGACGGCCTGGACGAAGCCGGTCGATGTCCGCCACTCTATTCGAACCACCACGCACGAAAAACCGTCGTTTTCGCTTTGATTATTTCCTGCCGCGATGCAATCGGCGGCCGCGTCCTTTCAAGCGCAACTGCCGTCAAGCCATCGCAGCCATCAATTTCCCGAGATCCAGGTGCTCCGCGAGCGTGTCGGCCAGCCGATCCAGCGACGCTTCGCGCAACGCCGGATAATCGATCGCCTCGGCATCGCTCAGTCCGGCCCACGCCAGGAGCGCCGCGCACGCGGCCGGCGTGTCGAACAGGCCGTGCACGTAGGTCGCGAGAATCTGGCCATCCACGGACAGCGCGCCGTCGGGACGCGACTCGCCCGCTTGCCCGAGACGCAGCGCCGGCGAGTCGAGCGCAGGACCGCGCGTCTCGCCCATATGTATCTCATAGCCCGCGACTTCCGGCGAACCAGGCAGCGCCAGGCGGCCGCTAACATTCTTGAGCGTCTTCTCGCGCGTCAGCACCGTCGAGTAATCGAGCCAGCCCAGCCCCGCCGACGTCCCCGGCGCGCCCTCCACGCCATGCGGGTCCGCCACCTCGCGCCCCAGCATCTGCATGCCGCCGCAGATGCCGATCACCCGGCCGCCATAGCGCAAGTGCCGCTCGAGCACCGCGTCCCAGCCTTGCGCGCGCAGGAACGCGAGATCGCCGGGCACGTTCTTCGAACCCGGCAGAATGATCAGATCGGCGGGCGGCGGCGCCATGCCGCTTCGCACGTAATGAAAATCGACCTGCGGATGCGCGCGCAGCGCGTCGAAATCGGTGTGATTGCTGATATGCGGCAGCACCGGCACGACGACCCGCAACGTGCGCGTGGCGTCGCCGCGCTGCGCCGCGCGCAACTCGGGCGGCAGCATGTCCTCGGCGTCGAGCGTGAGGCCGTGCAGATACGGGAGCACGCCGAGCACCGGCTTGCCGGTCTTCGCTTCGAGCCAGTCGAGCCCCGGCTTCAGCAGTCCGATATCGCCGCGAAAGCGGTTGATGATGAAACCGCGCACGCGCGCCTGCTCGCTCGCCGACAGGCACGCGAGCGTCCCCGTGAGATGCGCGAACACCCCGCCCCGGTCGATGTCGGCCACCAGCACGACCGGACAGTCGACCGCTTCCGCAAAACCCATGTTGGCGATGTCGCGATCGCGCAGATTGATCTCGGCCGGACTGCCCGCGCCTTCGACGAAGATCGTGTCGTAGGCCGCTTGCAGCCGCGCATATGACTCGAGCACCGCCTCGAACGCGACCGGCTTGTAGTCGTGATACGCGCGGGCGTCGAGATTCATGCGCGCCTTGCCGTGGATGATCACCTGCGCGCCGCGATCGCTCGTCGGCTTGAGCAGCACGGGGTTCAGATCGGTGTGCGCGGCGATGCCGGCGGCCACCGCCTGCAGCGCCTGCGCGCGCCCGATTTCGCCGCCGTCGACGGTCACCGCGCTGTTCAGCGCCATGTTCTGCGGCTTGAACGGCGCGACGCGCACGCCCGCGCGCCGCGCGAGCCGGCACAGGCCGGCGACGAGCGTGCTCTTGCCCGCATCGGACGTGGTGCCCTGAATCATCAGCGTGCCGCGCGGCATGAAGACGGCGTCATGCGGGATCGAATGAATGCTCACGGGAAGGTTGGATTCGGTGGGGAAACGCATTATCCCATCGCGCCGACCCGCGCTGCACGCCGGTACAATCACGCGATGATTTCCCGCGACCTCACCTTCGTCATCGGCGGCGCGCGCTCCGGCAAGAGCGTGCACGCGGAACAGCTCGCCAGTCAAAGCGCGCTGCCCGTCACCTACATCGCGACGGCGCGCGTCACCGGCGACGCCGAATTCAGCGCGCGCATCGCGCATCATCGCGCGCGGCGTCCCGCGCACTGGCGCCTGCTCGAAGCGGACGTCGACCTCGCGGGCGCGGTGTGGAAGGCGGACGCGCCCGGGCATTGCACGCTGATCGACTGCCTGACGCTGTGGCTCGCCAACCTGCTATGTCCCGCCGACGGCGACGCGCTGCCGCCCGCTCAAACTCAAGCCCGCATCGAAGCGCTCGAGGCCGCGCTCGCCAACGCTCGCGGCAAGATCATCGCGGTCAGCAACGAAATTGGTCTCGGCGTCGTGCCGCTCGGCGCGGCCACGCGTCTATACGTCGATGAACTCGGGCGGCTCAATCAACGTATCGCGGCCCTCTCCACGCAGGCCACGATGATGGTCGCCGGCCTGCCGCTGTCGCTCAAAACCGCGGGCGGCGCGTGATGCTGTCGCTTCCTCTCATCGTGACGCTCGCCACCGCGGGCGTGGCCGTCGACCGTTGGATCGGCGAGCCGAGCGGCGCGCATCCGCTGGTCGGCTTCGGCAAATGGGCGGCGCGCCTCGAAACGCACTACAACCGTGGCCGGCGCTTGCGGCTCAAGGGCTTGCTCGCGTGGTCGCTGGCTGTGTTGCCGCCGGTGCTGGTCGCCTGGTGGCTTGTCGCGGTGCTGCCGTTTTTTGCGGCGTGCGCCGTGCACGTCGCGCTGCTGTGGTTCGCGCTCGGCGCGCGCAGCCTGCACGATCACATCGAACCGATCGCGCGGGCGCTCGCGCAGCGCGACCTCAGCGAGGCGCGCCTGCTGACCGCGCGGATCGTCTCGCGCGAAACCGCCAATGCGGACGAAGCCGCGCTATCGCGCGCCGCCGTCGAATCGGCGCTGGAAAACGGCAACGACGCGATTTTCGGCGCGCTCTTCTGGTTCGCGATCGCGGGCGGCCCTGGCGCGCTCGGCTTTCGCCTCGCCAACACGCTCGACGCCATGTGGGGTTATCGCACGCCGCGCTATTTGCGCTTTGGCTGGGCCGCCGCGCGCCTCGACGACGTGCTCAACTGGATTCCCGCGCGCCTCACCGCCGCGAGCTACGCGCTGCTCGGCGACACGCGCACCGCGTGGCGCTGCTGGCGCGAGCAGGCGCCGCGCTGGGACAGTCCGAACGCCGGCCCGGTGATGGCCTCGGGCGCGGGCAGCCTGAATGTGCTGATCGGCGGTCCCGCGGTTTATAACGGCATGCTCGAACATCGGCCGATGCTCGGCTTCGGTCATCCCGCGAAGGCCGCTCACATCACGGCCGCGCTGATGCTGGTCGAGCGCACGGTGATCCTGTGGCTCGCGGTGCTGATCGTGCTGGCCTTGCTGAGCGTGCCCCTGCATGTCTGAGCGAAGCGCCGAATCCTGCATGCGTCATGACGCGTCGCCCGACACGGCTTCTCATGCGTCGGCTGGCGCGCTCATCGTGCATGGCGGCAATCTGCACGAAGCGGCCGAGCGCTATTGCATTCCGTACGATCAGTGGCTGGATTTGTCGACGGGCATCAATCCGCACGGCTATCCGGTGCCGCCCGTTCCCGCCGACGCATGGCGCCGCCTGCCCGACGATGGCGACGATCTCGCCGCCTGCGCCGCGCGCTACTACGGCGCGCCCGACGCGGCGCACGTGTTGCCGGTGGCGGGAAGCCAGGCGGCGATTCGCACACTGCCGGCCTTGCTGCCGCGCGCGCAAGCCGGCGTCGCGGCGCTCACGTACAGCGAATACGCACCCGCGTTCGAGCGGGCCGGGCATCGCGTCATGTCGCTCGATATTTCCTGCGACGTGCTGCCCGACACGCTCACGCATGCAATCGTTGTGAATCCGAACAATCCGACGGCCGAGCATTTGAGCGCTGCGAGGCTGCTTGCCTGGCATGCTCAACTGAGCGCGCGCGGCGGCACACTACTCGTCGACGAAGCGTTCGCCGATACGATGCCCGCCGCTTCGCTCGCAGCGCACGCGAATCGCGAAGGGTTGATCGTGTTGCGCTCGCCTGGCAAGTTCTTCGGCCTCGCGGGCGTGCGCGCCGGTTTTGTGCTCGCCGCGCCCGCGCTGCTCGACAGCCTGCGCCGCACGCTCGGCGCGTGGACGGTCAGCGGCCCCGCGCGTCATGCCGTGAAAGCGGCGTTCGCGGACCGCGCGTGGCAACAGCAGATGCGCTCACGGCTCGCCGCGGACAGCGCACGTCTCGTCGACATGTTGCAAGCCCACGGCATTCGCACGCGCGCCACGCCGCTCTTCGCATGGACCGACGACGCACGCGCCGCGGCCTTGCATCAGGCATTGGCCACGCGCGGCGTGTGGACGCGGCTCTTTGCATCGTCAGGTAGCGTGCGGTTCGGCTTGCCTGCAACCGAAGCGGAATGGGCGCGGCTGCAAGAGAGCCTGCGCGCGGCGATCGATACGATTGACGCTGCGGGCGCTGCCTGATTCCTGGTGCTTTGCCATGCCGACGCGCCACCGAACCCGATCTCTCAACCGATGACTCAATCAGTGCGCCGTGCCCGCCTCACCCTCACCGCCGCGTTGATCGCCGCGACCTTGCCGGCGCGGGCCAGCATCACCGTGACCGACGACACCGGCGCCGTCGTTACCCTGCCCGCCGCAGCGCAACGCGTGATCAGCGTCGCGCCGCACGTCACCGAACTTTTGTATGCGGCCGGCGGCGGCTCGAAAATCGTGGGCGCGGTGTCGTACAGCGACTATCCGCCCGAGGCAAAGCAACTGCCGCGCGTCGGCGATAACAAGTCGCTCGATCTCGAACGCATCGTCGCGTTGAAGCCCGATCTGATCGTGGTGTGGCGGCACGGCAATGCGCAACGTCAGCTCGACCGTTTGCGCGAATTGCACATACCGTTGTTCTTCAGCGAGCCGCATCGCCTGGACGATATTGCCGTTTCGCTGACGAAGCTCGGCCAGTTGCTCGGCACCTCGTCCACTGCGGATGCAGCCGCGGCCGCATATCGGCGCGACATCGCGAACCTGCGCGCGCAGTACGCGAAACGGCCGGCTGTGAGTGTGTTCTATCAGGTGTGGGATCAACCGTTGATGACGCTCAACGGCGAACACATGGTCAGCGACGTGATCGCGCTATGCGGCGGGCGCAACGTGTTCGCGGCGCTTCAACCGCTCGTGCCCACGGTGTCGACGGAAGCCGTGCTCGCCGCCAATCCCGAAGCGATCGTCACGGCCGCGCCCGGCGCGACGAAACCGGACACCGCGTTGCCGCAATTGAGCGCATGGCGCGCGTGGCCGCGTCTATCGGCGGTGGCGCACGACAACCTGTTCGCCATCGACGGTGATGTGATCAATCGGCCCACGCCGCGCATCGTGCAGGGCGCGACGCGGATGTGCGAGGACCTTGAACTCGCGCGCTCGCGCAGAAAGCAGAACGCGCAGTAACGCTCGATGCGGGAAGCGCGGCAAAGCGTGAACAAAGCATCAGCAAGCAAACATCGCCAAGCGCTCACGCATTCCACTTCACGAGCGACCACGGCTCGCCGTCACCGCCGCGGCGCAGCCAGACGATGGCGCCGGTTTCAAGCGACCATCGCAAGCAGCGTTCGAGCGGCACGTCGAGCGCCAGCGACGCAATCGCGCGCATGACGCCGGCATGCGTGACCACATACGCAGGCGAGAGCTCGCGCGTTTGCGCGTACGCGTCGAACCACGCACGCACTCGAACGACGAATTGCGCGACGCTTTCGCCGCCATGCGCTCGCGCGTGTTCAAAGTTCGAAGCCCAGTCGTCGAGCAATTCGCGATCGATCGAGTCCCAGCGGCGCTCTTCCCACGCGCCAAAATTCATTTCCTTCAGCCGGTCGTCGTGGCTCAGCACGCAGCCGAAATCGTTGGCCATTTCGACGGCGAGCGCCGAGCAGCGCGTCAACGGACTCGACATCACGACGCGCGGCGCGGGCACCTGCAAACCGGCAAGCCTGAGCGCAAGCGCGGCCGACGACACATCAGCCGCCTCGGCGAGCGCCACATCGCTGTGGCCGTAGCACACGCCCGCGTCGAGCGCGACTGCGGGGTGACGGATCAGAACGAGGTCCATGCGAGCCCCACCAGATAGATGCTCAGTTCAAAGATCTGCTGCGCGAAGCCGAGGCAATCGCCGGTATAGCCGCCGATGCGCCGCACGAAGTAGCGGCCCATCGCAAAGCGCAGCACTAGCAGCACGGCAAGCGTCGCGCCGGCAAAGCGCCAATCGGGCATGAGCAGTCCGTGCGGACCATCGGGCCACAGCAGCCACGGCAATCCGAACACCGCCGCGCACAGCAGCGCCATGCCACTCAGGCGTTGCGCGACCGGTTTTGCCTTGCCCTCCGCGCGCACGTAGTCGAGCGTCGCCAGATAGCTGATCGCGCATGCGCGGCTTGCCGCATGGGCCGCGATCATCAGACTGGCGGCGCGCATCGGCGGCAACGCGGCGAGCGTCTGCCACTTGAGCGCGAGCGCGATCACCAGCGCGATTGCGCCAAATGCGCCGATGCGCGAGTCATGCATGATGCGCAAAACATCGTCGCGCGCATAGGCGCCACCGAACGCATCGACGCAATCGGCGAGACCGTCCTCGTGAAATGCGCCGGTAACCAGCAACGTCGACGCCATCGACAGCAACACCGCGACGCCCGCCGGAAACACACGCAGCGCAGCGAGATAGACGAGCGCGCCGACGCCGCCGATCAGCGCGCCGACGAGCGGAAAGTAACGCGCCGCCGCATTCAGATAATGCGGTTCATAGCCGACCCATCGCGGCACGGGCACGCGCGTGAAATAGCCGAGCGCGGTGAAGAAGTAGCGCAATTCCGCCAGCGGGTTCATGGGTGCGTCGTCGCGTGCATGGGTTTGAAAAGCATGCCGAGGATCGCTCAGGCTTCGCGATTCGCGACGCCGGCCGATTCGAAGCTCGCCATCTCGTTGATGAACGCGCAGGCCGCGCGCAGCAGCGGCACGGCGAGCGCGGCACCCGTGCCTTCGCCGAGCCGCATGTCGAGCGCGAGCAAGGGCGTGGCGCCGAAATGATCGAGCATACGCCGGTGCCCCGCTTCGTTCGACGCATGGGCGAACACGCAGTACTCGCGCACGTTCGGCGCAATGGCGTTTGCAACCAGCAGCGCCGAACTCGCAATGAAGCCGTCGACCAGAATCGTCATGCGCGCCTGCGCTGCCGCCAGATAGGCGCCCGCCATCATCGCGATTTCGAAGCCGCCGAAGGTGGCGAGCACATCGAGCGGATTGTGCCGATTGTGCCGATCGTGCGGATCATGCGAGGCACCGTGATGCGCGAGCGCCGCGGCCAGCACGTTGCGCTTTTTCGCGAGCCCCGCGTCGTCGAGACCGGTGCCGCGGCCCACGCACTCGTCGATCGGCACGCCGCACAAACGGCTCATCAGACACGCCGCCGCCGACGTGTTCGCAATGCCCATTTCGCCAAAGCCGATCACATTGCTGCCGAGCGCCGCGTGATGCCGCACGCGCGCGGCGCCGGCCTGCATTGCGGCGAGCGCCTGGTCACGCGTCATCGCCGGTTCGTGCGCGAAGTTGCGCGTGCCCGCTGCAATCGGAATGTCGATGAGGCCGTCTGTGTGCTGCAGCGGTGTTGCAATGCCGGCGTTCACGACTTCGAGTTCGACGGCGGCCACGCGGCTCAACGCATTGACCGCCGCGCCGCCCGCGAGAAAATTCGCGACCATCTGCGCGGTCACCGCTTGCGGATAAGGGCTGACGCCTTCGGCGGCAATGCCATGATCGCCGGCGAAGACGATCAACGCGGGTCGCTGTACGTTGGGACGCGTGCTGCGCTGGATCAAACCCATCTGACGCGCGAGCGTTTCAAGCTGGCCGAGACTGCCGGGCGGCTTCGTCTTCGTATCGATGATGTGCTGAAGCTCGGCGCGCAACGTCTCATCGAGCGGTTCAACTTCGGACAATGCGGACAAGCCTGGCGTGGAAGTCATGAGTTCGTGAAGATAGATGATGTTGTGGTCTGGCTACCGGCTTGCCGATGTGTCATGAACCGAAGACGATTCATGACGTGAACGCGGCGCGGGAATCAGTGCTTCGTGCTCGCCATCGCGGATCAGTATCAGCGGATAGCCGAATACGCGGCTCGTCAACGCGGGCGTCAGTACATCGTGGGCGGGACCCGCATAGGCAGCGCCCGCGCCGTCCAGAAGCAGCGCGTGCGTCGCAAACCGGCGCGCGAGATTCAGGTCGTGACAGGAAAACAGAACCGTGCGTCCCGGCTCGCGTGTCCATTCGCTTAGCGCTTCCAGGCACTCTATCTGATGATGCAAGTCCAGATGCGACAGCGGTTCATCGAGCAGCAACAGCGGCGCTTGCTGGCACAGCACCCCGGCGAGCGAGACACGCTGACGTTCGCCGCCTGAGAGCGACAGCACGTCGCGCGCGGCGAATTCGGTGAGGCCGAGCACATCGAGCGCGGCGTGCGCCGCCTCGCGATCGGCCTCGCGCTCCCAGCCCCAGCCGGTCAGATGCGGAAAGCGGTTGAGCATGACGATGTCGAGCACGCTTGCGCTGAAAGCGTCGGGCGCGCTTTGCGGCATCAACGCGCGACGTTGCGCAAGCTGTTGACCCTGCCAGTGCGCAAGCGGCACGCCGTCGAGTTCGACCTGTCCCGCCGACGGTTGCTTCAAGCCGGCTAACGTCGATAGAAGCGTCGTCTTGCCCGCGCCGTTCGGTCCAGCCACGCACCAGATCTCGCCGGGATAGAACGTATGCGTGAAGGCGTCGAGCAAGGTGCGTGCGCCCGCACGCAACGTCACGCGTTGCGCGCTGAGCGCGGGCTGAGCCTGGTTGGAGGTGTGATGGGAGGCGTGCATCATCGGCGGGCGCGCAGCAGCATCCACAGAAACACCGGCACGCCGATGATCGACGTAATCACGCCGACCGGCAATTGCGCCGGCGCGATCACGAGGCGTGCGATCAGGTCCGCGCCCATCACCGCGACGCCGCCGCCGAGCGCCGCGGCGGGCAGCAGCATGCGCTGGTCGTTGCCGAACGCGAGCCGCAGCACATGCGGCACGACGAGCCCGACGAAGCCGATGGTGCCCGCCGTCGTCACCGCTGCGGCCGCCGCGAGCGAGGCCGCGAGATAGACGCGCAAGCGCAGCGGCATCACCGCCACGCCGAGCGCTTCTGCGACGGCGTCGCCTCGCAAAAGCACGTTCAGACGCGGCGCAACCGGCACGATGACAACTACAACGACCACGAGCGCCGCAAGCGCCGTCCACGGCATCGCATTGCCGTTGAGGTCGCCGGTGAGCCAGAACAGCATGCCGCGCAGACGATTGTCGGGCGCGAGGTTCAGCAGCAACGTGATCAACGCGCCCCAACCCGCCGCGATGACCGCGCCGGTCAACAGCAAACGCGGCGACGTGTCCTGCGGCTCGCCGCGCCACAACTCGCGGCGCGCGAGACCGAGCACGAGCAGAATCGACACGAATGCGCCTGCGAACGCGGACGCATCGACGAGCCACCACGCGCTGCCGGCGATCATCGCGATCAGCGCGAAGCTCGCGGCCCCGCCCGATACGCCCAACACGTAGGGCTCCGCGAGCGGATTGCGCAACAGCACTTGCAAGAGCGCACCGGCCATTGCGAGCAATGCGCCGCACGCGAAACCGGCCAATGCGCGCGGCAAGCGCAGCGTGCGCACGATTTCGCCGGCGAGATCGTCGGAGGCGCTGGCAGAGCCGGACGCGGACGCCGACGCATGCAGCGGCGACAGCGCCTCGATCAAGCGCGCGGGCGCGAGCGAGACGCTGCCCAACGCGAGCGACGCCATCAGCACGACCAGCGCGGCGAGCGCGAGCACGAGCCAGATCGCGGCGGCGCGCTTCGCGGTCATCGCGTGCAATGCGGCGGGCAGGGAACCTGGATGACGGCTCATCGGCGCGCTCTCAACATGGCGCGCGCATCACTGCTGCTGCCAGCCGAGCGTGACATACGCACCGCGCCCCGGCGAGTTATACGAGTAGGCCGTTTCATAGTCCTTGTTCAACAGATTCTGGATTTGCGCGGCCACGTACCAGGCTTTCGTGATGTTGTAGCGCGCGGACAGATTCACGATGCCGTAGCCGCCGAGCTTGCCGCTGCTGTCCTCGCGCGGGCCGCTCACGATCCACTCGCCGCCCACGCGCCACCCCGCGATGCTGCGGTTCACCGTCAAGGACGCGAAGCGCCGCGCGCGCCGCACGAGGTCCACGTCGTTGTCGAGATCGACGGGATTTTGCAGCGTGACCGATGCGCGCACATCGGTCTTGCCCACATGTCCGCTCCACGATCCCTCGAGCCCCTGCACTTTTGCATGCCCCACGTTCTCCGCCAGATAGATGCCCGGCGTGACCTGCTGATAGTCGATCAGATTCGAATAACGCGTCTGGAAAGCACTCAAACGCATCACGCCCAACGCATTCGACGCGTACTGCAGCGCCGCTTCGAGCGAATGGCTGCGCTCGGGCTGAATCGACGGATTGCCGCTTAGCGGATAGTACAGATCGTCGAAGCTCGGCGCGCGAAACGAATCCGAATAGCTTGCGCTCAGCTTCCAATGCGGCGTGATGTCGAACCCATAGCCGAGATAGTAACTGTTCGCTCCGCCGAAATCGGAGTACTGGTCGCGCCGCACGTTGGCCTGGATTTGGTTGCGTCCGAAGCGCGCCGTGTAGCCCGCGAAGACGGAATCGACATGCCGCGTGGGCGCGGCGAACGTATCGGAGTCGAGGCTCTGATCGAGATGCTCGTAGCCCACGCGCAGTTTTTGCTGCGCGGCCAGCGCGAAATCGTTCTGCCACGTGTATTGCCGGTTGTCGGTATCGAAGCGTCCGTTGTAGAGGCCGTTGGTCTTCGATACGCTGCGGTCGTCGCCTTCGGACACGATGAAGTGCGTGGTCCACCAGTCGGTCAGCTTGCCGTTGGCGAACGCGGACACCTGCCGCACTTTCGTGTAGAGGTTGTTCAGATCGGTCGGCGCGCCGTACGCGTTGTCGTAGCTGTTGTTGCCGTTCGACTGCAGATAGCGGACGCCCGCGTCCCATTGGTCGTTGAACTTGTGGCGCAGCGACGCCGAAATGCTCTCGTTCAGATAGCCGTTCGCGTTCGGATTCGCGTTGGGCGCCTCGCTTGGATTCAGCGCTGAAAAGCCGTCGTCTTTCGAGCGCGCGAGCGAAATGCTGAAGGTCGTGCGGCCGTCTTTATCCAATGCGCCGTTCGCGCCCACCTGCTGCGTCTGCGTGTGATAGCTGCCGTAGCCCACAGAGAAATTGAAACGCGGCGGATGCGCGCCGCCGTCTTTCGTGAACACCTGTACCACGCCGCCGATCGCGCCCGAGCCGTATAACGCGGACACGTTGCCGTTCACGACCTCGACGTGATCGATCTGATCGAGCGGAATCTGCGCGATTTGCGCGGTGCCGAGACTCACGGAATCGACGCGCACGCCGTCGATGAGAATCAGCGATTGCGTCGACGACGCGCCGCGCAAATAAAGGCTCGCCGTCGAACCGGGCCCGCCTGTACGCGAGATTTGCGCGCCGGGCGCGAGTTGCAGCAGGCCGGGCAGATCCGTTGCGGTGGTGTCGGCCAGGTCCTGCTGATCGAATAGCGACGTCTGCGGGATCGTATCGGCAAGCGCTTGCGGTCCGCGCTCGGCGGTCACCACGACGGGCGATAAAACAGTGGACGATGCAGTGGACGAAGCGGTGGACGAAGCGTCGGCGTTTGCAGGCGCGGCGGCCTGCGCATGCGCGAGATGGGGCAGCCCGGCAAAAGCGAGCAGCACCGCGCGGGCGATGGGGGACAGCATGAAGTGAGATTTCCCGTGGATGGCGTGCGCGGCCCGCTTCCCCGCAGGCCGTCGCGTAACGAGGCGCGTGCGCTTTTGACAATTCGCGCCGCGCGCCCCTCCCTCTGGCCGGTATCCGGGCTAACGACTTTCGATCCCGCCTTCCCACGCGTGACGCGCAGTGGCACACTCGCGAGTTGAACCGGAACACGCGATGGGGATCGAACTGCAAAAGCGCGAACTGCTGTTCGAAATACGATTCGTACCGCAGCACTGAACTGCGATGAGCAGCGATGAACTGCAGCGAATGCGACGAACTGCAATGCACGCGAAATGCGGTCGCTTACCGTTGCGGGGGCAGCGCAGGTTGGCGCGTTCGGGTAGAACGGCGCGGCCTGCTTCCCGTTTAACTGCGCGCACAATGAAATGCGCGCGGGCACCAGAGTGCGGCCAGTGTATGAGCGCCCTCTGAGTCAGTCAAGAACGCGGGCCGCGAGAGCGATTCATTCGGACAGGGTCGAGCTATTGTCCGACGCGATCTCCGGCACGCGCGTAGTTTCTCTTCTTCAGTCGAAAAAAGGCTGCAAAAAGCGGGGTTGTTACGTCTCGAAACGAGACAAATGTCGGAACGTGCGACATTCCGCGCTAAAATGCGATGTCTTTAGAGGACGCAGCACATGCTCACCGAACTCGAAACACTTTCACAGAATATCGGCAAGCTGATCGCGATCAGCCAGCGCCACAATGAAGCGCGCCTCGCGCTCGAAGAGCAACTCGCGCAGTCGCGCGCCGAAGCCGAAGCTACGCGCACGGAACTTGCGCTGCTGCGCGAGGAACGCGACGCACTGCAAGCGGAGCGCGACGCGCTGTCGGCCAAGATCGACGACGCGCAGGTGCGTCTGAACGCGATCCTCGAAAAATTGCCGCGTGCGCGTGCGCACAACGAGCCGGACAACCAGCTCGATCTGCTCGAGCCCGCTCCGCACGAGGTCGAAACAGAGAGCGACGCCACTCGCCACGGAGAAAATGCATGACGACCAAGCAGATCGAAGTATCGATTCTCGGCGTGCCCTATCGCCTCGCCTGCTCGCCGGAAACGGAAGGCGCGCTGCTTGAAGCAGTCGCGCGAGTCGACGCCGAAATGTCGAAGATCCGCAATAACAGCAACGTGCGCGGCACGGATCGCATTGCAGTCATGGCTGCGCTGTCGCTGGCATCCGAACTGCTTAAGCTGCAAACAAGCGTGCGTCACGGAGAAGCATTTCCCGCTGAAGAAATCCGGCGTACAATGCATCAAATGAACGAGCAACTGGGTACTGTCATCGAGCAGTACAGCGTGCAGTAAGTTGCAAGTAGCATGTTGAGAGCAGTGCGGCCGGTGCTGATACCGGCTGCGGATTCAAACGGAAAGTAAGCAGGCAAGGTTCGTGAAGCATGCACGAACTGCGCGAGGCGAACAGGTCCCCAACGTTTGAGTCAATCGTTTCAGTGTCATCGGTTTTGCTTCATCGGTTTAGCTTCCCTGCCTGGTTCGCCAAGGTCATATATTCCTTGAACCAATGCCATGTGCACGGTTGCGGAAATTTGTAGCACGGGCGTGCGCGTCACTCTGTCTGATGTACCCGAAGTGCTGCTAACTGCGACCAATTCTGAACCCCCGGTTCAGGATGCCGGCCTAGCGGCTAAGGCGGGGACCTTATTTGGAACGGCATCGGACTTGCGTCCGGTGCCGTTTTTGTTTGGGCGCCGTGCTTCTTCAAACCCCTAACGTTCAATTCGATTCATGCGCTACTGGCTAATGAAGTCCGAACCGGACGAAGCAAGCATCGACCATCTCGCCAACGCCGCGCACCGCACGCTGCCGTGGACGGGCGTGCGCAACTATCAGGCTCGCAACTTCATGCGCGATGGCATGCAGATCGGCGACGGCGTGCTGTTCTATCACTCGAGCTGCCCCGAGCCGGGCATCGCGGGGCTTGCTGAAGTTGCGTCCACGGCCTATCCGGACCCCACGCAGTTCGATAGCAAGAGCCCGTATTACGACCCGAAGTCGTCGCAGGAAACGCCGCGCTGGCTGCTCGTCGACGTCGTGTTCAAGAAGAAGATTCCGTTGATTCCGCTCGCGGCCTTGCGCGAGCATGAAGAACTGAAGGACATGCGCGTGCTCGCGAGAGGCAACCGTCTGTCGATCACGCCAGTGACCGAAGCGGAGTGGCGCTTCATCACGACGCGGCTCGTTTGACGTCGCGCGGCCCACGTTGCCGCAACGCTGCAGCAACGTTGAAGCAAAGTTAAATTAGGGAACCAAGCTCAGGTTACGAGCGCCTAACGGACTCGCAAACGGCTTCGGCAAGCGTCGTGCCGTTGCGTCGCGCTCGCCTCGTCGCGCGCAACCCTGTTCAAGCATGGAGTCCAATAATGACGAAACACACCGCACGTGCACTCGCTTTCGCGCTGGTCTGCGCGGCGCCCGCTGCACTCGCGCTCACGCCCGCCGTTGCGCGCGCGCAGAGCGTCGTGCCCTATCAACCGGCCGGCGTGCTGTCGCTGAATGCACAAGCGAGCGCGGACGTACCGCAAGACGTGGTCGACATCACGCTCTTTTACGAGCAGGAAGCGAGCGATCCGTCGGCGCTCACGTCAACGCTGAATCAGCGTGCCGATTCCGCGTTGCAAAAAGCAAAGGGTGTGAGCGGCGTGACCGCGCGCACCGGTTCGTTCTCGATTTATCCGTCGACCGATCGTGACGGGCGCATCTCCGCATGGCGCGGCCGCACGGAGATCGTGCTCGAGTCGCACGACTTCACCGCGGCGTCGAAGCTCGCGGGGCAAATGGCTTCCATCATGCAGGTCGGCAACGTGCAGTTCTCGCTGTCGCCCGCGGCGCAGCGCGTGGCCGAACAGAAGCTCACCGGCGAGGCGATCAAGTCGTTCCGCGAGCAGGCGGCATCGTCCGCGCAGGCGTTCGGCTACAGCGGCTATTCGATCCGCGAGGTCAACGTCGGGCACAACGGCTCGATGCCGCGGCCGGTCATGATGATGAGCGCGCGCGCGATGGGCGCGGACGCGAAAATGGCTGCGCCGGTGCCGATAGAAGGCGGCACGTCGACGGTGACGGTGAATGTGTCAGGCTCGGTGCAGATGAAGTAATACGCTGGCACTTCGCTGGATATTCGGCCAAACAAAAACGCCACGGGCATGCATTGCATCCCGTGGCGTTTTGCTGTCCATCGCGCGCCGAAAAAAACGCGCGCCGCGCGTTACGGCAACGCGTGAGCCGCTTCGCTGCGGCCGCGCCGATACGACCATACCAGCATCGCGATGCCCGCGAGAATCATCGGCAGCGAAAGCCATTGGCCCATCGAGAGACCCATCGCGAGAAGACCGAGGAAGTCGTCGGGCTCGCGTGCGAATTCCACCGTGAAGCGCGCGAGGCCATAGCCGATCAGGAACACGGCGGAAATCGCGCCCATCGGCTTCGGCTTGCGCGAGAAGAAGAACATGACGAAGAACAGCGCGATGCCTTCGAGCGCGATCTCGTACAGCTCCGACGGATGACGCGGCAGCATGTGATATTGCGCGAACACTTCGTTCAGATGCCATTGCGCGGCGAGTTGCGGATGCGCGGCGAGCCACGCGGCGTCGTCGGGCGCGGCGCCGGGAAAGAGCATCGCCCACGGCGCGGACGGGTCGGTCACGCGCCCCCACAACTCGCCGTTGATGAAGTTGCCGAGCCGCCCCGCGGCGAGCCCGGTCGGCACCATCGGCGCGACGAAGTCGGTGACCTGCAGCCACGAGCGTTTGCGCTGATACGCGAACAGCACCATCGCGAACGTCACGCCGAGAAAGCCGCCGTGAAACGACATGCCGCCTTCCCACACCTTGAAGATGTCGAGCGGATGCGCGAGGTAAAAGCTCGCCTTGTAGAACAGCACGTAGCCGAGCCGGCCGCCGAGAATCGTGCCGAGCACGCCGTAAAACAGCATGTCGTCGATGTCTTTCGGCGTCCAGCCTTGCGCGGCGACGTACGGCAAGCGCAGCCGCAGCCGGCCGACGACGATCGCCGCGATGAACGCGACGAGGTACATCAGTCCATACCAGCGCACGGCGAGCGGCCCCAGGTGAATGGCGACGGGGTCGAAGTTCGGGTGAATGAGCATCGTGTTGTTATGGGCAGTTCGGGTTCAGAAGCGGGTTGGTAGGGATGACGGACGGCTCACGCCGCCCGCATTGGACGGCTTTGCGCGCAATGCGTTCGCCGCCGTGGCGCTAGATGCGTGACGTGGCCGGCTGCGTGTCAGCAGCGGCGGCATGCGCCCGCGCGATGTCGATAAAGCCCGCGAGCACCGGACTCACCTCGGCGCTGCGCCAGACGAGGCCTGTCTCGATGGCGGGCACGGACTCGCGCAACGGCCGGTACACGACGCCGGTGCGGCGCAGGTTACGCAGCGATTGCGGCACCAGTGCGACACCCATGCCGGCCGACACGAGGCTCACGATGGTCTGCATCTGTATCGCCTCCTGGCCGATGCGCGGCGCGAGCCCCGCGACGCCGTAGCAATCCATAATGATGTCATAAAAGCCCGGCGCCAAACGTCTTGGGAAGATGACGAGCGGCGCGTCGGCGACCTCGCGCAGACTGACCGGCGCGTCGAGCCATTCGGCGTGCGGCTCGCCGGCGCTGTCCGTGGCCGCCGCGGCATGCGCCCCATGCGCCCCACCATGCGCGACCCGCGCCGCCATCTCCGTCGACATCGCGATGACAAGCGGCTCGCGCTCGATCGGCAGCCACGAAAGCTGCATCGCATGACGCGACGGCAGCGGCGCGATCACGAGGCCGGCGTCGATGCGGCCGGCCACGAGTTCATCCACCTGCACGTCGCTCGTGGCTTCGGTCAGTTCGAGCCGCACGCGCGGATAACGCGCGCCGAACTCGCGCAAGAGCCGCGGCAGCAAACCGTAATCCGCCGTCGATACGAACGCCAGCGAGAGCACGCCCGCCTCCCCGCGCCCGAGGCTTTGCGCAAGCGGCCGCAATCCTTCGGCGCCCGCCAGCAGACGCTGAACTTCGGGCAACAGATCGGCGCCGACGCGCGTCAGCTCCACCGAGCGCTTGGTGCGCGCGAACAGCTCGACGCCGAGCGTCTCCTCGAGCGCGCGAATTGCCTGCGACAACGGCGGCTGCGTCATCGACAGGCGCGCGGCGGCGCGGCCGAAGTGCATTTCTTCGGCCACGGTCACGAAATAGCGCAATTGACGCAGGTCGGGAACGGCTGGCAGCATGATTAAGACATTTTACGACCTAATAAGCCGTCAATAATATATTGGACACGCATCTCGCAAAATTGCATTCTTGCCCGACGCGTCCGAACTACACTGGACCGACCAGCA
This sequence comes from Paraburkholderia sp. GV068, assembly GCF_003058125.1. Lineage (NCBI taxonomy): Bacteria > Pseudomonadati > Pseudomonadota > Betaproteobacteria > Burkholderiales > Burkholderiaceae > Paraburkholderia > Paraburkholderia sp. GV068. The sequence goes on from NZ_QBUB01000003.1 coordinate 160,346, forward strand.
AAACAAACAGACTGGAGCTCCCCATGCCATACAACCGTCGTTCGAAGAACATCACGCAAGGCGTGGCCCGTTCGCCGAACCGCTCGATGTACTACGCACTCGGCTATCAGAAGGAAGACTTCGACAAGCCGATGATCGGCATCGCGAACGGCCATTCGACGATCACGCCATGCAACGCCGGCCTGCAGCGTCTTGCCGACGCCGCCGTCGCCGCGGTCAAGGGCGCGGACGCGAATCCGCAGATCTTCGGCACGCCGACCATCTCGGACGGCATGTCGATGGGCACCGAAGGCATGAAGTACTCGCTCGTCTCACGCGAAGTGATCGCCGACTGCATCGAGACCTGCGTACAAGGTCAGTGGATGGACGGCGTGGTCGTGATCGGCGGCTGCGACAAGAACATGCCGGGCGGCATGATCGGCCTCGCGCGCATGAACGTGCCGGGCATCTACGTGTATGGCGGCACGATCCGTCCGGGCAACTGGAAGGGCACCGATCTGACCATCGTGTCGTCGTTCGAGGCGGTCGGCGAATTCACGGCGGGCCGCATGTCGGAAGAGGACTTCGAAGGCATCGAGAAGAACGCGTGCCCGTCGACGGGTTCGTGCGGCGGCATGTACACGGCCAACACGATGAGCTCGTCATTCGAAGCGCTCGGCATGTCGCTGCTGTATTCGTCGACGATGGCGAACCCCGACGAGGAAAAGGTCGACTCGGCCGCTGAGTCGGCGCGCGTGCTCGTGGAAGCGGTCAAGAAAGACCTGAAGCCGCGCGACATCATCACGAAGAAGTCGATTGAAAACGCCGTCGCGCTGATCATGGCGACGGGCGGCTCGACCAACGCGGTGCTGCACTATCTGGCGATCGCGCACGCGGCCGAAGTGGAGTGGACGATCGAGGACTTCGAGCGCATCCGCAAAAAAGTGCCGGTGATCTGCAATCTGAAGCCGTCGGGCCAGTACGTCGCGACCGACCTGCACAAGGCCGGCGGCATTCCACAGGTCATGAAGATTCTGCTCGACGCGGGTCTGTTGCATGGCGACTGCATCACCATCACGGGCAAGACGCTCGCCGAAGAACTGAAGGACGTGCCGGGCAAGCCGCGCGCCGATCAGCAGGTGATCTTCCCGATCGAGAAGGCGCTGTACAAGGAAGGCCATCTCGCGATCCTGAAGGGCAATCTCGCCGAAGACGGCGCGGTGGCGAAGATCACGGGCCTGAAGAACCCGGTGATCACCGGGCCGGCTCGCGTGTTCGACGACGAGCAAAGCGCGCTCGAAGCGATTCTGGCGGACAGGATCGTTGCCGGCGATGTCGTCGTGCTGCGCTATCTCGGCCCGAAGGGCGGTCCGGGCATGCCGGAAATGCTCGCGCCGACGTCGGCGATTATCGGCAAAGGGCTCGGCGAAAGCGTCGGCCTCATCACCGACGGACGCTTTTCGGGCGGCACATGGGGCATGGTGGTCGGCCACGTCGCGCCGGAAGCGTTCGTCGGCGGCACGATCGGGCTCGTGCAGGAGGGCGATTCGATCACCATCGACGCACACAGGTTGCTCTTGCAACTGAACGTCGACGACGCCGAATTGCAGCGCCGCCGCGCCGCCTGGCAGCAGCCGAAGCCGCGCTACACGCGCGGCGTGCTGGCGAAGTACTCGGCGCTCGCGTTGCCGGCCAACAAGGGGGCGGTCACGGGTTGATGGCGATGCGGTTTGGAAGCGACGCGGGAAGGTTTGTAACGATGCAGGCGGGCAAAACGTCGCTGCATTAGCCCTACGTAAAAGCGAAAGGGGCGCACGAAAAACCGTGTGCCCCTTTCCTTTTATAATGCCTGCACCACAAGCCGGGCATCCGCACCGGCGGAGACCAGAATGAAATCAATGTCGTATGCGGTGCTTGCAGCGGCTGCCGTGTTCGCCGCGTTGTCGATGGGCGTCAGCGCGACCGCGCATGCGGAAGCGGCGGCGGGACTCGCGCTTGCACAACAGCAAAACTGCATGAGCTGCCACTCGGTAGCACGGCCGTTCATGGGCCCGGCGCTGCACGACGTGGCCGCGAAATATTCGGGCCGCGAAGACGCGACCACCTATCTCAAGCACAAGATTCTGGATGGCAGCACCGGCGTGTGGGGCCAGGTGCCGATGCCCGCGAATACGCAGCTAACGCCCGACCAGGCGGCCACGCTCGCGAGCTGGGTGTTGACGTTGAAGTAGCGCGGCTTGCTTTGATCGGCGTTGGTCGACCTTGGTCGGGTACGAGCGGGCCGCGCCTGAACTATCAGCGCCACGGCGCGAGCCGCGCTCGATACGCGACCCTCTCTTCGATCACGCTTTCGGTGTTCGCCGCGCGATCTCCGCTTCCACCGCTTCGCGTACCCAGCCCGTCATTTCGTTCGCGAGCGTGGACACCACTTCGCGTGTGATCTGATCGACGAGCCGCGTGGTGTGCTCCTGCACGGCGCTGCGGCAGCGCGCTTCGACGATGCCGCGCCCATCGCCCGCGAGAAAATCCGCGAATCGTTCCTGTAGACGCCCGGCGATGACCTCTGCATCGACGGCGGACGATGCCTGCTCGCCCACTTCGTGCGCGAAGTCCGGCGGGACGGTGGCGCCCGCCTCGAGCGGCGTCGGCGGCTCGGTGCGATCGAACACGCCCGCCGATGCAGCCAGCACCTCGTCATGCGCGTGCTCGGCTTCGGCTGCGCGATGGGCATCGTCGGGATAGGTGGTTGGCTGTGCGTGCTGTGCGGAATGCGCCGGCGTCGCTGCGCCAGGCTCCGGTGCAAGCACGGGCTCGGGGGTCAACGTTTGTTCGGGCGAGAGAACCGGCTGCGGCGCGAGTTCGGGCTCTGGTGTCAGGCTGGGCTCACGCAGGTCCTCGGGTTCGCGAAGAGGTGTATCGGAGCGAGCCGCGGGCTGAGCTGCACTCTGAGGGGCACTCGGAGCCGTAGGCTGAATAGCGGCCTCAGCGGGCTGAGCGGCAGTTGGAGTACCGGCCTGAGCCGTGCCCTGAGTATCGGTCCGGGTAGTAGCCGGCGCCGCCGCAGTACCAGCCGCCGCAGTACCAGCCGCCGCAGCACCAGCCGATTCACCACCGCCCGGCACAGCCCCCGGCACACCAGCCGCACCCGCACCCCCACCGCCGCTCTGCGGCTCGCGCCGTTGCGCCGCATGGCCCGGCACGAGCACCTCTTGCAGAATAGGAATCGAATTATCGTTGGAATCGGACACGTGCGCCCTCCGTGTTTGAGTCGTAGCGGAAGCAGGCCGCGTATGCGCCGGCGCGCCTTGACAGGACACAACGCAACACATGACGCGAGGCGGGACGAAGCTCTAGCCGCCCTGCTTATAGTTGTTCAAAGCATAGCCGCGATCGCGATAGAAGCGATAGCGCTCGCGCCCGGCAATGAGTTCGTCATGTGCGTTACCGACCACTTCGAGCAACCTTTCGAAGCGCGCGAACTGCGAGGGCACCGTCGCACCGAGATTGAGAAGCACCTGATGATGCGGCACGTCGTCGAGGTTCGCGGCCAGCACGATCGGCGTTTGCGCGGCGAGCGGCGTGCCCGCCATGCAGTGCGGCACGAAGTCGAGCGCCGAGAAAGTCCACAGCTGCTCGTCGAACGCGCGCAGCCGCTCGGGCTCAGCCACGACGATGGTGGGCTGCCCCGCCTGATACGCCTTGCGCACCAGGCGGCACGCATAAAGCAGCGAGTCGCCGACGTTCGAATGGAAGTCGATTCGAGTCATCGGCGGCCCCGCTTTACGCTTTCGGCGCGCTCTGCGACACGTGGGACACCTGCGACGCGCGCAACGTTACTGCGATGCGTCATTGCGCCGCGCGGCCGTCCACGGCCCGACCGTCCGCGGCGCGATCGATCAAGAACTGCGCGAGCAACGGCACCGGACGTCCGGTGGCGCCCTTCGCCGCGCCGCTCTTCCACGCCGTGCCGGCAATGTCCAGATGCGCCCACGGATACGCGTCGGTGAAGCGCGACAGGAAGCACGCCGCCGTCACGCTGCCCGCCGGCCGGCCGCCGATATTCGCGAGGTCCGCGAAATTCGACTTGAGCTGTTCCTGATACTCGTCGTCGAGCGGCAGCCGCCACGCCGGGTCCGATGCCTCGCGCGATGCGTCGAGCAGCTCGCCCGCCAGCGCGTCGTTTTTGGAGAAGAGGCCGCTGTTGTGATGACCGAGCGCGATGATGCAAGCGCCCGTCAGCGTGGCAATGTCGATCACCGCGGCGGGCTTGAAGCGCTCCGCATAAGTGAGCGCGTCGCACAAGATCAGACGGCCTTCGGCGTCCGTGTTGAGCACTTCGATTGTCAGGCCCTTCATGCTCGTGACGATGTCGCCCGGCTTCGTGGCCGTGCCCGAAGGCATGTTCTCGACAGCCGGAATGATGCCGACCACATTGATCTTCAGGCCCATTTCGGCGACCCCGCGCAATGTGCCCAGCACCGAACCGGCGCCGCACATGTCGTACTTCATTTCGTCCATGCCTTCGCCGGGCTTGAGCGAAATGCCGCCCGTGTCGAACGTCACGCCCTTGCCGACCAGCACGACCGGCGCGGCCTTCGCGGCGCCGCCCTGGTACTGCAGCACGATGAACTGCGCGGGTTCGGTGGAGCCCGCCGTCACCGACAGGAACGAGCCCATCTTCAGCGCTTCGCACTGTTTTTCGCCGAGCACTTCGACCTTCAGCTTCCAGTCTTTCGCGAGCTTCTTCGCGGTGTTCGCGAGATAAGTCGGCGTGCAGACGTTGCTCGGCAGATTGCCGAGGTCGCGCGTCAGGTCCATGCCGTTGGCGAGCGCGGCGCCCTGCTTCGCGGCGAGCTTGGCGGCCTTCTCGTCGCCGGTATTCACGCTGAACACGATGCGTTTCAGCGCGCGCGCCGAGTTGTCCGGCTTGCTCTTCATCTGCGTGAACTTGTAGGTCAGTTCGCGCAGCGCGAGAATCGCGGCGCGCACAGCCCAGTCGGCCGAACGCTCGAGGATGGGCAGTTGCGCCAGCGTGAACGTGACCTGCACGACCTTGGTGGCGAGCAACGCGCGCCATGCCGCGCGCACCGCTTCGCCATAGGCTTTCTGACTGAAAGCGTCCTGTTTGCCGAGCCCGACGAGCAGCACGCGCGATGCGCCGATACCCGAGACTTCATGCAGGAACAGCGTGCTGCCCGCTTTGCCTTCCATGTCGCCCGCCTTGATGATGCGGGTCAGGAGGCCCTTGGTGGCTACGTCGATTTCGAGTGCCGCGCCCGAGAGCGTCTGCGACTCGAACACGCCGATTACGATGCAATCCGATTTCCCGGTGAGGAAACCGTTTGACGAGCCTTTGGTCCAATCACAGGCTTTTATGCTAAAGTCCATCGCGCTTGTCCTCGGATAAAATCTGGGCTTAGGATGAAAGCCGCAATTATCCGCTATTTTTCCTGCGGCGGCTGCACCGGAGGCGTGGCGGAAAGCAATCCGCGCGTCGCTGAGAGCGCCCCCTCTCGTCATCAATAATGATCTTCGAACGCTCCCTCCAGCGCGAACTCGCGTATACGGCTGGTGCCGTGTTCATGGTTCTGCTTACGCTCGTGCTGACCACGATGATGATCCGCATCGTCGGCTTCGCGGCGCAAGGCGAGATCGACCCGCGCGACGTGCTGGTCCTGATCGGCCTGACCGTGATCGGCTATCTCGCCATCATGCTCGTCGCCACTTTGTTCGTGTCGATCCTGTTCGTGCTGACGCGCTGGTACAAAGACTCCGAGATGGTCGTGTGGCTTTCGTCGGGCGTGAGTCTCACCCGGTTTATCAAGCCCATCGGCATGTTCGCCACGCCGATCATTATTCTTATCTGTTTCTTCGTATTCGTCGGCTGGCCGTGGTCGAATCAGCAAAGCAAAATGATCCGCGCGCGCTTTCAGCAGCGCGACGAAGTTTCACTGCTCGCGCCAGGCCAGTTCCGCGAATCGGCTAGCAGTCATCGTGTGTTCTTCATCGAGAAGATGTCGCCGGATCAGGGCCACGTCGAGAACGTATTCGTGACGAGCACCGAGAACGGCAAGGTCAACGTGGTGGTGTCGAAGAACGGCCATACCGAAACGCACAAGAACGGCGACCGCTTCGTCGTGCTCGAAAACGGCCGGCGCTATGAAGGCGAGCCGGGGCATCCGGATTTCCGCATCATGGAGTTCGAGCGTTACGGCGTCAAAATCGAGAGTCAGCCGGTGGTCAACACGCCCACCACGACGGGCACGCCCACGCTCACGCTGCTGCGCAATCCGACCCAGGTGAATCTCGCCGAATTCGCGTGGCGCGCGGGGCTGCCGCTCATCGCAATCAATCTGATGCTGCTCGCCATTCCGCTCGCGCATCAGAACCCGCGGCGCAGCCGCACGATCAACCTCGTGATGGCCGTGCTGATCTATCTGACGTATTCGAATCTGCTGAACGTCGTGCAGTCGTGGATCGAGCAAGGCAAGATGTCGTTCGCGCTCGGGCTCGTGATTCTGCATGTCATCGTGGCAGCGATTGTCGCGTTTATCTTCTGGCTGCGCGTGCGCAACCGGCCGCTCTTCACGAGGGCCATGTTCAGCCGTTCGCAGGGAGCCTGATCAATGCGCATCTATGAAAGGTACTTCGCGCGTCAGGTCTACCTCACGTTCATTTTCATTCTGTTCGCGTTTTCGGGCCTGTTCTTTTTCTTCGACCTGATCAACGAACTGAACTCGGTCGGTCACGGCAACTATAAATTCCAGTACGCGGTGCTGCGCGTCGCGCTGCAAACGCCGTCGCGTTTCTACGAGATCATTCCGGTCGCCGCGCTGATCAGCGCGATCTACGTGTTCGCGCAAATGGCGGCGAATTCCGAGTACACGATCTTTCGCGTGTCCGGGCTCGCCACTAATCAGGCGCTGCGCTCGCTGCTGAAAATCGGCATTCCGCTGGTGTTTTTGACGTACCTGATCGGCGAAGTGGTCGGCCCGTACACGGATCAGTTGTCCGAGCGCGTGCGGCTCGAGGCGCTCGGGTCGTCGGTGTCGAGCAACTTCCAGTCGGGCGTCTGGGTGAAGGACACGCTGACCGCGCGCGCCGACGGCGAGCAGGTCACGCGCTTTGTCAACGTCGGCGAACTGAAGCCGGACGCGACCATCAGCAATGTCCGCATTTACGAGTTCGATTCGAAGTTCCGGCTTTCGAATGTGCGCATTGCGAAGAGCGGCGTGTATCAGCCGCCCGGTCATTGGCAATTGACCGGCGTGACGGATACGCAGTTGATCGACGTGCCCCCGCCTTCCGGCACGCCGGCCGATGCGCTGAATCCGGTGTATCGCGCGAGGCAGGTTGCGCTGCCCGAATATTCGTTGCGCTCGGAATTGACGCCGCAGATTCTGTCGGTGCTGCTGGTGTCGCCGGATCGCATGTCGATGTTCAACCTCTTCCGCTACATTCAGCATTTGACCGAGAATCATCAGGACACGCAGCGCTATGAAATCGCGCTGTGGCGCAAGGTGCTGTATCCGTTTGCGGTGTTCGTGATGCTGGTGCTGTCGCTACCCTTTGCGTATCTGCATACGCGCGCCGGCGTGGTCGGTATGAAGGTGTTCGGCGGGATCATGCTCGGCATGAGCTTCCAGTTGTTCAACACGCTGTTCTCGCATATCGGCACGCTAAACACGTGGCCAGCGCCGTTGACGGCGGCCACGCCTGGACTGGTTTATCTGGTGCTCGGCCTCGTCGGGCTAAAGTGGGTTGATCGCCATTAGGAGCCTTCGCGATGGCTACGCATGGGTTGATCCTGTTTGGGCATGGCGCACGCGATGTGCGCTGGCGTGAGCCCTTTGAGCGGCTCGCGCAGAAGCTGCGCGCAGCGCGCGCTTCGGGCGCGAACGGCGACGATGGCCGTGTGCGTCTCGCTTTTCTCGAGTTGATGGAGCCGGACTTACCCACCGCGGTCGGCGAACTCGTTGCCGACGGCTGCGATGCGATTACCGTCGTGCCCGTGTTCTTCGGGCAAGGCGGGCATATCAGGAAAGATCTGCCCGAGTTGATTCAGCGTTGCCGCGACGCGCAGCCTTCGGTGGAGATTACGTGCGCGGTTGCCGTGGGTGAGGATGAGGCTGTGCTCGATGCTGTCGTGGGGTATTGCTTGCGGCAGGGGTGATTCTTTTGTTCCAGGATCGCTAGTTGCAGCCGGCGTTTAAGCCGCCACCAGAATCCCACCCGCCACAGAGCGCGCCGCGTCCTTCGCCTTCACACCTCCGCGCGCCGCAAACGCCTCGCCGATCATCAACAGACTCGGTTGCGAAGCGTCCAGCCATCTTTGCGCTTCCCCCGCAGCCAGCTCTTCGAGCGTCAACGTCAGCATGCGCTCACGCTCGGTGCTGCAGGCCTCGACAATCGCCACGGGCGTCGAAACCGGCTTGCCCGCGTCGATCAACTGCTGCGCAATCTCGACGCCGCTGTCACGCCCCATATAGAACACGAGCGAATCGGCGTTCACCTGCTCGCGAATTTCATCGGAGCCCGGCGCGCGGCTGAACGTCGCGAGTGCGACGCTGCGCGACACGCCGCGCAACGTCAATGAACGCTTCAGGGAGGCCGCGCTGGCGAGCGCAGCCGTGATGCCAGGCACCACTTCATACTCGATGCCCGCGGCCTCGAGCGCACGCATTTCCTCGTCCGCGCGACCGAACAGCATCGGATCGCCGCCCTTCAGGCGCACGACGACTTCGTGTTCGAGCGCCGCATCGACGATCTGCTTGTTGATGAACTGCTGCGCCGTCGATAGCTGTCCGCAGCGCTTGCCGACAGCAATCCGCTTTGCGTGGGACGGCGCGTAGTCGAGCATCGCCGGCTCCACCAGCGCGTCGTGCAGCACGACGTCGGCGCTCGCGAGAAGCCGCGCACCGCGCACCGTGATCAGGTCGGCGGCGCCTGGTCCCGCGCCGATCAGATAAACCTTACCCATGTGTGTCAGCCTGTTCGTCAGTGCGCTCGCTGCCAATCAATCGCCGTTACGCCGAGAACGCGCGGATCATGCCGGCCGCGACTGTGTGATGCGTCGCTTCGTCGATCAGCACGAACGCGCCCGTGCCCTGATGCGAGTCGTACACGTCGCACACCAGCGGCTTTTGCAACGTGAGCGCCACGCGGCCGATGTCGTTCATCGCGAGCTCGCGGCGATCCGTCGACTGCGACAGCGTATGCACGTCGAGCACTTCCTTGATGGAGCCGATGCGCGCGAACACAGTGTTGGTGGTCTGCTTCAGCAGATACTTGCGCTGTGTCGACAGCGGCGTGTCGTCAAACCAGCACAGGTCGGCCTCGAGCTTCTTCGCGGGTTCAGGCGCGGCCTCGCGCAGCACGAAGGTATCGCCGCGCGACACGTCGACGTCTTCCGCGAGACGGATCGTCACCGTCTGACCGGCAAACGCGCGGTCTACCGCAGCCGTGCCGCCCACCACCGGCGCGATGATCTCAGCAACCGTCGCTTCGCGATTAGCCGGCAGCACGACGATCGTGTCGCCGACCTTCACCTCGCCCGCTTCGACGCGGCCCATATAGCCGCGGAAGTCGTCGGCCTGGCTGCCGTCCTGGCGCGCGACCCATTGCACCGGGAAACGCAGCGCCTGGCCCGTCGGCACTTGCACCGGCAGCGCTTCGAGCAGATCGAGCAGCGGCTCGCCCGCGTACCACGGCATGCGTTCGCTGGCCGTCACGATGTTGTCGCCCTTGAGCGCCGACACCGGCACGAAGCGCACATCGCTCAAACCGAGCTGACGCGCGAGTTCGACATACGCGTCGCGAATCTCGTTGAAGCGCGTCTCGCTGTAATCGACCAGATCCATCTTGTTGATCGCGACGATCGCATGCTGCAAGCCGAGCAGCTTCACGATCGCGCTGTGACGCTTGGTCTGCGGCAACAGTTGCGCAACGCCGTCGACGAAGGTCACGCGCGTTGCGTCGACGAGAATGATCGCCGCGTGCGCGGTCGATGCGCCCGTCACCATGTTGCGCGTGTACTGCTCGTGGCCCGGCGTATCGGCGATGATGAACTTGCGCTTCGCGGTCGCGAAGTAGCGATACGCGACGTCGATCGTGATGCCCTGCTCGCGTTCGGCTTCGAGACCGTCGGTGAGGAGCGCGAGGTCGATTTCGTCGCCGACGGTGCGCTTGTTCTTCGCGCGCGACAACGCGGAAAGCTGGTCGCTCAACACAGCCTTGCTGTCGTACAGCAGGCGGCCGATCAACGTGCTCTTGCCGTCGTCGACGCTGCCCGCGGTGATGAAGCGAAGCACGCCGAGGTCTTCTGGTTGGTGAATGCTGCTCATGATGTTCCTTTACGTATGTCGGCGTGCTTAGAAATAACCTTGCTTCTTGCGCTGTTCCATCGCGGCCTCGGAGACCTGATCGTCCATCCGGGTCGCGCCGCGCTCCGTGATTTCGGTCACGGCCGTTTCGGCGATGATCTTTTCCAGATCGTCCGCATCGCTTTCAACGGGACACGTGCAGCTAATGTCGCCGACCGTGCGGAAACGCACCACCGCCGTTTCGCTGACTTCGCCTTCGCGCATCGGCGTGAGCGGCGTGACGGGCACGAGCAGGCCGTTGCGGCGCACGATCTCGCGTTGGTGCGCGTAATAGATCGACGGCAATTCGAGCTTCTCGCGCGCAATGTATTGCCACACGTCGAGTTCGGTCCAGTTCGAAATCGGGAACACGCGCAGATGTTCGCCGTTATGCAGACGCGCGTTGTACAGGCTCCACAGTTCGGGGCGCTGCGCCTTCGGGTCCCATTGGCCGAACTCGTCGCGGAACGAGAAGATGCGCTCTTTCGCGCGGGCCTTTTCTTCGTCGCGACGCGCGCCGCCGATCAGCGCGGTATAGCCATGCTGTTCGATGGTTTCAAGCAACGTCACCGCTTGCGCCGCATTGCGCGAATCCGTTTCGCGACGCAGACGCACCGTGCCGCGCTTGATCGAATCTTCAACGTGGCCAACCACCAGTTCCGCGCCGATCTCTTTCGCGCGACGGTCGCGGAAGTCGATCACTTCGTCGTAGTTGTGGCCCGTGTCGATATGCACGAGCGGAAACGGCAGCACGGTCTTGCGATTCGCGCCGATGCCGAACGCCTTCAGTGCGAGCGCGAGCACGACGACCGAATCCTTGCCGCCCGAAAACAGCAGCGCCGGCTTGCTGCATTCGGCGACCAGTTCGCGCAGGATATGAATCGACTCGGCTTCGAGCCAATCGAGGTGATCCATCCGGTTCGCCGTGTTGGCAAGCGGAGCGTTGACAGTGGAATCGAGCGTGGTGCTCATGTTTGGGTCCTTCGTTGATTCGCTTGTCGAGCGGTTGCTCGCGAAGCGCACAGATTCAATTCGGTATGTGCGGCGTGAAGAAGCAAAGACAAGTCTTCAACTCCACGCCGCATCAATAAGCGATGCTTCAGGCCGGGGCGTTCTCGCTGCGATCCACCGCAATCGGCGTGATCGTCGTGATGTGCAGTCCGCATTCCTTCGTGTCGCGCGACTCCCACCACCAGCGGCCCGCGCGGCTGTCCTCGCCGGGACGCACGGCGCGCGTGCACGGCTCGCAGCCAATGCTCGGATAACCGCGCGCATGCAGCGGATTCACCGGCACGTCGAACGCCTTGAGGTAATCCCATACTTCGGCTTCGGTCCAGTCCGTGAGCGGATTGAACTTCGCGATGTTGCGCGCGGCGTCGTGCTCTTCCTCGTGCAGTTCGGCACGCGTCACCGACTGTTCGCGGCGCTGGCCCGTCACCCATGCGCTGACATCCGACAGCGCGCGATTGAGCGGCTCGACCTTGCGGATCTCGCAGCAGCGCTTGCGCAGATCGACGCTTTCATAGAACGCGTTCAGACCATGTGACGTGACGTATTCTTCGACGGCGGCAGCCTGCGGATGAAACTGCTCGATGTCGTAGCCATAACGCTCTTTCACGCGATCGATCATGCCGAGCGTCTCGGCGTGCAAGCGGCCAGTATTCAGCGAGAAGATGCCGATCTTCACGCCGCGCGACAGGATCGCGTGCGTGAGCAGCATGTCTTCGGCGGCGAGGCTGCTCGCGAACTTCACGTTCGCGTGACGCGCGGCGATCGAATCGAGCAGCGCATTGAGGCGCTCGACCTTGGCAGCGAGTTCGGGCGCGAGCGACTGCGATAAAGCGGCGCTCATGCCGAAACCTTTTGCGAAGCAGCCGACGACGAAGCCGAAGCAGCGCGGCGGCGGAACAGCGGCGCCGGTTCATCGAATGCGCCCTGATACTGCACGGTGAAATCGTCGAATGCCTTGATGGCGTCGCTAATGTCTTTATCCGCGCGCACGGCGAATGCGTCGAAGCCGCAACGCAACATCAAACGCACCTGGTCGCGCAGCACGTCGCCGATGGCGCGCAATTCGCCCTTGTAGCCATAGCGCTCGCGCAGCAGGCGGCCGATGCTGTAGCCGCGGCCGTCACGAAACACCGGGAAGTCCACGGCGATTACCGCGAGCTTGTCGAAATCGCCGGCGATGTCCGCCGGTTCGCTGTCCGGCGCAAGCCACACGCCGAGTTCAGCGGCGCCACGCGAGGCGCTCAATGCGTCGCGCTCCGCTTGCCAGAATGCCAGCGGCACGATGATCTTGCCGGCCGGCAGTTCGTTCACCGCGGGCAGCGAGCCGTCTTCGGCGGGACGCACGAGCGTCCAGTCATCGTTGACGATCGCGCGATTCTTGATGATAGAAGCCATCTGTTCTGTATCCTTTGCGCGCTTACGCGTGAGCCGGTTGACGCGATGCGTACACGCGTTCCTTAAACGGAGCGATGCCGATGCGGCTGTACGTGTCGATGAAACGCTCGCCTTCCTCGCGATGCTCGACGAACGTGTCGATCACCTTCGAGATCACGTCCGGCATTTCTTCCGCCGAGAACGACGGGCCGATCACGCGGCCGAGATGCGCGCCCGTTGCGCCGGTGCCCTGCTCGCCGCCGAGCGTCACCTGATACCACTCCGAGCCGTCCTTATCGACCCCCAGAATGCCGATGTTGCCCACATGGTGATGACCGCAAGCGTTGATGCAACCCGAGATATTCAGCGACACGTCGCCCAGGTCGTACACGAAGTCCAGATCGTTGAAACGCTCCTGAATCGCGAGTGCAATCGGGATCGACTTGGCATTCGCGAGCGAGCAGAAATCGCCGCCCGGGCACGCGATGATGTCGGTCAGCAAGCCGATGTTCGGCGTCGCAAAACCTTGCGCCTTGGCCTTTTCCCACAGCGCGAACAGGTCGCGCTTCTTGACGTTCGCGAGAATCAGATTCTGTTCGTGCGACACGCGAACTTCGCCCAGCGAATACTCGTCGGCCCAATCCGCGACGGCTTCCATTTGCGCGTCGGTTGCGTCGCCCGGCGCGACGATGCCGTTTTTCAGCGACAGCGTCACGGCCGCGTAACCCGCGACCTTATGCGGACGCACATTGCGCTCGACCCAACGCGCGAAGCCACGGTTTTCGAGCAGATGCTTTTCGAACGAAGCGTCGGTGTCGGCGAGCTTCTCGTACACCGGCGGCTGGAAGTATTGCGACACGCGATCGAGTTCGGCTTGCGTCAGCGTCGAAGGACCGTCCTTCAGATGCTGCCATTCCTCTTCGACCTGCGCGGCGAACTTCTCCGGCGACAGCGCCTTCACCAGAATCTTGATACGCGCCTTGTACATGTTGTCGCGGCGGCCGTAGCGGTTGTACACGCGCAGCACGGCTTCGCTGTACGTCAGCAGATGTTGCCAGGGCAGATCGCGACGAATGACCGCGCCGACGATCGGCGTGCGGCCCAAACCGCCGCCCGCCAGAATGTCGACCACGAGTTCGCCCTGCGCGTTGCGCTTCACATACACGCCCATGTCGTGAATCTGCACGGCGGCGCGATCTTCCTGCGAACCCGAAACGGCGATCTTGAACTTGCGCGGCAGCCACAGGAACTCGGGGTGGAACGTCGACCATTGACGCAGAATTTCCGCCCACGGCCGCGGGTCGACGAATTCGTCGGGCGCCACGCCCGCGAACTGATCGGCGGTAATGTTGCGGATGCAATTGCCCGACGTCTGGATCGCGTGCATCTGCACCGACGCGAGCTTGCGCAGAATCTCCGGCGTTTCCTCGAGCTTGATCCAGTTGTACTGGATGTTCGAGCGCGTCGAGAAATGGCCATAGCCGCGGTCGTGCTCGCGCGCGATCACGGCCAGCATGCGAAGCTGGTCGCTGCGCAGATTGCCGTAGGGAATCGCGATGCGGTGCATGTACGCGTGGCGCTGGTAGTACAGGCCGTTCTGCAGACGCAGCGGACGGAACTCCTCTTCGCTCAATTCGCCCGACAAGCGGCGGCGAACCTGATCGGCGTACTGCGCGACCCGTTCATCGACGATGGTCTGGTCGTACTGATCGTATTGGTACATTCGGGGACCCCAATTTTTTGGCTTGCACACACGACGGTCCGGCGACCGGCGCTCCGGTTCCACCGCGCTTCTGAACATCCGTGTTTGTCAGCTCGATCGAGTCAGGGTTTAGACCTATCTCTCATTTGCTTATAACAAATACAGATATCCATATTGAAAAAGATGGACAGATCGTAATAAACTCGCCTTATATTTCAAACGACTAAAAAATTCTTTTGATATGCGGAGAGGTTATATGAACCTGCATCAGTTCCGCTTCGTCCGCGAGGCTGTGCGGCAGAACTTCAATCTGACCGAAGCGGCCAAGGCGCTGTTTACAAGCCAGCCGGGGGTTTCCAAGGCGATCATCGAGCTCGAGGACGAGCTGGGCGTGGAAATCTTCACGCGCCACGGCAAGCGCGTGCGTTCGCTGACCGAACCGGGGCGCATCATCCTGCAATCGGTCGAGCGTATTTTGCAGGAAGTCGAGAGCCTGAAACGCGTCGGCAAGGACTACGCGGCGCAGGATCAGGGCAACCTGGTGATCGCGGCCACGCACACGCAGGCGCGCTATTCGCTGCCCGCCGCCATCGCGGAGTTCAAGAAACGCTTCCCGAAGGTTCACCTTTCGATTCTGCAAGGCAGCCCGACGCAAGTGGCCGAGATGGTGCTGCATGACCAGGCGGACCTCTGCATCGCCACCGAGGCGATCTCCAACTATAAAGAACTCGTCTCGCTGCCGTGCTTCCAGTGGCATCACGTCGCCGTGATGCAGCCGGATCACCCGCTGCTCGACCGCAAGCTGTTGTCGCTGGACGATCTGACGCAGTATCCGCTGATCACCTACGACAACGCGTTCGCCGGCCGCACCAAGATCAACGAGGCGTTCCGGCTGCGCGCGCTGCATCCGGACATCGTGCTCGAGGCGATCGACGCCGACGTGATCAAAACCTATGTCGAACTCGGCCTCGGCGTCGGCATCATGGCGGACATCGCGTTTAACGCCGAGCGCGACCGTCATCTGCGCGCGATGCCGGTCGGCCACCTGTTCGGCAGCAACGTGACGCGGGTCGCGCTCAAGCACGGCGCGTATCTGCGCAGCTATGTGTATACGCTGGTCGAGCTTCTGTCGCCGGGCCTGAACCGCAGGCTGATCGAACAGGCGCTCAAGGGCGAACACGAAACCTACGAACTTTGATTTGACCAACGCGCTTTGCTTTGTCCGCTACGGAGACCCATCGATGACGTCGCATAAAAACAGACTTCGCGGCCTCGCCGCTCTCGGCGCGCTCTTGCTCGCCACCGCCGCGCATGCCGACATCAAGGTCGGCATCGACCTGTCGAGCACCGGCCCGGCCGCCGTGATCGGCATCACCAGCAAGAACGCGATGCTGATGTGGCCGGCCACCATCGCCGGCCAGAAAGCCGACTATATTTTTCTCGACGACGCGTCCGATCCCGGCGCCGCCGTGCGCAATATCCGCAAGCTGATCAACGAAGACCACGTCGACGTGATCGTCGGCCCGAACATCACGCCGGCCGCGATGGCCGCGCTCGATCCGGTCGCCGAGAGCCAGACGCCGATGATCACGCTGATCGGCTCCGCCAGCGTGGTCGAGCCGCAGGAAGGCAAGAAGGTGTGGGCCTACAAGATGGCGCAGACCGACAGCGCGATGGCCGACGTGATGACGCGCTACATGTCGAACCATAACGTGAAGACGGTGGGCTTCATCGGTTTCGCGGACGGCTACGGCGAAAGCTGGCTCAACGAGTTCAGCAAGTTTGCCGCGCTGCGCCACAT
This sequence comes from Paraburkholderia sp. GV068, assembly GCF_003058125.1. NCBI lineage: Bacteria > Pseudomonadati > Pseudomonadota > Betaproteobacteria > Burkholderiales > Burkholderiaceae > Paraburkholderia > Paraburkholderia sp. GV068. Next base: position 176,574 of record NZ_QBUB01000003.1, read on the forward strand.
TCAACTGGTCGCGACCGAGCGCTATAACCGCACCGACGCGAGCGTCACCGGGCAGATTCTCAAGCTGATGGCCGCGAAGCCCGACGCGATTCTGATCGCCGGCGCGGGCACGCCGACGGTGCTGCCGCAGCGCACGCTGATCGAGCGCGGTTATAAAGGGCCGATCTATCAGACGCACGGCATCGCGACGCCGGAGTTCATCAAGCTGGGCGGCAAGGACGTCGAAGGCACGCTGTTTCCGACGCAGCCGGTCGTCGTCGCGCGCACGTTGCCGGCGGATCATCCCGCGAAAAAAGCGGCGCTCGCGTTCGCGAACGACTATGAAGCGAAGTACGGCGCCGGCAGCGTCACGCAATTCGCGGGCGATGCAGCGGGCGTCTATCCGCGTCTACAGGATGCGGTCACGCGCGCGCTGAAGACGGCGCAACCGGGAACGCAGGCTTTCCGCGTGGCGCTGCGCAACGAACTCGAGCACGCCCATGAACTGGTGGTGCCGAACGGCGTCGTGAGTACGAGCGCGAAGGATCACGTGGGACTGGATCAGCGCGCGAGCGTGATGGGCATCATTAAGAACGGCAAGTTCGTGTACTTGAGCCAGTAAGCGTCTAACAAGCGACGGTTACGCGAGGAGCGGCGCTTCACGCGTAACTTAACCGCCGCGCTGAAATTGTTAAAGTAGTAGTCTTCAACCGACCGGCATTACCACACCATGCGCACCACGCGAGCCATCCACGCCGTCGAGCGCCTGAAAACGCGCAGCGGCAATCCGCAGTTCGCCGCGATCAGCCTCTCGGGCGGCCTCTTTTATCTCGTCGACAAATCAGGCGGCTCCGACAAGAAAGTCTCCGACCCGCTCACGCTGGACGACTTCGTCAAGTTCGTCGACGCATACGGCCCGCCCAAGCCTCGCAAGGCAAGCAAGCTCGATATCGCATTCGAAGCGCAGATCAAGAAGAGCAAAGGCGGTTAGAACGGTTACGGCGCAATCTCGCGCCACTGACCATCGGCCGCGCTGCTCGCCAGCACGGCGTCGATAAAACGCAGACCCGCCACGCCGTCATCCACGGTTGTCAGCAACAGACTTTCCGGCGGCAGCGCGCGGCCCTCGTTCAGCGCCTCGATCTGCAACGCCGCGTCCTTGTACAACTGCGCGAACGCTTCCAGATAACCTTCGGGATGACCCGCCGGCACCCGCGTCGCATGGGCCGCGCTCGCGCCGCTCACGCGTGCGCGCGTCAAACGCTGCGCTGCTGCGCCGAGCGGCGTGAACCACAATTCGTTGGGCTGCTCCTGATCGAATGCGAGGCTCGCTTTCGTTCCGTAGACACGCAGACGCAATGCGTTCTCCGCGCCGCTCGCGACCTGGCTCGCCCACAGCATGCCGCGCGCGCCGTTCGCGTAGCGCAGCATGGCCTGCACATGATCGTCGATGCGCCGTCCAGGCACGAACGTATGCAACTCCGCGGAAAGCGCGACGGGCGTCATGCCCGTGACGAACGCGGCAAGCTGATAAGCATGCGTGCCGATATCGCCGAGACAACCTGCCGGCCCCGCCAACGCCGGGTCCGTGCGCCAGCCGGCCTGCTTGTTCAGGCCGCCGTTTTCAATCGGTTCGGCGAGCCAGTCTTGCGCGTATTCGACCTGCACGACGCGAATCTGGCCGAGTTCGCCCGCTTCGATCATCTCGCGTGCGTGGCGCACCAATGGATAGCCGGAGTAGGTGTGCGTCAGCGCAAAGAGCCGGTTCTTCTCGCGCGCGAGTTTCGCCAGCGCTTCGCCTTCGGCGAGCGAAATGGCGAGCGGCTTGTCACACACCACATGGATGCCGGCTTCGAGAAACGCGGTCGCGACCGGCGCATGCAGATGATTCGGCGTGACGATAGCGACGGCGTCGATGCCGTCATCGCGTGCCGCTTCCACGCGCGCCATCTCGCGCCAGTCGTCGTAGCTGCGCCCGACGCCCGCTTCCGCCGCGCTCTGACGCGCGCGCTCGGGATCGGACGACAACGCGCCCGCCACCAGTTCGAAGCGATCGTCGAGCCGCGCCGCGATCCGATGCACCGCGCCGATGAACGCGCCCTGCCCGCCGCCGACCATCCCTAGCCTGAGTCTTCTGAGTCTCTTGTATGGCATCGCGCTTCTTCCTTTCGCCTGTCGTTGCTGTCGTTGCTGTCGTTGCACTGCGCTTGACTACGCTTACCTACGCTCAAATGCCGAGCACGCGTTTTAATTGCGCCGCGTCGACGCCGCTGCCCGCGAAGTCGTCGAATGCATGTTCGGCCACGCGGATAATGTGCTCGCGAATGAACTGCGCGCCTTCGCGCGCGCCGTCGTGAGGATGCTTGAGCGCGCATTCCCATTCGAGCACTGCCCAGCCGGGGAAATCGTATTGCGCCATCTTCGAGAAGATCGCGCGAAAGTCGATCTGCCCGTCGCCGAGCGAACGAAAACGCCCCGCGCGCTCGACCCAGCCGCTATAGCCGCCATACACGCCCTGCTTGCCGTTCGGCCGGAATTCCGCGTCCTTCACATGAAACGCCTTGATGCGCTCGTGATAGATGTCGATGAACGCGAGATAGTCGAGCTGCTGCAAAACGAAATGGCTCGGATCGTAGAGAATGTTCGCGCGCGGATGCTGCCTCACTGCATCGAGAAAACGCTCGAAGGTCACGCCGTCGTGCAGGTCTTCGCCCGGATGCAGCTCGTAGCAGACGTTCACGCCGGCGGCGTCGAATGCATCGAGAATCGGCGTCCAGCGGCGCGCGAGTTCGTCGAATGCGGCTTCGACCAGACCGGCTGGACGCTGCGGCCACGGGTACAGATACGGCCACGCGAGCGCGCCCGAAAACGACACATGCGCATCGAGCCCGAGACGCTGCGACGCCTTCGCGGCGAGCTTCAATTGCTCGATGGCCCATTCGGTGCGCGCTGACGGATTGCCGCGCACGTGAGCCGCCGCAAAGCCGTCGAATAACGTGTCGTACGCGGGATGCACGGCCACGAGTTGTCCTTGCAGATGCGTCGACAACTCGGTGATCGTCACGCCCGCGTTGTCCACGGTCTCGCGCAACTCGTCGCAATACGACTGACTCGACGCGGCCTGTTCGAGATCGATCAGGCGCGCATCGCACGGCACCTGAATGCCCTTGAAGCCGAGACTCGCGGCCCAACTGGCCAGGTGCGCGAGATTGTCGAACGGCGCCTCGTCGCCCATGAATTGAGCGAGAAAAATCGCCGGACCTTTGATGGTTTTCATCGTTGGGTTCCTTTAACCTTGGGTTCCTTTGATCTTGGGTTGATCTACCCATTAACGAGGGCCGCGCTTCACGATCAGAACGGCGAATCGGGGAAGTAGAACTGCTGCGCGTTTTCCTTCGTGATGAGCACCGAAGGAATGATCGTCGTGGCCGGCAGCTTCTCGCCTTTAAGACGTGCCTCGGCGGTGAGCTTGATCGCGTCGTAGATGAACTTCGGCGAGTACGACACGTCGGCCTTGATGAGCGGCGCGCCATCCATCACGTTCTTCACCATGCCCTTCGAGCCCGCGCCGCCGAATACGATCTTGACGTCGCTGCGCTTCGCCTGGTCGATGGCCTTCAGCACGCCGACCGCCATGTCGTCGTCGGCGGCCCAGACGGCGTCGATGTGCTTGAAGCGCGTGAGGTAATCCTGCATCACCTTGAACGCGTCGTCGCGATTCCAGTTCGCGTATTTCGCGTCGAGAATCTTGATGTTCGGATAGCCCTTCAATACGCCGGTGAAAGCGGTCCAGCGTTCGTTGTCGAGCGTGGTCGGAATGCCGCGCAGCGCGACGATGTCGCCCTTGCCGTCCAGCGCTTTCGCCAGAAATTCAGCGGGGATTCTGCCGAACGCGGTGTTGTCGCCGGCCACGTACGCATCTTGCGCGCTGGTGTCGGTCAGGCCGCGGTCCACCACCGTCACATACACGCCCTTCTTCTTCACCTGCGCGACCGGTTGCGTGAGCGACGCCGATTCGAACGGGAAAATCACGAGCGCATTGATCTTGTTGACGGTCACGAGATCCTGCAACTGGTTGGCCTGCTCGGGCGAGCCGGCCGCGGTCTTGACGATCACTTTCAGATTCGGATGTTCTTTCTCAAGATCGGCCTTCGCCTTGTTGGCCCACCAGACGATGCCGCCCGTGAAGCCGTGATCGGCGGTTGGAATCGCGACGCCCAGCGTGACCTTGTCGTCGGCGCGCGCGATGCCCGCCGTGCTCACTATGCCCAACGCCAGCATGCCGGCGCCGATCGCTCGAATGACCTGCTTCATGGTGTGTCTCCTATCTGATGTTGTGAGGCGATCGTGCGCCCCTTCCGTTGTTTCACCGTGAATCACCGTGAATCGCTACCGCCTTCCGCGTTGAACGAACGCGACGAAGATAATCACCACGCCCTGCACCGCCGCGTTCAGATACACGCTGATGATGCTGGTGAGATTCAGAATGTTGGCGATCACCGACAGCAGGATCGCGCCGACCACGGTGCCGACCACGCGTCCTTCGCCGCCCTTGAGCGCCGTTCCGCCGACGACCACCGACGCAATCGCCTCCAGTTCCCACAGCAGGCCGGTGGTCGGCGTCGCCGAGCCGAGGCGCGGCACGTACAGCACCGTGGCCACGCCGACGCAGATGCCGAGCAGCACATACGTGACGATCTTCACCGTGTCGACGCGTATCGCCGCATAACGCGCGACCTGTTCGTTCGAGCCGATCGCCTGCACGTGCCGGCCAAATGCGGTGCGGTTGAGAATCAGCGCGCCGCCTGCGGCCGTCACGAGAAACACCCAGATCGGCACCGGCACGCCGAAGAGGCTCGCGTAATACACCGGCCCATAAAGATCGGATAACGAATTGTCGAGCGTCAGCGCGCCGCCGTCGGCGAGCCAGGTCAGCACCGCGCGAAAGATGCCGAGCGTGCCCAGCGTGACGATGAACGGCTCGATGCGTCCTTTAGTGATCAGCAAACCGTGCGCGCAGCCGAACAGTCCGCCGAGTACGAGCGCGAATGCGATGCCCAACGTGACGATGACGAGCGGCGGGAACGTATGGCCGCCGACGCCCGCCGCGAGCCCGTTCATCAGCCAGATCATGCTGCCCGCGATCAGCGCGGCCATTGAGCCGACCGACAGATCGATGCCGCCCGAGATGATCACGAACGTCATGCCGACCGCGATGATGCCGATGAACGACGTGCGCGTGAGCACGTTCATCATGTTGTCGAGCGTGGCGAAATCGCGGTTCAGCAGCGTGCCGGCGATGCACAGCGCGATCAGGCCGGCGAACGGCCCAAGCGCATACAGACGATGCGCGAAGCGCAACGCGCGGCCGGATTGCACGGCTTCAGTGGGTGCCGGTCGCATGAGCGATCAACTCCTCTTCGGTCAGATGGTCGAGCGTGAGCGTGGCTTGCAGACGTCCCGCGCGCATCACGGCGACGCGATGGCACAATCCGATCAGCTCGATCAGTTCGGATGAAATGACGATCACCGCGCGGCCTTGCGCGGCGAGACGATGAATCAGGAAATAGATGTCGCGTTTCGCGCCGACGTCGACGCCGCGCGTCGGTTCGTCGAGCACGATCACGTCGGGCTCCGGCTGCAGGAACTTGGCGAGCGCGAGCTTCTGCTGATTGCCGCCCGAGAGCATGCGCGCGCGGCTCGACAGATCGCCCGTGCGTATGCCGAATTCGCTCACCGCATGCTTCAACGCGTCGCGGCCCGCCTTCATGTCGAGCAGCGGATGCGCGTAGCGTTCGAGCGTCATCAGCGTGACGTTGTCCTGCAGGCTCAGGTTCACATGCAGGCCCTTGCCCTTGCGGTCCTCGCTGAGATACGTGAGGCCGTGACGCATCGCATCGCGCGGGCTTTTCAGATCGACGGCATGCCCGGCGATTTCGATGCGCCCAGCCGTGCGCTTGCGCAAACCGATGATCGCTTCGAAGGCTTCGGTGCGGCCCGCGCCGACGAGTCCGGCGAAGCCGAGCACTTCACCGGCGCGCACGTCGAAGCTCAGATTGTCGACCCACTCCGGCACCGCGAGCCCTTCGACTTTGAGCGCGACCGGCGCGCTCGCGGACACGGTGATCTTGTCGGGGAACATGTCGGACACGTCGCGGCCGACCATCAGGTTCGCCATCTGCTGCCGCGCAAGCGCCGCCGTTTCGTTGCGCGCGACGAAGCGGCCGTCGCGCATCACGATCACTTCGTCGGTGATGCGCTCGACTTCATCGAGCTTGTGCGAGATGTAGACGATGGTCGCGCCGTCGGCCTTCAGCTTCGCCATCAGCGTGAAAAGCCGCTCGGTTTCGGACGGCGTGAGCGTAGCGGTCGGCTCGTCCATGATGAGCAGACGCGCGCGGCGCGACAGCGCCTTCGCGATCTCCACCATCTGCTTTTCCGCGACGATCAGTTCGCGCACCTTCGTATCCGGCGCCTTGTCGAGACCCACCTGCGCGAGATAACGCGCGGCTTCGGCGCGCATCGCGGCGTCGTCGACGAACCAGCCGCGCCGCTTCTCGTGGCCGAGGTACATGTTCTGCGCAATCGTCAGATGCTCGGCGAGGTTGAACTCCTGGTGAATCAGCACGATGCCTTGCGCTTCGGCGTCGCGCGATCCGGCAAAGTGTTGCGCATGGCCGTCGACCAGCAACGTGCCCGACGTCGCGGTTTCGTAGCCGGCGAGAATCTTCATCAGCGTCGACTTGCCCGCGCCGTTCTCGCCGAGCAAACCGTAGATGCGCCCAGGCGCGAGATCGAAGCTCACGCCGTGCAGCACGCACACGGGGCCGAAGTCTTTGCGGATGTCGTCGAAGCGGATCGCGAGACTCATGGCTCAGGTGCTCCCGCGAATCACGAGCCGATGCGGCAGCAGCACGCCCGGCACGTTCGCCAACGGATTCGCGAGCCGCTGCAACAGCAGACGCGCGGCGGTCTCGCCGAGTTCGCGCATCGGCTGGGCGATGGTGGTGAGCGGCGGATCGACTTGCGCGGCGATCGAGATGTCGTCGAAGCCGACCACGGCGACATCCTGCGGCACGCGTTTGCCGATGCTGCGCAAGCCGTGCAGGACGCCGGTCGCGAGCGTGTCGGAGACGGCAAAGATCGCGCTCGGCGGCTCCGTTTGTCCTTGTCCCCGCCCTTGCCTCGGCAGCATTAGCGAAACCGCCGCCGACGCGCCCGCCTCGTAGTCGAGACTGTTCAGATTCATGCGCCAGCCGTCGAGCGGCTCGATCCCCGCCTCGGTCAGCGCATCGAGATAACCTTGCTGACGCTGCCGCGCGTACAGGTAGTCGACGTCCGAATTGATGAGGCCGATGCGCCGGTGGCCGCGCGCGAGCAGATGCCGCACGGCGTCGCCCGCGGCCCGATAGTTGTCGATGCCCACATACGGCACGCCCATCGCCGGATCGAACTCGCAGCACGCGACCCACGGCAGCGCGCTCGACGCTTCGCCGAGCGCCTGCTGGATCGTCGCGGGATCGAGGCAGATCGCGCCGTCCGCGCGGCGGCGGCGCAGCAGATCGAAGTAGCTGCGCTCGCGGCCGGGGTCGGCGCCGGTATCGCACAGAAGCATGAAGTAGCCGTGCTGGCGCGCGATGCTGTCGATGCCGCGCACGATCTCCGCGTAAAACGGATTGCCGAAGTCGGGGACCATCGTCAGCAGCAGGCGGCTTTCCGCGGTTCGCAGATTGCGCGCGAGTTCGTTGACGCGGTAGCCGCTTGCGTCGATGGCGGCCAGCACCTTGTCGCGGGTCGCGGGCCGCACGTTCTCGTGCGCGTTCAGCACGCGCGATACGGTGGCGACGGAAACGCCCGCCTGCCGCGCGACGCCGGCGATCGACAAACCTTCGGGCGCGGGCGTGACTGCGGCTGCGCGTGTGGCAGCGCTTTCCACAGGCTTCGCTTTCGACGTCGGTCTCGGCACGGACGCGGCTCCAGAATGTAATCGATTACATTTTTGAGCGATGACAGCCCGAAGTGCAAGCCCAGATTGCTAGGGATTAACACGGGGGCAACGGCGGGCAGCAGCGGGGCAACGCGGACAAAAGCAGCCGCGCCGCGCTGCGCGCCCTGGCCCGGAACCCCGGCGCCATTTGGTACAATCCCGCAGTTACCCTGCCGTGCCTGCCTGCCGGCTTCAATGCCGAGGCTCATGCCCAGGCGCCCGCGCAGCGGATAAATCGCAAAACTCGCAAACCAGAACCGCCAATCCACCATGAACATCGAGCAAGCGCGTTTCAACATGATCGAACAGCAGATCCGCCCCTGGGAAGTGCTCGACCAGGACGTGCTGAATCTGCTGTCGATCGTCAAGCGTGAAAACTTCGTCCCCGCCGCGTACCACGAACTGGCCTTCGTCGACTTCGAAGTGCCGCTGCCGGCCGGCCAGCACATGCTGGCGCCGCGCGTCGAAGCGCGCACGCTGCAGGAACTGGCGGTGAAGAAGCACGAAAGCGTGCTGGAAATCGGCGCCGGCTCGGGTTATATGGCGGCACTGCTCGCGCATCGCGCGCAACACGTGCTGACGGTGGACATCGAACCTGAACTCGCCGAACTCGCGAGAACCAACCTGATCGCCAACGGCGTGCTCAACGCGGAAGTCGCGACCGGCGACGCCGCGCGCGGCTGGTCCGCCGCCGCGCCGTACGACGTGATCTGCGTGTCGGGCGGACTGCCCGTGCTGCCGCAGGAAATCCTCGAACAACTGAAGGTGGGCGGCCGTCTGGCGGCATTCGTCGGCACGGCGCCGGTCATGAAGGCGCAGATCATCACGCGCATCGACGAAAAGCAGTACCGCATTGCCGACGTGTTCGAGACGTATGTCGAGCCGCTCGTCAACGCCGTGCAGCCGCCGCGCTTCAAGTTCTGATTCGCCTGTTTTTCACGGACGGCCGGCGCGCGCCGCCGTCCTTTGAACGGAAGTCCCGCTGATGCAAAACCTGACCGCTCCCGCACTCGCCGAATGGCTCGCCGACACGTCGCGCCCCGCCCCCGTGCTGCTCGACGTGCGTGAACCGTGGGAAATCCAGACGGCGGCGATGCCGGGCATCGTGTCGATTCCGATGCGCGAGATTCCCGCGCGCAGCGAGGAACTCGACGACGACGCGCAAATCGTCTGCATCTGCCATCACGGCGCGCGCAGCGCCCAGGTCGCCATGTTCCTCGAATCGCGCGGCCACGCCAACGTCTTCAATCTGCAAGGCGGGATCGACGCCTGGTCGCGTCAGGTCGATCCGTCGGTTCCGACGTACTGATCGCGTACTGATCGTGTAGAGGCGGTTCGTTTCCGCCAGCTCGAGCGTGAGCCCGCGAAACGCGGACTCACGTCAATCGCTACTACGCCTGCACGAACGCCAGAAGATCCGCGTTCAACACATCCGCATTCACGGTCAACATGCCGTGCGGGAAGCCCGGATACGTTTTCAGCGTGCCGTTCTTCAGCAGCTTGATCGACTTCAGCGCCGCGTCCGCATACGGCACGATCTGATCGTCCTCACCGTGCAGCACGAGCGTGGGCACCGAGATCGCGCGCAGGTCCCCGCTCTGGTCCGTTTCCGAGAAAGCCTTGATGCCTTCATAGTGGGCCTTCGCGCTGCCCATCATCCCCTGACGCCACCAGTTCTGAATCACGCCTTGATGGACTGTCGCGCCCGCACGGTTGAAGCCGTAGAACGGACCCGCCGGAACATCGACAAAGAATTGCGCGCGATTGGCGGCCAGCGCCGCGCGAAAGCCGTCGAAAACCTCGAGCGGCAAGCCTTCGGGATTCGCCTCGGTCTTGAGCATCAGCGGCGGCACGGCGCTCACCAGCACCGCCTTCGCCACGCGGCCGGAAGGCTCGCCATGCTTCGCCACGTAACGCGCCACCTCGCCGCCGCCCGTCGAATGGCCGATGTGCACCGCGTTGCGCAAGTCGAGCGCTTCGACCACGGCGAAGGCGTCGGCGGCGTAGTGGTCCATGTCGTGTCCTTCCGACACTTGCGACGAGCGGCCGTGGCCGCGCCGGTCATGGGCGATCACGCGATAGCCCTTCTGGACGAAGAACAGCATCTGCGTATCCCAGTCGTCGGAAGACAATGGCCAGCCATGATGGAAGACGATCGGCTGCGCGTCTTTCGGGCCCCAGTCCTTGTAGAAAATCTCGACGTTGTCCTTCGTTGTCACATACGGCATGGTCGTTTCTCCGGTTGAGATTTTTGGCGATAGCCGGCTACATGATCCGGCTGCCGTGTTACGAAAGCCACCACGGTGGCGGCGACTGCACAAGCAACTGCAAACGCATCGAATGGAGAATACGGACGCGCTCCGCGTTATGGAAGAGATTTGCACCGCTTCGCCGCATTGATTGCGAAATTTCACAGGTTTTTCGGAATGCCACACAGGCACCATGCTCTGTTCATTCTGGGAGCCGTGTGATGAGACTAATAAAGATCGCGATGCTGGCCGCAACGTTGTTGCCGCTGTCGTCGTTTGCGGCGCTTGGCGGCGCCCCCGTCGCGAACGCCTCCGCGCCGCTCGTGCTGCGCGCCGCGGCGACGCAGTCGGTTTCGGATTCCGCTTCGGCGTCCGCTTCCGCGTCCCCTGCCGCGGGCAGCCAGCCGGCCAGCGCCGTCACCGCCACGGCGCCCTACACGATGCGCCAGTCCGTCGACGCGAACGGCGTCACGATCCGCGAATACCTGCTGCCGGCCAACGTCGTGTTCGCCGTCACCTGGCAAGGGCCGATCCGCCCGAACATGCGCGCGCTGCTCGGCAGCTACTTCACGAACTACGTTGCCGCCGGCCAGACCGGCGTGCGCGGCTCCGGCCCGCTGATAGAAGGCAACGACGATTTCCGCATCGAGTCCGCAGGCCGCCTGGGGAACTTCTCCGGCATGGCCTGGCTGCCGCGTCTGTTGCCCGCGGGCGTGCGTCCCGGCGACCTCGAATAACCGCCGCTCGGCACGAAGAGAACAAGACATGAATACATTAAAGAAGACGCTTTCGCTCGCGGCCGCCATTGGCGTGTTCGCGCTTTCGGCATGTGGAGGCGGCGGCAGCAGTGGCGGCAGCAACAATCAGGGCAGCAATTCGGTTGGCTGGAATGCGACGCCGGACTGGACGCCGCACGGCTCAGGCACGGACTCGGGGAATTCATCGCCGCCCGCAACCGGCGACAACACGGCGACGATCACCGTCGACAAGTCGATGGGCAGCATCAACATGCCGAAGGTGTCCATCAAGATCTGCGTGCCGGGCACGCAGAGCACGCCGCAATGCGTGACCGTGGACAACATGCTGGTCGACACCGGCTCCACGGGCGTGCGCATCGCCGCGCGCGCGATTCCCACGCTGGCCCCGTTGCTGCTCACGCAGGTCGGCGCTGCGGACGACACGAGCGGCTCGGCGCCTATTGTCGAATGCATGCCGTTCGCGTCGGGCTACACGTGGGGCTCGGTCAAGCGCGCCGACATCACGATCGGCAGCAAGACGGCGAGCAATCTTCCCATTCAGGTGTATTCGGACAACGCCTATCCGGTGCCGGACGACTGCTCGAACTCCGGTGCCGACATTGGCGGCGCCGACTTCTCGAACATGAACGGCATTGTCGGTGTGGACAGTTTCACAAGCGATTCGGCGGACGCACTGACCACCGCGGTTCCCGGCCTTTACTACTATTGCCCGTCGCAGAACTCGTGCGTCAGCACGCGCATGCTGGCCGGCAAGCAGGTCAGGAATCCGATCGCATCATTCGCCACCGACAACAACGGCGCGATCATCCGTCTGCCCGCCGTGCCGGCCGGCGGCAAGACTAGCGTGACGGGGCAACTGGTGTTCGGCATCGGTACACAGCAGAACAATCAGGTGCCGTCCACCGCGACGATTCTTGCCGTCGACAAATACGGCAGTTTCACCACGCAGTACAAAGGCCGGGCCTTCACCCACAGCCTGATAGACAGCGGCACGAACGCCTATGCCTTTCCGGATGACACCATTCCGACCGCGCTCGGCGACTGGTACACGCCCGCTGCGCCGCTCAGCCTGAGCGCAACAATGGAGTCGACCAACGGCTCCGGCAAGCCGCTCGATGTGCCGTTCTCGATCGCCAATCCGGGCGGCCGAAGCTCAGCGGGTTACTACGCGCTGAGCGACGCGGGCAGCAACTTCTCGCAGCACAAGAACAGCATGTTCTTGTGGGGACTGCCGTTTTTCTATGGACGCGACGTTTATACGGCCATGGGTAACGCGAAGGTAGGCACTCAGACCGGACCGTTCATCGCGTTCTAACCATTTGGCGCGGCACTGAAGGCGCGGCGTTACCGCTGTTACCGCCGCGCCTTCTTGCGCCATTTCCCAGGACACATTCAGCTTTGTCGGCATATTCCGGTACGGCTGCGCTGGCAACATGCTCCGACCTGTTTTCTGGAGCATTGCGATGAATCTTGTGAAGGCCGCGCTCGCCGCTGCGGTGATGTTGCCGCTGGCTTCCTATGCGGCGTTGGGCGGCGCGCCGACGATCAGTGCAGCGTCGCAGTCACGGCTGCGGTCCGCCGCCGTTGCCGCGCCCACCGCTTTGGCTTCCGCCTCGTACACCGTGCGTGAAGCGCACGATGCGGACGGCGTCACGATTCGCGAATACGTGCTGCCCAATAACGTCGTGTTTGCCGTCGCGTGGCAGGGGCCGGTGCGCCCCGACATGAATGCGCTGCTAGGCAATTATTTTCATCGCGCGGCGTCGGCGGGTGCGGGTAAGCCTCGCGGCACCGGTCCGTTAATCGACCGTAGCGACGACTTCCAGATCGAGTCGGTCGGCCGGCCTGGCAATTTCTTCGGCAAAGCGATTTTGCCGCGGCTGCTGCCGGCGAATGTCCGTGCAGAAGATGTCCGGTAACGGCCCGCGTCGATTTACGAAGAAGAAAATAATGAAGACTTTCAGCAAGACAGTTTGCTTCGCTTTGCTCACGGTTAGCGTCGGGCTTTCCGGTTGCGGCGGCGGCGGTGGCGGCGACGATGCATCGGGCGCGGCGGTGCAGAATAACGATAAAGCGGATTCTGTGAGTCCGGCTTCGAGTCCGCGTCCTTCGCCGGCTCCGGCACCTGCACCGACTCCGGCTCCGACGCCCGCTCCAGCTCCGACGCCTGTGCCGACTCCGACTCCGGCACCTGTTCCGACGCCTACGCCCACGCCAAGGCCGACTCCGACGCCATCCCCGGCTCCGACACCGACACCGACACCGACGCCAACTCCGACTCCGGCACCGGCACCGACACCAACGCCGACGCCGACGCCGAAACCAACACCGACTCCGACTCCGACTCCGACTCCGACTCCGACACCAACTCCGACTCCGACTCCGACTCCGACTCCGACACCAACTCCAACTCCGACTCCGACTCCAACTCCAACTCCGACACCGACACCGACACCAACCCCAACCCCAACACCGACACCAACACCGACACCAACACCGACACCAACGCCCACACCAACGCCCACGCCAACGCCCACACCAACGCAAAACACAGCCCCCATTACAATAGAACGATGGACAGGCGGCTACGCGAACACGCCGTACGTCACGGTCACGATCTGCATTCCCGGCGTGCAAGGCGCGAATCAATGCGCGACCATCGATCACATGTTGCTCGATACCGGCTCGGCAGGCGTGCGTGTGATGGCGAGCGCGCTCGGGTCGGCGCTGGCGGGCAGCTTGCCGGCGCAGACAGGCGCGACCGACGATCCCACGCACAACGCGTCCATCTCCCAGTGCGCGATCTTTGCGTCGGGTTACACGTGGGGCTCGGTCAAGCGCGCGGACGTGAGCATCGGCGGAAAGCTGGCGGGCAGTCTGCCGGTGCAGATCATCAGCGACGGCGCGAATCCGACGCCGACCGATTGCGCGTCGCGCGGCGTCGTCGATATTGGTAGCGTCGCGCAGCTCGGCGCGAACGGCGTGGTCGGCATCGGCTCGGCGGTCCGCGACTTCCCGCTCGCCGCGCAATATATGTTGCCGGCAACGTACTATTACTGTCCGTCGTCGGGTCCATGCGCGAACACGCGCGTGCCGCTCGATACGCAGGTCATGAATCCGGTTGCGGACTTCACGACCGACAACAACGGCACGATCATCCGTCTGCCTTCGTTGCAGCCGGGCGGCCAGGCAAGCGCGACGGGCGAGCTCGTGTTCGGTATCGGCACGCAGCAGAACAACGCGCTGCCGTCGACCGCGAACATCATCCCGCTCGACAGCAACGGCTTTTTCACGACGACGTACAAGGGAAGCGCGTTCGGCAACGGCGTGATCGACAGCGGCTCGAACATAACGATCTTCGGCGACACGGCCATTCCGTTCGATGCATGGGGCCGCTATACGCCATCGACCACGCTGAGCCTGTCTGCCGTGCTCAAGCCGACGAGCGGCGCGCTCAAGTCCGCGACCGTGCCCTTCCAGGTCGCCAACACCGCGAGCCTCCTCGCCGGCACGTATGCCGCGTTCGACAACATCGCCGCGTACACGTCGGTCTCGGGCTATTTCATCTGGGGCTTGCCGTTCTTCTTCGGCCGCAGTGTTTATACGGCGCTTAGCGGCTCGCAAGCCGGGCCGCAGAGCGGGCCCTTCGTTGCGTTCTAAGAAAGCCGACGCACAACGCGGGTAATGCACGAGGCCGGCATAGGCAACAGCCGGCCTCATGCAAGACCATTCATACGCGTTCAATAGCGGACATTGGACGCGTCGGCGGCGGTCGCGAATATCGCCGCGATCTTGCGGTTTCGATCACGTCCGAAAAGCCGCCGAGGCTGACGAACCACGCGGCGATAGTCGCGCTCGCACCCGATCGAGCGCGTGCGCTGTCTTCGCCAAGCCGGCGGTGAAACGCGAGCGCTATCGAACAGTACGCTGCCCCTCCTCACGCCGGCCGTGAAAGGCGAGCGCAATCTCAGCGGCGCGTTGCGTTCGCCACAACCACCGCCATACGCGAGCGCCACCCCAAGCGCCGCATCCCCATGCACAACGCCGCTGCGCATGTGCACCGTCAAAGCCCGCTTGCCGATTCTCACGCCTCGTCGCGGCGCGTCCCGCACCCGAACGAGGCGCATCCCATCTGCATGCACCACATTCGTACGCCAGCACGCATAAGCCCGCTTGCTCCGGGCCGCGCCACAGCGCGCGACGCTGCCATCCCGCGCGTTTCATCAACATGGCATATGCCTTGCAGTACAGGAGCGGCAAATCATGCAGGGCACGCCCCTGTGGCTGAGATCGACGCCCATAAACATTCATCATCAATGGCAAGGGGATACACATGAAACGTCGCAGTCTGTTGAAGTTCGGCTCCATGTCCGGCGCGCTCGCGCTTGCAGGCCGCGTGCCGTTCGCGCACGCACAGTCCTCAAGCGGCCCGATCAAGGTAGGCGTCCTGCATTCGCTGTCGGGCACGATGGCGATCTCCGAGACATCGCTGAAAGACACCGCGCTGATGACGATCGCGGACATCAACAAGAACGGTGGCGTGATGGGCCGTCAGCTTCAGCCGGTGGTCGTCGACCCGGCATCGAACTGGCCGCTCTTCGCAGAAAAAGCGCGTCAACTGATCACGCAGGAAAAATGCGCGGTGGTGTTCGGCTGCTGGACTTCCGTGTCGCGCAAGTCGGTGCTGCCGGTCTTCGAGGAACTCAACGGCCTGCTGTTCTACCCCGTGCAGTACGAAGGCGAAGAGATGTCGCGCAACGTGTTTTACACGGGCGCGGCGCCGAACCAGCAGGCGATTCCCGCAACCGAATATCTGATGAGCGCGGAAGGCGGCGGCGCGAAGCGCTTCTTCCTGCTCGGCACCGACTATGTGTATCCGCGCACGACGAACAAGATCCTGCGCGCGTTCCTGAAGTCGAAGGGCGTGCAGGACGCCGACATCCAGGAGGTCTACACGCCGTTCGGCCATAGCGACTACCAGACCATCGTCGCGAACATCAAGACCTTCTCGCAAGGCGGCAAGACGGCCGTGATCTCGACGGTGAACGGCGACTCGAATGTGCCCTTCTACAAGGAACTCGGCAACCAGGGGCTGAAGGCGTCGGACGTGCCGGTCGTCGCGTTCTCGGTCGGCG
This sequence comes from Paraburkholderia sp. GV068, assembly GCF_003058125.1. Classification (NCBI taxonomy): domain Bacteria; kingdom Pseudomonadati; phylum Pseudomonadota; class Betaproteobacteria; order Burkholderiales; family Burkholderiaceae; genus Paraburkholderia; species Paraburkholderia sp. GV068. The sequence continues at coordinate 192,682 of NZ_QBUB01000003.1, forward strand.
AGGAAGAACTGCGCGGCATCGACACGAAGCCGCTCGTCGGCAATCTCGCGGCATGGAACTACTTCATGTCGGTGCGCAATCCGGCCAACGAGAAGTTCAAGAAGCAATGGGCCGCGTGGGTCAAGGAAAACAACCTGCCGGGCGGCACGAAGCGCGTGACGAACGATCCGATGGAAGCGACTTTCGTCGGCATTCACATGTGGAAGCAGGCGGTCGAAAAGGCCAAGAGCACGGACGTCGACAAGGTACGCGTGGCGATGGTCGGCCAGCAGTTCGCGGCGCCGTCGGGCTTCACGCTCGAGATGGACGGCAACCACCATCTGCATAAGCCGGTGATGATCGGCGAAGTGCGCGCGGACGGTCAGTTCAATGTCGTATGGCGCACCAAGACCGCGGTTCGCGCGCAGCCGTGGAGTCCGTTTATCGCGGGCAATGCGGGCAAGCCGGATGTGGTGAGTTCGATTCCGGCGTTTCTGAAGCGCTCGCGGTCGCGGGTCGCCTGATTGGGTGGTGCGGCGTGTCGCGGCGGCTTGTGTTGCCGTTGCGATGCGTTGGTTTTGTGGTTGCGGCGCGCGTGCGGGGAGTCGCTTTGCGGCGCATGGCTTCGGGTTGAATTGCGTGGCCGTGCGTTGCTCGAATCGCGTGGATCGCGTAGTGCGTGGGTTGTACTGCGTCGCCGTGTTGCGTGGTCGTACTCCGTGGTCGCGTCGTGTGTCGTACTGCGCTGTCGCACTGCTGGTCGTCCTGCGCCGTCGTACTGCACCGCCGCACTACGCCGCATCGCGCCGCCAGCACCTCGCCACAACAAGCGGCCGGCCACAAGCATCCGCAGCGCTCCCGCAACCCATCGCGCGAAACGCTGCCTTGCATCGCGCCGCGTCGCTAGTCATTCTTCAAAGGCCATCATGGCGTTTTCATTTCTCACTTCTGCGCAGCGGTTCGCTCGACGCGGCACCGCATCTGCACTGCTCGCGTTAGCAACATTAGCCACGCTAACGCCACACGCCGCGTTCGCGCTGACCACCGCCGATGTCGCGCCGCTCGCCGCCGACGACTTCGACGCCAAGTCCGCAGCCATCGACAAACTCATCGCGAACCACGACAAGGAATCGCTGACGGTGTTAAAGGCGCTGTCCGAAGACACAGTGCTCGCCACCGACTCCGGCGCCGTCCTGCTACAAGACGGCGACACGCTGCACGATGCAGTCACCGGCAAGACAGTGGAAGCCAGCGACGCCCAGCCCGTCACGCTAAACAACCTGCTGCGCTCAAAAGTATCAGGCGCGCTCTCCGGCCTGCAACTCGACTCCGCCGACAAAACGACGCGCGAAGAAGCCATCAATGCGCTGCTGAAAAACCCGGACCCGTCGATCAAACCACTCGTCGACGCGGCCCGCGCAAAGGAAACCGACCCGGCGCTCAAGAAGCGCCTCGATACGCTTTGGGCCATGACCGCGCTGCATGACGCCGACGCAACGAAACGCCTCGAAGCGGTGCAACTCGTCGCCGCTCGCCACGACCTCGACATGAACGAACTGCTGCGTCCGCTCGTCGCGAAGAAGCCCGACGGCACGTTCGCCGAAACGGACGCTCGCGTGCGGGCCGCCGCACAAACGGGTATCGACGAACTCGATGCAATCCAGCGCCGCAGCGCAATTGCGGGCACGCTGTTCGCGGGTCTGTCGCTCGGCAGCGTGCTGCTGCTCGCCGCGCTCGGCCTCGCGATCACGTATGGCCTGATCGGCGTCATCAACATGGCGCACGGTGAATTCCTGATGATCGGCGCCTACGCCACCTATGTCGTGCAGAACCTCTTTCAACGCTTCGCGCCCGGCGCGTTCGACTGGTATCCGCTGCTCGCGGTGCCTGCGTCGTTCGTCGCGGCGGCGCTTGTCGGCATCGTCATCGAGCGGCTTGTGCTGAAGCATCTGTATGGCCGTCCGCTCGAAACACTGCTGACCACGTTCGGCATCAGCCTGATTCTGATCCAGGCAACGCGCATGCTGTTCGGCGCGCAGAACGTGCAAGTCGTGAACCCTTCGTGGATGAGCGGCGGCGTGACCGTGCTGCCGAATCTGATCCTGCCGTATAACCGCCTCGTGATCCTCGCGTTTGCGCTTTTTGTCGTCGGCATTGCATGGGCCGTGCTGACGAAGACGCGCCTGGGTCTCTTCGTGCGTGCCGTCACGCAAAACCGTCGCATGGCCGCATGCGTCGGCGTGAAAACCGCGCGCGTCGATTCGTATGCGTTCGCGTTCGGCGCGGGCATCGCGGGACTCGGCGGCTGCGCGCTCTCGCAGATCGGCAACGTCGGCCCTGACCTCGGTCAGAGCTACATCATCGATTCGTTCATGGCGGTCGTGCTGGGCGGCGTCGGTCAACTGGCGGGCACGGTGATCGGCGGCTTCGGGCTCGGACTCGTCAGCAAGGCAATCGAACCGTTCTGGGGCGCGGTGCTCGCGAAGATCGCGGTGCTCGTGCTGATCGTGCTGTTCATCCAGAAGCGTCCGCAGGGCATGTTCGCCCTCAAGGGCCGCAGCGCGGAGGCATGACATGACATCTGCGACTTCTTCTTCGAACGCGCCGGCTCACGTCGGCACGCACGGCACAAGCGGCGCCGAAACGCGCGCCGCGCAATCCGGCTTCGCGCTCGGCTTGCCGCCGCGTCCCGCGCTGCTGTCGCGGCGCGCGTGGCTCGCGCTGATCGCGTTGATCATCGTGTTCGGGCTCGGCGTGCCATTCGCCACGCTCGTCGTGCCGGAGACGAGCCCGCTGCATCTGTCCGCCTACGCGATGACGATCACCGGCAAGTTCATGTGCTACGCGATCGCCGCGCTGGCGCTCGATCTCGTGTGGGGTTACTGCGGCATTCTGAGCCTCGGTCATGCGCTGTTCTTCGCGCTCGGCGGCTACGCAATCGGCATGTACCTGATGCGCGCCATCGGTCACGACGGCAAGTACGGCAGCGACCTGCCGGACTTCATGGTGTTCCTCGACTGGCATCAACTGCCGTGGTACTGGGAAGGCACGCAACATCTCGGCTATGCGCTGCTGCTGGTCGTGCTGGTGCCGGCCGTGGTCGCGTGGGTGTTCGGCTTCTTCACGTTCCGCTCGCGCGTGAAAGGCGTGTATCTGTCGATCATCACGCAGGCCATAACCTTCGCCGCGATGCTGCTGTTCTATCGCAACGAAACGGGCTTCGGCGGCAATAACGGCTTTACGGATTTCAAGCGCATCGGCGGCTTCGCGATCACGCACCCGGGTACGCGCACCGCGTTGCTGCTGATTACGTTTGCCGTGCTGATTCTCGCGTTCATCGGCGCGCGCGCGATCGTCACGTCGAAGCTCGGGCGCGTCGTCACCGCCGTGCGCGACGGCGAGACGCGCCTCATGTTCCTCGGCTATAGCCCGCTCGCCTACAAGCTGTTCGTGTGGACCGTCTCCGCGGTGCTGTGCGGCATTGCCGGCGCGTTGTATGTGCCGCAAGTCGGCATCATCAATCCCGGCGAAATGTCGCCGGGCAATTCGATTGAAATGGCGATTTGGGTCGCCGTGGGCGGACGCGGCACGCTGATCGGGCCGATTGTCGGCGCGTTCGCGGTGAACGGCGCGAAGAGCTTTTTCACGGCGAATTTCCCTGAATACTGGCTGTTCTTTCTCGGTCTGATTTTCGTGCTGGTCCCGCTGTTCTTGCCGAACGGCATCATGGGACTCATCGAACTCGTGACCCGCAAGAGGAACCGCTCATGAACGAAAATCCGATGGTTCCCGATCTCGCGTTGCCCGAACAACCTTCCGAGCATGCGCTAAGCGGCGTCGCCAGCATGGGGCACGCGGTCGTGCCGGGCGAGATCGACGTGTCGCACGGCACGATCCTGTATCTCGACGACGTGACTGTGAGCTTCGACGGCTTTCGCGCGTTGAATGCGCTGACGCTTTCCATCGACGCCGGCGAATTGCGCTGCATCATCGGCCCGAACGGCGCGGGCAAGACGACGATGATGGATGTGATCACCGGCAAGACCGCGCCCGATTCCGGCAAGGTGTTTCTCGGCCAGTCGATCGACCTCACGCGGATGAACGAGCCGTCCATCGCGCGCGCCGGCATCGGACGCAAGTTTCAGAAGCCGACGGTTTTCGAGCAGCATCCCGTGTGGGAAAACCTCGAACTGGCGATGAAAACCGACAAGGGCTGGCTCGCGTCATTGCGTGCGCGGCTCGATCGCGAGGCGCAAGCGCGCATCGAAGAAACGCTGGCGTTGATCGGTCTTGAAAGCGAGGCGCGGCGTTTGGCCGGCGAGTTGTCGCATGGACAAAAGCAGCGGCTCGAAATCGGCATGTTGCTGATGCAACAACCGGCGCTGCTGCTGCTCGACGAACCCGCCGCCGGCATGACCGACGACGAAACCATGCAGCTCGCCGAACTGCTCAACCATCTGCGCGGCACCTGCTCGATGATGGTGGTCGAGCACGATATGGAGTTCGTCGCGGCACTGTCGGGCAAGACCGGCAAGGTCACGGTGATGGCCGAAGGACGCGTGCTCGCACACGGCACGCTCGACGACGTCAAACGCGACGAGACCGTGATCGAATCGTATCTCGGCCGCTGAGTTAGCCCTATTAGTTTGTTCGATCAGCGCGCAGTGAATCACAGGACCGGACCACCATGCTAGAAGTACAAAACCTCAACCAGTACTACGGCGGCAGCCACATTCTTCGCGATGTGAAGCTGACCGTGCCCGACGGCAAGCTCACTGTGCTGCTGGGCCGCAACGGCGTCGGCAAGACCACGCTGCTGCGCTGCCTGATGGGCGTCGTGCAGACGAAGAGCGGTTCCATCGCGTGGCGCGGCGCGCCGATCACGAAGCTGCCCACGTATTCGCGCGTCGAGCATGGGCTCGCCTATGTGCCGCAAGGGCGCGATATTTTTCCGCGGCTCACCGTCGAAGAAAATCTGCTGGTGGGCGCGGCCAGCAAGAAAGCGCCGAAGAAAGTCCCCGAGCGCATCTACGAATTGTTTCCAGTGCTGAAGGATATGCGCGGGCGTCGCGGCGGCGATCTGTCGGGCGGTCAGCAGCAACAGCTCGCGATTGGCCGCGCGCTGATGAGCGAGCCGCAACTGCTGATTCTCGATGAACCGACGGAAGGCATTCAGCCGTCGATCATTCAGGACATTGGCCGCACGCTGCGTCAACTGGTCGAGGAAATGGGCATGACGGTGCTGCTGGTCGAGCAGTACTACGACTTCGCGAAGGAGATTGCCGACCGCTATTGGGTGATGAGCCGCGGCGAGATCGTCGCGGGCGGAGAAGGCGCGAATATGGATGCGGACGGCGTGCGTGCGCTGATCGCTGTGTGACTCGTGGGCGTTGGTTCGCGTGCTATGCTCGGCGCGTCTTGTGCGTGTTGCGCGGGCCTCGCGTTGGCTCCGGCTCGCGCCTGTAGTTCCTGTACTCACACATCGATCGCACGCTCATTAGCACGTCCACTTGCATGTCGCTTCACGAAAACCACGTCACGTTGGCCAATGCGCAAAGCGAAGCGCATGCGCAATGGCGCGCGCGTCTTGAACTCGGCTTCGTCAGGCGAGCTCAGCGCACGGCGCTTGAACACCGGCTCCACGATGGACCGTTGCGCGTGCAGCGGCCGCTTTATCCCGAGGGCGAGTCCATCTGTCATGCGGTGATCGTGCATCCGCCCGGCGGGATTGCGGGCGGCGATCAGCTCGACATCAGCGTGAATGTCGGCGCCGCCGCGCATGCCGTCATCACGACGCCTGGCGCGACCAAGTGGTACAAATCCAATGGACGCGCCGCGCGGCAAAACATCGCCGTGCACGTCGGCGAGAACGCGAAGCTCGACTGGCTGCCGCAGAACAACATCGTGTTCGATCATGCGAATGCGGCGCTGGATTTTTCGCTGACACTCGACGAAGGCGCGACGGCGATCGGCTGGGACGCGACGCAGTTGGGCCGGCAAGCGGCTGGCGAGCGGTGGTCGGAGGGAAGCCTGCGAGCGGTGTCGCGGATCGTGCGGGCAAAGAACGACACGAACGGCGACTTGCTGTGGTTCGAGCGCGCAACGCTCGTCGCTGGCGACCCGTTGCGCGATGCCGCTCAAGGACTCGGCGGCTTTCCCGCGTACGGCACGCTGTGGGCGATCGGCGCTGCTTGCGACGACGCGCTCGCCGAGGCGCTGACCGCTCAGCTTCCATTCGACAGCACGATACGCGCAGCGGCCACTTGTGTGACGAGCGGCGTGTTGCTGGTTCGAGTCGTCTCGCGTTCAATGGAGAGCTTGCAACGCGCGTTGACGCAATGCTGGATGCAGTTGCGCCCCATCGTGCACGGCGTCGATGCCATGCCGCTAAGAATCTGGACCACATAAGCGCGCCGCCGCGCTTTCACCGCGTAAGACAGCCCCGCACCACACTGGCGCAACGGCGAGCCCCCACATGGTGCGCCGCGCTGAAAACTCCCCGCTCGCGCCCGCCGCACCACGATGGCACACACCTTGCGTTGTTAGCGCGCGATGCTGCCGCGCCTCGCGCGTCGACATCGCGCCCGAACGCGCACACCGACCACACCACGCCTGGACCACGCCTACATCACATGAACCGACCCACGCTTCGTTCCATGCGCCGCACGCTGCTCGCCGCACTGCTCGCCTCACCTGTCCTCGCCGTCACCGTGCCCGCCCACGCGGACACGCTCGACAACATCGCCAAGGCGGGCGTGCTGAAAGTGGCCGTGCCCGAGGACTATCCGCCGTTCGGCTCGGTCGGCCCGGACATGAAGCCGCAAGGCTATGACATCGAGACGGCCGCGCTGCTCGCGAAGTCGATGAACGTGAAGCTCGAACTCGTGCCCGTCAACAGCGCGAACCGCATTCCGTATCTGCAAACGAACAAGGTCGACCTCGTGATCTCGTCGCTCGGCAAGACGCCGGATCGCGAGAAAGTGATCGACTTCTCGACCGCGTACGCGCCGTACTACCAGGGCGTGTTCGGTCCCGCCGACGTCAAGGTGAGCGGCCCCGCCGACCTCACCGGCAAGACGGTCGGCGCGACGCGCGGCGCGCTCGAGGAACTCGGCCTCACGCAAATGGCGCCGAACGCGACGATCAAGCGCTTCGAGGACAACAACGCGACCATCGCCGCATTTCTGTCGGGCCAGGTTCAACTGATCGCGGCGGGCAACATCGTCGCGGCAGCGATCCTCGCGAAGAATCCGCCGCGCCGTCCCGAGCCGAAGTTCGTCATCAAGAACTCGCCGTGCTTCGTCGGCATGAACAAGAACGAGCCGCGCCTGCAGCAGAAGGTCAACGCCGCGATCGCGCAGGCGAAGCAGGACGGCACGTTCAACACGATGTCGAAGAAGTGGTTCGGCGCGGCGCTGCCTGCCGATCTGTAAGCGCGCCGTTAGCCGGACTTGATAGCGTCGCTGTTTGGTCCGGCATTGCACGGGTCGCATCCGCGACCCGCAACGCATATCATTGTCGCGACCCGATCCACTTGGACCGGGCGCCACTCACCGCACTCATTCGATGAAGCTGACACCTCGCGAGAAGGACAAGCTGCTGATTTTCACCGCTGCGCTGCTTGCCGAACGGCGCCGCGCGCGCGGCCTCAAACTGAACTATCCGGAAGCGGTCGCCTTCATCACCGCCGCGCTGATGGAAGCGGCGCGCGACGGCAAGACCGTCGCCGAGGTCATGCACTACGGCACGACGCTGCTCACACGCGACGACGTGATGGAAGGCGTGCCCGAGATGATCCCCGACATTCAGGTCGAGGCGACCTTCCCTGACGGCACGAAGCTCGTCACCGTTCATCATCCGATCCCTTGATCCGCTGAACCACAAAGGCACGCCCATGATTCCCGGCGAACTCCTCACCGACGACGGCGAGCACGAACTCAACGCGGGCCGCGCCACCGTCACGGTCGTCGTGTCGAATACCGGCGACCGGCCGGTGCAGATCGGCTCGCACTACCATTTCTACGAAGTGAACGACGCGCTCGCGTTCGACCGCGAAGCCGCGCGCGGCTTTCGCCTGAACATCGCGGCGGGCACGGCCGTGCGCTTCGAGCCAGGCCAGGAGCGCACCGTCGAACTCGTCGAACTGGCGGGCGAGCGCATCGTCTACGGCTTTAACGGCAAGGTGATGGGCAAGCTGTGATGCCCTTGCGGGCACTCGCCCCGAACGACCTGCTCATTTCCGGACCCACACCATGACCTTACGCATTGGCCGCCGCGCATACGCGGAAATGTTCGGCCCCACCACCGGCGACCGCGTGCGTCTCGCCGACACCGAGTTGCTGATCGAAGTCGAGCGCGACTTCACGACTTATGGCGAGGAAGTGAAATTCGGCGGCGGCAAAGTGATTCGCGACGGCATGGGCCAGTCGCAGCGCGTGCATGCCGAGGTTGTCGATACTGTCGTGACGAATGCGGTGATTCTCGATCACTGGGGCATCGTGAAGGCCGACATCGGCATCAAGGACGGCCGCATCGCCGCGATCGGCAAGGCGGGCAATCCCGACATTCAGCCGAACGTGACGATTGCGATTGGCGCGTCCACCGAAGTGATCGCGGGCGAAGGACTGATCGTGACGGCGGGCGGCATCGACACGCATATTCACTTCATCAGCCCGCAGCAGATTGAAGAAGCGCTCGCAAGCGGCGTGACGACGATGCTCGGCGGCGGCACTGGCCCCGCAACGGGCACGAATGCGACCACTTGCACGCCGGGTCCGTGGCATCTCGAACGCATGCTGCAAGCCGCCGACGGTTATCCGATGAACCTCGGCTTTCTCGGCAAGGGCAACGTGAGCCAGCCGCAGCCCGCGCTCGAACAGATCGCGGCGGGCGCGATCGGCCTGAAGCTGCATGAGGACTGGGGCACGACGCCGGCCGCGATCGACAACTGTCTCTCCGTTGCCGATGACACCGACACGCAGGTCGCGATTCACACGGACACGTTGAACGAAGCGGGTTTCGTCGAAGCGACCGTGGCCGCGTTCAAGGGCCGCACGATCCACACGTACCACACCGAAGGCGCGGGCGGCGGCCACGCGCCGGACATCATCAAGGTATGCGGCGAGGCGAACGTGCTGCCTTCGTCGACGAATCCGACGCGCCCTTACACCGTCAACACGCTCGAAGAGCATCTCGACATGCTGATGGTCTGCCATCACCTGGACCCGTCGATTGCGGAAGATATTGCGTTTGCCGAGTCGCGCATACGCCGCGAGACGATTGCCGCCGAAGACATCCTGCACGATCTCGGCGCGCTCTCGATGCTGTCGTCCGATTCGCAGGCGATGGGCCGCGTGGGCGAGGTGATCATCCGCACATGGCAGACCGCGCACAAGATGAAGGTGCAGCGCGGCGCGCTGCCCGAAGACGGCGCGCGTCACGACAACTTTCGCGCGAAGCGTTACGTCGCCAAGTACACGATCAACCCCGCGATCACGCACGGCATCGCGCATGAAGTCGGTTCGATCGAGCCGGGCAAGTGGGCCGACCTCGTGTTCTGGGAGCCGGCGTTCTTCGGCATCAAGCCTTCGCTGATTCTGAAGGGCGGCATGATCGCGATGGCGCAGATGGGCGACCCCAACGCGTCGATTCCCACGCCGCAGCCGGTGCATTATCGCGAGATGTTCGCGACGCGCGGCGGTGCGTTGGGGCGCACGTCGCTGACTTTCGTTTCGCAACTGGCCGCCGAGGCTGGCGTTGCCGAGCGTTATGGTTTGAACAAGCGTATCGTGGCCGTGAAGAACTGCCGCAACATCACGAAGGCCGACATGATTCACAACGCGTGGCGTCCGTCGATCAGCGTCGATCCCGAAACCTATCAGGTGATCGCCGATGGTCAACTGCTGACCTGCGAACCGGCCACGGTCTTGCCGATGGCGCAACGCTATTTCCTGTTCTAATCATGCGCACACTCGACAAACTGCTTGCACCTCATCTGAAGCTCGCGCCCGTGCTGATCAAGCGCGCGCCGACCTTGACACTCGCGTTCGACGAACGTCGCAAGAGCCGCCTCGCGGCCACGCTCGATAACGGCGAGGAAGTGGCGATGCTGCTGCCGCGCGGCACCGTTCTGCGCGACGGCGATGTGCTGGTCGCCGACGACGGCGGCCTCGTGCGCGTGGTCGCCGCGGCGGAAACCGTGCTCGTGGTCCGCGCGAAAGATACGCTGACGCTCACGCGCGCCGCGTATCACCTCGGCAATCGTCATACGCCGGTTGAAGTCGGCGCGGATTATCTGAAGCTCGAATACGATCCCGTTCTCGCCGATATGTTGAAGCGCATCGGCGCAACGGTCGATCAGGTGTCGATGCCGTTTCAGCCCGAGTCGGGCGCATATGGCGGCGGCCACAAGCATGGCCACGACGAGACCTTCGCCGAAGACTATGCGTTGGCGCAGCAGGTGTTCGGCGAGCATCATGGGCATGAGCATTCGCACGATCATGAGCATGGCCACGAAGGCCACGGCCACTCGCACGATCACGGCCACTCGCACGATCACGAAGCCCACGTACACGACGAATCTTGCGGCCACGCGCATCACGCTCACCATGCGCATCGCTGAACTCACTGCGCTATTGCATCTCGCGTCGCCGGCGTTGCCGATCGGCGCATTCAGTTATTCGCAGGGTCTCGAAGCGGCGATCGAAGCGCAACTGATCACCGACGCCGACTCGGCCCGCGACTGGATCGCAAGCGGCCTTACCGACGTCCTCGCGCATGGCGAACTGCCGTTCCTCGCGCATCAAATGGAACGCTGGCGCACGCACGACGCCGACGGCCTCGCACAAGCGAACCGCGAATTCCTCGCGAGCCGCGAGTCCGCCGAGTTACGTCGCGAGACCGAGCAAATGGGGTGGTCGCTGCGGCAATTGTGCGTGTCGCTCGAATGGAGCGATGCAGCGCGGCGCGCGACGCTTAGTGCGATCACGCCGCTCGCTCAGCCCACGGCATTCGCTTTCGCCGCCTATGCGCACGACGCCGCGGTCGATGCCGCTCTCGCCGCGTACGCATTCAGTTGGGTGGAGAACCAGGCCGCTGCCGCATTGAAGGCGGTGCCGCTCGGGCAACTCGCGGGGCAGCGCATTATCGTCGCGTTGCGCGGACCGATCGACGCAGCGGTGACGCGCGCGCTCGCCACATCGCCGGAACACATCAACACTTTCGCGCCGCAGCTCGGCATTCTGTCGGCGCGTCACGAGTCGCAGTATTCGCGGCTCTTTCGCTCATAAATCGATCCATCATGAACGCACCTCAACATTCCGCTCACTCGTCCGTTCGCACGAAGAAACTGCCGCCGCTGCGCGTGGGCGTCGGCGGTCCGGTCGGCTCGGGCAAGACCACGCTGCTCGAAATGCTCTGCAAGGCGATGCGCGAACAATACGATCTTGTCGCGATCACCAACGACATCTATACGAAAGAAGATCAGCGCCTGCTGACGGTGGCGGGCGCGTTGCCGGCCGAGCGCATCATGGGCGTCGAGACGGGCGGCTGCCCGCATACGGCGATTCGCGAGGACGCGTCGATCAACCTCGAAGCCGTCGATCGCATGCTCACGCGCTTCCCGGACGCGGACATCGTTTTCATCGAATCGGGCGGCGATAATCTCGCGGCAACCTTCAGCCCGGAACTGTCGGACCTGACGATCTACGTGATCGACGTGGCGGGCGGCGAGAAGATTCCGCGCAAGGGCGGCCCCGGCATCACCAAGTCGGATTTGCTCGTGATCAACAAGACGGACCTCGCGCCGATGGTCGGCGCGAACCTCGACGTGATGGCTTCGGACGCGAAGAAAATGCGCGGCGAGCGGCCTTTCGTGATGACCAATCTGAAGGCGCTCGACGGGTTGGATCAGGTGGTGCGGTTTATCGAGCGGAAGGGGTTGTTGAGGGTTTGACGGCGGAGCATGATGCTCGGCGTCTCACTCGCCCGGATGAGGGTGATCGGTGCGAAACGCAGTTGTCTTCAGGATATACGAGTTAATTAGCAAGAAGCGCCGAGCCCCCCTCACTCCGGCAACACCGCCATCAACACATCCACCGTGCGCGCGGTCGCGCCGCGATGGCGCGCGGCGAAGGCCGATGCCGCGCCGCCCATCGCGAGGCGCCGCGCCTTGTCGTTGAACAGATCGCGCAGTGCGCGGGCGAGATCGGCCGGGTCTTGCACCTGCACCGCCGCGCCCGCGGCGACCGCATCGGCCGTGGCCTGCGTGAAGTTGAACACGTGCGGGCCGATCAGCACCGGCACGCCGACCGCGCATGCCTCGATCAGATTCTGTCCGCCGAGCGGCAACAGACTGCCGCCGATAAACGCCAAGTCGGAGGCCGCATAATAAGCGCCCAGTTCGCCCATCGAATCTCCGAGCAGCACATTCACGTCCGCCGGCAACGCAGGCACGCCGCCGCTCGCAGCCACCGCGGCCGATGCCACCTTCGCATCCGGCGCCCATTGCGAACGCCTCGCGAGCCGCAAGCCCGCTTTCTCGACGAGCGCCGCCACTTCGTTAAAGCGTTGCGGATGACGCGGCACGAGAATCAGCAGCGCGCCTTCCACGCCAAGCTCGGAGAACGCCTGCAAAACGAGTTCCTCTTCGCCCTCGCGCGTGCTTGCCGCAACCCACACGGGACGCGCGCCGATCGCCGCGCGCCACGCATGACCGCGCGCCGCCAGTTCAGGCGGCGTGCTCATGTCGAACTTCAGATTGCCGAGCACCGCGACGTTGCGCGCACCGAGCGCGGTGAGCCGCTCGGCATCCGACGGACTTTGCGCCAGCACGCGCGCAAAACCGCCGAACACGTCCTTCGTCGCGCCGCCGAACTTCGCCGCGCGCTTGAATGAGCGCGCCGACATGCGCGCATTGGTCAGCACGAGTTGCACATCCGCGCGACGGCATTCGTCGATCAGCGTGGGCCACACTTCGGTCTCCATCACGAGACCGACCGACGGCCGCCACGCGCGCAGAAAACGCCGCACGGCGTGAGGCATGTCGTACGGCAGATAGCTGCGCAACACGCGGTCGCCGAAAATCTGCTCGCCGGTTGCGCGGCCGCTCGGCGTCATGTGCGTCAACAGAATGCGCGCATCGGGACGCGCCTTCATGAGCGCGTCGATCAGCGGCTGCGCGGCGCGCGTCTCGCCGACCGACACGGCATGCACCCAGATCAACGGCGCGTTGTCCTCAGGCAAACGTCCGCGCGCATGCCCAAAGCGTTCGCCGATATGCTGACGATAACCGCGCTCCTTGCGCGAGCGGATCAGCAAACGCAGCACGGCGACAGGCGCGATGATCCACCACAGCGCGTTATAGATCACCCTCAGCATGCGCGCTCCGCATCACGAAGCACGCGACGGGCTGACGAAGCCGGCGACTCGCAATAAGCGGCGCTCAAACCAGCGCCCTGCCCTTCAGGCGTTCGAGTATGCCGAGCGGCGCGCACTCGGGTTGCGCCATCGCCTTGACCGGCAGAAAGAAGGTCTGTTCGAGCATGAACTGACCGGACATCACCGCGTGCGAAGTCTGGTCGGAGAAACACACCCACACGCTGCCCGGCGGAAACGGCATGGTCTCCTGCGGACTCGTCTTCTGATACTCGAGATCGGCCTTCATGCCGTCGTGCAGATTCAGCATCAGATGGTCGTATTCGCTGCGCGGCGACTTCGTCACATGCAGCAGATTCAGCAGCCACGCGGCGCCCGGCATTTGCGGCTTGATGCGCGGCAGGAAGCGTTTGGCCATGTCCTCGAACGGTTCGCCGACTCGCCACACGCGCGGCACGCCATGCGGATTGACGTTGGTGAACACGCGCAGAATGCGCTCGCCGTAATTCGGCCGCGACGGGAATGCGTCGACGTGCAGACGGCTATCGTCCTTGCGCCACGAGGTCTGGCGCGTTTCCACCTGATGCAGCCGCAGGCTCGTGGGCGCGACCCGCAGCCGGCCGTTGTATTCGGGAAAGAGCCCGTCGACCAGCGTGCGTGCATTCGCCTGATAACGCGCGATCAACGCGCGCACCGCGGACTGCGTGACGGCGTCCCCAGCCACGCCATGCAGCGCGCCGCCGTTCGGTTCGAGGCTGATGTTCTTGCGATTCGGATCGGCGAGCGCGGGATCGAGCAGCGCCTGCTCGCCGCCTTCGATAGCAAAGCGCAGATTCGGAAAATACAGCACTTTGCCGCGTTCGACGCCGGCCAGCAGCGTCTCGCGCGGCACGGACAGATTGCGTGCGTGCCAGTCGGCGTTCGCGACTTCGATGATCTGTGTTTCGTTCATGATCGCCCTTGAAAACGGATGATGCGTAAGGCGAAGCGCGCCGGACGAATTACAGCAGGCCGAAGCCGGCAAGCGCGGACTTCACTTGTTGCAGCGTGGGCGGTTGCCCGGCCGTGCCGAGATTGACGACGTTCGGCGACCAGTAGCCGCCGGTACGCCACGCGGTGGCGAAATTGTACAACTCGACCGTGGGCCGCTTCAGCGCAGCCGCAATGTGAACCAGACCTGTGTCAACGCCGACTGTCGCAGCCGCGCCTTCGATCAATCCGACGACCGCGGGCAACGACAACTTCGGCGGCACGATGGCCGCCGCGCCGAATTCCTTCGCGAGACGCTCGCTCGTCGCGCGCTCGGCGTCGCTGCCCCACGGCAGGACGATCGACGCGCCGCGCCGCACGAGCGCCTGGCCCAATTCGATCCACGCGGTATCGGGCCATTGCTTGTCGGCGCGCGAGGTCGCGTGCACGAACACCACGTAAGGCACCGGAAGATTCAGATTGGCCGCCGACAACGCCAGCGCAGCGCGCCCCGTGTCGATGCCGAAGTCGATCTCGTCGGTGGGTTGCGGCTCGGGCTCATTCAGCGCCGCGGCCACCAGTTGCCGCGTGCGTTCGACAACATGCGTGCGCGGCGCGATCGGCACGCGCTTGTCGTAGAAGAATCGCACCGGCCATTCGTAGCCGGCGCCATCCGTGCGATTGCCGAGCCCGACGAGCGGTCCGCGCGCCATGCTCGCGACCCATGCGGTCTTGATGAGCCCCTGGCAGTCGATCACGAGATCGTAGTGCTCGGCGGCGAGCGCGCGGCGAAACGCGCCGATCTCGCGCCAGTTGTCGAGCGAAAGAATGCGTTTGCGCCAGCGCCGCAGCGACACAGGAATCGCACGCCGCACGCCGCTAACGAGTTCGACCAGCCCCACGAAGCTTTCCTCGACGAGCCAGTCGATCTGCGCGTCGGGATGGCGGCGCCGGATGTCGGCGATCACCGGCATGTTATGGACGACGTCGCCCAGCGACGACACCCTCACGATCAATATCTTTTGCACGCTCAAGAGAGGAAAACCGGCCAGGCGGTCCTAAGATGCATTGAAAGAGGCGCGGCGAAAAACCTGCCGCTTCGCTTCACGCGATATACCTCCAGCGAGCGGCGACACGACCTTGATGCGCTTATGCGCTGATGTCGCGTCGCCAGGACGGCAATTCTAGCGCGACATAGCTGATCGGCATGAAAAAACGCGGCGCGGTAAGTGAGACCCGCGCCGCGTTTTGAAAATCACCGCAGCCTATTGCGAACCGCAGCGCCTTCGCTGCCGCCGTTCAAGCTTTTAGAACGGCAGCTTTGCGTCCGCCTTCTCCGCCATTATCACGCGGCGGAAATCTTCCTGGATGCGCTTGAGCGCCGCGTCGTTATCGGCTTCGAAACGCATGACCACGACCGGCGTGGTGTTCGACGAACGCGCAAGGCCGAAGCCGTCCGGATATTCGACGCGCAGGCCGTCGATCGTCACCACGTCGTCCGCGCCGGTGAATTGCGCGTTCTTCTGCAGGCGCGCGATCAGTTCGAAGTTCTCGCCTTCCTCGAGCTTGAGTTGCAGTTCCGGCGTGGAATGCGAGTTCGGCAGCGAGTTCAGCAGCTTGCTCGGGTCCTGCACACGCGTGAGGATTTCGAGCAGACGTGCGCCCGTGTACAGGCCATCGTCGAAACCGTACCAGCGGTCTTTGAAGAACACGTGGCCGCTCATTTCGCCCGCGAGCGGTGCGCCCGTTTCGCGCAGCTTCGCTTTCACGAGCGAGTGACCCGTCTTCCACATGAGCGGCTCGCCGCCCTTGTCTTTGACCCACTTCGCGAGATTGCGCGTGCACTTCACGTCGTAGATGATCTGCGCGCCCTTGTTGCGCGACAGGACTTCTTCGGCGAACAGCATCAGTTGGCGGTCCGGATAAATGATCTGGCCGTCTTTGGTGACGACGCCAAGGCGGTCGCCGTCGCCGTCGAACGCGAAGCCGATTTCCGCGTCGGTTTCCTTCAGCGCGCGAATCACGTCCTGAAGATTTTCCGGATGAGCCGGGTCCGGGTGATGGTTCGGGAAGTTGCCGTCAATCTCGGTGAACAGTTCAACGAGTTCGCAACCGAGCTTCTTGAAGAGCTTCGGCGCGAGACCGCCCGCGACGCCGTTGCCGGTATCGACCACGATCTTGATCGGACGCGCGAGCTTGACGTCGCTCGCAATGCGTTCGAGATACGCGTCGGCAATGTCGTAGTCGGTGTAGGTGCCGCTGCCTTCGGAGAAGTTTTCGTCGACGATGCGCTGATGCAGCGCGAGAATCTGCTCGCCATAAATCGCCGAGCCGCGCAGCACCATCTTGAAGCCGTTGTAATCCGGCGGATTATGACTACCCGTCACGACGATGCACGAATCGACACGGCGTTCGCCGCCTTCGAGCTGCAACGGCACGCTTGCCGCGAAGTAGCCGACCGGCGTGGGCACCATGCCGACATTGACCACGTCGACGCCGGCCGCACGCAGGCCGTCCGACAATGCCTGGATCAATTCCGGACCCGACAGGCGACCGTCGCGCGCGACGACTACAGCGTCGCCGCCTTGCGCACGCACTTCGCTGCCGAATGCGCGGCCGATCGAACGCGCCGTGTCGGCGTCGAGCGTCTTGCCGATCACACCGCGAATGTCATACGCCTTGAAAATAGATTTGGAGATCATGTTGGCTCACTTGCGTGCAATGGAAAATTTTGACCGGCGCGGTCATGCAGATCGGTAAATCATGGTGATCGGACATGGTGCCGCGCCCTTGCCGGAAGCGATCCGGTTCCAACTTATAATTGCGCTTTTCGGACCAGCCTGGTAACGCCATTCTAATGCTTAGACGCCCTCCATTTGTAAAGTTGCCGGGATGGCCTGCCAGGTGCGCGCACTCGCGCACGATGCATTGGCGGGCGCCTGCCGGATGCTGACGCTCAAACGCTTCGCCAATCCGGACGTCACGCGCGCGTTCACGAATATCGTCTGGCTCGGGCTCGAACGGCTCACGCAAATCGGCGTGGCGATTGCGATCAGCGGCATCCTCGCGCGTTACTTCGGACCCGATACGTTCGGCAAATGGCAATACGCGAACACGCTGCTGCTCGTGCTCTCGCCGATCACATGGGTATGCGGCGCGGAGATTCTGGTGCCCACCATCGTCGCGCGGCCGCCCGCGCAACTCGGCACCGTGCTCGGCAGCGCCTTCACGCTGCGCTTTGCCGTTTCGGTCGCGGCGTTGCTGCTCACATGGCTCGCCATTGCACTCGGCCTCTTCGATCCGCTCGTCGGCGCGATGCTCGCGGGCCTTGCCGTCACGATGCTGTTTCGCGAACCGTTCGTCGGCGTGATCAATGCGTGGCTGCAAAGCATGACGTACAGCAAGCCGCAGTTGCTCACGAGCATGAGCACCGCGGTCATCAAGGCGGGCTTCGTCTATCTGCTCGTGCGCGCGGCTGCCGAGCCCTCGCGCTTCGGCTGGCTGTGGGCGCTGGAGTCGGCGGCCATCGGCGGCGTGCTGGTCGTCTATTACATTCGACGTCATGGCGGCAAGCTGGGCTGGCACTTCGACCGCTCGCTGTTCAGGCATTTTGCGAGCGCGGGCACGGTGTTCTGGCTCGGCCTGATCTGTATGTACCTGTTCCTGAAACTGGACCGGCTCATGCTCGAACGCGCCATTTCATTCGCCGATCTTGGGCGTTATTCGGCCGCGCAGCAACTGAACGAAAACTGGATCACGCTTGCGTTAATGCTCGCACAGACTATCGCGCCCGCATTCGTCTACCGTGTGCAGCAGGCCGCGCAATTGCGCCGGAACATCTGGCGCCTCACCGCGATGACCGCCGCGTTGATGATCGGCGGCGCGCTCGTGCTCGACCTGCTCGCGGGCTTTATCATTCGCCGCGTGTTCGGGCCGGGCTTCGAAGGCGCCATCGAGATTTTCCGCTGGGCCGTGTGGCTTTCCGTGCCCGCGGGCATCGAGGCGATCGGCAATCTCGTCGTACTCAAGTATCAGGCGAAGTTCGTGTTGCTGTTTAAATGGCTGCTCGCGCTTGCCGTGGCGTTCGTCGTCAATCTGCTGGCGATTCCGCGGCTCGGCGCCTATGGCGCGTTGGCGGGACTCGCGTGCGGTTATCTGGCGGCGGCGGCAGTTAATCTTTATTACATTCGTTTCAAATTGCGCCCATGACGCTTCCCGCCACCGACACGCCGCCGCACTGCCTCGACGACGTCGCGGTGCTGATGCCCGCCTATAACGGCCAGGCCGACGTCGATCTGACGCTCGCATCGTTCGATGAACGTCCGCTGGTGCACGTTCTGATCGTGGATGACGGCAGCACGCCGCCCATCGTCGCGCCCGAGCTTGCCAACATGCACATCGAAGTGCTGCGCATGCCGGTGAACGGCGGCATCGAGCGCGCACTGCAAGCCGGCATCGACGCGCTCGCGCAGCGCGGCTATCGTTACGCGGCGCGCATCGACGCGGGCGACCGCAGCGTGCCGCAGCGTCTTGCGAAGCAGCGCGCGTTCATGGAAGCGCATCCGCGCGTCGCCGGCCTCGGCATGTGGACGCAGGTCGTCACGCGCGCGGGCGAGCCGCTCTTCATGCTGACGCCGCCGAGCGACCCGGCGGACATCCGCCGCCTGCGCTTTTTCCGCTCATGCCTCGCGCATCCTTCGATGATGCTGCGAATCGACGCGGTGCGCGCCGTCGGCAACTATCGCGCGATGTATCGTTCGGCCGAGGACCTCGATCTGTTCGTACGCCTGATGGAGCGCTACGACTGCGCGAATCTGCCGGAGCTGGGCCTGTACTACGAGCTGAACGAAGGCGGCATCAGCGCGACCAGGCGGCGCCGCCAGGTGCTGTCGACGCTGCGGCTGCAACTGCGCTACTTCAACGTCGCGAATCCGTACGACTGGTTGGGCCTCGGCAAAAATCTGCTGCATCTCGTGACGCCTTACCGCGCGTTGCAGCGGGTCAAACGCGGCCTTCTGGCTGCGCGCGCGAGTCATTGAGCCGCGGCCTCGCGCGGTTTTGCGCAGTTTGGTCGTCGTCGTCCGCCTGTTCTCACAGCTTGTCTTTTCATTCACCGCCGAGTTCGTTCCCGCATGAAGCCAGCCCTGAAGTCGACGCCCGCGTTGCGCATTACACTCGTGTGTAACACCGCCTGGGCAATCTATACGTATCGGCAAGGCCTGATCCGCATGCTGGTGGGACGCGGCGTCGACGTGACGGTGCTCGCGCCGCGCGACCGCACCTTCGAACTGCTGACGGCAATGGGTTGCCGCTGCATCGAATTGCCGGTCGCGTCGAAAGGCACCAATCCGCGCGACGATCTGCGCACGCTGTGGTCGCTCTACCGCCGTTACTGCGCGATTCGCCCGCACGTCGTGTTTCACTACACGATCAAGCCGAATATTTACGGCTCGATTGCGGCGAAGCTCGCGGGCGTGCAATCGGTTGCGGTCACAACGGGTCTCGGCTATGTGTTCATCCAGCGGAGCCGCGCCGCGCAGGTCGCCAAAAAACTGTATCGTTTTGCGTTCCGTTTTCCGCGCGAAATATGGTTTTTGAATCGCGACGATCAGACAGCGTTTGTCGAACAGAATTTGTTGGTGCATCCTGAACGCGCGCGGCTTCTGCACGGCGAAGGCGTCGACCTCGAACAATTCGGCTTCACGCCCTTGCCCGAGCGCGCGGAATTCAGGTTCGTGCTGATCGGCCGTTTGTTGTGGGACAAGGGCGTGGGCGAATACGTCGAAGCGGCGCGGCGTGTGCGCGAACGCTATCCGCATGCGTGCTTCCAGTTGCTCGGGCCGGTCGGCGTCGACAATCCGAGTGCGATCACGCGCGACGAAGTCGCGGCGTGGGAACGCGAAGGCATCGTCGAGTATCTCGGCGAGGCGCACGACGTGCGGCCCTTTATCGCCGATGCGGATTGCGTCGTTTTGCCTTCGTATCGCGAAGGCGTGCCGCGCACGCTGATGGAAGCGTCGGCGATGGGACGGCCGATTGTCGCGACCGACGTGCCCGGCTGCCGCGAAGTGGTCGCGCACGGCGTCAACGGATTGCTTTGCGAAGCGCGCAACGCGGACAGCCTCGCGGACGCGCTCGCGCAGATGCTCGACATGAGCGGCGCAGAGCGCCGCGCGATGGCGGAACGCGGCCGGCAGAAAGTCGCGCAGGAATTCGACGAACGCGTCGTCGTCGAAACGTATAAAGACCTGGTGCAAAAAATGACGGGCGTTTTACTTTAACGGAGCAACAGCATGACCACGAAGGGCACGATTCTGGTAACAGGCGGCGCGGGCTTCATCGGCTCGCATACCTGCGTCGAACTGCTGAACGGTGGCTACGACGTCGTGGTAATCGACAATCTCGTGAACAGCAAGCGCGAATCGCTACGGCGTGTCGAACAGATCACCGGCCGCACGGTCGCGTTTCATGAAGCCGACGCACGCGACGAAGCCGCACTCAACCGGATTTTCGACGCGCATCCGATCACCGGCGCGATTCACTTTGCGGCGCTGAAAGCGGTGGGCGAATCGGTCGCGAAGCCTGTCGAGTACTACAGCAACAACGTCGGCAGCCTGCTCGCGCTGCTCGGCGTGATGCGCGATCGCAACGTGAAGCAGTTCGTGTTCAGTTCGTCGGCCACGGTGTACGGCGTGCCGAAAAGCTCGCCCATCGACGAATCGTTTCCGCTGTCGGCCACCAATCCGTATGGCCAGTCGAAGCTGATCGCCGAACAGGTGCTCCGCGATCTGCAGGTCGCGGACCCGTCGTGGCGCGTCGCCACGCTGCGCTATTTCAATCCGGTCGGCGCGCACGAGAGCGGCCTGATCGGCGAAGATCCCGCAGGCATTCCGAATAACCTCATGCCCTATGTCGCGCAGGTCGCGGTCGGCAAGCTCGACAAGCTGCGCGTGTTCGGCGGCGATTATGAAACGCCGGACGGCACCGGCGTGCGCGATTACATTCACGTGGTCGATCTGGCGCGCGGGCACCTGGCCGCGCTCGATGCGCTCGTGAAGCGCGACGCGAGCTTCGTGGTCAATCTCGGGACTGGCCAGGGCTATAGCGTGATCGACGTCGTGAAGGCATTCGAGAAGGCGTCGGGCCGGCCCGTGCCGTATGAAATCGTCGCGCGCCGTCCGGGCGACGTGGCGTCGTGCTTTGCCGATCCGCGCGCGGCGCTGGAGGTGCTCGGCTGGCGTGCGGAGTTCGGTATCGAAAGAATGTGTGCGGACCATTGGCGCTGGCAGTCCGCGAATCCGAACGGCTTTAATTGATGCTTCAATTGCTTCGCTTACCGAAGTAATTGCGCGCGTCGGCTCGACCGGCGCGCTTCTTTTAGCGCTTGTTTTAGCGCTTCTGTTACCGCGGCTCTTTCACGAGCCCCATCAATCGCGCCATCACCGGCCACTTCACGAGCGCATGCGCATACGCATGCTCGGCCTGCTCGTCGACGTATTTCGACGGATCGATCTCGGGCAGCGAGCGCGCGAGGCCGGCAATGTCGTTGACCGACCACCTGCGCTGCTTCGGTTCCTGCTCCTGCTTCGGCTGCAATTCAGGCTTGTTCACTTCTCGTCCACCCACACGCCGTCCGGCGTTTTCACCACGTAACCGGTTGCCGTCTTCATCGTGACGGTGCCTTCGTTTTCGCCCACCATCTCCGTTTTCGGCAGATCGGCTGCGTACTGCGACAGCGTCACGCCCGGCTTGAACGGACTGTTCGACACCAGATTCGACAGCAGTTGCGACACCGCCAGAAAACTCGTGGGCTGGTCGATGACCGTGGTCGGCCCGTGGCTGCCAGGAAGATTGACGAGCCGCACGCCGACGGGTCCGTGCACGATCCGCGGCGTCGGAATCTCGCGCAGGCCCGCCACCTGGTTGGCGTCGCCGCGCAGCGCAGCGCCATGCTCAGGCACGAACACGATCACCGCGCGCCGTCCCGACGCGGCGATCAGATCGGCGAGCCGGTCGAAGTCGTTCATCAGCTTGTTGACTCGCGCCGGGTACGACTCGATGCTGGTCTGTCTCACGCCCGGCAACTGGTTGCCGTCGTGCAGGCTGATCGTGTTGTAGTACAGCGCGACCGGCCCTGCCGTCTGCTGCCGTTGCGCGAACCACTTCGCGAGCACGCCGTAGTCGTCGTGAATCGCGGAGCCGTCGAAGGCATGCATCGCAACCGGCACGTCGGCGCTCGAGATCATCGGCACATTCGGCACGCCGACGTTGTCCTTGATGATCTGCAGGAAGTTGTCGAAGTGTCCGTCGTGATTCAGGATGGTCTGCGGTGCGAAACCGGCCTGCGCCAGTTGCGAGAACAGATAGCACTGCTGCGCCGCGGGCTTGTACAGGTCGGCATGCGCCTCCTGCCCGCAGCTTGCGCGCAACACGCGGATCGCCGCCGGGCCGCTATAACTTGCCGCGGTGCTGAAGTTCGTGAACAGATAGTCGAAGTGGCTCAACATCGGGTTGTTGCGCGCCTTCGATACATCGAGGTCATCCCATGAAAGCGAGCACACGTGCAGCACGATCACGTCGAACTGCTGGTTCGGATCGCTCGTGAGATGGGCCATGCTCACCTGACGTTGCGATTCGCCGGCACGGAACGCGGCCAGCGCCGCGGTATGGTCGAGCGGCGCGCCGGGCTGCGCGACGCCGCCATCCTTCGCACCCGTGCGCAGCGTGGCGGCCGCCTGAATCGTGGCGAGCGCATTGGTGCTCGCCTGCCAGACCGGCAATGCCACGAGCGCGATGATGACGAAGCTCGTCACGCGCAACCAGCGGTTCACCACCACATACGCGACTATCGCGCAGCAGGCGGCGAACAAAGCCGCGGGCGGAACGAAGCGTTGCGCGAGTTCCATCCAGTAACCGAAGCTGAACGACTCGAGATTGCCGAACTCCTCGACGAGCCGCGCGAACGGCGGAATCGCGGCTTCGTGATACATCAGTACGATGCCGACGGCCAGCGCGATCACCGCGCGCAACACCCGCAGCAGACGGTTGCGCAATGCGCCCGTCGCGGCGAGCGCCAGCGCGAAAGCGATGTTCGCGAGCCACAGCGGATGCAGATGGCCTGTGCTGAACAGATACAGCTTCAGCAGGAAATACAGGTTCCAGACACTCATTCGATCCAACCTCAGATTCCGGCGCCTCGCGCCGGCGGTTCAATAGCTCAATGCTTCAATAGCGGCTTTCGTCCAGCGCAAACACCGCACGCAGTTTCTGCGACAGGCCTTGCAGCAGGCGCGAATAACCTTCGGCGCCCATCAGCACCACTTCGGCGAGCCCGCGCAACGGCGCGTCCTCCTCGGTGCGCGCTTCGTCGGCGGCGGCGATCCATGCGTCCGCGCGGCCGAACGTGCATTGCACGAGCTGGCGTTCCTGCTCGAGCGTCAACTCGTCGAATTGCACGCCGAGATGCTGACCGGCCGCCCGCACCACGTGGACCGGAAAGGCAAACTGCCGGTCGCCGCGGCTCACGCACACCTGCAGCCAGTCGCCTTCAGCGAGCGGCAGGCCGGGCGCGACGTGAAGACCGAGGCCGCCCGTCGAGTAGTCGCTCGTCATGCACGCGACCGTGGTGCCGTCGCTGAGCAAGAGCGTGGCCGGCATGCTCATCGGCACGCGGTGGCTGCCGCGAATCTGCTTCGCCTCACGCGCGACGCTCACGGCCGCGCCGAGCATCACGAGGTTGTAGGCGGTCCAGAACACGTTCATGAGTACAGTGGCGAACTCCTCGCCGACACCGAACACGATGCGGTACACGCCCGCGAGCATCGCCACCACGTTCAGCACCAGCAGCACGATGTAGGGCTTCGACACGGACCAGTCGAGATAGCCCTCGTCCATGCGGCCGCCCTTGTCCGTCACGTTGAACTTGCCGTGCTTCGGGCTGAAGAACGCGAGCGTGGTCGGCACCGCGATGTACCACGCGAGCACCGATTCGTAGACCTCCGCCCAGAACGAGCGTCGATAGCGGCCTTGCAGCCGCGAGTTCGCGATGCTCGACAACATGATGTACGGCAACACGAATCCGGCGATCGTCGTCGCCGATGCGTTGATCACGTACATGCCGAAGAACAGGAACGCCATCGGCATCGTCAGAAAGATGAGACGCGGCACGCCGTAGAAGAAGTGCAGCATCGCGTTGCCGTAGCAGATACGCTGGAACAGGTTCAGCCCGCGCCCGAAAAACGGATTGTCGATGCGGAAAATCTGCGCCATGCCGCGAGCCCAGCGCGTGCGCTGCTTGATATGGCCGGCGAGGCTTTCGGTGGCGAGACCCGCGGCCTGCACATACGGCAGATACGCTGTCGTATAGCCGCGCCGATGCAGCTTGAGCGCCGTATGCGCATCTTCGGTGACGGTCTCGACGGCGACGCCACCCACTTCTTCCAGCGGCGCACGCTTGATGACGGCGCACGAGCCGCAGAAGAACGTCGCGTTCCACAGATCGTTGCCCGACTGCACGAGCCCGTAAAACAGTTCGCCTTCGTTCGGCACGCGGCGGAAGGTATTGAGGTTGCGTTCGAACGGATCGGGCGAAAAGAAGTGATGCGGCGTTTGCACCATCGCGCACAGCGGATCGCGCAGGAAGGTGCCCATCGTCGTTTGCAGGAACGACCGGCTCGGCACGTGATCGCAATCGAAAATGGCGATGTAGTCGCCGTTCGTCTTCGCGAGCGCGCGGTTGATGTTGCCCGCCTTCGCATGCAGATTGTCGGTGCGCGTCAGATAGCGAATGCCCGCCTCGCGCGCGAATGCTTCGAACTCGGGACGCTTGCCGTCGTCGAGCAGATAGATGTGCAGGCGGTCTTCGGGCCAGTCGATACCCTGCGCCGCGAGAATGGTCGGTTTCACGACCGCGAGCGGCTCGTTATAAGTCGGAATGTAGACGTCGACGCTCGGCCAGCGCGAACGGTCGTCGGGCAGCGGCGACACTTTCCGTTCGAGCGGCCAGGCCGTCTGCACGAAACCGAGCAGCAGCACGAGCCACGTGTACGCCTCGGCGCCGAACAACGCGTAACCGACGATCGCTTCGCTCGGGCCGTGAAAGTCGAGCGTCTGCGTTGCGCGCCACCAGACGTAGCGCAGCATCGCGAGCAACGACAACGACGCGAGCAGCAGCACCGGAAGGCGGCCCGGCAGACGGCGGATCAGCAAAGCGAGCGCGATGGTCAGGCCGAAAAACACGTACTGGTTCACGCCGGCCAGCGGCGATGTGCCGACCAGCGCCCACAGCACGGCGCCGAGCGCCGCCAGCATCAACATCAGCCAGCGGATGCGGCCCGCGCGCGTCGCGCCCGCTTCCAGCGAAGTGCCCCAGCGCTGCCACGGCAGTCTCGCCAGTTGGCGGTCGAGCGCCCCGACTGCGCCGCGCCATAAGCGGTAAATGGGCAGCACGCCATAGCGTCCGAGCCACAGCAGGCCGCGTCCGATCTTCGGGGCAATGGAGAGCCGCAGCGGCCGCGGCCGCACGAACACGCGCCACAGCCAGGCGCGCAACGGCGCGGGACGCACGACGTCGAAGCGAGCCGCGAGGAACGCCACCGACACGCGCGCGAGCCACAACGGCAGATCGCGCCGGCCCTCGGCGGGCGGCCGGAAAAAGAGCCGCACCCACCATTCGAGCCGGCCGCCGCCGCTCACGCCCAGACGGCGCGCGAGCCAGTCGCCCGCGCGCGAGCGCAACGGCCGCGCCGCAGGACGGGCGTCGGCGAAGGGCTGGTTTGGCTGTGGCGTCGTCATGTCAACGAGGCTCCGAATCCCGCGATGGCTCGGCGAGCGGCGCGAGCCATTCGTCGACCGCGCTTGCCAGTCCTTGCAGGTCGTGCGAGGTCTGCGAATACGGCGCATCGTCGAAAAGCCATGAACCGCGCGCGAATGCTTCGGGCAGCGCGGCGTCGGCATGCAGACGGATGACCGGCGCGGCGCCGGGACCGAGCGCGGCCGACAGCATGGAGAGCGCGTCGCGCTGCATCTCGCGCGCCGGATTCAGGCGGTTCAGCACGAAGAGCGACTCATTGCGCGCCGGCCGCAATTGCGGCAGATGGCGTGCGAGCGTCGCGAGCGGACCGGGCTCGGGCGGTGTCACGCAGACGATCAGATCCGCGCAGTAGAGCGCCTGCGCCGCATGCACCGACGGATAACGCGGCGTGTCGATCAGCACGACGCCTTGCGCGGGCAGGTCGATGCCCGCGAGCGAGGTCGCGAGCCACGCGGGTTCGTCGGCGAGCAGTTGGCTGATCGACACGAGGCTCGAAAGCGGCACGTCGCCGTGCGGGACGAACAGCACGCCGTCGTCATTGCGCCATGTATGCGCGTGCCAGGGCGCGCCGCTCGCGATGGCCGCGCCGATTCCGTCGGCGGGCAACTCGTCGAGCCCGAGGTGCGGACCAAGCAGGTTTTGCGGATCGAAATCGACGGCGACGACGGGGCGGCCGCGGCGCGCGAGCAGCACCGCGAGCGCCGCGGTTAGCGTGGTTCGTCCGGCGCCGCCCGCCGTGGAAAGAATCGCGATGGTTTTCATTGGACGGACGACGCTCCAGTCGCGCGTTCTTCTTCAGCGGCCGGCGCGGCAACGGCTTGCGGCACGAGACGGCCCTTCAGCACGAGCGCGGCGGCGTCGAACGGGACTTCATGCCGGGGATCGAAGCGGCGCGTGGCGCGCATGCCGGAACGTCGGCGAAAGTGCTGCCAGACGATCCACAGCGGAATCCCGCCGATCATGCCGATGCCGAAGCAGATGAGGAAAAACAATGTCATAGGGCCTCCTGCTTGCGCAGTGGCATGGCGGCCGGCTCGGCGCGGCGGCGGCGTGGGAGTTGCGCGGCGGCGTGTTCGGTGGCGGCGGCGGGTTGCGGCGCGTGGTCGGCTTCGTCGGAAGGCAGGCTGTGTGAGTTGACGGCGCTGGCAGACGGGGCTTGCGCGATGTGTTCAGTCACGCCCGGTGTCGTGGCTTCTGCCGCGGTTTCTTGCCGGCTTTCTGTCGGGGTTTCCACCGGGCGTTGCGATGCATCCTGCGCAACAGCAACAGCCACAGCACCAAACAGATCGCTAAAGTCGACATTCGGCACGCGGCGCTCCTCGATGCGCAGCCGCTCGATCTCCGGCAACAACTGCTCGCCGGCGATCAGTTGCCTGCTTTGCGCCAGCGACTCGACCGGCACCTGAAAAATGCGCGCCAGCGATCCCTGTGCATCAGCCAGCCGGCAGGCGAACAGGAACACATAGAGGTATGCGCCGTCGGCGGTGAACACGTCGCCATTGCGCACGGGCCGACACTGCCGCAGCGCGTCCGCATGCGCGACTTCCGGCTTCAGCAGCAGCTTGACCAGCACATGCGGCAGGTTCAACGACAAGCCACGCCCGAGCACATTGCTCACGTGATCCGCGAAACGCGCCACGGGCAAATAGCCGCAGACGGCATCGCTCAGCGCAGCGGCGAGCGCGGCGCGGTAATCGGCGGCGACCGGGCGCGCGTTGAGCTGCCCTCTTAACGACTGCATCAGCGACTGCATCCGCGAAAACGGCACGTCGCGTCCGATCACGAGGTTCGCGCCGAGATTCAGCACGAGCAACTCGAACTGATGACGCAGCACCTGGCCGCGTTCGACCAGCACGATCTTTAGCGCGCGCCCGCACGTCCGGCGCAGCGTGTGGATGGTCTCGCACAGCGTCTCGAGTTGATCGCCGCCGCTGTAGTCGAGCACGACGCTCGCCGCGCGCGCGCCAAGGCTCACCTTGAGCGCCGCCTGCAAACCGTCGACGATCTCCCACTCCGCTGGCACCCACGGTTCATCGCCGACGGCTTTGCGCGTCGCGATCACGCGCATTTCGTCGCGTGCGATGCGTGCGTCGGCACGGCGGCAGGCTTCTGTTTCCTCGGGCGCGACCATCAGGCGGCCGGCGTTCGTGAAGCGCAGCGCACGCACTTCGCCCGCGGCGAGCGCCGCGCGGCTGCGCCAGAAATCGACATGCCACAACAGTTCGCCGTGAGTCGGCTGCAATCGCGCGACGCCCTGGCAACTGGTGTGGAACGCGTCGCGCTCGGGATCGCGCGCCTCCTGTTCGAGCTGCTCTTCGATCGCCTCGGAATCGAGCGCGAGGTCGTTCGTGGACGCCGCCGCTCGCCCGGCCAGCAGCACGAGCGTGATGTTGCGGGTCTCGCACCAGTCGGCGAGCACGCGGCCTTCGTAGGCGAGATCGTCGGGACGGTCCCAACTAAACCAATGCTCCGCGCCTTCGACGAAGAAAACGCTGCCGCGCCTGAAGCCAAACGGCTTGAGCGCGCGCAGCGCGCCGTAGAGACGCGCCAGCGGCCGTGCCGCGGCATCCGTCTGCGCGCCGCCCGCGGCGGCGTCGCTCGCGGACTCGCGCGGTCTTAGCGTCACGACGTTCAGGCGCGCCGGCAGATCGCCGCCGCCTTTCGCGTGCAAGCGCGCGAGCGGCGCGTCGCGTGTGGCGGACAGCACAAGCGTGACAGAGCGCGCGGCGCAGTCGCGGGCGCTTTCGAACAGCAGCGCGTCGGCTGCCGGCGTGCCCGCGATGCCGTACACGAGGTACACGCTGCCGGGCGCCAGTGTCGCCCAGCTTTCGGGCAGGCCGTCGAGCGCGAGCCGGTCGGCCGCCTTGTTCGGCGCAACCAGGCGCCTGAAGCCGGCGCCGAGCGCGCGCAGCGTCGACACCGACGAAGCCGCGTTGCCCGGCCGTTGGCCGGGATGTCGTGGATCTGACGTTGCGGGTCGCATGCCGTGCCTCCTCAATAGCTCGAATACAGACGCGTCGGCGTCGGCGACAGGCTCGTATCCGGCTTGCGAGCATCCAGGTTGTAGCGCACATAGACCATCGCGGAGCTCGGTGCGTAATCGTGCGAGCGGTCGATGTCGAACAGCAGCCCTGCCACCAGATGCGGACTGAAACGGTGTTCGACGACGCCGGTCAGGCCGTAAAGGAACGACACGCCGCGCGTCGAGCTGGCCCCATACACGTTGTTGCTGTTGTTCAGCGCCGCCGGGTTCAGGGCCGCCGACGCCGGCAGACCGTTCGGATAGAACGGCGAACTGCGCTCATACGAGTTCGACACGCCGACCGTCGCCGTCAGATCCCAGCGCCACGCGCCGCGGCGGCCCTGCCATTCGACCGGGAAACCGAGCGACAGATAGCGCTGCGGGCTGTAATAGCCGCCCTGGCCGAAAGTGTAGAACCGCAGATTGTTCGCATAGTGCCATGCATTGCCGACCACGCCGGTGCTGACCTTCATGTCGGCGCGCTCGAAGACCGGCACGGTCGCTCCCGTGCGCAGCGTGACGCCGGTATTGGAAGCGACATTGCGGCCGGTGAACATCCCGGCGCCGACGTCGGCGAACAGGTTCACGCGGCCGACGTCGACGGAAGAATGCACATCCAGCCCGTCGCGGCGCACGCCGCCCCAGACCGCGCCCGTCCACGGATCGCGAAGCCCCGCGTACGACAGTTCACTGCTGGTTTGCGGCCGCCGCGACAGATTGACGGTGAAGCTGCTGTCGTCGCCGGCCATGCGGTAGCGCACGCCGCCCACGAGGTAATGCACCGGGAAGCCGATCGGCGTCGTGCCGAGATCGAACCGCAGATTGTCCGACCGGTAGCCGATGCCGCCGCCCGCACCGGTCGCATGCTGATGGAAGCTCGCCACCGCGGCGGTGCTGCTGTCCGTCAGCGCCGCGTGCGTGCCGAGCGTGTCGAGCAGACTCGAATCGGAGCTGCTTAGCGTGCCAGCATCGAGATTGACGACGTCGACATGCGCGAACACATGTCCGTCGTAACCGACCGGCAACTGCGCATAGACCGGCACCTGCTGCGCGTGATAGTTCGAGATGCCCTCGTCGCCGGACTTGTAGGCCGGATACCACGCTGCTTCAATCGACGGATCGCGGCGCTGCTCGAGATCGCTCAACGCCACTTGCGCAGGCGTGCCGTTCGGGCCGGGGCTCACGCCGGCGCTGCGCTCCTGCACCTCGGACTTGCGATACAGCGCCGCCGCGTCGTCGTAGCGGCCGAGATCCTCGCTGATACGCCCCCGCTGCGCAGTCACGTCGTAACGGTCGGGAAACGCGCTCGCCAGTTCGTCGGTCAGCGTCTGTGCTTCATACGGCCGGCGCAACGCGGCCAGCCGGCGCGCCGCCGAGAGCCGCGTATCGATGTCGTCGGGCGCGCTTTGCTCGACAACGCCGTGCACGAGATCGAGCGCCTCGCGACGCTTGCCGCTTTCCTGAAGCACGCGGGCCAACGCAAGCTGCGCATCGGGATCGTCGGGATGCTCGGCGAGCAGTTTTTCGAGCGTCGCGCGGGCGCCGGCGAATTGGCCCTGCGCGCGCTGCAGATCGGCGACCTCGAGCGTGTAGCGCGGATCGCGCTGGCCTTCTTCGTCGACGGCCGCGAGAACCGCCGCCGCGCGCCGGTAGTCGCCGGCGTCGATCGCGGCGTCCGCACGGCGCAGCGCAAGCCGCACCGACTGGTCCTGCAGCCGCGCGCGCTGTGCCGCGGTCAACGCGGCGTCGTTGCGCAGGTCGCGCAGCCACGCGTCGAGTTCGTCGTCGCGATGCGCGGAGCCGAGCAGATCGCCGTAGCGCAGCCTGACGTCGTCGTCGGTCTGTTGCGGGTGCGCCTTCATCCAGTCGGCAAGGCGCGCGAGACCGCGATCCGGCTGGCCCATGTCGATTTCGAGCGAGCCCACCGACGCGGTCAGGTTCGCGTCGTCGGCGCCGAGCGCCGCGGCTCGATCGAGCGCGGCTTTGCCCGCCTGCGCGTCGCCCGCGGCATACGCGGCGCGCGCCGTGACGAGCGCCTGTTGCGCATCCAGATTGCGGCTGAACGCGCGCATCGCATCGGTCTGGTTCGCGGCCGGTACGCTCGCGAGCAACGCGCGCGCGCCGGCCAGGTCGTCCGTGGAATTGCGGTAGAGCGCGGCGGCGTAATGCATTTCCGGCGAGTCGGAAACCTTGAGCCCTTCGTCCATCACCGTGCGGCCGAGTTGCGGCAGGCCGAGATCGCGATAGATGCGAGCGAGCGCGAAACGCGTCCACGGCGAATCCGGTGCTGCGCGCAGCGCCGCTTCGTAACGGTCGATTGCCTGCGCGCGCAGGCCCTGCTGCGACAGCCGCTCGGCTTGCGCCACCAGATTGTCCGCGCGAATCTGCGCGAGTTCTGCGCGATCCGCCTGCGCGCGGAAGCGGTTTTGCACGGCATCCAGCAGCGGCCCGATGCGTTCGTCGCGGCCGGTGTTGTCGAACAGCGTCGCGGTGCTGCGCACCGTCGCGAGGCTCGGATCGCGGGCGCTCAGCAATTCTTTCAGCAAAGGCTCGGCGTTCGCCCAATCTTTTTGCGCAAGCAGCGAGTCGGCGAGCACCAGCTTGGCGTCGGTATTCGATACGTTCATGGCGAGCGCCTCGCGCGCCAACCGCGCGGCTTCGTCCGGCCGGCCGGCCGCCGCGGCTTGCCGCGCGCGCGTGAGCGTGGCCCAGAACTGCGCGGTCCGGGCGAGGCCGGTCCACTTCGCGCGATTGTCGGGCGCGAGTTGCGCGGCGCGCTGAAAGAGCTTTTGCGCCTCGTCCTGGCGGCCCTCGCGCATGCGCAGCAGACCGAGGCCGCCGACCGCCTCGGCGTCATCGGATCGCGCCTGCGCGGCGCGCGTCAGCAGCGGATCGGCAGCGGCCAGATCGTTGCGCGAGAGCAGCGCGAGGCCGCGCTTCTGCGCGATGTAATCGGGATTGCTTTCGAGCCGGCGTTGGGCCTCGACTTTGTCTTTGACCACGGCGAGGCGGTCGTGGAACTCGGTGTCGTCCGGCGCGAGCGCGACGTAGGCGCTCAAGCCCTGCACATAGGCCGGGTCGGGCCCCGCCGACTGCAGCACGCGATGCCACAGGTCCATCGCCACGCCGTGGTCCACATCGTTGCGGGTGGCCAGCGAACGGGCGATGCGCTCGGCCTCGGGCCGCGTGTCGCTGCTGCGATTGAGCAGGCCGGCGAGCGCCATCGCGGCTTGCGCGTCGGCGGGATCGGCGGCGAGCCGCGCGCGCAACGCGGCGACCGCGCGCACCCGGCCCTCCGGCGTGCCGGCGACGATGCTGTAGTACTCCGCGCCGAGCGGCCCGGACGGCGCGCCGTGCGGGAACAGCGCCTCGAGGCGCCGCGCGGCTTCTTCGGACTGACCGCTGCGCGCGAGCAGGCGGATCGTGGCGAGCTCGCCACGGCCGCTCGTGGCCACGCGGAATTCGTCGTCCGACTGTTGCGCGAGTTTGCTGCCGGGCGCGGCCTGGTGCAGCTTCGTCAACGCCGCCTGGGCGGCCTGCGCCTGTCCGAGGCGCAAATTGATGCTCACCAGTTCGGCGAGCAGGACAGGCGATTGCGGAGCGACGAGCAACGCTTTGTCGATTGCCTGCTTGGCGAGGTCGTCGCGACGCTTGGCGCTCCACAGCCGCGCGGTTGCGTACAGCCGGGAGATGTTGGCGGAATCGGCGGCTGAGGCGGCGGGGGTGGGGTTTGCGGTGCTTGGGGTGGCGGTGGTGGTGATGCTGGTTGCGGCGTTACCGCTGGCCGCGGCGCTGGCTACGGCTCTGGCGCTGGCGTGCGCTGCGGCGCGGGCGCTGGAATCGGCGCTGGTGTGGGCGTGGGCTGCGCCGCTCTTGCTGACCTCGGCACTCATGCTGGCTGCGGCACTCGTGCTGGCTGCGACGGTTGCGCTGGCCGCTGCCGCGCCGCCATTGCGCGTGCCCTTGCCCGCTGACCGCGCGGCGCGTGCTTGTGCCGGCTCGGCCGGCGCCGCCGGCGCCGTCGACGCGGAACCGGAAGCCTGCGCTGCCGCCTCCTGCGCGGCAACCGCATGCGCGAGCGGCGGCATGCCGCACGTGAGACCGGCCAGCCACAGCGCGCGCGCAATTCGCGAGCGCGCGCGAACAGCGACGGTTAGCGTTTCGCGGGACGGCAAACAGAACTCCAGGGCAAGTCGAGCGACCCATCGGCCGCAAAGCGATAGCGGCCATCGCGCCAGCCGAGGCCGAACAGCGTCAGCACGCTCGTGTAATAGCCGGGCGCGGTCTGCGCATCGAGCTGGTCGACCCGCGCGGACTGCCGGTCGGCAATCGACGTCTCGCCGCGCGCGATCAGGAACGGAATCGCCGCAGCCGAAAAGCCCGCGTTGCCGTCGTTCGCTCCGGGTTTGGCGTCCGTCGTATCGATGCGCTCGGGCGGCGCTCCGTGTTCCGCGACATAGCGCGCGAACGGCGTGAAATGATTGAGCAGGCGGCTTTTCAACGGATCGTTGCCGTTCAGCATGCCGATCCACAAGTACACGCGAATCGCGTTGTACGCGCTCTCGGCATGCGTCGCGGGATCGGGCAAAAAGCCCTTGCCCGCGCGATAGAGCGACCAGTCGGGCGAAAAACCCTGCGGCGCCGAGCCGACAAGCATGCGCGCCGACGAATCGACAAGCGCCTGCCAGCGCCGATCGGAAGCCAGCGCGCTACCGAGGCCGCGCAGCACCTGAACCGGCGCGTAGCTCGGATTGACGCGCCACAAATCGGCCTCGGGATGAAAACCCGTCGGCCCCGGCAACAGCGTGAGGCCGAGCGTCGGCACGCGCGCGGTCTCCTCGTCGAGCACGCGCCTGGCAAGCGCCGCGCCGCGCGCCGTGTAGCTGCGCTCGTTCCAGACACGCCCCGCTTCGAGCAGCGCATAGGCGATCCACAAGTCGGCGTCGGACGCCGCGTTGCTGTCGAGCACGCCCCATTTGCCGTCCTGCCCTCGCCCCCACAGCCAGGCGGGCAGATGAGCCGTGAGATCGCCCTCGGCCAGATTGTTCTCGGTCCAGTGCAACAGACGGTCGAACGACGCACGGTCGTTGGCGACGAGCGCAAAGAACAGTCCGTACGATTGGCCTTCGGAGACCGTGCGGTCGTCGTCGGAACCGACGTCGATCACGCGGCCGTCCGGCGAGACGAACTTGCGCCTGAACTGTTCCCACGCGGGCCAATCGGCGGAAACGGCGAGTGCGGTGGATTGCGCGCCGCCGGCGTTGTCGAAGGCGCGGAAAGCCTGGGCGGGACAGGCGGCGGTGCCGGTCGCGCCGGCCGCCGACGTAGCAGCGGAAGAAGTAGCCGAAGTACCAGCCGAAGCAGCAGCGGAAGAAGCGGCCGAATTAGCAGCCGAAGAAGCACCCGAAGCCGCGGCCGCAACACTCGCCGGCGCCAGCGCCACGCCCGCGGCAAGCCACGCCAGCACCGCGCCGCACACACCCGACGCAACGCGACGCGCGGGACGTGCCCATGCCACGCGCGCAACGCCGACAGACAGCGACTGCACGCTGTTCGCGCGAACCTGAACTGTGCGCTTCACCATCAGAGACCCCGGCGGCGCGCCGCAAGCTCCTGGAGTGCGACAAAGGCGCCGATCGCCAGCAGCAGACCGCCCAACGCGCCCAGCAAGCCGAGCACGACCGGATGCCTGATCGCGCTGCTCCAGATGCGCGCGTACCACGGCACGTAGCCGACCAGATAAGTGTCGCCGACGCGCAGGCTGTCGATCTGTCCGTCGCGGACCAGCGCGAGATCGCCTTGCAGCCGCGACACGCTGTCGCCGCGTTCGAACACATCGAGCATGTCGGTCAGATGCGCCGGGCTCGTCGCCTGCATGACGACCACGCTGCGCCCCTTGGTGCCCGGCTGCTGGAAGCCGAACAGCGCGGCGAGCGCGCCGTCCTGCTCGAGCTGCGCGCTGCCGCCGGCGACGGGCGCGCCGTTACGCCAGTGCTCCTTGACCGAGAACGACGCGCGCACGGTGCCACTCGGTGCGCCTGAGCCGCCCGCGCCGCCGGCCGCGCCTTGCAGCGCGCCGAGCGTGAGCGGCAGCGCCGCTTGCCACGGCGTTTGCGCAAGCACGCCGGGCGAGCCGCCGACGAACAGCATGTCTTTCGTTTGCGCGAGCGACGCAACCGCCGCGGGTCGAATCACTTGCACGCGCAACGATGGGTAGCCGGTCCACTGGCCCATGTGGCCCATCATCGTCAGGAATGCTTCGAGTTCCTCGGCGCCCGCATGCGGCGGAATCACCACCGCCGTCTGCGAAAGATCGGCATAGCGCGTGAACGGAAAGCCGCTGTTGGCGAAGAACGCAAGGTTCGGCATCTGCGCGTAGTGCACGAAATGCGAGAAGTCGATCGTCGAATCGGGGTCGACTGCGGCCTGCACCGGATTCGCCGCGACGCCCTGGCACAGGCCGGTCTTTTGCGAATCGAGGTTAAAGCGCAATTGCAACTGGTTCGAACTGCCGACGCGAAACGCCGGAATGTCGATCGAGTTGGTCGAGTGGCTCGGCTGGTCCGAGAGCACCGGCAACTGCATGCGCCCTTGCCCGTCCTCGGCGCTCGCTTTCGGCAGACGGAGCGACTTGACGAGCTGATCGTTGATGTTGACGGCCAGCGCGGAATTATTGACCACCGTCGGCGCGGTGTAGCGGTAATGCAGGTCGAGCGGAACGCCCGTGCCGCTCCACGAAAACAGGTCCGCGGGCACGCGCAGATTCACGCGGATCGCATCGGGATTGCTGCCGCTGACCTGCAGCTGCGCGGGGTCGTCGACGAGTTCCTTGAACGTGACGGGACGGTCGACCGGCACCCAGCGCGGCGCGTCGTAAGGCTTGCGCGGCTCGCCGATGTCGATATGCGCGACCGTCGTCGCCGGGCCGGACAACGCGGCACGGCCGAGCACGAGTGCATCGACGGCGCGCTCGACTTCGGCCGCGTCGCGGCCTGTGACGACGAGCAGCTTCTTGTCCTGCGCGGCCGGGTTGTCGACGACCATCAAGGTCGGGCCGGCCGGCGCGGGCAGCTTCAGTTGCGCAGGCAACGAAGACGCGACGCCGATCACGACGCCGTGGCTGTCAGCGGGAAGCCCCGACACCACCGGAAAGCGCGCCTGACGGTAATCGGCCAGCATGCCGAACCAGGACGCCAGGACGCCGGCGCTGCGCACCGTCTCGTTGTCGGGATTGGCGGGCAACAGGAACGGCAAACGCAGGCGCGACACGTCGCGGCGGTCGAAGAACGGCGCGGGCAGCAGCGCCAGATCGTTCGGCAGACGGACCGCCGACGTTTGCAGAATCAGTTCGCTCGTCGGGCTGATGTCGGCCCACAGCGCGGAGTTTTGCGGGTCTTCGCAGTGATCGAGCGTGTAGTGCGCGATCAGGTTCAGGTTGAGCTGGTTGTAGTCGGTGAAAAAGCGCGGGTCGAGCACGATGTCGCGCGTGACGGCCTGCCCCGCCTGTTCGCGCTCGAGCGGCACCGTGGCGACCGACTCGGCGTTCACCGACACCTTGATGTGCGACATCGGAAACACGAGCGACGGCGAATACGTGTAGCGCAGGCGCAGCGTCGCGGCCGTCACCACACGGTCGAGCCGCACCCCGACGTTGACCGTGCGCGTGTCGTCGAGACCGCGCAGCGCCAACGTCTGATAGGCGCCGAGCATGGAGAATGGCAAACGCAGCGCGCCCGCGTTCGTTGCGGCGGACGATCCGCCCACGGCGGCAGAAGACGCAGATGCCAGCGGCGCGGCAGCGAGCTTGCCGGCGATTCCAGCGGAAGCAGCCGACGCAGCAGCGGAAACCGAGGACGCGTCGGTTGCGGGCGCAACCGTTGTGCGCGCCGGCGCTTCGCCGCCACGCGCGGCCACCGACATCGACGGATAGATAGCCGCTGCGAGCGCGCATGCGCCGGCCACCAGTGACACACAGAACGAGACAGCAGGCTTCATGAACTGATCAGACTCTCGCGCCCCCGCAGCACAATTGCTGGCAATGCTGTGGCAAAGCCAATTCCCTGGCCGGGATGCTGATGGGATAGAAGGAAGGGGCAATAATAAGACAACAGAAGGTAAGGTCACACTGCTTTACGTCACGGCAGCCGAAAACTGGAGCGCAAATCTCAAAATGATGCCGCACGATGTCGCGTGCGCGAGACAGTAGCAGCGCGAACACCCGGCGGCCACACAGACAGAGGCCCGTGTGGCATGCTTCTGCGGATGTCCAGAATGAACCGATCGATGCGCCGCCCGAACGATCCGCCGCCGTCTCCCGTCGCTCCCAAACGCAGCGGAATCTTGCGCGGGCTGTTCGCGCTGCGGCACTCTTATGACGGATTCCTTACGACCCTGCGTGAGGAAAGCGCATTCCGTCAGGAAACCGCGCTCGCCGCGGTGTTGATGCCGTTTGCGTTGCTGCTGCCCGTCACGCCGGTCGAACGCGTGCTGCTGATTTCGTCGCTGCTGCTGGTGCTGCTGGTCGAGTTGCTGAATTCGAGTATCGAAGCGGCAATCGACCGCATTTCGCTGGAGCGGCACGAGCTTTCAAAACGGGCCAAGGATTGCGGCAGCGCGGCGGTCACGTTGTCGCTGTTGATCTGCGCGACGGTCTGGCTGCTGCTCGCCGGGCCGGTGGTCGTCAGGCTGGCTGAGGCTTATCTTTAGTTTTCTTTGAGCTGGCTTCAGAAGCCGCGCGCGGGGCGGGCCTTCGGAAGCCCGCCCACCATTCGACATTCGACGTCAAGCCACTTGCAGCGGCGAAGCGTCGCGCGCCGGCAATACGGGACGGCGCGTGTCGGCACGCGACAGCGAGCGGCCATCCGCGGCTCCGGCCGACTGAGCGCCATCCACGCGAAACACCGCCACCGCGTCGCGCAAAACGGCCGCCTGTTCTTCCAGCGATTTCGCCGCCGCCGCGGCCTCCTCGACGAGCGCCGCATTGTGCTGCGTGACCTCGTCGATCTGCGAGACGGCCTTGTTGACCTGCTCGATGCCGTCGCTCTGCTCGAGCGCAGCCGCCTCGATCTCGCCCATGATGCCGGTCACGCGCTCCACCGACTGCATCGCCTCGTGCATCGTGCGGCTTGCCTCGGCGACGAGCGATGCGCCCTGCTCCACCTGCGCCGCCGAATCGCCGATCAGCTCCTTGATCTCCTTGGCCGCCGCGCCCGAGCGCTGCGCGAGGCTGCGCACTTCCGACGCCACGACTGCAAATCCGCGCCCCTGCTCGCCGGCGCGCGCCGCTTCGACGGCCGCGTTCAGCGCGAGAATATTGGTCTGAAAGGCAATGCCCTCGATCATGCCGATGATCTCCGTCACCTTGCGCGACGACTCCGTAATGCCGTCCATCGTTTCGGTCACGCGCGACACGACCTTGCCGCCGCGCGTGACGGTATCGAGCGCGCCATGCGCCAGCCGGTTGGCCTGCTTCGCGTTGTCCGCGTTCTGCTTCACCGTCGCGGAAAGCTGCTCCATGCTGGCCGCCGTCTGCTGAAGCGCCGCGGCCTGCTGCTCGGTGCGCGCCGACAGATCGGTGTTGCCCGACGCGATTTCGTTTGCGCCCTGCGTGATGGCCGTGGTGCTGCCGCGCACTTGCGAGACCGTTTCGACGAGACCGTCGCGCATCTTCGTCAACGCGCTCAGCAACTGGCCCATTTCATTGCGCGACTGGCTCTTGATCGCCACCGTCAGATCGCCTGCGGCCATGCGCTCGAAGTGCTTGACGGTCGCGTTGACCGGCTTGATCAGCGCCGCCGACAACGCGATGCGCGCCGCCACGCCGACCGCGATGGCGAGCGCGCCGATCGCGGCGAACAGCAGCGTCGCCATCTGGAAGCGTTGCTCGGCGGTCGCGGCCTGGCGATGCTGATTCTCGATCTGCGCGTGTTCGAGTGCGTCGATGGCCTTCGAATACGTGGCGTAAAACGCGTTCGCCGTCTCGCCCTGAATGTTGCGGAACGTGTTGAAGTCGAAGTCGGTGAGCGCCTTGAACTCGAGCTCGATCGCCTTATCGACGAGCGCGCCGCGCGCCTGTTCGACGTTCTGCGCGAGCTTCTGCTCGGCGTCGCTCGCAAACGGGCCGGCCATGTAATTGCGGAAGTCGTTGTTGGACTCGACCAGCACCTTGTGCGCGGCGGGCAGCAGATCGTCGGTCTGCTTGCCGATGCTAAAGAGCGTTTGATACGAGCCCAGCGCCAGTTGCACTTGCAGGAGCTTCTCCGAGCTTGCCTTCAGATGCGAGAGCGCCGACGCGCTGCGCTGCGTATCGGCGAGGCTGCTGTTGGCGAGCTTCAGCGCGCCATAGCCGACGCCGATCACCGTCAGCAGAAAGGCAACGAATACGCTGATGACCAGCGTCAGGCCGCCACGAATTGTGATGTTGTTTAGCATGGATTCTCCGGAACGGTCTTGTCGATCCGCGACGAGTGCGTATTACCCCGCGTTCTCCGCACTTCGCCGCATCCAGTCTTAACGGCTCGCGGCACGCCTTGCTAAATAGGTGAAATCCATGACTGGCGCGGCTTTCCGGGCCATTCTCGCCTCACTATCTGGGATAGTCGGCGGCATGGGCGAGCCCGGCGCTTTTCCGGGCGCGCAAGGTTTCGTTTGTATAATTCGGCGTCTTCGCTCAGGCCCACTTTCATGCTTAGTTTTGCGCTCGGCTTTCTCGTTTCACTGCTGATCACGCTGTTGATCGTGCGCTATGCGCATCTGCATGAAAAATTTTCGACGGACACCGATCTCGCCGGCGTGCAGAAATTCCATGTGCGTCCGGTGCCGCGCATCGGCGGAACGGGCATTCTGCTCGGGCTGATCGCGTCGGCGGTGCAATTGCACGGCGCGTACCCTGCCGTGTCGGGCGGCATCCTCGGACTCATTGCGTGCGGCATGCCGGCCTTCGGCTCGGGTCTCGTCGAAGACCTGACCAAGCGCGTGTCGCCGCTCGCGCGTCTAATCTGCACGATGGCCGCCGCCGCGCTCGCGTACTTTCTGCTGGACATCGCGGTGACGCGCATCAGCGTGCCGCCGCTCGACTTTCTGCTCTCGTATGCGGTGATCTCGTGCGCGGTGACGGTGCTCGCGGTCGCGGCGCTGGCGAACGCGATCAATATCATCGACGGCTTCAACGGCCTGGCTTCGATGGTCGCGTTCATGATGTTCGCGTCGCTCGCCTACGTGGCGTTCCAGGTGCACGACCCGATCGTGCTGTCGGCATCGTTCATGATGATGGGCGCGGTGCTCGGCTTCTTCATCTGGAACTTCCCGGCGGGTCTGATTTTTCTCGGCGACGGCGGCGCGTATTTCATCGGCTTCATGCTCGCCGAACTGTCGATCATGCTGGTGATGCGCAATCGCGATGTGTCAGCGTGGTATCCGGTGCTGCTCTTCATGTATCCGATCTTCGAGACGTGCTTCTCGATTTACCGGAAGAAGTTTATTCGCGGCATGTCGCCCGGCATTCCCGATGGCGTGCATCTGCATATGCTCGTGTATAAGCGGCTGATGCGCTGGGCAGTCGGCACGCGAACCGCGCGCGAACTTACGCGGCGCAATTCGCTGACGTCGCCTTATTTGTGGCTGCTGTGTCTGATTGCAGTGGTGCCGGCTACGCTGTTCTGGCGGCATACGCTGCATCTGTTCTGCTTCGTGGTGGTGTTCGCGGCGACTTATGTGTGGCTCTATGTGAGCATCGTGCGGTTCAAGTCGCCGCGGTGGATGGTGGTGAGGAAGACGAGGCGATAAAACGAAAAAGGCGCTGCATGAAGGCGCCTTTTCTCATCTCCTGCCGCACCGCCAATCGGGAACGTCACGACCCTCGCGTGATCGCCACCGGCACACTACGCAATGCAGTCGACGTCGCCGGCTGATATTCCGCGACCCAGCGGCGCAGATCGCGGCGCACTTCGTCGTCGGTCGGAACGCGGTGCTGCATCAGCCACGGCAGCAGGTTGTCGATCAGGCTGTCCGGCACTTCACGCGCCCGCGCGATGCGCAGCTTCGGATGCGGCGTGCGCGTCGTGGTTTCGTCGTCGGCAAGCAGTTCTTCGTAGAGCTTTTCGCCCGGACGCAGGCCCGTGAACACCACGCGAATCTGCTCGTCGGTGAAGCCATAAAGCCGGATCAGATCATGCGCAAGATCGGCGATGCGCACCGGCTTGCCCATGTCGAGAATGAAAATCTCGCCGCCGCGCCCCATGCTCGACGCCTGTAACACAAGCTGCGACGCCTCGGGAATCGTCATGAAAAAACGCGTGATTTCAGGATGCGTGACCGTGACCGGACCGCCGCGCGCAATCTGCTCCTGGAACTTCGGGATCACGCTGCCCGCGCTGCCGAGCACATTGCCAAAGCGCACGGTCTCGAACTGCGTGCGCCGCGCGCCCTGCTGTTGCAGCGACGAGCACACCATCTCCGCGAGGCGCTTGCTCGCGCCCATCACGTTGGTCGGATTGACGGCCTTGTCGGTGGAAATCAGCACGAAGCGCGCGACGTCGTGACGGATCGCCGCACGCGCCACGCGATAGGTGCCGAGCACGTTGTTGCGCACGGCCTGCCACGCGTTGACCTCTTCCATCAGCGGGACATGCTTGTAGGCCGCAGCGTGGAAAACGATATGCGGGCTGTAGCGCGCCATCACCTGATCGAGCAGCAGCGAGTCCTTCACGTCGCCGATGATCGGCACCACCGACACCTTCGGATACTTGTCGCAAAGCTCCTCGTTCAGCCGATAGATGGAGAACTCCGAGACGTCGAACGCGACCAGTTGCACCGGGCCGAAGCGCAGAATCTGCCGGCACAGTTCGGAGCCGATCGAGCCGCCCGCGCCCGTCACCATGACGACGCGGTTCTTCAGCAATGCCTCGACGTCGTCGGTGTCGATCATGACCGGGTCGCGGCCAAGCAGGTCTTCGAGATCGATCTGGCGGACGCGCGACAGGAAGGCCTGGCCTTGCGTGACTGCCGTCAACGCCGGCAACACGAGCGCGCGCACGCCGGCTCGCACGCAAAGCGTTGCGACGCGGCGTTGGACGTCGACCG
The DNA here is from genome assembly GCF_003058125.1 of Paraburkholderia sp. GV068. Classification (NCBI taxonomy): domain Bacteria; kingdom Pseudomonadati; phylum Pseudomonadota; class Betaproteobacteria; order Burkholderiales; family Burkholderiaceae; genus Paraburkholderia; species Paraburkholderia sp. GV068. Next base: position 234,918 of record NZ_QBUB01000003.1, read on the forward strand.
ACGCCGAAGGAATGGCGATGATCGCGTACTCGGTTTTCAACTCCTCGGCCATGCGCGGCAATTCGCTGATCGGCCCGAGCACCTTGTAGCCGTAGATTTCGCGACCGTGCTTGGAAACGTCGTCGTCGAGCAGTCCAACGAGACGCCATTCGCTCGAGCGCGACAACTCACGGGCGAGGCTCGCGCCCGCGTTGCCGGCGCCGAGCACGACCACGGGCTTGCCTTGGGCGACGAGGCCGCCGTACAGGTAGAACTCTTTGGTCGCACGGTAAAGCGCCCGCGATCCGCCCATGGCGAGGAACAGGAAGAGCGGCGAGACGACGAGCACCGAACGCGGCACGATCGGCGAGGGCTGCACCAGTACCGAAACAACCATCGCGACAAGCGCGCCCGCGATCACGGCTTTCGAAATCCGAACGAGGTCGGGCAGGCTCGCGAACACCCACATGCCGCGATACAGGCCGAAGATGCGGAACATCATGCCGTAGACCGGCAGAACCCAAAGCAGCGACCGCAGAGCGCCGACGCGGAAGTCGTAGGGAATCGAGCCGTTAAAGCGAAGGAGATACGCGATAAGCCACGATCCGGCAACTGCGGAAAGATCGAACAGGAAAGCGCTGAAAGACAGCCAAGCGGCCTTGTTTCGTAACATCAGCGGCATCCCTTACTTGTCTGACCGTGTTGATTGGAAATGACGCCAGCGCATGTCGATGACCACGCCTGCCAGAAAGAGAACAATCACCCAGGCGGCGACGATACACCACTGAAAAGCGGTAGCGCGGCCAAGGGCAATTATAGCAAGCGTTATGCCAGTGGCCATGAGCGCATACCATACGAGGGCTGTCCTCGCGTGCCCAATCCCACTACGCACCATACGCTGATAGTAGTGCTCGCGGTGCGCTTCCCAAAATTTTTCTCCGCGCAGCAGGCGGCGAGCGAGCGTGACCGACGCGTCGGCGATGAAAGGCGCGAATACCATCACCGGGAACCAGACCGGCCAGACGCCGCCGCGCCAGCCCCAATAACCGAAGGCCCCGGCGAGAAAGCCCAGCGATATCGATCCTGCGTCGCCGAGAAAAATGCGCGCCGGGTGAAAGTTGAAAACGAGGAAACCCAGAGCAGTACCGGACACCGCGACGGACGACCACGCCAGTTCCGGCAAGGGACGCTCGCTGAGCAGAGCGGCGACGGCATAGCCGGCGAAGCCGAACAGGGCCATTCCGCCCGCGAGCCCGTCCGCGCCGTCCATGAAATTGTAGAGGTTGACCAGCCACAACATCAGGAAGGCCAGGACTGCCAGCGCCCACCAGGGTACGCTGGCCGGGAACGCCGCGACCAGGCCGACGACAGCCACCAGGTGAGCCGCGAAGCGGACCCGCGCGGGCAGACCGCGGCGGTCGTCGATCTGTGAAACAGCCGCGAGAAACGCCGTGCCCAAGGCCGCGCACCAGAGCCCCGGCGCTAACAGCAACATCGCCGCCACGCTGACGGGAACAATGCCCCAGCCGCCGACTCGCGGCGTGGGCGCGTGGTGAAGCGAACGGTCATTGGGGACGTCCGTGGCGAGACGCCAGGCAAGTCCGGTTCGCAGCAACGTCCAAAGGATCGCGGCGCAAGCGCAAGCGGCTCCCAGCCCAATCAGGACCGCAGCCGACCAGCCCGGTAACGAGGCAAGGTATCTCAGCACTCGCTGCCTCCTCGTGTGCGGCGATACCAGCGGGCGGTCGCGGCCAGCCCTTCGTCTGTGGAATGCGGAGCGTGCCAGTCCAGCACGGTTCGAATCCGCGTGGTGTCCACCTGCAATGCGCCGACGAGCCGGTCTATTTGCGCGGAGCGGCCTGTCAGCCGGCCTGCAAGACGCAGGAGGCTCTCAGGTATCGGAACGAGGCGCGCCGGCTTCTGCAAATGACGGCCCAGCGCGCGGCACAATTCGGCCACGGTCGGCGCGTCGGTGTCCGCGACATGGAAGCATTGCCCCGCGGCGCGTGGATCGATTGCAGAGCGCATCAGCGCATCGGCGAGATTTTCGACATAGACGAGACTGCGTCGTCCGCGCACGGCCCCGAGCGGCAATGGCATCCCGCGCCATATGCCGTCCATCAGACGCAGGAAGTTGGCGCGCACCTCGGGCCCATAGACGAGCGGCGGACGCACGATCACCACCTCAAGCCCCGACTCGCGACCGTAACGAACCAGCGCCTGCTCGGCGGCCAGTTTCGAGCGGCCGTAAGCGTCTTCGGGAGCCGGCACATCGTCTTCAGTCAGCGGACGGCCGTTGTCGGCTTCCGCGATCGCCTTGATACTGCTGACAAAGACGAAACGCCGTGCGCCATGTCGCCGCGCTGCGCGCGCGACGCGCAGCGTGCCGTCGACATTCGTCGCATGGAAAGCGGCCTCAGGATCTTCCGAAACTTCGTGCATGACATGCACGCGCGCCGCCAGGTGGACGACGCAATCGGCAGCGAGCGCCGCCGGCCATTGCGCTTCGAGCGCCGCGAAGTCCGCGCTCGGCTCGATCCACTCGCTGACACCCGGCTCGACGCCCCCGCCGCGCCGGACCAGACCGGTGACCGTGTGCCCCGCGCCGCACAAGGCGCGGCACAGCGCGCGACCGACAAACCCGTTGGCTCCAGTAACGAGTATGTGACTCATAGCCACTTCCATCCGAAGCGATTGAAGAACTTGTAGGCGGAAGCCATGAACATGCGGATATGAGCGAAGCCTTTGTTCGCCGCGCCGCCGCCGTGGTGCAGAACCCGGACCGAGGGCGCGTAGACGACCCGCGTGACGTCGTGGGCGCGAAGGCTTAGATCGTAGTCCTCGAAATAAAGGAAGTATCGAGCGTCGAAGCCCGCCAGTTGCTTCAATACGCTCGTGCGAAACATCATGAAGCAGCCGCTGACGATCGGCGGGTCCCAAACGACGTCCTGGGCGTTGATCATGTCGCGCATCTCATACCGTGCGAGGCGCCGCGCGAACCATCGCCGCAACCGACCAGGCAGAAAACCACGCGCGAATAGATCCAGGAGCGTGGGGTATCGACGGCAAAGGAATAGTTGATGGCCGTGCTCATCGCCTATCCAGGGTGTGATAAGTCCGGCCTGCGCATGGGCGTCGAAGAAATCGAAGGCTTTGCACAATGCGTCGGGCGCCAGATCGATGTCGGGGTTCAGCACAAGGTGATAGCGGTTCGCGCTGCGTTCGATCGCGAGGTTGTGGCCGCGGCCGTAGCCCACGTTGCCATGTCCGGAAATGACGGTCGTCGAAACTCCGTGCCGTTCCAGTTCAGTGAGCGTGGCCCGCATGTCAGGCAGGCCGCCGTTGTCCACCAGGTACAGGCTGACCGGCACGCCCGGCCGGCCGGCGCGCAAGCTCTCGCTCGCCGTCGCGAGGCCGGCAAGCGTGGCGTTCAGTTGTTCTATATCCGGGCGATAGACCACCACCGACACGGACAGTCCTTCCAGTCCGGAATGCGGCTCTGCTGTAGCTTTCATGAGTTGTAACTGCGTGTCTTGTGGCGGGCACGTCGGTCGAAATGCCGTTGTTTGGCCGAACAAAAGTTTGCTCAAGCTTGCCGGTTCCGGCAAGTCGGCTTTACGTTCGTGATCGGCGGGCCTGCAATTATCTCATTACCAGGCAGGCGCCAAGGCAGCGCGAGAAGCCGTCAGCTCGTGACGGAGCGCGGCGCGGCAAATAGAGAGCGGACGGCAGCCCCGGTCAGATTCCGCTGCGCACCGCGGAAGTCAGATCCTGCAGGAGCTGATCGGCCAGTGCTGCCGCGTGTTGCCGCAATTCGGGCACGGCAATCGCCTCCCAATACATGGCCCGAAGCATGGGACCGACGTAGAAGAGATTGTCAGCCGGGTGACCGTTCGCATCGATCACGCGGTATCGATCGTCGACATCGAGCCCCAAGCGGAGCTTGTCGCGACGAATCTGGCGCGCATGAAAGAGCTGCCTCAGCAAAGGCGAACCCACCTTCGCGAGGTCGTAGTTCGGCCCGGTGCAATTGATCACGGCGCTGACCGTCAGCGGCCGGATCGCTCCGAACGGGCGCGTGCCCAGCGCGACATGAAGCATGCCGTCCTCTTCATGCGCGTTGCGAACCGCTCCGGCGATACGTTCAACGTGCCCGGCCTTCAGCAGATACTGGAGGCGCTGACCGATAACCGGCGCAAGTCTATGCCGATGGATGTCCCAATAGGGCAAAAGCGTGCGGAGGAAGCGCGCGCGCTCCGCAGGCGGGAGACTGCGCCATAGCGTCGATGTGTGCGGGCGCAACTCGTTCAGCGCGTCTCGCCAATCCTCTCCGCGAGCGACGCGTTGAGCGACGCAGTCGCGCAGCGATTTTGCGTAAGCCCTGATGGTGGGAGGTAATGATGCGAACCGCTCCGGGTATCCGACCTTGACCGGCAACCTGGGGTTCGGACGGTGCGTGTGAGGCACGAGACCTCGGCGCGAGAACATGAACACCTTGCGCTCGGGGCTGAGCCGCACAAGGCGCAGCAAAGTGTCGATGCCGGTGTGCCCCATGCCCATGACAGCAACGGGCGCTGCCGGATTTAACGCGTCGATTGCATCGAAGTCCCAAGGCTGCAAGATTCTGTGCGCGACGTCGCTGGAGAAGCACTGCGGCACATCCGGTGCGAAGTGCCCCGTTGCAAGCACGACCCGCTGCGCGTGCAGGATCTGCCCGTCTTCGAATTCGATCCGATACCGCCGGGGCTCTTGCTCCAGGTGCAAAGCGACAGCTTGCCCCCGGTATCGCGTAAGGACATCGGGACACATTCGCTCTGCTTGCGCGAGCGTGTGTTCCAGATAGTCGCCATATACCGTGCGCGGCACGAACGATCCGGCGTTCAACCGCGCATCGAGACGCTCCAGGTATTCGACGAAGTCTCCAGGCCGATCGGGGAACGCGCTCATGTTGCCGGCCGGCACGTTCAGCAGAAGCTCGGGGTGTGCAGTGCGATAAGCGAGCCCCCGCCCAAAACCCGGTCCGTTGTCGATCAGGACGACGCGAAGCGTGCTCGCCCGCGCGCTGCGCAGCAGGCCGACTGCCGTCAGCGCGCCACTGAATCCGCCGCCGATGATCGCAATGGTCGTCGCGACGCCCTGGGCGGAGCCGGCCACGCCGGACACCGGCTTCAATGCCCCGTCGCCGCTTGCGCTGCTAGCCAGAATATCCTCCGATTGCCAGCAACGACTGCGCCGCCAATTCGCGCTTCATCCAGGCGGCGAAGCGTTCAACGCCTTCCTCGAAATCGACTTTCGGTGACCAGCCGAGCGAACGGCGCGCACTTTCGATGCAGAGCACGCTCGCCGGTACGTCGAACGACCGGCCCGGCCGATAGCGTCGAATAGCAGGCTGGCCCACCGTGCGCTCGAGCACATCGAGCACCTCGTTGATACTGTGTCCCCGACCCGATCCGATGTTGAACAGGCGTTCGCTGCCTTTCAGGTCGATCGAGAGCAGCAGCGCAGTCACGACGTCTTCAATGTAGATGTAATCGCGGATGACAGAACCGTCGCCCCACACTTCGAGTGTTTCGCCCCGAAGAATACGGCCGAGGAAGACGGCGACGGCCCCTTGCCCCGACTCCGCGCGCTGACCTTCGCCAAAAGGATTGGCCAATCGCAATACCGCGTAATCCAGGCCGTGTTGCTGATGGAACAAAGCGAGGTATTTTTCGATTGCGAGTTTGGCTATCCCGTACGAACACACGGGATTCGTCGGGTGCGTTTCGGGGACGGGCACCGCTTGCGGCACGCCATAGACGGTCCCGCCGGAAGACACGAAAATCACTTTGGTCACGCCCGACTTGACCGCTTGCGTGAGCAGACGAACGGTGCCGAGCAGGTTGGTTTCAACATCGAACGCAGGGTCGGCATTCGAGGATTTCGGCAACGTGGTCGACACGAGATGAAAGCAGACGTCGACACCTTCGAGCGCACATGCAAGATCCAGCGGATTAACGAAATCGCCCTGGAAAAGCTCGAAATTCGGATGCTCAATCGCCTGTGCGCAGCGCGCGCCCGTGTGCGGACGCTCGAAACAGCGAACGTAATAACCGTGCTCGAGCAACGCGCGCGTCAAGTGCGATCCGATAAAGCCTCCTCCCCCCAAGACGAGACACCGCTTCGTGCTGGCTGCAATCTCACGACTGGCATGGCTATGCATATTCGTCCACCGTCAGTTGAGTTGTAGGAGATCGCACCGGCGCTCTTCGGAACCTATCCGTCGTTTGCCGTGCGACATTTTGAAAAGCTCAACGTACTTCGCCGTCACCATATCGATCTTGTAGCGGTTAGCGACCTCGCGCACGAGAGCGCGAGTTCTCTGGTACTTCTGCTCGTCCGACGCAAAAGCTGCGATGATTTGCGAGACCGCATCCACCGGCACGGCCCAGTCTTCGAGTTCGATGACCGCGCCGGCAACTTCGTTGCCTTCGGTGAGCATGTTGCGGATATCCCCGACGTCCGTCGCAATGTAGGGTCTGCCCGCAAACAGGCAATCGACGATCGTCAACGGAAAACTTTCGGACTTGAATTTCGTCAACATGATGCCCATGTCCGCCGCCGCGTAATGGCCCACGGAGTTCTCCGAGAAACCCGCGAAGTGAACGAAGTCGAACGCCCCGCTTTGGCAATACTCGTCGTACACAGGACCGTTGCCCACGAGAATCAGGCGAATGTCGCGGTTCGACAGTGCACGGGCCCGCTCCACGGCCTCGATGGTCTCGGCCCAACCCTTGTCAGGAATCGCCCGGCTCACACAGCACAACACGAACGCATCTTCGGGTATGCCCATGCTCGACCGGCTCACCGGCACGATGGTCGGCGGCATCATTCCGTTCGGAATCTTCGCAAAGCGGGTCGAAGTCTCGTCGTACAGTCCGCAGTCGATAAACGGCCCCAGGTTCTTGTCCGCCGTGTAGACCCAGGTCGTGACTTTCTCGTCGGCCAGACGAAGTTGCTCTTCCGTCGCGCCGAATGCGTCGCCGTGCTCGATCATTCCGTGCAACGACGCAACGTGTACGCGCAAACTGTCGTACACGTCGGGCACCTGCGACGGATACTTCTGCAAGTGCCATTGATGCGTGTTCAACGCCTCGATGCCGAACGCACGGATAAGTTCTCTGGTCGCCGTCACGTCCGATACCTCGACGACCGGAACATCGTTGCGGACCATTTCACGAATGCGGTCGTCGTGCACCATCAAGCCGGTATTGAGGAGCAGCACGGAATGACCTTGCCGCTTCAGCTCGTTCACGATGCGGATGGGGAGGATCTCAGCACCACCCGGACTAAAGCCCATGGTCGTGACCATGACGTTCGGCAAGCGCCGCTGGCGTGCCTGCAATATCGAAAAGTAATCGTACCAACGCAAGAACTCTTCACTATCGCCGCCGACAACGCGCAAATAGAAGTCTTCGTATCCCTTGCGGCAACGCTCGAGTACTTCGAGTGGCACATCGTAAAGTTCTGCAACGGTACGACTCGCCATGCCGACTTCGCGATAGAACACTTCGCGCTTATAGGTCGTGTCGGCCGTGCTGCCGGGATAGCGCCGGAAAAAGTTGGTTGCATCGGCGCAAAAGGCGATTTTCCCGCCGCGCAAAAGATGGAGATAGAACACCCAGTCGCCCGCGACGCGCATGGACAGCCACGACTCGTCGTTAAGAAGCGGCATGTCGACCGGCCGCCTGAAGACAACGCTACTCGCGTTCGGGACGGTGTTCTTGATGCCGAGCGCCGTTCTCACTTCGTTATGCGCCGTTTCGACGTAACTGCTATTCCACCTTTCCGGGTTGTCGAGATCGCTTACGTAGCATTCGAAATTACCGTCGATGGGGTTTTCATCGCGATCGACGAATAGCGAGAAGCTATACGCCAGCATGACCGCTTCATCGTTGAAGGTCGAAACAAGGGTCTCGAGGAACGAAGCGTCACAGAAGTCGTCGCTTTCGGCGATCCAGACGAGATCGCCAGTTGCGGCCTGAATCCCTCTGGCCCATTGACGGAATACGCCGCCGGAGTTCCGGTCGTTGTATAACGTCCGGCTGATTTCCGGATAGGCCGCTGCGTACTCATCCATTACTGCGCGGCTTTCGTCCGGCGAGCAATCGTCGAGCAACAGCACCTCGATATTCTTGTAGGTCTGACCGTACACGCTGTCGAGGCGGCGCCTGAGAAACTGCTCGTGCCGGTAGTTCGGAACGATGACGGAAACCTTAGGCATCTTCTTGCCCGACTCGTGTCCCGTCAGCGCCCGCGCCGTCTCGTTCAGACGGTTAAAGCCCGTTCTATGGTCCGGCTCCAGCGCGACGCCCTCGTTCCAGTCGTTCCACGCGTTGACGAAAACCATGCGCCGATCCGCGGGTTGAGACGTTCTCGCATTGCTGATCGCCGCATCCAGCCACCGCCGGTACGCCTTGGGATGGAAACGGGAATAGACGATCGAATCGACGCCGCGGACCGCGGAATTATCGCGAGCCAGCGTGACGACAGGATAGGAGAAATGGCCAGGCGCACGGTCTTGCGATAGCCGCGACACACCGTTGGCCGCAACCACGCTGTAGGGAACGACATTGATACCGCCTTTGGACAGGGGCGTGAAGGTGCCGATTTCCCCGGTCACGGACAGATCCAGCGACGCTTCGAAGAGCTCGGTCAGTTCCGTGCGCGACATGTCGTCGTGATCCGCCGACCAGGCTCCGATGAACCTCGGTGCGTTCACGCCCTGTTGCGCAAGATGCTGACGCAAGCTCGCGATGAACTCGCCCATCTGCTGCGCGTTTCCGGCTACGGACATCAGCACGACCGGCCTGTCGTCGATGTGGATATAACGACGATCGGCGAAACAAAGCGCGAGCTTGCCGGCGATTGCACGCGACTGTTCGTCGGACTTTGCGTGCAACTGGACGCAAAAACGAATGTCCGCGTCTTCAGTCGCGAGCAAGCTGTCTACCGGCTGTGGCGGTACTGAACCGTCGGCGTCTGTGCCGAGGTCGAAACAGAACGCGTACACGCCATGACGTCGCGCCGCCTGCGCCTGCCAGCGCATGACGTCCTTGTCCAGCGGATCATAAAATCCTGGCTGCGTGCTCGGCAGAAAAGGCTGCAAATGCCCTTTGAACATTGGACGGCCGGCGCGCGCGACAGACCAGTCGGGCGCTTTATAGAAAGCGATCAACTTGACGTCCGATTCGATAGGTCCGAACCAGATGTCTTTCTCATGCAGATTGCTGGCCGCAGGCGCCGCGCGCCGCGCCTCACTCGCTCCAGCAATGGCGTAGTGCCAGAACGGATTGATGCCGGCCTCGCGAATGTCGCGATACGTATCGAGGTAATACCGTGTGTCGAAGTCGTCCGACGGATTGCGCCCTTCTCGCCAGCCAGATTCGCAATAGTGGCGAATCGCCTCACCCGGACTCAGGTTGAGCTCCGAATTCACCGAAACGTAATAGCTCTCGTCAAACAGTCCCGACTGCCTGATCGCGTCGACCTCGGCATCGAGGGCATTGTTCACGATTGCATGTTCGTCGCTCTGCGCTGTCACCTGGCCGTCTGCGGGCTCGCGATGAGGAGCGTCGACGGCGGCCACGTCGGTTTGCGACGAATGCGCGACGTCGACGGATGCCGCCGTCGCGCTTGCGTGGACGATGCGCCCTTCGCGCTTTCCAAAGCGCAGATAGTGCAACAGAGGATTGACGAGTGCGCGGTCGACGTCCGGGTTATCGGACAGATATTGGGCGGTGCTGAAGGCGGGCGATGGATCGCGTCGCTCGCGCCAGCCATGTGTCAGATAGTGCCTGACGGGATCAAGCCCGGCCTCGCGCACGTCCGGATTGCTGGCGAGATAAAACGAGCCGTCGAACAGGTTATTGCCGCGAATGGCGCGGATCGCAAGACGCGTCTGCAACGCGCGGCGCGCACGCGCGATTGGCGATGCGCTGCGCATTTCGTCCGGTCGCGAGCGGCCCAATACACGGCGGTACGCTGTGGCGCCCTTGCGAATGCGCGTGGCGAGTTGCCACGTGTGAGATCCGAAAATTTCGGCGAGCCGTTGGCGCTCCGATTCGAGTTGCGCGCCTTTCTCCGCAGCTTCTTGCTGAAGCATTGCAATCTGGCGATCACCTTCGGCAATTTGCGCATCGCGTTCCGCGAGCGCGCGCTCGAGGTGCCACATGTGCGCCTCGCACTCCGCAATGCGCGCTTGTCGTGCCTCGATGGTTCGTTCCAGCGATTTCACCTGCGCGTTGCTCTGGATCGCTTGCCGACTGAGCCGGGAAACCTCCGCATCGCGTCCCGCGATGGCGCGATTCAGATTCGCGATTATCTGGTCACGCCCTGCGACAGCCGCGTCGCGGGCGGCGATGTCCGCTTCGCGATCGGTTTGCAAGGCGTCGCGCTGCGCCCGCAACGTCTCAACCTCCATCTGCAAGGCGTCGCGCTGCGCTCGTGTAGCGTCGCGCTCAGACGCAGCATTTCCAAGCACTGCGATTCGTGTGTCGCGTTCGCGGACGGCCTGGCTAAGTGCAGCCAACCGCTCCGAGCGCTCGCCGAGCTGCGTGTGCCGGGCGCGCAGCAGATGCACGGCCTTGAGCGCGACGTCGGCCTGCTCTTCGGAGAAGCTCTCCTTGGCCCCTGGCAACGCTCGGTCATAGCCGAATGCATCGAAGTCTTCCGCATACATCGCGCGCAGCAATTCGCCGCTTCGCTCGGTGATGAAATCCGGCTGAAAAGGAATGAGGCTCTCGTTCGCCCGATGCACGGCGAACGGATCAGGCAGGTAGCCGCCGAGCCACTCCTTCAGTGCAGCGCTCAAAGGCGCATTGTCTTCGACTTTCGCGATCCGGGAATATTCGATGATGTCCGGCCTCAGCAACGAAGCCTGCGGCATCCAGTGATGGTCCCAGAACGACGGTGCCTCGTTGCTCGCGAGATGTTCGAGAAACGCCTCGAACGCGGGCGCAATGTCCTGCCTCGAGTTGACCGGCAGATGAAAAAACTCGAACTTCGTATAGCGTCCGACCTGCAGCGGCTCCTGCAACAGCAGCTTGGATTGCCACGCGGAGAAGATGCGCTTATACGGGTTTCGCACCACCGCGAAGCGGAAGTACTCGTTCGAGGTCAACGCTTCATACAGCGCGTCTTTGTCCAGACCCGTGACGTGCGGCGCGACCTTGTGCGATTCGTGAACGACGAGTTCAGGATCGGATTCGGAGCTATCGTTAATGTCGTACAGCGACTCGGCATAGCCTTCCAGCGCCGCGAACCACCACTTCAACGAGGTGCACGCCACCTTGGGCGTGGCGATATAAAACAGCTTGTGCCGTTCGGAACGATAGCTGTTCCAGCGCAGGAACTGGAACAGCTTCTCCTGCGCCGCCAGCTTTCCATCAACAACGTCACTCATTTCCCACCCTTTCCAATCGCTCGATAATCACTGGCGGATCATAGGGATCCGCCGACGAATGCGTTACATCTTTCGGCCCAGATTCCGGCGACTTTTGATTTGTCCAAGTGATGATCTGTGGGGTCGGGGTTTCTAAAAAAATCATGAACCAACACGGATGAACGATCCAACGTCGCATTGCCGACGTCGAAATAGCTGAGTCTCATTTGGGTAGCCATGTCCGCCAGGCAGCGGTTGTAGCGCAGTGTCAAATCCGTCCGATCCCGCAAGCTAACCGCAATCTCACTACGTTTGTTGGCGACTTCGCTCATGTCTACACCGTCGCGAATCGTCGGCAAGCTCGCACCAGTCACGCATACCCTCGTGAACCCCATCCGCAGGACCTCGCCCACAAACTGACGATAGGCCCGCAAAGATTCATTGAACTGCGTCTCCACACTTTCGCCAATTTTCATGGCACGCCACCACATCACAAACCCGCAGTCCACCTCCCCGAGGTGGATAAGAACGCTAGCGTTCCGGGGACAGGCGGAGAGCGACTCCTTGAACAGATTGACCGCGTTGGTCAAGGAGTTCGGATTTCTCAACCCCACGACGGTTGCCCCTGGCACGATGGAGAAGACACTGCGCTCGACGTCCAGCAGATTGAGATCGGCCGCGAACTGCAGTGCTTCGAGATGTGAGTCTCCTAGTGCGATAAGGTGGCGGGATGCCATACCGACTACACCACCGCCAGATCGAGCGTCGGTTCGCTTGCTGCGAGATCGACGTAGCCAAACGACTTCTGCTTTTCCGTCGGACTAATGCGAAACATGACGGCATCGAGAATCCGATGCGCACACGCGGGTTCTTCCGCTGACCAGATGCCCCCGCCCGCGAAATACGCTCCCTGAATCAGGTTCATGCTGAAAGCGAATCTAAGTCTGAACTGCTTCCCAGCGCGTACGTCCGTCACGTAACGGCCCTCTTCCGGATAACGCTGACCGGTAACCACAGCGCCCTGAATGTTGCGAATGTGGATCCCAAAGAACACGCCGGCAAAGTCCCGCGTGAACACACCCTGCATCTCCAGGTAATACGTTTCACCCGACTGCAGCACATTGACCACGCGCCCGTCTTCGCTGCGAAATGCGATGGATTGAATCTCCGCGCCCTGCGCCGGATAGACCGTGGTGGTCTCCGGCACGAGTCCTGGATCGAACGTGGACTCGGCGTTCTTCGCTGCGTCCTGAGCGGCAAGCACGATGTCTGCCGCGGCACCTGCGGCACCCGCGGCACCCGCGGCACCATTAACGGCGCCGGCACTGCTGTCCGCCGCGCGAAATTCGCGGACCAGTGATTCGTGATCCGCTTTGGGCGCGTAAAGCAGCTTCTGATACGCGCGCACGGCTTGCGCCGCCGGCGCATACATGATGCGGCTGCCACTGTCGAGCAGCAGAGACCGTTCGCACAACTCGATGACGCTGGCCGCCGAGTGCGAGACAAAGAGGATCGACGTGCCGCGGCTTTTCAGTTCTTCGAGCCGCGCAAAGCATTTGCGCTGGAATTTCTCGTCGCCCACCGCAAGCGCTTCGTCGACGACAAAAATGTCCGGGTCGATCATCGCCTGCACCGCGAATGCGAGCCGGACCACCATGCCGCTCGAATACGTTTTGACCGGCTGATCCAGAAAGTGGCCGATATCTGCGAACGCAACGATATCGTCGAAGCGCGCTTCCACTTCCTGGTGACTGAGGCCCAACACTGCCGCGTTAAGGAACACGTTCTCGCGACCCGTGAAGTCGGGGTTGAAGCCGGAGCCCAGTTCGAGCAACGCAGCGATTCGGCCTTTCGTTTCGAGCGTCCCATGCGTGGGATTGAGGGTGCCGCAAATCATCTGCAGCAAGGTCGATTTGCCGCTTCCGTTACGCCCGATAATTCCGACGGTCTCGCCGCGCCGCACTTCGAACGATACGTCGCGAAGCGCCCAGAATTCATGAAAGTACTGCGCAGGCGCAGCGCCGATCATTCTCCGTACGCGGGGCAAAACGAATTGCTTGAGCCGATCTCTCGGCTGGTCGTAGATCTGATAGCGCTTGCTCAGGTTCTCGACCTTGATCGCGATTTCAGAGGACATCGGCAAATCCCGTGCGTGTCTTCTGGAACCAGGCGAAACCCAGCCAGGCGATGAATGCGCTGATCACCAAGTAGACTCCTAACATTTCGAAGCTCGGAACTTTGCCCCAGTACAGTACATCGCGCGCCGACTCGATTACGGGCGTCAATGGATTGAGATAGAGCAACGGACGATATTTTTCAGGCAACGTTGTTGCAGGATAGAAGATCGGCGAAAGAAACATCAAGACAGTTGTCAGGATGCCGATGACCTGCGCAACGTCGCGCAAAAATACGCCGAGCGACGCCAGCGCCCAACTCAGTCCCATCGTGAAGAGAATGAAGGGGATCAGCACGAGCGGCAGCAAGACAACCGTTGCGTGCGGCGCTCCAAAAAAGATGCAATAGGCGATGAGCCAGACGAGCAAGCTGACGCCGCCGTGAAAAAGAGCCGACCCTAGGCTCACCCAAGGAAGTATTTCAAGCGGAAATACGACTTTCTTTACGTAATTGGGGTTACCGAGGATGAGACCGGGTGCCCGATTTATGCATTCCGCAAACAGATTAAATAGCATCAGACCCGCAAATAGCACGAGCGCGAATTCCGTCTTGGAATCGCTGGCTGCGTTCCACCGAGCCTTCATCAGGCCACTGAACACGAGCGTATAGACGGCCAGCATCAGCAGCGGATTGAAGAACGACCAAAAGATGCCGAGAAACGAACCCCGGTAGCGTCCGAGCACCTCGCGCCGAACAGACAATGCGATCAGCCTCCGGTTACGCCACAGACTGATCGCTAGCTCGCGCGGATGAACTGAAAACTTTTGCATTCGAAGAACGCCTTATGCTTTTTGAAAGAACTCTCACGACGGGTAACGGTCGCATGCTCACATGCGAACAACGAGTACGCATGCACCGGTCAGATGCGGTGATTTAACCAACGAAGTGTAGTTGGGCGGCGACAGGACAGGAAAGCGGCTTCTAAAACCGCGAGATCGGCAGACACACTGGATCGCAAGATCCAACGCTGCAGACCGACCACGGCCTCGCCCGCGCGCCCCGCTGGGTTGGCTGGCTTCATGACCCTTGCCGAAGCGCAGCGAGTTTGCGCCATCGCGAGTTGCGAGAACTCGCTTAGCGCGAGTGACAATAATAGCAGCAACAAAAGGATTCGAGATCAATAGCAAGGATTTGAAGCCTTTTCCGCTTGTCGTGCAGCATGTTCTGCAATTCTCCTAGGACATGCTTGACGCAGTTCGCATTTATCGCCATTCAGCCCAGCGGGACGTTGGAAATTACCCGAGCAAGCGCTAGACTAAGATTCAAATTTGCAAACTCCGACATATGACCGACATTGATCTTTTGGGTCTCGATGAAGAGAAGGTGTGGACGACGGAGCTCGCCTTCCAGCATCTGAGTACGCTGCTCGGCGCAGAAAGCAAGCGCACGACTGAACGGCGGCTGCATAGCCTCGAGATCCTTCCGCAAGAACTCAATGCCCAAACGCTCGTCGACGAGCTAGGGCGTCCCGCAATCGCGCTGGTGACGAACTGGGTCATCGAACGCGCACGAAGCAAGCGCCGGCTCTTGCTGTTCTCGCAGCTAGCTCCGCTGCCTGGAGGACGTCCCTGTCTCCATGCAAACGACGCAAGGGGCGGACGCTATTGGGTGCCGCTGCCAGGCGACGCGGACGCCCGCATGGTGCGCCACGCGCTCGCGCAATTGCAGCAGCATCTGCGCCGCGACCTGACCGTCCTCGCTTCCGGGCAACTGGTTGGACTGCTTAGAGATATGCCGTCGATCCCATCGATCGAATTCGTACCGCAGGCATACTCGCCGATTCTGATCGAGCCAGCCGACGACGGCGCAAGCCGTGGTCTCATTTCGCCACACCTGAAGCGGCTCGAAAACGAGAGCATTCACATACTGCGCGAGGCCATTGCCGAGGCGCAGAATCCGGTCATGATGTATTCGGTCGGCAAAGACAGCGGCGTGATGCTGCATCTCGCCCGCAAGGCGTTCTATCCGAGCCAGCCGCCATTTCCGTTACTGCACATCGACACGCGCTGGAAGTTTCAGGAGATGTATCTGTTCCGGGACTACATGGCGCGCCGTTCGGGTATGCGTCTTATCACGCATATCAATCCGGAAGCCATCACGAAGAACATCAATCCGTTCGAACACGGTGCGGCCCGGCATACGGAAATCACAAAGACGGAAGGCCTGAAGCAGGCGTTGGATCACTACAAATTCGATGTAGTCATTGGGGGAGCCCGTCGCGATGAAGAGAAGTCGCGCGCAAAAGAGCGCGTGTTTTCATTCAGAACCGCCACGCATGTCTGGGACCCGAAGAACCAGCGCCCGGAACTGTGGAATCTCTATAACGCGCGCAAGAACGCCGGAGAGAGCATCCGCGTGTTCCCGCTCTCCAACTGGACAGAGCTCGATATCTGGCAATACATCCGCCAGGAAAACATTCCTGTCGTGCCTTTGTACTTTGCGCAGCCGAGGCCGGTTGTCGTTCGTCCCGACATGATCATGATGGTCAACGACGACCGATGCCAGATCATGCCCGACGAGCAAATAGAGATTCGCAAGATCCGCTTTCGCACGCTGGGATGTTATCCGCTGACGGGTGCAATCGAATCGGAGGCGGAGACCATCGACGACATTCTGCTCGAACTGGTCAATGCAAATACATCGGAACGCCAGGGCCGCAAGATCGACACCGATAGCCCCGGCAGTATGGAAAAGAAGAAACAAGTGGGGTATTTCTGATGGCGCGAAATCCCAGGACTAGCGGCTTGCCGCAGCGAACCGTCGAGCGGCCGGGCGATATCGACGCGTGGCTGGCCGAGCAATCGCAACTCGACCAGTTGCGCTTTATCACTTGCGGCAGTGTCGACGACGGCAAAAGTACGCTGATTGGCCGTCTATTGTGGGACTCGCGTCAATTGTTCGATGACCAGCTCGCCGAACTTGTAGCGGAGTCCAGAATGTATGGCACGCAACGCGATGCCATCGACTTCGCGTTGCTGGTGGACGGCTTGAGCGCCGAGCGTGAGCAAGGTATCACCATCGACGTCGCGTACCGTTTCTTCGCGACCCGCCGGCGCAAATTCATCGTGGCGGATACGCCCGGCCACGAGCAGTACACGCGCAATATGGCGACGGCGGCATCGACGGCCGCGGTCGCCATATTGCTGGTCGACGCACGGCGCGGCATCCAGACTCAGACTCGCCGGCATGCGTTCCTCGCGTCGCTCTTCGGCATTCGCCATGTCGTGCTGGCCGTCAACAAGATGGATCTCGTCGGCTTCGACCGCGCGACGTTCGACAAGATCGAGGAGGACTTCTCGCGCCTCGCCCGGCCGCTGCATTTCGATGAGATCGTCGCCATACCGGTCGCCGCGCTCCACGGCGACAACATCACGCAGAGGTCCGCGCGCACGGTCTGGTACACCGGTCCCACGTTGCTGGGTTATCTCGAGACGGTCAATGCGACCGCGCGGCCGCAAGCAGACTTTGCTCTGCCCGTGCAGTGGATCAATCGTTCGACCGCGGACTTTCGCGGCATCTGCGGTACGGTGGCCGCCGGTGCGGTACGCCGTGGAGACGAACTACGTGTGACCTCGTCGGGACAATGTGCGCGCGTCAGCGACATCGTGACATTCGACGGCAATCTCGACGAAGCTCAAGCCGGCGACGCCATTACAGTCGTTGTTGACCGTGAGATCGACGTTTCGCGCGGCGATGTGCTGACGCTGGCATCGCAGCCGCTCGAAGTCACCGATCAGTTCAGGGCCACCGTCATCTGGATGCAGGATCAACGCGGCCTGACAGGCCGCAAATATGAACTGAAGCTTGCTAGCCAGTGGGTCGGCGCGTCGATCACCGCGATCAAGCACCGGATAAACGTCAACACGTTCGCGCTCGAATCCGCACGCGATGTCGGCATGAACGACATCGTGGTGTGCAATATCGCCACGAGCAAGCCTGTTGCTTTCATGCCTTACGAGAATTCGACGACGCTAGGCGGCTTTTTGCTCGTCGATAATTTCACGCGCAATACGGTGGCCGCCGGCATCATTCATCACAGCTTGCGCCGGTCGCAAAACGTGCACCGCCAACCATTGACCATCACGCGTGAAGATCGCGAACAGCAGAACGGACACCCGGGCAAGGTTATCTGGTTCACGGGTCTTTCGGGCGCGGGCAAATCGACGATTGCAAACGCACTCGAAGTGAGGCTTCACGCATTAGGCAAGCGCACGTATATCCTCGACGGTGACAACGTTCGTCAGGGCCTGAACAAGGACCTTGGCTTCGAAGAGGCGGACCGCGTCGAAAATATCCGGCGCGTGGCGGAAGTCGCGAAGCTGATGATGGACGCAGGGCTCATCGTGCTGACGGCATTCATTTCGCCGTTCCGGCAGGAGCGTGAAATGGCGCGTCAACTTATCGGCGCGGATCGATTCGTGGAGGTCTACGTGAATGCTTCGCTGACCGTCTGCGAAGAGCGCGATCCAAAGGGCCTGTATAGAAAAGCGCGAAATGGACTGCTGCCGAACATGACGGGCATCGACAGTCCCTATGAAGCACCCGAACATGCGGACGTGACGATCGACACGGGTAATATGTCGATAGAGGACTGCACCGACATGCTGGTGCAGTCGCTGGACTGCTGATGCAGGCGTCGTTGTACGTGGGCGTAGATCGGCCAGGGACAATAGCATCAGCCGCGACGCGCAGCGACGCTAACGTTCAGCTCCGTCCGTACGTGTCGTCGAACCGCACAATATCGTCTTCGCCCAGATAACTGCCGGACTGCACTTCGATCATGGCCAACGGCACCTTGCCAGGATTCTCGAGCCGGTGTTTTTGCCCGAGCGGAATGTAGGTCGACTCGTTCTCCGACAACAGGAACGTTTCGTCGCCGCGCGTAACCAGCGCAGTGCCGCTCACGACGATCCAGTGCTCGGCGCGATGGTGATGCATCTGGAGCGAAAGGCGCGCGCCCGGATTGACCACGATCCGCTTGACCTGAAACCCGCGACCGCTGTCGATCGAGTCATAGTAGCCCCACGGTCGATAGACTTTGCGGTGATATCCCGCCTCGGTCCCTTTCTCCGCCTTGATACGCGCGACGATGTTCTTGACGCGCTGCACTTCCGAGGTCTTCGCGACGAGAATTGCATCGGGCGTCTCGACCACCACCAGGTTCTCCGTGCCCACACATGCAATCAGGCGCCCTTCGGAATGGGCGAAGGTGTTCACCGCTCCATCGAACATCGCCCTGCCCCGTGCAACGTTTCCTTCATTGTCTTTCGGCAACAGATCCCAGATCGCGTCCCAAGAGCCGACGTCCGACCAACCCGCGCGCAGCGGAATCACCACCGCTTCTGCCGGCGAATCCGCGTCGCCGAGATGCTCCATGACAGCGAAGTCGATGGACTCCGACGGACACGCCATAAACTCCGGCTTGCCGACGCGGAGGAAATCCTGGTCCGTCACAGAAGCAGCAAAAGCACGCTGCGACGCTTCGGCGATAAGCGGACGATAGTGCTCGACCAGCGTCAACCAGACCGACGCGCG
Organism: Paraburkholderia sp. GV068; assembly: GCF_003058125.1. NCBI lineage: Bacteria > Pseudomonadati > Pseudomonadota > Betaproteobacteria > Burkholderiales > Burkholderiaceae > Paraburkholderia > Paraburkholderia sp. GV068. The sequence continues at coordinate 254,029 of NZ_QBUB01000003.1, forward strand.
AAGGACGAAAATGCCGCTGTTCCACCAGAACTCGCCGGACTGCATGTAGCTTTCCGCGAGGCTCAGGTCAGGTTTCTCGACGAAACGCTGAAGGCGATGTCCGCTTCCCTCGCCCACCGCTTCACCCACCTTGATATAGCCGTACCCCGTTTCCGGCCGCGTAGGGACGATGCCCATCGTGACCACCTGCCCCGTCGCCGCATACTCGGCGGCTTTGGCCACAGCGTCGGCGAATGCTGCGACGTCGCCGATGACGTGATCGGCGGGCATGGCCACCATGATTGCGTCCTTGCCGCCTTCCGCCAGCGCGAGCGCTGCAAGGGTGAGCGCCGGCGCCGTATTGCGGCCCGCCGGCTCCAGAATGATGACGCCGCTTCGGCCAACGCGCCGGAGCTGCTCCGCCGTAGTGAAACGATGGTCTTCGCCGCACACGACGAGCACGTCTTCGGCAACCGGCCGCGTTGCGTGAACCGCATCGAGGCGGCGTGCCGTCGATTGAAGAAGCGACTCTTCGCTGAGAAGCCCGATCAACTGCTTCGGAAAGTGCTCCCGCGACAACGGCCACAAGCGCGTGCCCGAGCCTCCGGCCAGAATTACCGCCTGCAGCGGCAGCGAACCTTGCGTCGGCGACGCACTGTCCTGATGAGAAGATACCGTCGAATTCATAGTACTTTGGCGCCAGGTGATCAGCGAACAATGACCCTGTTGATGGGCCACTGCGCTCAGTTCATGACGGCTGCTCGGAAAGCCGCCGCGTTTCGGGCATCTCCCGCGTACTCGTAAAATGCAGCCCGAGTCGGAAACGTAGACAGGATGGTCTGGAAGAAGCACAGCAGTTCAGTCAACTGCTTGTTTCGCAAGAAAGTCAGGAATGCAGCCAGATCCTGTTCGGCCAGCCCAGCCGAGAACAGTCGCGGCCCCGAAGCGAATAACGCCTGTGCAATCACCGCAGCGATTTCGACCCGCACCTTGCTGAGGTCTTCCTTGATCGTGTTGCTTTCGTGGACGCGATAAACGATATGCTCGTGCTCGCGATCAAGAAACACCGAACTCTGCGCATACGCAAACATCAGGAAATCCAGATCGTGGCAATAGCGAAGCGGCTGGAAGCCTCCCGCTGCATCCCATAGCGCACGCGAAAACACCATGTTCGACGTGGTCGCAACGAAGTTCTCGTTGAGCAACGCGAGCTGCGGCAGCCCTGTGTCTTCGAGAAAATTCGCGGCGCGGCCCAGCCAGTCGATCGCGACGCCTGCATTCTGCCGCACGCCGTTATCGTCCATGATGCCCGGTCTGCCCGCGATCAACCCGACGCCGGGACGGTCTTGCACGATGGCCCGCACTCGCTCCAGTTTGGTGGGCGCGAAGATGTCGTCCGAGTTCAGCACCGCAATGTATTCCGAGCGGCTGATCCCGATTGCACGATTGATCGTATTGTGCGCGCCAGCGTTTTCCTGCTTGTGCAAGGTCGCATGCGGCACTTTCGCCAGCATCTGCTGCGCAAGGACGAAACCATTGTCCTTCGAGCCATCGTCAATGAGGATGATCTCGTCGGCGGGCGAAGTCTGCGACAGCACGCTGTCGAGCGCGGCCTCGATATAGCGCGCGTGGTTGTACAGCGGCACGACGACCGAAATAGTCGGGGTCGTGCGCACTGGCGATGTCCGGCGTGGTTTGAAGATCGACATGATGGCGGCTGGCAAAAAAGTGACGGTGCCGACGGATAGCGCCGTCGGCTATTGAATATCGGTGTCGAAGAACGGGAAATAGCGCGACCTGTACCGCAAATCGCGCGAGCGTTCCTTGATGAAGCGGGCCGGATTACCTGCAACGATCGTATACGGCTCGACGTCGCGCGTCACGACCGAGCCCGCGCCGATCACCGCGCCTTCGCCGATCCGCACACCCGGGCTGATGATAGCGCGCGCGCCGATCCACACATGGTCTTCGATCACCACCGGTTTGCATAAGCAGACAAAGTCGGGGTTCTGCGGATCATGCGTCAGCGTCTGAATCAGCGTGTAGTGCGACACATTGACGTTGTTGCCGATCGTAAGCGGCACGCGGCCGTCGAGATACGTGTAACGATTAATCACCGTATTGTCGCCAATGGCGATGTGATAACCGGTCACGAAACAGCCCATCGCAATACTCGAATCCCGGCCGATCCTGACCTGGCAAAACCGCCTCAGGAACCAATGCCGAATCCCGTACGGCATGTAGTTCATGAACAGATGGTTGCCCAGATAAAAACATACAGCAGGCTTGAAACGCCACCTGATGAAGCGATAAAACTCTTTTGCACGTCCCAGCATGTCGCCCTCTCGCCTTGCTAGTGGCTCTTTTGCCGAACCACGTTTTCGATGATCTCTTCATACCGTTTGACGATCTTCGAGAAGTCGAAACGCTCGTAAATCTTTTGACGGCCAGCCTCGGCTCGCGCGCGCCACTCGTCGCGATTGGACGCCATGTCGTTCATCGCGCCGGCAAGCACGGGTGCGATTGCATAACTGCGCGGCGCGTAAGCCAACTCGTCCAGAAGCCTGGAGTTCAGATCCGGCGTATCGCCGTACTCGTTCGGCACGAGAATGCCGATATCGTTGTTCTCGATCACTTCGGCGGACGCGCCCGTGTCGGTCAGGATCATCGGCTTGCGGTAAAACATTGCCTCGTTCATCGCAATGCTCCACCCTTCGATAAACGAGGGCAACAGGAAAGCGTCCGACACGCGATGCACGTCTTCGACATCGGGGAAATAGCCCGGCATCAGAATATGCTGGTCCAGACCATGCTCCTTGAGATACGCACGAAGCTCCTCGACATGCGGCGGATAAACGACGTTTCCAACGCAAAGTATCTTCACGTCGCGGCGCTGCGTGAGCAGATGACGCATGGCGTCCGCCATGACGTAGTGGCCCTTGTGCAAGTTGTAAGACGCGATATTGGCAAACACATAATCGCTGTCGGCAAGGCCCAGTTCCGCGCGCGTCAGCTTGACGGGCTTCTTTTCGCGCGCTTCGTGTTCGGAAATGATGAGGCCATTCGGGACGGTAACGATCTTGTCCGCATCCACGCCCAGGTTTCGCACCGCAAAGCGTGTCGCGTTGTTCGACACTGAGACATAACAATCGACGTACCGATCGTCGCGCGCGAACGCCTTGGCCTGCGCCGGCGAGAAAAAGGCATACACGTTGTGGATGAACGTGATGTTGGGAATCTTGTGGCGCGCAAAAAGCGGATACCCCGCATTCGAAAAATGCGACATGGCCACGTCGATTGGCAACTCGTCCAATAACCGGTCGTAGGCGCGCTGCGGGTCATCGGCCGGCAAGCCGATCACTCGCAGGCCCGCATCGCGCGCGACGGCACCCAGATGCCCAACCTTGCCGGGCGTCACGATGGTCACATCGAAGCGTTGACGGTCGAAAGCTATCGCCGAGTCGAGCACGACCTTTTCCAGACCGCCTTTGTCGAACGATGCGAGTTCGATCAGCACACCTAGCTTGCCGTCCGTGCGACGCGGCGGACGCTTCCTGAACAACGAAAAAATAGATTGCAACATAAAGTGCCCGGGGCAGTTCGTTCGATACGATCGGTTAGTGGATGTGGAACGCGCTAGGCTCGATAACGCGCGAGTTGTCGATCAGACCAACCGAGTCGAGCAACGCCGAGAACTTGTCAGCGACGCTCTCCACGGAATATTCCTCGGCGGCTACGAGAAAGCCTGCGTCGGCAATGCGCTGCCACAACTGCGCGTCTTCGTGTAACCGCACGATGGCCGCCGCAATCTCTTCGGCAGTCTCGCCCTCCAGGACGTGCTCGCCGTCGACGAGGCCCATGCCTTCGCTCGCCATCTTGCTCAGTACGCAAGGCAGGCCATGCAGCAGGCTCGACACAACCTTGCCCTTGATGCCCGCCCCGAAGCGCAAAGGAGCGACGGAGAGCCGGGCCGTGCTCATGACCTCGCCCAGGTCCTGAACGAAACCGACGATCTTGACACCGGCAGCAGGATTGTCGAGCGCACTGATTTCCGGCGTCACATTGCTGCCGACAACGCGCAGTTCGGCACTCGGCAAATTCCGGCGCACGATCGGCCAGATTTCGTTGACGAGGAACATGACCGCATCGATATTCGGCCGATGCGCGAAGCCCCCGACGAACACCACGCCCGAGCGATCGGCAAATGTACTGGCCGAGCGCACAGGCATCCGCGGAATCGGAATGCGGTGGACATTCACTTCCGGCAACGCGGCCTTGACGATGTCGTGTTCCAGCCGACTCACCACGATGGTCGCGTCGGACAAGGACATCGCACGGAGTTCCTCGCGGCGCAGCGTCAACGCATAGTCGAGCGCTTCGGGCGAGCGTTCATGAATGGCAATGCGCTCCTCGCGCAGATAATGCAGATCGACCGTGCCGAATACGATCTTGGCGCTCAGTTGCCGTTCGCGAAGCGCGCAGATCACGTGACGGGCCACGACGACGCGCTGCACCAGCACGACTTGCGCGTCTCGCGACTCTTCGAGTACCAGATGATTCAGATGATCGAGATCGGTCGCGTATTGAACCCGCACGCCCCAACGGCGCAGTGCGTCGGCGTAACTTTCGAGCGGTTGTTCTTCGAACGCTGCGATGAAGCTGACCTGATAGCCGAACGCATGAAAAATCCGCATGTACCAGAAAAGATCGGCGGACCCGGAGTCCTGGTCGGGCTTCGGCACAAACGCGTCGATCATCACGATCTTCGGCCTTGCTGCAAGCTTCAGCACGGTCCCATCGGCCCCGGCGGCAGCGAAAACTTTCTCGAATCGCTGACGAACCGACCACCGCTGGTGCGCGTCCTCCCATTTGCTGTTTGCGTCGCTGGAAGCCGCGCGGTCGACCTTCGAGACCGGCAGCCGGGTGAAGCGCGCAAAAGGCTGCAGGTAGGTGTTCTTGCCGAGCGTGGACAACAACAAGCCGATGGAGACCAACCCTGCCTGAAACGGGTCGTCGTTGCCGAAGTGCCCGGCTATCGCGCGCCAGGCATCCGCGCGCATCGCTATCAAACCGGGCCCCGCGCACGTCACGCGCATGACGGCGTTGACCGCCGGGTCGTCCGGTGTCAGCCCCGCGCAGTTCGGTCGCAGCCGCGCATCGGCTTCAATGGCGGCGCCGGCCGTCTCCACGGTATCGGCATCCTTGAGAATCAGTGCGCCGAGCGCTGCCGCATCGGGGAAGCGCGCAAACGCTTCGTCGAGTGCGGCAAGCCAGCCGGGGTGAGCGACCAGCCGATCCGAAACCAGCACGACGAATTCGCCGCTCAGTTGGCCGATGCTGTCACGCAATGCCGCGAGCGACCGGGACGTGTTGCTGTCGCCCAGAAAGCCGACACCGTATTGCCCGGCGAGCTCCGTATTGGCTGTACCCACAACGGAGACTGCGTAAGGCACGTCAGAGGTATGGGCGCTTAGTGCGGCCAGACATTTCGCCAACGATCCGTCGTTGCCCGATTCAAGGACAAAGATGGTTGCGCGCGGTTGCGCCGCCTGGGTAAAGCGGGCCGGCGATTTGGGAATCGCGGGCAGCCGGCCAGCCGGCAACGCGACGCGCGAATTGCCTTCATGAGCAGGCAACGCGTTGCCACGGCCAAGCGCGCGGGCGAGTTTGCGCCTCGCGGGTCTCAAACGCGTGACGACGCCGCGCAGTGGCTCGGTAAGACGCCATGACGCGGAATGGACAAGCGCATCGATCTGCGCGCGCAATCTATCGTTTTCAAGCCTCAGCGCTTCGTCGGATGGGCCGCTCGGGATAGCCTGCTGGGTCTGCAGCGCCCGCAACGCCGCATTCGAGTTCTTGACCTGCCGCGTCAATTCGGCCAGTTGCTCATAGATCTGGGACGGCTCAACCTGCGGCACATTGGCAGCGGCATTGGCAGTCGCATTTGCGCTCGCCAACAACTGATTCAGGCGCTCGATTTCGTTGTTGCGGATAATGATTTCTTCGTTCAGCCGCACTGCTTCCTGCGTAAGACGGCCGATTTCGGCGTCTCGCGCGAGCACTGCCTCGGTCAGGCGTACGGTCTCGCCGGTCAAATGTCCGATCTCGTCGCCACGGGCAATCGTCTCGGTCGTCAGGCGTGCGATCTCGACCGCCTGATTGCCGATGTGCCCGTTGCGCGAGTGGTCATAGCGCGCGAACGAAAAGCTCCCTTCGAGAACGTCGTCATTCGGCTCGGGCAACGGACCATCGGAAGCGATCGCGACGAAATAAACCGGGTCGACCATGCTCTCCGTCGCCGTGTATTCGCCTATGTCCGTCTCGGACCAGTACGTGACTTCGCGCGCGCCTTTGCGCCCCTCGCGGAACAGCATTGAACCTGCCGTTGGCTTCTGTTCGTAAAGCACGAAGTTCTTGAAGCCGGTCTTGAGCCACTGAACGAACTCCTCGCGATCGAGCTCGCGCACATGATATTCATTCGGCGGTGCGCCAGGCGGCGAGTAAATCGGCCGATTGGGCGTCGATATGATCATCAGGCCGTTCGGGCGCAGAACACGCCGGGCTTCCTGCATGAACGCCTCGTGATCATGGAAGTGCTCGAGTGTTTCGAACGAGTTCAGGATATCGACCGAAGCGTCGGGCAACGGAATAGCCGTTGCGCTGCCATGCTCGTAGCGCAGATTCGGTTGCTCGCCATAGCGCTTGCGGGCGTTTTCGACGGCCTGGGCGTCGATATCCACGCCCACTACGGATTTCGCCGACTGTGCCAGCACTGCAGAACCGTACCCTTCGCCGGACGCGATATCGAGCACTTCCTTGCCTTCGCACAACGGCGCGGAGAACAGATACCGATGGTAGTGTTCGTACTGAATAGGACCCGCCACGCCGGGAAGATAGCGTTCCCCGGTAAATTCATGGCCGCTCTCCGCGCCTTTGAACCGGAATGTTCTAACTCGTGTTGTCATATTTGAAATCCTGGGCTACTGGCTGACTTAGCCTGGTGAAACTGTCGGTTGTTTTTTTAAGGCCCGATCTTGCGAAGCGTGCGTGAAGCGCCGCTGCTGATACGGTCGCGGCGTCAGGGCACGGCGCTCACGTCGACATGAAGCATCGGGATGCCGAGAAGCGCGTGATGAACTCGTGAGGCGTGCGACTGGAGCGGCAATGCATCATGAACCCAGTGAAGCTGAACGTGGTTGTACTGAGTGCCTTCCGCCACTGCAACATTGATCGAAAAATGGCCCTTGGGCAGGACCGGCATGACGAACGAAAACTCCGCGCAAAGAACGGAGTTAGCCTCACAGTGCACAGGGCGGTCTGCGAAAGTACCGAACGTGTTTTCGCCGAACAGATCCTGGCCACGATCGTTCTTCAGAAAGAATCCAACGATCGGGGAAAAAAGCGATTCGCCCACATGAACCGATACCTGCAAGGTCACGGGTTCGCCGCCGACGACCCACTCGAGGCGGCGTTTCGCTTCGTCGACGAGCGCGACGTCGACGATATGCGCGCCGCCTGCTCCGAACGATTGCGACTGGCGATTGAAGGCCATGACCTGAATGTCGTTGCGCAACGAAGACGCGTTGATGAGCCCGCGCCGCTCGTCGCACGACGCGACGCTACGAGCTTTTACCGGAACCCGCCCGCTCGTGATCGAGGGCGCAGAACCGGTGTATCGGGCTTCGAGATACGCGGCGCACACTTCCTCGGGATCGCCCTGGGCCATCACATGGCCGCGGTCGATCCAGATAACCTTGGAACACAGCTTCTTGATTGTCGAAGTGTCGTGGCTCACGAAAAGGATCGTGCCGCGCTTCTTGAATTCGTCGAGAAAACGAAAACACTTCTGATTGAAGAAAGCGTCGCCGACAGCAAGCGCCTCGTCGATAACGAGAATGTCCGCGTCGACATGCGCAATGACCGCAAACGCAAGTCGCACGAACATGCCGCTCGAATAAGTTTTGACCGGCTGGTCGACGAACTCGCCAATGTCCGCAAAAGCGACGATATCGTCGTACCGTTCGTCGATTTGCTGGCGAGTCAGACCGTAAAGCTGCGCGTTCAGGTAGACGTTCTCGCGCCCCGTGTACTCCACGTCGAACCCCGAGCCGAGTTCGAGCAGCGCGGCGACTTTACCGCGCACAGCGATGTCGCCCGCGGTCGGCGCAAGCGTTCCGCAGACGATTTGCAGCAACGTGCTTTTGCCGGACCCGTTGCGGCCGATGATCCCCACGGTTTCCCCGGCTGCGACCGAAAAGCTGACGTCGTGCAGCGCCCAGAACACACTGGATAGTGCGTCGACACGGCGCAATGCGGCGCGCTTTGCAAGCGCGCCCGGCGAGAACCGCGCCGCGACGCCTAACATGCTTTTCTTCAGCCGGTCGGCTGGGCGCTCGTAAGAAGCAAAGCCCTTACGAATGCCCGAAGCTTCGACTGCCAAGTTTCCCGACATATGGTTTGTTCCTTAACCGCTCTCGTATCGCTCTCCGGCGCGCGAACGCATCCTGGCCGCAGACGCGGACTTAACGGCCTGATCAGAGTGGTGCTGAGTAACCGACGATTTTACCGCGTTTCATTCATTTCACAATATGATAAAACCACAGTCGCCGATGATTCCGTGGTCATGCGAAGAGCCGGCCGCGCGCTTCTGCGGAGGGTCGCTGCCTGCGCGAGCGGGTTTGCGGCAATGCGCCGCCGATATTCATTTACAGCATTTACACTTCGAGACATGAGGGCCGGCTTCACGGGGTTTCGACCGCAGCCGCTATGCGATAATGCGTACCCACCCATATACAGCTCATCTCCGGCAAGCCACTCGTTGCCGGTTGATCCGACCGCGTCGCCCGACAAGCCGGATGCCTCTCGTCAGCAGGCATCAACCGAGGGCGTGTGCCTGTCGGATGACGCCGTATCTCACTCCATCTTTGTAGAGCATCGACGACCGACTTATGCACAGTTTTAGCGTTTCGCCACGATACCTCGCTGCATCGCTGGTGAAGAATCGGCGCCTCATGTTGGACCTCGCACGCCGCGATGCAGTGGGGCGATACAAAGGTTCGTTACTCGGCATATTGTGGTCGCTGCTTACTCCGCTTCTGATGTTGACCATCTACACGTTCGTGTTCAGTACGGTCTTCAAATCGCGTTGGGGCGGCGGTGCCGCGGGCACCGAAACAGCGTCCAAAGGCGAGTTCGCCGTCGTCCTGTTCGCCGGGATGATCATGTTCAATCTGTTCTCCGAGTGCGTGAGCCGCGCGCCGACCCTGATCCTGTCGCATGCGAACTTCGTCAAGAAAATCGTCTTCCCGCTCGAGATTCTCCCTTGCGTGACGCTGCTTTCCGCCATGTTCCATCTTTGCGTCAGCGTGTTCATCCTGCTCGTGGCGGAATGGTTGATCGTCGGTTCAGTGCCGCCGACAGCGTTTCTGCTTCCAGTCGTGCTCGCGCCTTTGTGTGTGTTCATACTCGGCATCAGCTGGACGCTCGCGGCGACCGGTGTCTATCTGCGCGACATTGGACAAACGATAGGCATTCTGATCACGGCCCTCATGTTCCTGTCGCCCGTCTTTTTTCCGGTCTCGTCGCTGCCGGAACGCTTTCGCACGTTTGTCTATCTGAACCCGATGACGTATCCCATCGAGCAAAGCCGCGATGTGCTCGTGTGGGGCCACTCCATCGACTGGAGCCGCTGGGGCATCTATACCGCCATCGCCGTTCTCGTCGCGTGGCTCGGGTTCGGATGGTTCCAGAAAACGCGACGGGGATTTGCGGATGTCATCTGACATTGCCATCCGCGCCGCGTCGCTGACCAAAGGCTTCGAGTCGTACGAGCAGCCTTCGGACCGCCTCAAGCGCAGTGTCCTCGGCCTGCTCGGCACCCTCGCGCCGTTGCCGCCGCTACGGCGAGCGTTGTTCAAACGCGCCCAGGACTGCGTTCGTACCTTCTGGGCCCTGAAGGGCGTCGACTTCGAGATCGCCCGCGGAGAAACGGTCGGTATTATCGGCCGGAACGGCTCCGGCAAAAGCACCTTGCTGCAGATTGTCTGCGGAACACTGGCGCCCACCGGCGGCGAGGTGGAAACACGCGGCAGGATTGCGGCGTTGCTGGAGCTCGGCTCCGGCTTTGACGTCGAATACACCGGCCGCGAAAACATCTACATGAACGGCCAGTTGCACGGGCTGAGCCGCGACCAGATCGACGCGCGTCTCGAGCAGATCATCGAGTTCGCCGATATCGGCCACTTTATCGACCAGCCCGTAAAAACCTATTCCAGCGGCATGTTCGTGCGGCTTGCCTTCGCGGTGATCGCCCACGTCGACGCCGACATACTGGTGATCGACGAAGCGCTCGCCGTGGGCGATGCGTTCTTCACGCAAAAATGCATGCGGTTCCTGCGCCGGTTCCAGCAAACGGGCACGGTGCTGTTCGTGAGCCATGACTCGTCTGCGGTTCGCAGCCTGTGCTCGCGCGTGATCTGGCTCGACCGTGGCGTGATTCGCGAGACCGGGGAAGCCAGACACGTCTGCACCAGTTACTTCGAAGCTTTCTACCGCCAGCAGCAAGGCGAAGCCACGTCATGGGCAAGCGCCGAAGACCTTGGCGAAAGCGGGTCGGACATCAAGGCGCCGGCGGGGCTGACACGACAACCGGCGCAAGCGCAAACCGCGGATCAGCGGCAACGCTTCATTGAGAACGCGGCCACGCCGGGCGTGACGCTCACCGCGCTCGATGTCGACCCACATAGCCTGCCCACGCAGAGAAATACGCCGCTCATCGAGTCGGTGGAACTGATCAGCGAACAGGGATCGCCGGTGAGCTGGGTGGTCGGTGGCGAGCGCGTGCTGCTGCGCATCCGTGCGAAGAGACCGGAGTCCGGCTCGTTACCGGTGTTCGCCTTCTTCGTGAAAGACCGGCTGGGTCAGCCGCTGTTCGGTGACGACACCTCGCTCACGAGCACCGGCGACAACGCAGCGTTGCGCGAAGCGCCCGCGGTCGAGGCGGAGTTCGTGTTCGACATGCCGATTCTGCCGCCCGGCGATTACGCGTTTACAGCGCTGGTGCTTACCGAGGCTGCCCATGTTGCCGGCACAATCGCCGTACAAGATTGTGTGCACGACGCGCTGATCGTCAAATCGGAGTCAACGAGCGTGACGACCGGTCTGGTCGGCGCGCCGATGAGCAACATAGCGCTCTTCGTTCGAGATGAAGTAGAACAGGCGTGACATTCGCTTCGCGCCTGAATGACCTGAACCAATGGAATAACGCGATTCGTTCGCGCTTCAAAAAATGACGTCTGGCCACAATGTCGGCGACCCCAGGCCCGCTCCGCTTCCACGTAACGCGCCTGCTGCATCACACGAGTCGGAACTCGCCGCAGCAACGCAACGCGCCGAGGTGCTCGAGGAAAAACTGGCGTTCGCGCTCGAGAAGCTGACCCACTACGCGTCAGTAGAAAACGAGCGGGTACGACTCGAAGTCGAACTGCAACGCGTTCTTACCTCGCCGTCATGGCGTATCACCGCGCCGTTGCGTCGCGTGTCGGCGATGGCCCGTGCGCTCCGTCTTGTCTGGGGGACCATCGAGCGACAGGCCGAAGCGCAGGGCGGCTACGCTGGCGCGCTCGGCTACTACGCCAAAGCGCTGCGCCGCGGCGGCATAGCCGGCGCACGCGATCGCCTGCGCCGCTTGCAAAGTGGCGCGGGCTTCGCAGACAGACCGCCTTCGGAAGCCGTCTACAGCGCGTGGATCGATCGCTTCGACACGTTCGGCGAAGCGGAGCGTGACAAGGCGAACACGATCATGGCGACGTTCGCGCGTCAGCCGCTGATATCCGTCGTCGTGCCGACCTATAACAGCGACCCGGTGTTCCTCGAAGCCATGATCCAGTCCGTGCGGGATCAGGTCTATCAGAACTGGGAACTGTGCATCGCAGACGACGCCTCGACGAGGCCCGAGCCGGCGCAGATTCTGCGCCGATACGCGGCGCTCGATGAGCGGATCAAGGTTGTGTTCCGGGAGGTGAACGGTCATATCTCGGAAGCGAGCAATAGCGCGCTGTCGATTGCCAACGGCGAATACGTCGCGCTGCTCGATCACGACGATGTCCTGCCGGCTCACGCGTTGTTCTCGGTGGTGCGCTATATCAACAAGCACCCCGACGCACGAATGTTCTACAGCGACGAGGACAAACTCACCGCTGACGGCAAGCGCGCGATGCCGTACTTCAAATGCGACTGGAACCCGGAACTGTTCCTGACGCAGAACATGTTCTCTCACCTGGGCGTATTCGAGACCGCATTGATCCGCGAAGCCGGCGGCTTTCGTAAAGGCTTCGAAGGAAGCCAGGACTACGACCTCACATTGCGCTGCGTGGAAATCGCAGGGCATGACAAAGTCGTCCACATTCCTCACGTGCTCTATCACTGGCGCATCGCGCCCGGCAGTACCGCCGGCAGCGGCAGCGAGAAGCCGTATGCGCTGCTGGCCGCCATTCGCGCGCTGCAGGAGCACCTGAAACGCATCGGCGCGGAAGCGACCGTCGAACAGGTCTTCGACGAGCCGGCCATCCTGCACGTCCGCTATGCGGTGCCTCAGCCTGCACCCAAGGTGTCATTGATCATCCCGACGCGCGACGGCGTTGACCTGCTTCGCCAGTGCATCGAAAGCGTTCTATTGCGAACCATTTACCCGAACTACGAAATCATCGTGGTGGACAATGGCAGCGTCAAAGAAGAAACGCTGAGCTACTTCGCGCAGATTTCGGAGAAGAGCAACGTTCGTGTTGTCCGCGACGATTCGCCGTTTAACTACTCAGCGCTTAACAATCGCGCGGTGGCTATGGCCACTGGCGACTATCTTTGTCTGCTGAACAACGACATTGAAGTGATTTCGCCTGACTGGCTCAACGAGATGGTCGGCGTTGCCTGTCAGCCCGGCCACGGCGCGGTCGGCGCGGCGCTCTGGTATCCGGACAACACGTTGCAGCACGGCGGCGTGATGATCGGCCTTGGCGGTGTCGCGGGCCATATTCATCACAAGATGAAACGCGGGCTCTTCGGTTATTTCGGCCGGGCGGTCGTGCGGCAGAATCTGTCCGCGGTCACGGCAGCCTGCCTCGTGATCCGCAAGTCGATCTACCACGAAGTAGGCGGTCTGAACGAAGAGCTGGCTGTCGCCTTCAACGACGTTGACTTCTGCTTACGCGTAGGCGAAGCGGGCTACCGGAATGTGTGGACACCGCACGCGGAGCTGTACCACCATGAATCGGCCACGCGCGGTTCGGATATGGACCCGGACAAGCGCGACAGGTTCGTCAGCGAGGTTCGATGGATGCAGAACCGTTGGGCGAGCAAGCTGGAATATGATCCGGCATACAACCCGAACCTGACGCTGAACCCGCAACTGCCGCTGTTCACGCTAGCCGATCCGCCGCGCACCCACATACTGGATTGACACCCGAAGGCGCGGCTCAAACCAGCGGCCGTTGCCGGCCGCTGCGGCGTATTCACTGCCGACGGTACGCACCAAGCCGCCCGCGCCAACCGTCGCGAACCCCGCGCCACGCCATCGCAAGGTGGTCTTTTCGCTGCTGAGGAAAGAAGCAGTAAATCAGCACGCGTATCGGGAGTTTGATGAGCTCAGTGCTTTTCCATGCCATCGGCATCGACGGGCGCTTGATCAACGCAACGACGTTGCGGAACTGGTAGTAGTGCCGCAATGGGCTATGCATGGGATAGTTGCGCCCGAGCACGCGGACCGGCTCACCGCCGAGTTCGTGACTCATGCGCACCCAGGGGACACCGAGAACCTGGAAGCCTTTCCGCTTTGCGCGCACACACCATTCGAGATCGACGAAATCGATAAACAGCGCGTCGTCCATCGGACCAATGCTTGCCCACCAGCGCAGGTTGATACATGAGCCCGAGGTAATCAGAAAGTCGACATCGATCGGCTGATTGCCTGTTGGCGATACACGTTCCAGCGCCCACCATTTGAAGCGAACGAACGATGCGACGCCGCGCAAGCGAGGGTCGTCGTAGGCGGGCCCGACCAGAGCAACGCGTTGTTGCGACGCGTTGGCGCGCGCGATGATCGCCGGCAACTCGACAAACAGCGATCCGGGCGGTTCGCTGTCCTGGTCGAAGAGGATCGCGACTTCGAAATCCTCACGAATGAGTATGTCGATACCCTGATTGATCGCGGTGGCAATGCCGAGGTTCTCGCCGTTCGGCAAGTATTCGATCGAATCCGACAAGCCCAGGTCGCGGGCGGTAGAGACTGACGGCGTGTTGTCGATGACAACGCATCGCATGAAGGACGCGAGGCGGTTGGCGCGCTGCACGCAGGCCGCGTCGGGATGGTAGAAAACCACGACTGCGCCCGAACGCGGCTTCGGCGGCTCGCCATTCACTTCGTTGACATGCATAGGCGCAGAGCGTCCCGCCAGTCGGGCGCGCGTACGCCAAAGCTGGCAGCGAGCTTGTCGTTCGACATCCGTGAGTTGCTCGGGCGTGTGGCCGGCGTCGGATACGACGCAGCAGGTATGGGCTTCACCGTGGGCTTCTTCTCGAGTTGCGAATACTCGAAAATAGCTTGAGCGAAACCGTGCCACGACGTGCTGCCCGAGGCGGTCAGGTGATAAACGCCTGAATGCTTTTCCCACCAGTCGGACTGATTCGGCGCAACGGCTTGCGCGAGTACGTTTGCGCTCAGGGCCGCAATCGTGTTGGACCACGTCGGCGCTCCATACTGGTCGGCAACCACGCTGAGCTCATCGCGCTCTGCGCCGAGACGCAGCATGGTGAGCAGGAAGTTTTTGCCCCGCGCCCCATATACCCAGCTCGTGCGGAAAATCAGATGCGCGCAGCCGGACTGCGCGATCGCCTGTTCGCCCGCGAGCTTGCTCTTGCCGTACACGTTTTGTGGATTGACCGCGTCGGTCTCGACATACGCGCCGGCCTTGGTGCCGTCGAATACGTAGTCCGTCGAATAGTGAACCAGCGCAGCGCCGAGCCGCTTCGCTTCTTCCGCGAGCACGCCGGGCGCTTCCGCGTTCAGACGCATGACCGCGTCGATATCGGTTTCGGCTTTGTCGACCGCCGTGTGTGCAGCGGGATTTACGATGAGTCCCGGCTTCACTTCGCGCACGACGCGCCGCACCTGCTCCAGGTCGGCGAGATCCAGCGCGCTGCGCTCCAGCGCGACGACCTTGCCCAAACCTTGCAGCGTGCGCGCCAGTTCAAAACCGACCTGGCCATTGACGCCGGTCAGAAGGATCGTTGGTTGATCACCCGCGCTCATACGACCTCAGGAGAAATGCTCAGCGTCGGCGAGGCGCTTGGCCGCCGCATCTTTCGCCGCGAGCAGCGGCTCGAAATCAACAGGCCATTCGATACCGATGGCGGGATCGTTCCAGAGAATGCTGCGCTCATGCTCGGGGAACCAGTAGTCGGTCGTCTTGTAGAGGAACTGCGCGGACTCCGACAGCACAAGGAAACCATGCGCGAAGCCAGGCGGCACCCACAATTGCCGATGGTTCTCCATCGACAACGTCACGCCAACCCACTTGCCGAAGTTCGGCGAACTCTTGCGAATATCCACGGCGACGTCGAACACTTCGCCTTCCACGACACGCACGAGCTTGCCCTGCGCATGTTGAATCTGATAGTGCAAGCCGCGCAGCACGCCTTTCGCGGAACGCGAATGATTGTCCTGCACGAACGTCACGCCGGCCTCGACATGCTCCGCGAATTCCACGGCATTAAAGCTCTCGTAGAAATAGCCGCGCGCATCGCCGAACACCTTCGGCTCGATGATCTTGACTTCGGGCAGCGCCGTAGCGGTTACTTGGATGGCCATGCAACTTGGTCCGTAAGAATGTTTTGCAGATACTGCCCGTAGGCGTTCTTCGCGAGCGGCGCGGCGAGCGCGAGCAACTGCTCGGCGCCGATCCACTGCTGGCGATACGCGATTTCCTCGGGACATGCGACCACGAGGCCCTGGCGCTTCTGCAACGTCGCAATGAACGTGGCCGCTTCGATCAGCGAATCATGCGTGCCCGTGTCGAGCCACGCGTAGCCGCGGCCCATGATCTCGACATTGAGCGCGGCGTTGGCGAGGTAACGCGAGTTGACGTCGGTGATTTCAAGTTCGCCGCGCGGCGACGGCTTGATGTCCGCCGCGATGTCGCAGACCTGCTTGTCGTAGAAATACAGACCCGTGACCGCGTAATTCGAGCGCGGCTTCGCGGGCTTTTCCTCGATGGACAATGCGCGGAACTGCTTGTCGAACTCGACTACGCCATAGCGCTCCGGATCGTGCACGTGGTAGGCGAACACGGTCGCGCCGTCGGCCTGATCGTTCGCACGCTCGAGCTGCTTCGCGAGATCGTGGCCGTAGAAAATGTTGTCGCCGAGAATCAGCGCCGACGGGTCGTTGCCCACGAACTCGCGCCCGATGATGAACGCTTGCGCGAGGCCGTCCGGCGAAGGCTGAACCGCATACTGAATGTTCATGCCCCACTGGCTGCCGTCGCCGAGCATGGCTTCGAAGCGCGGCGTGTCCTGCGGCGTGGAGATAATCAGCACGTCGCGAATGCCCGCCACCATCAGCGTGGAGAGCGGGTAGTAGATCATCGGCTTGTCGTAGACCGGCAGCAGCTGCTTTGAAACGACATGGGTGATCGGATAGAGCCGGGTGCCGGATCCGCCCGCGAGAATAATGCCTTTGCGCGCCATGACCGTGCCTTTACGCGCGTTGCGCGTAGTTGGTCTCAACCCACTTGCGGTACTCGCCCGAAGCGACTTCGTCAGACCATGCCTGATTGTCGAGATACCACTGAACAGTTTTTGCCAGACCCGTTTCGAATGTCTCCGCAGGCTTCCAGCCGAGTTCGCGCTCGAGCTTGCGGGCGTCGATTGCGTAACGGCGATCGTGGCCCGGACGATCCTTCACGTAAGTGATCTGGTCGCGGTACGAACCGGCCGTTTTCGGACGAAGCGTGTCGAGCAGATCGCACAGCGTGTGCACGACCTCGAGGTTCTTCTTCTCGTTCCAGCCGCCGACGTTGTATGTTTCGCCCGGCACGCCGCGCGCGAGCACTTCGCGAATCGCGCTGCAATGGTCGCCGACATACAGCCAGTCGCGCACGTTCTGACCGTCGCCGTATACCGGCAGCGGCTTGCCGCCGAGCGCGTTGGCGATCATCAACGGAATCAGCTTTTCGGGGAACTGGTACGGGCCGTAGTTGTTCGAGCAGTTCGTGGTCAGCACCGGCAGGCCGTACGTGTGATGGTACGCGCGCACCAGATGGTCCGAGCCCGCCTTGGTCGCCGAATACGGGCTATTGGGCGCGTACGGCGTGGTTTCGGAGAACTGCGGATCGGTCGCGGACAGCGAGCCGAAGACTTCGTCGGTCGAGACGTGCAGGAAGCGGAAGGCTGCCTTCGCGGCTTCGTCCAGCGTGTTCCAGTAGCTTCGCGCGGCTTCGAGCAGCGTGAACGTACCGACAACGTTGGTTTGCACGAAATCGGCCGGGCCGTGGATCGAGCGGTCAACATGGCTTTCCGCGGCAAAGTGCAGCACCGCGCGCGGCTTGTGTTCGGCGAAGAGCGCGTCCATGGCGGCGCGGTCGCAAATGTCCGCGCGCACGAAGACGTGCTTCGGATTGCCTTGTTGCGACTTGAGCGTGCCGAGATTGCCGGCATAGGTCAGCTTATCGACGTTCAGCACCGCTTCGTCCGACGTATTCAGCCAGTCGAGCACGAAATTGGCGCCGATAAAGCCGGCACCGCCCGTAACCAGGATCATGAAATTCCCTTCCAGATATCAGCGACGGCCCGGCATTAATGAGCCGGCCGCTCGCCACGCGTTATGGTGTTCGATTATTGCGGCGCCCGCGGCCTTGCACGGCACGCAGGCGCTTGGACGCCAATCTTATGAAGCCCAGATTATAAAGCCGCGCCGAGCAAAAACTAGAACCCTAACAACTTGAAACAGCTTGACAAGTCTGGTTTCCGGTGCAGTTTGCGAAGTCGCATAGGGGCGTTGATGCTTGCCGGGTCGGCGGCGCTTATGCAAAAGATTAACGCGCGGTCAGATGCTCAGGCCGAAAGGCAAATCGCGGCGCGGCGCGAAAGGAATCGAAAAGCATCGAAGGGACATGCCGCGGACCGCGTCATTGTGCCGCCGGCGGCATTTGCAGGACGGGCGAGCGCCCGTCCATGAGCTGCAGGCGCTTCAGGCGGCGAGCATCCAGCGCAGCGTATCCATGAACGGAATGGCTTGCACCTCGGGAACCAGCGAGCGGAGCTTCGCGGGCGAACCGGCGAGGACCTTCACATCCGTTTGGCGGACGAACGCGGGATTGACATGCACTTGCAGCTTATGTCCGGTCATGTCGCTGGCCGCGGACAGAATCTCGCGCAGCGTATAAGGCGTGCCGGTGCAGACGTTCACCGTTTCGCCTGCCGCATCGGATGTCAGCAACGCTTCGTAAGCACGCGCCACATAGCGCACGTCGGAGAAATCGCGCGCGACGTCGAGATTGCCGAGTTCAATGGATGGCTCGCGCCGCGCGAAATGCTCGACGATCTTCGGCACGAGAAAGTTGGACGCCTGGCCGCGCCCGGTGTAGTTGAACGGCCGCGCGATCAGGATAGGCAGCCGCTCGAACCACGTATGCACCATCGTTTCCATCGCCGCCTTGCTCGCGGCGTAGTGGTTGACGGGCGTGAGCGGGAAGCTTTCGTCGATCGCATCGCTCGTCACGTTGCCGTACACGTTGGCACTACTCGCGATCAACACCTTGCGCGGCGTGTGGCCGGTCGCGGCGCACGCTTCCAGCAGGTTCAGCGTGCCGATCACGTTGACGCGGTAGAAGTCGAGCGGATCGTCATGGCCGACGAAGCTGATCGCCGCAAGATGCACGATATAGTCCGGCCGCACGGTTTCCATCACATGCCGGCAGTTTTCCGGCGACGTGATGTCGAGCCTCAGACGCGTGGCCGTTTCGGGCTCGTCATGCCCGGCAAAGGTTTCGATCACGGTATGGCCGCGACCGGCGAGATTCTCGACCAGATAGCGGCCAGTAAAGCCGCTCGCTCCAGTGACGAGCGTGCGGACGGGTTGCTTCGCATGGGAAGACGACATGCTTTCTCCGTTCACGAGGGTCATCCTGTTGTGATGCAATATTGCGCCGGTCGTTCACTGCGGCGGATGCGAACTGCCGCCAGGTTGCCTGCGGAGTGGTCGCATAGTGGCCACAGCGGCTGCGCAGTGGCCTTCAACTGCTCGGCACACACGTCATGGCCGCCGCACCGCGCGATGCCGGCGCTGCAAACGGGCTATTATGTCACGCTCTTTTGCTGCACCGCCCCAACGCGGCACGCCTCCTGCATCGCCGCGCGTATCGAACCGCCAACATTTCGTCGATGACACCGTCAACCGCGCCTTCTCCCGCTTTGCCAATCTCGCAGCAACAGCCCGTGCCTCTGGCTTTCGGCGATCTGCAAGGCTGCCGCACGCCGTTCCAGCGACTGCTCGCGAAGGCCGCGCCTCCCGCCGGCACGCCGCTGTGGTTCGCGGGCGACCTGATCAACCGCGGCGCCGAATCGCTTGCGACGCTGCGCGACATCATCGCGCTCGGCGATCGCGCGGTGCCGGTGCTGGGCAATCACGATCTGCATTTGCTGTCGGTATCGGCGGGCATTCGCAAGTCGAAAAAAGGCGACACCATCGACGACATTCTCTCGGCGCCCGATGCCGCCGATCTGCTCGAATGGGTTCGTCATCGCCCGATCGCCCACTACGAGAACGGCATGCTGATGGTGCATGCGGGCGTCGTGCCGCAATGGGACGTGAACCTCACGCTCGAACTCGCCGACGAATTGCAGCGCGCGCTGCGCGCGCCGAACTGGAAGGAAACGCTCGCCGGTCTCTACGGCAACGAGCCGAGTTTATGGACGCCGCAATTGAAGGGCATCGAGCGGCTGCGCGTGACCTGCAGCGCGTTGACGCGGGTGCGCTTCTGCAACGCCGAAGGCGCAATGGACTTCAGCAGCAGCGGCGGCCTGAACGCCGCACCGCCTGGCTGCATGCCGTGGTTCGACGTGCCGTGGCGCAAGACCGCGGACGTCACCGTCGTATTCGGCCATTGGGCCGCGCTTGGCCTGACGTTGCGCGACAACCTGATCGGGCTCGATTCGGGCTGCGTGTGGGGCGAAAAACTGTCGGCGGTGCGGCTCGCGGCGAATCCCGCTGAGCGCACGCTCACTCAAGTGGAATGCGAGAACTGCCGCGCGCGCGGCGGCAACTAGACAGCGCTCGTCCGAAAGACGCTCAGACGCTCAGACGCTTGGCGAGCGGCCGGACTGATCGACCGGTTCGATCAGCGTCTCGTTGCTCGCTGACGATTCGACCCGCTCGACGACCAGTGCGCCGCTCGTTGCCGCGCCACCCTGCATTTCCGTCAGCGCGACCGCAACGGCGCCCTGCGCTTGCGCCGCCAACGCACGGCGGTCGGCGCCAGGTAGAAGCGGCTCGCACACGTAGACATGCGCGGTCAACGGGCCGCCGCGCAGCAGCAGATTCAGCGAGTCGGCGAGCGACAGATCGTCGATATAGGCAGGCGCCGTCGACTGCCGGCCATGCGCGTCTTCATACATGATGCACAGCGGCTGCACCGGCACGGACGCCGACACCGCCGCCTGAAACATGTTCGCGTGAAACGGCAGCAACTCGAGACCATTCGACGTCGTGCCCTCCGGAAACACGCACATCAGTTCGCCGGCGCTCAAGCGGTCGGACAACTCGTGCATGATCCGCTTTGCGTCGCTGCGTTTCTCGCGCTGGATGAACACCGTATCGAGTTGCTGCGCGAGCCAGCCGACCAGCGGCCAATGCCGGATTTCCGCTTTGGACACGAACGGCGTCGGCCGCCATGCATTGATCACGTAGATGTCGATCCACGAAATGTGATTGGCGACCACCAGCGCGCCGCGATCGAGCCGCGCGCCATCGTTATGGACGACGAGGCGCATGCCGCACAGCCGCAGCATCTTCAGCGACCACGCGCGATTAAGCGCGTGACGCCGGTCGGCATCGGCTTTCGGAAAACGCGTGGCGACGATCCACATGCCGTGCAGCAGATGCGCGATGAGACGGGCCTTGCGTAACGCGAGCTTCATGGTCGGAGCTTTTCCTGGCGAGTCGATGCGGTGGCTGCGGTGGCTGCGGTCAATGCGAAGTCAGTACGTGTCGATGCCTGAGTCATGCCGCGAACATCAGCGCAAACATCAACGCAACATCAGCGCTGTTCGAACGCGACGCGGCCCGACACGATGGTCGCACGCACGCGCGCCGGCAGTTCGTAGCCGAGGAACGGCGTGTTATGCCCCTGGCTCTTCAGCGCGCGCGGCTCGACGCGCCAATGTGCGTGACGGTCGAACACGCACAGGTCCGCCACGCTGCCCACGGCGACGCGGCCAGCCGCGTCCAGATCGAGCACTTGAGCCGGCGCAGCCGTGATGCGGTTGAGCGCCTTCGCGAGCGGCACGCCGGCTTCGTCGGCCCATTTCACCGTCAGCGACAGGAACAGCTCGAGGCCCGTTGCGCCCGGTGTGGCTTCGCCGAACGGCAGCAGTTTTTCGTCGTCATCGACGGGCGTGTGGTCCGAGCAGATCGCGTCGATCGTACCGTCGACGAGACCCGCGCGAATCGCTTCGCGATCGCGCTGCTGACGCAGCGGCGGATCGAGGCGGAACTGCGCGTCGAAGTAGCCGATGTCGAGATCGATCAGATGGACGTGATTCACTGTGACGTCGCACGAAACCGGCAAGCCCTCGGCCTTGGCCTCGCGCATCAGCGCAATGCCCGCCGCCGACGACACATGCGACAGATGCACCCGCGCGCCCGTCACGCGCACGAGTTCGAAGATCGTATGCAGCGCGATGGTTTCCGCCGCGACGGGCACGCCGGAGAGGCCGAGCCGCGACGCGAGCGCGCCGCTCGCGGCCACGCCGCCCTTGCCGAGATACGCGTCCACAGGACGCAGCCACACGGTGAAGCCGTATGTCTTTGCGTATTGCAGCGCGCGCATCAGCACCTGCGTATCGACCACCGGCGCGTCGGCCTGCGAAAAGCCGATGCAACCCGCCTCGGTCAACTCCACCATTTCGGTGATGACCTGGCCTTTGAGGCCGACGGTCAACGCGCCGAGCGGATACACGTGCGCCTGATCGAGATTGCGCGCGCGGAACTTCAGCATTTCGACGAGGCCGGGTTCGTCGAGCGTGGGATCGGTGTCCGGCGGGCACACAAGGCTCGTCACGCCGCCCGCGAGCGCCGCGGCCATTTCCGATTCGAGCGTGGCCTTGTGCTCGAAGCCAGGCTCGCGTAGACGCGCCGACAAGTCGACCAGACCCGGCGCGATATGCAAGCCGCGGGCGTCGATGGTTTGCGTCGCCTCGAAATCGGCGGGCGCGTTGCCGAGCGCGACGATCTTGCCGTCCGCGATAAAAACGTCCTGCTGCTGTTCGGAGCCCGCTGCGGGGTCGATCAGCGTGCCGCCTTGAATGTGAATCTTCATGCGCTGCCTTAGTTGTTTCAGCCGGGTTCGGCGAAGGTTTTGCGTTGTTTGCCGCGTTCGTTTGCCGCGTTCGTTTGCCGAGTGTTCGAGCCGCGAATCAGTCGTTATTGCCCGCGACAATCCCCATCACCGCCATGCGCACCGCGATGCCGAACGTCACCTGATTCAGGATCACCGATTGCGGACCGTCCGCGACCTGCGAGTCGATCTCGACGCCGCGGTTCATCGGGCCCGGGTGCATCACGATTGCATCCGGTTTAGCGAGCGCGAGCCGCTCGGGCGTCAAGCCCCAGCTCTTGAAGTACTCCTGCGCCGAGGGCAACAGCGCGCCGCTCATCCGCTCGTTTTGCAGACGCAGCATGATGATCACGTCGACGTCCTTCAGCCCTTCGTCGAGGTTGTGGAACACGCGCACGCCCATCTGTTCGAGGCCGCCCGGCAGCAGCGTGCGAGGACCGATCGCGCGCACTTCCGGCACGCCGAGCGTGGTCAGCGCATGAATGTCCGAGCGCGCGACCCGCGAATGCAGAATGTCGCCGACAATCGCCACACGTAGATTCGTGAAGTCCTTCTTGTAGTGGCGGATCGTGTACATGTCGAGCAGCCCCTGCGTGGGGTGCGCATGACGGCCGTCCCCGGCATTGATCACATGCACGTGCGGCGCGCAGTGCTGGGCGATCAGATACGGCGCGCCGCTCGAAGCGTGACGCACGACGAACATGTCGGCGTGCATCGCCGACAGATTGTTGATCGTGTCGAGCAGCGATTCGCCCTTGCTCGTCGACGATGCATTGATGTTCAGATTCAGCACGTCCGCCGACAAACGCGTGGCCGCGATTTCGAACGTGGTGCGCGTGCGCGTGGAGTTCTCGAAGAACAGGTTGAACACCGACTTGCCGCGCAACAGCGGCACCTTCTTCACCTCGCGATCCGTCACGCTGACGAACTGGCTCGCGGTGTCGAGAATGTGATTGACGATCGCCTTCGGCAAGCCTTCGATCGACAACAGATGCTTGAGCTCGCCGTTTTTCGTGAGCTGCGGGTTGCCCTTCAGGAAGCCATAACGGAAGCGCTCGGTGGCGCTATCGGCGGAATCCTGCGGAGCCTGGGTGGCGGTATTCATGATTTACCTGCTTGAAATACGGGCTTCAACGTGTTGGTGCGATGCGGCGTTGGAAGCTGCACTTGCAGCCGCACTTGTTGCTGCACTTGTTGCTGCACTTGCAGCCGCACTTGCATCTGCACTCAATCGACGCGTGCTTCGGTATGAAACGTGAAACGCGGCTGATCGGCGCTGCTGGTTTCGTCGCGCGCGAGCACGAGCGTGGCGTCGGCGGGCACATCCACCACGCCGCCGACAAAGCGTGCCGCCACCGGCAACTCGCGCCCGCCGCGATCGGCGAGCACGGCCAGTTCGACCGCTGCCGGACGGCCGTAGTCGTACAGCTCATTGAGCGCCGCGCGAATCGTGCGGCCGGTGTACAGCACGTCGTCGACCAGCACGATGCGGCGGCCGTCGACGGAAAAAGGCAGCGATGTCGGGCTCGCCTGCGAGTGCAAACCTTTCTTCGCGTAGTCGTCGCGATGCAGCGCGACATTGACGACGCCGAAGCTCGCCAGGTTCAGATCGCGCGCGAGCCGTTCGGCGAGCCACGCGCCGCCGCTGTAAATGCCGGCCAGCACGGCGCCGTCGGCGCCGTCGTGCGCACCGAGCTTGTCGCCGTACGCGGCGCGAATCTGGTCGAGCAGCGCGCGGTATAGCGCTTCAGCGTCAATGGAACTCATGGGTATCGGAAAGTCCGTCAAGATATTGCTGAAGGATGATGCTGGCGGCTTCGGCGTCGAGCATATCGGCGCGGCCCTTGTTGGCGCGCGTGGTCGCTTCCGCCTCGACCGACGAATAGCGCTCGTCGACCCACGTCACCGGCAAATTGAAGCGGCCGTTCAACTGATTGCCGAAGCGCTTTGCGAGCTGCGTCATTTCGTGCGGCGTGCCGTCCGGATGCATCGGCAAGCCGACCACGAGCGCGTCCGGCTTCCATTCGGCAATCAGCTTGCCGACTTCGGCAAAACGATATTCGCGGCTGCGATTCTGCACGATGACGAGCGGCCGCGCGCTTCGGGTAAGCGAATTGCCGACCGCGACGCCGATGCGCTTTTCACCGTAATCGAACGCGAGCAGCGTCGCCTCGCGTCCGCCCGGCAGGCTCATGCGGCGCCTCTCATGCGTGCCCGGCCTCGCCCGACAGCATGGACAGCGAGACGCCGAGCAGCGCGAGCGCGGCTTCGAAGCGCTCTTCGGCGGGCACGTCGAACACGATTTTCGGATCGGCCTCGACGGTGAGCCAACCGTTCTTCGAAATCTCTTCTTCGAGTTGGCCCGCGCCCCAGCCGGCGTGGCCGAGCGTGAGCAGAAAACGTTCGGGACCCGTGCCGCTTGCGACCGCCTCGAGCACGTCTTTCGACGTGGTCATCTCGAGACCGCCCGGCACCGACATGGACGACGTGTAGGTATTGCCGTCTTTCGGATCGTGCAGCACGAAGCCGCGCTCGGTTTGCACCGGGCCGCCGAAATACACGGGCACGTGAAGAAGAGGCTCGATTTCGAGCTTGAGGTCGATGCGACTGAAGAGCGCTTCCAGGTCGATGTCGGTCGGCCGGTTGATCACGAGGCCGAGCGCGCCGCGCTCACTGTGATCGCAAAGGTAGACCACCGTTCCGGAAAACGTCGGATCGGCCATGTTCGGCATGGCGATCAGGAACTGGTTAGTCAGATTGATGCGATCGGTACTCTTGGACATAGTTCGGATTTTAGCAAAGACGGTGCAGGATGGCGGGCTTTGAGCAGCGTGGAGCGGCGGCCGGAGTGATGCGGCGTGCCGCGAGCCATCGACGGCGATTCATGTTGCACTCTATCACGCACGCGCGCGTTGCCACGGTGCCGATTCGCGGTGCGCGGCGGCTTGCGCGGCGCGGTGTTGGCGTGGCCTGGCCGCGTGGTTCTCATGCGGCCTGCGGGACGAGGGCGGCGCCTTGCTGAAGTTGCTTGCCGCTCGCGCCTGAATCACGCGCCGCCCTGTTCAGGTTGCGTGCCGCTCGCGCGAATTGCACGCCGCCCTTGCCCACTTGCGTGGCGCTCACGCCTCGATCACGCGCCGCCCTGTTCGATCGCCCGCGTCAACGCAGCGAGCGCCGCGCTGCTGGCCGGCGGCGCCACGCCTGCGGCCACCTTGTGCAGCGTCGCGCGCAACGCCTCGGCGGCGTTTTCGAGCGCACTGGCCGCGGGCGCGTCGACGATCACATGCGCGCGCACCGCAGGCGTCGAAACGCCGGCGTGCGCGCGACGCCGCCACGCGAGCCCGAGCGCATCCGCGAGCAGCGCGACGTGGCCAAGGCCCAATGCGCAAGCCGCGGACCCGAGCCGGTACGCGGCGTCGCCGGCTTGCAGTGCTTCGCTCGGGTCGGCCTTTTCGGGCTGATCCGCGGCGCGCGCGTGTTCGGCGAGCGCGGAGATGGCGGCGTCCGCGGTCTGCAAAAAATCTTCGTACGCATGGGCATTGACGCTCAGCACGCCAAGGTCGCGCGTCATCGACGTTTGCGCGCTGAACGATTGCGCCTCGACCGCGCCGGCTTCCCAAAGCATTTCCGATGCCTGGGTGCCCGCGACGTGCCAGTCGACCGTCAAGCCGTAATCGTGCAGCACCTCGACCTGGTCGGCGTCTTCGGCGGCGGCGCCGAACAGCGCGTAGTCGCGCCACAGCAGCGCGAGCGTGGCCCGCACGAGCGAGCGTTGCGCGCGTTCGATGCCGCGCGCGTGGTCCGCAAGCGCGAGGTTGCAGCGTGCGTAGAAGCGCCGCGCGTCGGGCTCGCCGGCCGCGCGCCCGCTGACGCGCAACGCGCGCGCGCAGGCCTTGGCGAGGCGCCAGAAATCGTACGGATCGGGACCGGCCAGCTCGGTGAATACGGCGTCGAGTTCGTCCAGTGCGGCTTGCGTCGCTGCGCGCGCCGCCGCGCTGCCTGTGTCCGGCTGCGAGCGCAGCACCGGCAGCAGCGCGCGCTCATAGCGCGCCCGCAGATGCGCCAACTGCTCGGCCGGCTGCGCGTGAAACGACACGGGCGGCACGGGGCGCGCGGTCAACGCGAGATCTTCGTACGCAACGGGCGACGCGGCGCTGTGCTCGCCGAGATGGGCGCACAGCGCGCGGTAGTGATCGAAGAGCGTGGGCGAACAGGCGAGTTCGCGCAGATTGTGACGCTCGAGCGCCGCCCGGAAATCGCGCAGCGCCGCGCCGAAGCCCGGCCGCACGCTCTCGGCCTCGGCCGGATCGCCGGCCGCGAGCGGCGAAAGGCGCACCAGCACATCGGCGAAACGCGTCGCGCTCAGCCAGCCGGCGCTGCGCAACGCGTGCGAGACACGCACCAGTGCAGTCGTGCAACCAGTGTGCTGCTCGAACGCCAGCAGCGCTTCAGCGAGCGCCAGCTCCGCGGGGCGTACGGCGCCGCCGCGCGGGTTGGGCAATGCGTCGAAGGAAACGGGAGCTGCGGATCGAAGAGTCATGAGTTGGCGACGGAAAGTCGGCGGGCCGCCGCCTGGCGCTGCGCGCAGACTGTGCGCCTAACGCGGGAACCGGCGACTGAACAGTGACAAATGCGCAATGACAAACGCGCAACGACAATGCGCAACCACAATGCGCGGCGATGCGTGCCCAGTGACGAATGCTGAAGAGCCAATGCACCGTGCAATACCGGCGATATCAGCTTGTGATTGCGACACCGCCGGCACGGCGACGTTCCGGCGCGATGCCACACTCTGGCCGAGCGCCGCCGGCCGACTTCGATGTCAGATCTGGACCATCTCGAAGTCTTCCTTGCGCGCGCCGCATTCCGGGCACGTCCAGTTGATCGGGACGTCTTCCCAGCGCGTGCCCGGCGCAATGCCTTCGTCCGGCAAACCGGCTTCTTCGTCGTAAATCCAGCCGCAAATCAGGCACATCCAGCTTTGATATTCCATTCTTGTGTCGCGTCGTGAAGTCCGGGGAAACGGGAGCCATGATGGTACCGTGTTGCCGCCCCAATGCCTAGCAATGGCAAACGCCCAATGCAGGCGGCTCACGACCGCGGGCAGCGCCGGACGGATCACGCGGCGCAACATGCGGCGCCGCGCCACACGGCGGGCGCGCGTTGCGGCAGGAAGCGGCAGGCGGGAAGCAACAGGGAGCGGCAGCAAGCGGCAGGGAACGGCCCTGTGCGAAAAAACGCCCCCGCGCCGGTTTAGGACGCATAATTGAGCCAATTGCGCACCTGATGCGCCGAAAATACTGCTCCTCGTAAATCTTCATGCCCAGCGACACGCCTCCGATCGTCCTCACCTTCGGTCTTTCCGATCCCACCGGCGGCTCAGGCCTGCAAGCCGACCTGATGACCCTTGCCAGCATGGGTTGTCATGGCGTCTCCGTGCTCACCGGCTACACCGTGCGCGATTCCGCGACCTGCGACGAGGTCAACGGACTCGATCCTGAAGTGGTCGCCACCCAGGCGCGCATGCTTCTCGAAGACATGCCGATTGCGGCGTTCAAGGTCGGCGCCTGCACGCGCGCCGAAGTCGTGAGCGCGATCGCCGAGGTTGTGGCGGATTACGACGACATTCCGCTGATTCTCGCCCCGGACTTCACGCTCGACGACGAACACGTGCTCGCCGCCGACGAACTTCGCGAAGCCATCGCCGACCTGCTCGCGCCGCAAACCACCTTGCTGGTCGCCGATTCCGCCACGCTGCTCGCCCTCGCCCAACCGGACGGCGACGCCGAAGCGCCGAGCCTCGACGCGGCGATCTCGCATCTGCTGTCGCATGGCTGCGAATACATTCTGTCGACGGAAACGGGCACGCACCGGCTCGTCAACACGCTTTTCAGCGAAGACGGCCAGTTGCGTCAGGACATGTGGGACCGCGGCAGCAACCGGATCATGGGCATCACCGACACGCTCGGCTCGGCGATCGCGGCGCTGCTCGCCAACGGTCAGGAGCCTGCGGAGGCGGTTCGCGAAGCGCAGGAATATCTGTATCAGGCGATACGCAGCGCATTCCGGCCGGGCATGGGCGCGTATATGCCGGACCGCTTCTTCTGGGCCCGCGGCAGCGACGACGAAACGCCGCCGGCCGCCGGCAAGGACGCGGCGCCAGGCGAAGCAAGACACTGACTGGCGCGCGAGTCCGTATCGCGTCTTGCGAACTGGGCACGCGGAGCATGTTGCTGACGCCGCCGCGCGTCAGCCAGCCGCTTGATGGGAGCGGCCGCCGTCGCGATCCAGGCTTTAGTTCAACCATGCAACTCGGCGCGCACAGGCGCCTTTGACGCTGCCGCGACCTTCCCTGCCGCCCTGCCACAGCACGAAGCCAAAGAAAAACCCGCATTTCTGCGGGTTTTTCTTTGGCAAGGCGCACTTCGCGGTGCGCTTTCGCATGAGTTCCCGGTTGAGCCTGTAGACCAGGCCCAACCGGGGAGCGGACACGAAATTACATGTCCATGCCCATGCCGCCCATGCCGCCGGGCATGCCGCCAGGCATCGGTGCATCTTCCTTCGGCAGTTCGCAAACCGCTGCGTCGGTCGTCAGCAGGAGACCTGCCACCGATGCCGCGTTTTGCAGTGCCGTGCGCGTGACCTTCGTCGGGTCCACGACACCTGCGTCGACCAGGTCGACGTACTCGCCGGTCGCTGCGTTGTAGCCGTAGTTGCCCTGACCAGCAGCAACCGCCGCCACCACGACGCTGGCTTCTTCGCCGCCGTTCGTGACGATCTGGCGCAGCGGCTCTTCCATTGCGCGCAGAACGATCTTGATACCTGCGTCCTGATCGGCGTTAGCGCCCTTCAGGCCGGCGATCGCCGTACGTGCGCGGATCAGCGCAACGCCGCCGCCAGCAACGATGCCTTCTTCCACAGCTGCGCGCGTTGCGTGCAGTGCGTCTTCGACACGTGCCTTCTTTTCCTTCATTTCGACTTCGGTCGCAGCGCCAACCTTGATCACTGCAACGCCGCCTGCCAGCTTGGCAACGCGCTCTTGCAGCTTTTCACGGTCGTAGTCCGACGTTGCTTCTTCGATCTGCTTGCGCACTTGCTTGACGCGCGCTTCGATGTTCGCACCTTCGCCAGCGCCGTCGATGATCGTCGTGTTTTCCTTGCCCACTTCGATGCGCTTCGCCTGGCCCAGTTCTGCCAGCGTTGCCTTTTCGAGCGTCAGGCCGGTTTCTTCAGCGATGACCTGGCCGCCGGTCAGGATCGCGATGTCTTCCAGCATGGCCTTACGGCGATCGCCGAAGCCCGGAGCCTTCACAGCAACCGTCTTCAGAATGCCGCGGATGTTGTTCACCACCAGCGTTGCCAGTGCTTCGCCTTCGACGTCTTCTGCGATGATCAGCAGCGGACGGCCAGCCTTGGCGACCTGTTCCAGAACCGGCAGCAGATCACGGATGTTCGAGACCTTCTTGTCGTGCAGCAGCACGAACGGGTTCTCGAGCACGGCAACTTGCTTGTCCGGGTTGTTGATGAAGTACGGCGACAGGTAGCCGCGGTCGAATTGCATACCTTCGACGACGTCCAGCTCGTCTTGCAGCGACTTGCCGTCTTCGACGGTAATCACGCCTTCCTTGCCGACCTTGTCCATTGCTTCAGCAATGCGGTCGCCGATCGACGAGTCGCTGTTTGCCGAAATCGCGCCGACTTGTGCGATTTCCTTGTTGGTCGTGCACGGCTTGCTGATCTTGCGCAGTTCTTCGATTGCAGCCGTCACAGCCTTGTCGATACCGCGCTTCAGGTCCATCGGGTTCATGCCCGATGCAACGTACTTCATGCCTTCGCGGACGATCGACTGAGCCAGGACCGTTGCGGTCGTGGTGCCGTCACCTGCGTTGTCGCTGGTCTTGGAAGCCACTTCCTTGACCATTTGCGCGCCCATGTTCTGGAGCTTGTCTTTCAGTTCGATCTCTTTCGCGACCGACACACCGTCCTTGGTGACCGTCGGGCCGCCGAAGCTGCGTTCCAGGACAACGTTGCGGCCCTTCGGACCCAGCGTGACCTTCACAGCATTCGCGAGGATGTTCACGCCTTCGACCATCTTGGCACGGGCGGAATCACCGAATACGACGTCTTTAGCTGCCATCTTCTAACTCCTTGAATTCTCTGGATATAACCGTGTAAGTAGCGCTTTGCGCTTACTTGTTGACCACGGCCATGATGTCTTCTTCGCGCATGACCAGCAGTTCGTTGCCGTCGACCTTGACGGTCTGGCCTGCGTACTTGCCGAACAGAACGCGGTCGCCAACCTTCACGTCGAGGGCGATTTGTGCGCCCTTATCGTCACGCTTGCCCGGGCCGACGGCCAGGATTTCGCCCTGATCCGGCTTTTCTGCTGCGGCTTCGGGGATCACGATGCCCGACGCGGTCTTGGTTTCTTGATCCAGACGCTTGACGATCACGCGATCATGCAAAGGACGAAGGTTCATACATACTCCTCTCTTGATTGAGACTGAAGAACGCTTGGAAAACCCGGCTGGCCGAGCCAACCGGCGAAGTTGTTAGCACTCTCGTGCGACGAGTGCTAATTATATGGACAGGTGGTGACAAATTCAAGAAGGGAGGGATCGTTGGCGAGTTTCGTCCAACTTTGAAGCTGGTTTACTTCAGCTTGAGCCGCGAGCGTGCGCAGCAGGACAAATTACCCTTGTACATACAAGGGCTTACGGTCACGAATCGCCGTAATCCGACGCGGCAACCTTTACGTTTGGCCCGCCAGATTCGATGTGCGAGGCAACCCACGCAAGGTCGGTAAAAACCCTTACTACCCGGAGCTTCAAGCTACGCTGCTTGAAGCTCTTGAGGGCCGCATAAGGTTTAGGCGGCAACCACGGAACCCGCAGCGAGCCGCTTGCGCCAGGCAATCCAGCCGACAACAATCGATAGTATCGCCACGACAAGCGGCGCCACCCCATGTCCGTATTCGCCGTGCACTGTCACGGTTGCCAGCGCGGCCAACATCACGGTGCAGCCGAGCGCCGCGCCCCACAGCCGTGTCCGTGCTCGCGCCAGCAGAACGGCGGTCATGAGTTCCAGCGAACCGGTCACAAAATGGAACCAGTGCGGGTATCCCCACTTCAGGTATTCCTCGAAGATGGATCGCGGGGCGACGATGTTGCTGAGTGATCCCACGACGAAAAAAGCCGCGAGAACCAAAGGTAATATCTGGCGCCAGGAAAACTTGGACATTCGTTCTACCTTCTCCGATGAGGGCGCTGCCGAGCATCAGTGTGGCCGCCTGGTCGACGAGCCGACACGATCTACTCTGTTCATGCCGTGGTGGCCTTGTAGGCCGCCGCAAAGACATCGCGAGGCGATGTCGTGCCCGCGACGTGCTCGGTGCCCGCAACGCCGAGGTCCATCCAGCCCGCGTTGACGGCATCGAACATCGCTTCGGCGGGTCCGGTGTGGCCCTTCGGAATGCCGAACTGTTCGAACGCTGCCGCCCACCCGGCCCGCGGGATGGCAAAGGCCTTGACGTCGCGCTGCAAGACTTCGCCCAGTTGGGCGGCGACTTCGTCGGCGCTGACCATCGAGCCAAGCTCGACAACGCGATGCCCGGACCACGTCGGCCCGGTCAGCAGCGTCACCACCTGGGCGCCGATATCGTCGGTCGCGATCATGGTCGACTTCCGGCTCGTCGGGTTGTAGTAGACGGGTAGCGTGCCGTCCTGGGCAACGTGCAAGCCGTAAAGGAAGTTTTCGAAAAACCCGCCGGCTCGCACATAGGCGATCGGCAACGTCAGGTGGCGCAGCCCCTCCTCAAGAAGCGACAGGGCCGTGATCATTCCTAGCCCGCTGGTTCTGTTCGCACCCATCGACGACAGCACAACCACCCGCGGCGGCACTGCCCTGGCCAGCGCTTCGACATAGTTCGCGATCACGCTCTTTGCTTCCCTGAAATCCGGCGACGGGGCCCAGACCGCCGGCAGCATGACAAATGCACCTTCGACTCCTTCGAGCGCCCTCTCTACGGCGGCCGCATCATTCCAGTCGCCGTCGACCAGTTCCACACCCTGATCCGCCCAATTCGCCGCCTTCTCGCGATTGCGGACCAGCGCCCGGACTTTCTTGCCTTGCGCCAAAAGATGTTGCGCCGTTGCCCCGCCTACGCGTCCCGTGATTCCCATAACCAGAAACATGTACTTCTCCTGAAATTAGTATCCTGCGACTCCACCACGCGCCCGGCCCAGAGGTCCGTAGGAGTGAGGAACGGTCTTTGTTTGAGGGCAGGTCTATCATAGAGACCTCTGCCTTCCATCGTAAGGAGGCAGTTTTTTGTTACCAGAAGAGTTAAAGGGAACCCGAATGAGCACGTCCCAGAATGCGATCGACAGATTCAGCCGATATCAGCGTCAATTGGCCGACGCCCAGCCGGCACACTGCGCGGTTCGCGACGTGCTGGACCGCATCGGCGACAAATGGAGCATGCTCATGGTCATGGAGCTCGCGACGCGATCGCAGCGCTTCAGTGAGCTTCACCGGGCCATCCCGGACATTTCCAAGCGCATGCTGACCCAGACACTGCGCGATCTCGAGCGCGACGGACTCGTCACTCGCCATGTTTTTTCAACGAGGCCGCCGACCGTCGAATATCGTTTGGCCGCACTAGGCCAATCCCTGCTGGAACCGATGGCGGCCCTCGTCGATTGGGCCGATCGTCGTTATCCGGAGATCCATGCCGCGCGCGTCCGCTTTGACGACGCACCCGGTGATGTCCCGCGCTAGATGCCTGGCCTGATGTGAGGGTGATGGCGAAAGCCTGAAGCGGTCAGCTTATGTTGGGCTTCGCAGATGGCGCGGTAGGACGCATCACTCGTTTAGTACTCGACCTGGGACGCTGAGGCGAAAACCGCATTGAGAACGCGTAGCAGGCGCGCGAAGCACGTTGGCGCCGACGCGGTTATACCGCAGAGGCCATCACATTTTCTCTGACGGCGCGACCCATTGCGTCGCCTTGCCCGAATCCAGGGCTTCCACCAGCGCGGCGAGCGGCATTGGCTTGGCGATGTAATAACCTTGGGCTTGCCCCGCGCCGATTTCGCGCAACGCAGCGAGCGTCATCGCATCTTCGACACCTTCCGCCACTACACGCAGGTCAAGCGATTCCGCCATGCGCACGATCGCCCGAACAATAGCCCGCGTGCGCGGATTCGACGATAGGCCGAAGGTGAACGACTTGTCGACCTTGAGGCCGCTAAAGCGATACTCGTGGACATAGCTGAGTGACGAAAAACCGGTCCCGAAATCGTCCAGTACCACGGACACGCCGTTGTCGGCCAAGCGCTGCATCGTACGCCGTGCTATCTCTGGCTCCGCAATCAGCGCGCCCTCTGTTAATTCCAGACAGATGCGCGACGGCGCGACTCCGTGCTGCTGGAGGAGCGCGAAGACGTCGTCCGCAAAATCCTCGCGAGTCATGCTGTAACTCGAACAGTTCACATGTACGGGCGGCCAGCCGGCGAGCCCCGGCTGGGCGAGTATCACTGCGATACGATTGAGCATGTATAGATCGAGCCGGCCCATGACCCGGAGTCCTTCCATCGCAGGCAGAAATTCTCCAGGAGTGAGCACGCAGCCGTCTGGCTGGCGCCAGCGAATCAGGGCTTCGAGCGCAGTCAAGCGACCGGTGGCGGTACAGACGATCGGCTGAAAGAAAGGCACGAGTTCATCGTCTTTTTTTAGCGCAGCGCGCAAGCTGCCTTCCTGTTGCATCTGATCCGAAACCTGGCGTCGCAATTCCTGATTGAACACCACGTAACTGTCACGCCCGCCGTTTTTTGCCCGGTACATCGCCGTATCGGCATCGCGCAGCAGGTCCGCCGGTTCGCCGTGAAAGTCATCGTCAGCGGAGACAATGCCGATACTGCATGACGAAAAAACCACGTGATCGCCGATAGAAAACGGCACGTCGAATGCTGACAGTATCCGCTCGGCGAGCTCGATAGCGTCTTCGACGGAAGCCTCGGCGGAGAGGATCGCGAATTCATCTCCGCCGAGGCGCGCAAGCATGCATTTATCCGCGAGACAATCACGCAGCCGCGTGGCCGCCGACACCAGCAACTGATCGCCGAAATGGTGACCCAGACTGTCGTTCACGACTTTGAAGCGATCGAGGTCGAGAAACATTACTACCAGTTGCTGCCCGGCGTCGCGGTGCCTCGTCCATTCCGCACCAAGCCGCTCGAGCAAATAACGGCGATTAGGCAGACCGGTCAGTGCGTCGTGAAAGTTCTCGTGCCACAGTTGCGCGTTTGCCTCGTCGAGCTCCCGCGTGCGCTCCTGAACGCGTGCTTCCAGCTCGACGTTGGCAGCATGTAGTGCATCGGCGGCGCTGCGTCGTGATAACGCAGTGTCGATGTGACGTGAAACGAAGGTCAGCAGTTCCTGATCGCGCGGCGTGTAGTGGACGTCCGGGGAATAGCTTTGCACTGCAAGCATGCCCCGCACGTTTCCGCCTTCGAAAAGCGGGATGCCGAGCCAGGAACGCAGCTTGAGCTGATCGTGGTCAAGTTCCACCTTTCCTTCGCGAATGAGGCATTCTGCATCGGCGCGATTCAGTAGACACGGCCGGCGCAGCGAGATCACGTATTCCGTGAAACCTCGTTTGCGACGTCGCGGAGCCGGCTGATGGTGAACGAGTTCATCGGCGTAGTAAGGAAACGAAACCGTTTCGGTATTCTCATCGTAAAGCGCGATGTAGAAGTTATGCGCGTCGAGCAGTTCTCCGAGGATGCCATGCAGATTGCGGAAGAACCCGACCATGTCTCCCGGCGCGCTAGACAGCTCGGCGATTTTGAAAAGCGCACCTTGCAAATGTTCCGCGCGTTTGCGCTCCACTACCTCCTGACGCAACGCAGTGTTGAGTTCTGACAGTTCGGATGTTCGCCGGGTGACGGTTTCTTCCAGATTGGCGCGATGAAGAATCCGGTCCAAGGCCATTGCAACGTGACCCGCGACTACCAGAAACAACGCGCGGTCTTCGGCGCTATAACTGCGCGACACGTCGTACACCTGCATGGCAAGCATGCCGAATACTTCATCCGATGCATTTTTTAGCGGGGCGCCCATCCAGAACTCCGGGCGGTCGCCAACGCAATAGAAACGCCCCTGCTTTTCAGCCTCGATAATCCCCGCAGCGTCGATCAGCAACGGCTGTCCACTGGTCAGCACGTGGCCTGTCAATGACAGGCGGTCCGGGTCGACGACGTCGTAGCTTTCCGGCTCGAGCGCCTCAACGTCGATAACATCGACGTAATACGGATAGGTGATGCGTCCGCTTGCCTGTTCATACAGCGCGAGATAGAAGTTTTCCGCGTCGATTATCGTCGCGAGCTGTCGGTGCACGGCGAGCAGGAAAGCCGAGCGCTCGCGGACAGTGCTGGCTATGTAGGCGATCTCGTACAGTACCTGCTGCGTCTTCTGCGCGCGCGCGAGCGCGTCGGCAAGCAGTTGCACTCCCAGCGCATTCGCGAATGCGGCAAGGGCCGCCTCATGCGGCTGGGCAGGCGGTGCAAGGAGCCATCCGAAAGCGCGGTCGCTGGGTCCCGTCGGCCAGCAATGCAGAGCTTCCGCCTCGCAAAACTCGCTGAGTTTATTGTTGGCCAGAACTTCCGGCCATACCCGGTGTGTGCGGGCATGCGCCGCCAGATGGAGTTTTTGTCCCGCGCGATACCATGCCCATTCTCTCCCGCGCAGAAGGTCGCCCGACGCTCGAAGGAGATTATCGATCGATGCTGTCGCCTCTGTTGACGCAGACAGGTGCATCGCTGGACTTCCGGCAACTGTCGTCGGATTGTCGTCCTTCACTCCTGTCAAGCCGCGATGGTCCCCGGAAACGATATTCATCGACGCTCCATGCAATATTGGTCTTGCATGCCTCCACATCCAGTAACGATCTCTATGGCGTCGGAGCTTTTTTAGAATTTGGCTGCCGACACTCGCTTAACGGCAACTGGGGGGGTTTCCTTTATGGCGACATCATTTCCATGTGGGCAGCGGTTTTAAGGACATCGCGGTACAAGTGCCGCTCCAGGCAACGCCTCACCGTAAAACCTCGGCCACTTCGGCCGTTCGCGACGACCGGGCACTTGAGCGCGTCCGATAATTAATTGAGTGGAAAAAGGTTCAGGGCAATAACCCCGTCCATTCTGGATATCGTTTCCTTTTCAACGCCTCGGGCAGTCCAGTGCCAGGACTCTCCGTGCTCCCGATGTCCCGTCCAAGGGAAATCCCTGCCCTTTTATTCCCATTGAGCGGGAATATGATTTTTGAAATTCGAGAATGGTCTGGCATTCTGCGCTCTTGATGGATCGTGGATAGCGTGATCGTGAATGTGGAACAGGGTGTGACAGGGGCCGAACGGGTGTTGCTGGTGCTGGCCGCGCTCGCCAGTCATGGCAAGGCGATGTCGGTCAAAGATCTGCTAGCCGTGACCGGGCTTGCGCAAAGCACACTGTACCGTCAGATCGCGCTGCTCAAGCGCTGGGGTTTCGTCGCCGAAAACGCCGGTTACTACGCGCCCGGTCCGATCAGCTTGCAACTCGCGCTTGGCTTCGATGTGAATTCTCTGCTCGTCGAAGCGAGCCGCACTGAGATGCAGCAGCTCGCGCGCGCGTCGCAGGAAAGCATTGGGCTGGTGGTCGCGGTCAGGCATCAGGTGATGTGCCTTGAGATGGTCGACAGCCAGCATTCGTTGCGCTGCTCGTTCGAGAAAGGCCGCGCCGTGCCGCTCAAGGCGGGCGCGTCGGCGAAATCCCTATTGGCATTCATGGCCGACAGGGCGCGCGCCGAAGTGCTCGACAGCGTGTTTGGCAACGACCCCGTCGGCCGTGCCGCGATCGAAGCAGAACTTCAACAGATTCGAGCCCAGGGCTACGCCGTTAGCGACAGCGAAGTCGACCTGGGCGTGTGGGGAGTCAGCGCTCCGATCTTTCATCACAGTGGACGCAGCGCCGGCAGCAGCGCGTCGATCACGTTGATGGCGCCATCAACGCGCGCCATCGGACGAGAAAGCCAATTAATCGACGGGACGCTACGTACGGCCCGCGCCATTTCCGAGCATATGCAAACCGATTAGCGGGACGAAGCTTTTTCAATTTCATCCGTAAATTGGGCGCTCGAATTAACCGCATCACTTGATAGAACCACAAGGAGCCTACCCCATGAAGCTGCAACGACTGTTGTCCCTCGCATGCGTGACGTTCGCCGTGACGTTTGGCGGATTTTCCGGCGCGGCGTCAGCACAAACGCCGGAAGTGCTGAACGTCGCCACCGACGCCACTTTCCCGCCGATGGAGTACACCGAGAACGGCGCGCGCACCGGCTTCGACGTCGATCTCATGAATGCGCTCGCGAAAGTGATGGGCAAACGCGTGCAATGGACCGACATTGACTTTAAAGGGCTGATTCCAGGTCTGATCGCGCATCGTTTCGACGCTGCGATCTCCGGCATCTACATCACTGACGAGCGCGCGAAAGTGATCGACTTCACCGATTCCTACTACGCGGGTGGGCTGGCCGTGCTGGTCAAAAGCGATTCACCGATCAAGACGGTGACCGATCTGAACGGCAAAAAAGTCTCAGTCCAGGTGGGCACTAAGTCCGTGAACTTCCTACGCGATAACTTCCCGCAGATCAATCGCGTCGAGGTCGAGAAGAACCAGGAAATGTTCGACCTGGTTGGCATCGGCCGTGCAGACGCTGCTGTGACGGGTAAGCCGGCCGCCTATCAAGTTGCGAAAACGCGCACCGGCTTCCGTGTACTCGACAAAACGCTGACGACCGAAGCGTACGGCATCGCCGTGCGCAAAGACGAGCCGCAGTTGAAGGCAGCCTTCAACACCGCGCTCGCCAGGATCAAAGCTGACGGCACGTATGCGGCGATCGTCAAGAAGTGGTTCGGCGCGAGCGCGCAATAAACGGCTGGACACGAAATGGAACTTGATTTCTCGCCGGTGATTGCCGGTTGGCCAGACATCATGCAAGGCGCGTT
This sequence comes from Paraburkholderia sp. GV068, assembly GCF_003058125.1. Classification (NCBI taxonomy): domain Bacteria; kingdom Pseudomonadati; phylum Pseudomonadota; class Betaproteobacteria; order Burkholderiales; family Burkholderiaceae; genus Paraburkholderia; species Paraburkholderia sp. GV068. The sequence goes on from NZ_QBUB01000003.1 coordinate 292,657, forward strand.
AGTGACGGTCGAAGTGACCGCCGCGTCACTCGCGCTCAGTTGCGCGCTTGGCCTGTTGATCGGCATCGGTCGGCTGACGCCGCAGCGGCGCATCGTGTACGGCTTCTGCACCGCTTACCTGACGTTCTTCCGCGGCACGCCGTTGCTTGTGCAACTCTTCCTGCTGTTCTTCGGCCTGCCGCAATTCGGCATCCTGCTGCCGGCGTTCTTGTGCGGCATGCTGGGGCTCGGTCTGTATTCGGCGGCTTACGTATCGGAGATCGTCCGCGGCGCGATTCAGTCGGTCGATCGCGGGCAGATGGAAGCGGCGCGTTCGATCGGCATGTCGTCAGGGCAGGCGATGCGCGCAATCATTCTGCCGCAGGCCATCGTGCGGATGATCCCCCCGCTCGGCAACGAATTCATCGCGTTGATCAAGAACTCGGCGCTGGTGTCGCTGCTCACGATCGACGATCTGATGCATGAAGGCCAGAAGATCATCAGCGTGTCCTATCGTTCGCTTGAAGTGTATCTCGCTATCGCGCTGGTGTATCTGGTATTGACGCAGGCGACCAATTTCGCGCTGCATCGCGTTGAACGTCGTTTGCGTGTGGGAGGAATGGTGCAATGAATACCGTGGCCAAAGTCAACCAGCCTATCGTTAGCATTCGCGGTCTGACGAAATCGTTCGGCTCGCATACCGTGCTCAACGGCATCGATTTCGACATTCAACCGCAGCAGGTCGTGGTGGTGATCGGGCCGAGCGGGTCGGGCAAGAGTACCTTTCTCCGCTGCTGTAATGGACTCGAACAGGCAGAAGGCGGCACGATCGACATTTGCGGGCATCGGTTAGTCGACCACGGCGAGATGCTCAAAGAGCGTTCGCTGAATGCTCTGCGCACCGAAGTCGGCATGGTGTTTCAGTCGTTCAATCTGTTTCCGCACCTGTCGGTGCTGCATAACATCACCGTGGGACCGCGCATGTTGCGTGGCGCCAGCAAGGCGCAGGCCGAAGCGGCTGCTATGGCGTTGCTGGAGAAGGTCGGGCTCGCGCACAAGGCGCATGTGATGCCGGCGAGTCTCTCGGGTGGTCAGAAGCAACGGGTTGCGATTGCTCGCGCGCTAGCGATGCAGCCACGGGTGATGCTGTTCGACGAGCCGACGTCCGCCCTCGATCCCGAACTGGTAGGCGAAGTGCTGCAAGTGATGAAGCTGCTCGCGAGCGAAGGCATGACGATGGTGGTCGTCACACACGAAATGGGCTTCGCGAAGGAAGTGGCCAATGTGGTGGTAGTCATGGACGGCGGTATGATCGTCGAAGCGGGGCCGCCCGCAGAGATTTTCTCTGCGCCATCACAGCCGCGCACACGCGCATTCCTGCAGGCGGTGTTGTCGCGCGCATGAGAGTCCCATTCGATGACAAGGTGTGGGCAGGCCGTTCCGACGACGGCGAACCCGGCGACACACGACGTGTTTTCAATCAGGTGATGCCATTCGGTAACGCTGCGGACGTGCAGCGCGATGCGCCGGTGATCGTCGGCTTCGGCTCCGATGAAGGCGTGCGCCGCAATCAAGGTCGGATTGGCGCAGCGCATGCTCCGAAGGAATTGCGCCGTGCGCTCGCGGGTTTGCCGGCGAAATCGGCGATGGCGGCACTTGCCGACGCAGGCGACGTGGTGTGCGACGACGGCGACCTCGAAGCCGCGCAAGTGGAACTGGCCCAAGTGGTTAGCGAAGTACTGGCGAGCGGTGGGCGGCCGTTGGTGTTCGGCGGCGGTCATGAGGTCGCGTGGGGTACGTATAGCGGTTTGCGGCTGCATCAGCAGCGTGAAACCGACAATGCAGCAACGCCATTGGCATTGCGCAGTTTGCTGATCATTAACTTCGACGCTCATTTCGATCTGCGCCAGAAGCGTCCCGCGAATTCCGGCACCCCGTTCGATCAGATCGCGCTTGACTGTGCGGAACGAGGGGTGCCATTCAACTATGCGTGCTTCGGTATCAGCGATCTCGGCAATACCGCTTCGCTTTTCGCGCATGCGGAGCGACTCGGCGTGCGCTACGTGTTGGACGTCGATACGCAGGAAACGCAACTGCCGCAGCGCCTGAATGAGCTTCAGAAATTGCTGGACGCGGCGGACGACGTCTATCTGACGATCGATCTCGACGTGTTGCCGGCCGCCACGGCGCCGGGTGTGTCGGCGCCCGCTGCGCTAGGCGTACCGCTATCGGTGGTCGAAGCGATGGTGCTGCGCGTGCGGGCTTCGGGCAAGCTGCGCGCGGCGGATATCGCGGAGTACAACCCGGCGCTCGATCAGGACAGGCGCACCGCGAGAGCGGCCGCCCGACTCGCGTACCGGTTGCTTTAAATCACGTCATCGCGCTCACCGTATCGCGTGAGTAGAAAAAACGGCTCGCCGGATTCCCGAACTGGACCGACCGAGTTCAACAGTTCCCGAGTGGGCCCGATGGGGCTGAGTTCCGTATCGCACGGGACTCCGGCGTTTCAGTTTGAGCTCGATGCGTTTGCCGACGCATGCAAGCCAATGCGCGAACGTCTGCTGCAGGCCGATAACTATTTAGCCCCCATCCCAGTACGAACGTCCGTTGTTTGGTGCGCATCTGCCGTTTGAATGGCCCGCTGAACACGAAGGCGAACGGCTGCAACTGGCCGGAAATTGTCCACGATCCAGGCGTCGGCGTCGAACGTCCAGTTCTGGCCGGCTAGTGCCCAACGACCAATGGCGGCTCGTGGCCGCACTGCGTCCCAGGTCCGAGAGGGCCGCGTCTGCGAGGCCCGCGTTTCGTGCGAAAGCATGAACAAGCCGGAACGGACTGATGACGTCACCGCAAGCGGTGGCCATTGATACTCACGGTCTCTGAATATGCTAGTGACAAATGTCGAAGGAGGTATCAGACATACCAGTAGGATGTGTTGCCTTGTTGGTTGGCCGTGACGTTGAAACAATGCTTGTGAGTCAACGGGCTCGATCCCGGTCAGGGAAGCGACGAAACAGACGCGTTCAATTCAACGAGGGAACTGGCGATGCGCATCTCGTTTTTGCATACGATCAATGACAACCAACGCATATTCGAGGACGCGGCAATAAATCTTGGTTTGCGGACCGATAACCTCCGCCATGAAGTCCGGTCGGATCTTCGTGAGGCTGTTCAACAAGCGGGTGCATTCCCAGCCAGCGTGAAGGAGGAGACGAAACGTTGTCTTCTGGCTCTTGCGGCGGACGCAGATGCCGTCATCCTGACTTGCGCGACGCTTGGACCGGCTGTGGAAGGAATTGAAAGCACGTCGGTTCCGATTGTGAGAGCAGATGTCGCGTTAGCCGCGGCGGCAGGCAAGATTGGTGGAAAGACCGCCGTGCTGTGTGCGGTTGAGGCTTCCGTCGAGCCTACGAGACGCCTTTTCGCGCGGTATGCGAGCCACTCTGTTACGTCATTGGACGTCATCCACGTTGAAGGTGTGTGGACGCTGTTCCAGAATGGCGACGTCGACGAATGCTTCGCTGCTATCGCGGCATCGGCGGATCAAGCATATGAAGAAGGCGCAACTCTTGTTGCATACGCTCATCCCTGGATGGCCCCGGCGGTGAACCTCGCGCGCAGAGGAAGGCAGCCGCTTGATAGCCCCCAGGCTGCGTTGCGCGCCGTGATGCAGCGAGGCGGTGACCCTTCGCTCGGCTTCTGACATTCGACGGTGGTGCCGATTGTTGGATTGTTGACGATCTTCGCCGCACCTTTGAATGTCTCAAGTGGCCGACTGCACGCGTTCGTCGCCTGCACCAGATTCGCGTCAACGGTGGACGAACCAAACCGCCCCACAAGCGCCGCTGGTATTTTTTTCGGAGCGGACGTTCGACACGGCGAGTCAGCCGTTTAGCTCATGGTGCCAGTAGTGATTTCGACCAATGAAGTCAAATGGTTCTGGCCACGCCCGCCTGTCCCTGATGGGCTGGTGCCTGGGAACGCTGGAGGAGACCGTTCGCTTCCAGGCCAGAGGGCGCCCGGAGGGTGGCGCGAAGAAGCGTCTTTCCTGGCGCATTGCCGCAGTCAGCGACTGAGTAGTGCTGAACCTGGCCGAAGCGCTCTATCGGCAGCGGGAGCTTTTCACCAATCGGACCATGGTCCTATTGCGCCTAGGTAAAACTGGAACAGATTATATTGGGATGGGGCGCATTCAACTCGGTGCATGTCCATTCATCTGTGAGCAGTTAGGACTAGCGCAACTGGAATGCCGCGCGAACAGCCCGCATCGTGGACCGAGGTCCTTCAACGATCTGTCGTAGCCGATTTGGAGAGAACAATGAAGATGACCAAAACATTCATGATGTTGGTGGGCCAGTAACAAGCTGCTGCTCGGGTCTGCCGCGGCTACGCCGGGTAGATTACTCCCGGGAAAATCCGGGAGCTCGCGCCTTGTCGCCTTCGCGTAAGATCGTCGTCAGACGATCACGATCCGGGTGTACCTGCATCTCACCCTTCGTCCGCCCACGATGCACGACAAATGCAAGCGGTTCCGCTCGAAGCAGCACTCGATACCGTGTCTCGCGGTCGCGAAGGGCTCGCGTGAATCGGGGACCACGGCGTCGCCCCCATTCACGCCTATACGGCCTTTTGATCCTGCGGTGACTACGACGATCTGCGCCGCGGCGGCTTGGATGCCGTGCGCTTGAGGTCAGCCGTTCTGTCGATGGTCGTCAGGCGGCTGGCAGCGTTGCCAAGGTCGTCCGGGGCCGCGAGCACGGTGCAATGTATCGCCCCAGTCAGTGGCGCGTCACAGCGCGCGACTTGAAACCGCTGGCGTCGCTCGCTTGTCTGGTCCATCTTCGAACCTGCGGAGAGCGGCATGATGAACCTACGAAGTCTTGTTGCGGCGATCGTCGTCGTCCTGCTGACTTCGTGCGCAAGCCTTCCACCGCAAGCCGGCCGCGTGCCCACCCACGCGCTCACCGATACGCAGGCCACGCGCCTCGGCGCAGCGTTCACACCGCGAGACCAGCAGCATCCGGGAGAAAGCGCGTTTCACCTGCTGCCCGACTCCGTCGACGCGCTCGTCGCGCGCGTTGTGTTGATGGAATATGCTGACCGCTCGCTCGACCTGCAGTATTACATCTGGCACGCCGACCTGACCGGCCGTGAACTCGCCGCGGCCTTGCTGAGAGCGGCAGACCGCGGTGTGCGCGTGCGCGTCCTGCTCGACGATCTGGGCACGAATGCGGACGACCAGATGCTGCTGGTGCTCAGTTCGCATCCGAACATTGAGATCCGGCTCTTCAATCCTGTCGCAAACCGCCGGTTCAAGACGCTCGGCACGGCCACCGAGTTTGCTCGCGTCAACCGGCGTATGCATAACAAGGCGTTGATCGCCGACAACCAGGGCGCAATTCTCGGCGGGCGCAACATCGGCGACGAATACTTCGGCGCGTCGAGCACCGTCGCGTTTGGCGATCTCGACGTGCTGGTGCACGGGCCCATCGTACGGAATGTTTCGACGGCGTTCGACGAGTACTGGAATTCGGACGCGTCGTATCCGATCGAGAACCTCCTCGGCCGTCAGGCCGATCCATCGGCGCTAGCGGCTGGCCGCGCGAAGCTGGATGCCTGGCTTGCGTCCAACGAAAACGGTGCGTATGTGCGGCAGGCGAAAGCGCGGCTGACGCAGGTGATCCAGTCACGCGATGCCGAGTTTTCATGGGGCAAGGCGACGCTGCTCTATGACGACCCGTCTAAAATCACGCGCACGCCCAGCGACGCTGAGGGACATCTGATCTCGCAGTTCAGGGCGTTGAAGCTGGAGCCGACCCAGCACTTGCTGATCGTCTCGCCGTATTTCGTGCCCGGAAAGCGCGGCGTGGCATGGTTGAGCGGCCTGACGCAACACGGCGTGCACGTGACGGTGCTGACGAACTCGCTGGCGGCAACGGATGTCGCCGCGGTGCATGCGGGCTATCAGCGTTACCGGAAACCATTGCTGGAAGCGGGCGTGCAACTGTACGAACTGAAACCCGTTGCGACAACCAGCGGCACTGTCGACAAGAACAAGTCAGTGTTGGGCTCGTCAAAAGCGTCATTGCACGCGAAAACCTATGTGTTCGACCGCAAAAGTGTCTTCATCGGCTCGATGAATTTCGACCCGCGTTCGGTGGAGTTAAACACCGAGATAGGTATCTACTGCGAAAGCGAGCGTGCCGCCCGGCAGGTGACCGACCATGTGGAGTCGAGCCTCACCCGCGGAGCGTGGCGGCTCGAACTACGCACCGACGTGACCGGCGCGAGCCATATCGTCTGGAACGATACGGCCGAGGACGGCACCGTCACGGTATTAGATTCCGAGCCGGAAGTATCGGCGCTGCGCCGCGCAGGCATCTGGTTTCTCGGCATTCTGCCGATCGAGTCGCAGCTATGAATTCTGTTCTGGCTGGAAGTCGAACGCCATGGAGCCGGTTGCTGGTCGATGAGCGACGGACGCGAACTCGTCGTCCTATATACGATAAGGTCCTCTATCGCATACGGGTCGATCATAAAAAAAACAATCTCACTGTTTGCTCTGGTGACACCAGGCCCTGATCGCTTAAATGAAAATCACCGTCGGGCGTATGGCCCGTCTGCCGAATCATCGGTCGTCGTCGCTTTGCAAAATGGCGGTTCGTCGCTCGTCAACAGACGTTCAGCAACAGAGTGCGGAGGACCGTTCTTGGCCGACTGTACTCGTTTGTCGCCGGCACCAGATTCGGGTCAACGGCGGACGAACCAAACCGACCCACAAGCGCCGCTGGTATTTTTTCGGAGCGGACGTTCGACACGGCGAGTCAGCCGTTTAGCTCATGGCGCCAGTAGTGATTTCGACCAATGAAGTCAAATGCTTCTGGCCACGAGGGTTCGTGGTCCGCCTCTACGTGAAACGTCACGCCGCCCGAAAAACAAAGGCAAAGTACGAAAGCATCTGTCCGTGTGACAGTGGTCACGGACCTACCAATCAATTCGACGAGCGTGTCGCAGAACCCTGCTGCCCCTGCCGAATCAGATTTTCTCCATCTGCAACTGTAGTCTTCCCTTATCTCACCACTCGCTATCCGGAGACGGACACGGAAAGTGTCCACGATCCAGGCGTTGGCGTGGATTGACCGGACGTGCCCCAACCCAAAAGCTCCACCAACGCCCACCCGCCACCCGCACCTCGACGCGACCATCCCTTGTCGCCCCGAAGCGCTCACCACATCAACTCATTTGTCGATAACAGGTTTGCGATCCAAAGCGGCCGTCGTTCTGACCACCGCTGACCGCGAACCGCCTTCCTCCTGCTTTCCACCGCCTAACGCCGTCTCGAGCTTCTTTCGATCGAGTCCGCCTTCCCACGCCGACACCACGATCGCCGCCACCCCATTGCCGACGATATTGGTCAAAGCCCGGCATTCGGACATGAAGCGGTCGATGCCGAGGATCAGCACCATCGCGCTCACGGGAACCGTCGGCACGACCGACAGGCTCGCGGCGAGCGTGATGAAGCCCGCGCCGGTTACGCCGGTCGATCCCTTCGAGGTCAACATGGTGACGAGGAGCAAGGTGATTTCCTGCGCGAACGACAAGTGCGTGTTGGTCGCCTGCGCGAGGAACAGCACGGCGAGCGTCATGTAGATGTTGGTGCCGTCGAGGTTGAACGAGTAACCGGTCGGCACGACGAGCCCGACGACGCCGCGCGGGCAGCCCAGCCGTTCCAGCTTGTCCATCAGTTGCGGCAAGGCCGCTTCCGACGTCGAGGTGCCGAGCACGATCAGCAATTCGTCGCGGATGTAGGCGAGAAAGCGCCACAGACTAAAGCCGCACAAGCGCGCGACGATGCCGAGCCCGACCGCCACGAACAGAAATGCGGTGAGATAAAAAGCGCCGATGAGCTTGAGCATCGGCACCAGCGAGACGATGCCGTATCGGCCGATCGTGAAGGCCATCGCGCCGAAGGCGCCGATCGGCGCAAGACTGGTGACCATCCGCACAATGCGAAAGAACGCTTTCGAAAGTGTCTCGACCAGTTGCGTGACCGGCGCGGCGGGCGCACCCATCAGCGCGAGCGCGGTGCCGAACAGCATCGCGATCAGCAGCACGGGAAGGATATCGCCCTGAACCAGCGCGCCGAGAAACGTCTCCGGGATCACATGCGCGATAAATCCGGTGATGCCCTCGCCATGCGCCGCCTGCGCCGCATAACCCGACACGGCGCGCGCGTCGAGCGTGGACGGATCGACATTGAAGCCCGCGCCGGGCGCGAGCACGTGCGCGGCAAGCAAGCCGATCGCCAGCGCGAACGTGGATGCGGCTTCGAAATAGAGCAACGCCTTGCCGCCGACGCGTCCGACCTTCTTCATGTCCTGCATGCCCGCGATGCCGGTTACGACTGTGCAAAAGATCACCGGGCCGATGATCATGCGCACGAGCTTGATGAACAGATCGCCAAGCGGCTTAAGCGCGACCGCCGTTTGCGGCGCGAAATGTCCGAGCAGCACCCCTGCGGCGATGGCCGCGAGCACCTGAACATAGAGAATCTGGTAGATCGGCTTGCGTTTCATGTGTCTCCTCCGTTTTCGAGGCAAAGGGACGCCCTTCCCTTCTTCGATCGGAGGGGAATCGGCGGGTTTGAAACAAGGAAAGCCGCCGCGTCGCGCGGCGGATGGGTGCTTACATCACCTGCGCCCAGGGATGCCTGGCGAAATGCCGCTGTTCGAAGGCTTCGATCGCGGCGAGCGAGTCGAGCGTCAGATCGACGGTATCCATGCCTTCGATCACCATGCGCTTGTGGCGCGCGCCGATCGCATAATCGAACCGGTTGCCCGAGCCTGATGTCACCGTTTGCCGTTCGAGATCGATCGACAACAGAGTGCCAGGCGTTTCGCTTGCCTCGCGCGTCAGGGCATCGATCGCGTCGCGCTCCAGTTGCACGAGCAACAGGCGGTTGTTCATCGCGTTCGAATAGAAAATCTCCGCGAAGCTCGGCGCAATCACCGCCTGAAAACCGTATTGCTGCAAGCCCCACACCGCATGCTCGCGGCTCGATCCGCAGCCGAAGTTCGCACCGCCGATCAGCACGGTCGCGTTCGCGTACGCGCGCTGGTTGAACACGCAGTCGTCGCGCGGCGCGCCGCGCTCGTCGAAGCGCAGGTCGTACAGCAGACCGTCGGCGAGACCCGCTTTGTCGATGATGCGCAGGAACTGCTTCGGCATGATCTGGTCGGTGTCGAGGTTGTCGATGGGCAGCGGCGCGGCGCTGCCGCGAATGGTCGTGAGTCGGGTCATGATGTGTGCGCCTCCAGCGTGCGGACGTCGGTGATGCAGCCGGTCAGCGCGGCGGCCGCTGCCATCGCCGGGCTCATCAGATGCGTGCGGCCGCCGCGTCCCTGACGGCCTTCGAAATTGCGGTTGGTGGTGGATGCGCAGCGCTCTCCGGCGTCTAGCACGTCGTCGTTCATCGCGAGGCACATCGAGCAGCCCGGCTCGCGCCACTCGAAGCCCGCATCGATCAGTGTCCGCGCGATGCCTTCCTGTTCGGCGGCCCGCCGCACGCTGCCCGACCCCGGCACGACCATCGCGCGCACGCCGGGCGCAACCTGCTTGCCGCGCACGATGCCGGCCACGATGCGCAAATCTTCGATGCGTCCGTTGGTACACGAGCCGATGAACACGCGGTCGACGCGCGTGCCGGCAATCGGCCGCCCGGCGGCAAGTCCCATGTAGTCCAGCGCGCGGCGCAGCGATGCGGCGGCCTCGGGCGTCGCTTGCGCGGCCTCGGCGGGAATCGGCTGATCGATGGCGACGGCCTGATCGGGGCTCGTGCCCCAGGTGACGAACGGCGCAATGTCGCCCGCGTCGAAGCGATGCTCGGCGCCGAAACGCGCGTCGGCGTCGGAATGCAGGCCGCGCCAGTCCGCGAGCGCGGCTTGCCATGCCGCCTCGTCGAGCGACGGCGTGTGGGCGCGCACGTAGTCGAACGTGATCGCGTCCGGTGCGATTAGCGCGGCCCGCGCACCGGCTTCGACGGTCATGTTGCACAAGGTCATGCGCGCCTCGGCCGACAGCGATGCGATCGTCGAACCGGCAAATTCCACCGCGTAGCCGCGCGCGCCCTGTGCGCCGATCCTGCTGATGATCCAGATAACGAGATCCTTCGACGACGTGCCATAGGCAAGCGCGCCGTCGATGGTGATGCGCATGGTCTCTGCGAGCCGGTACACGAGCGTCTGCGTCGCCAGAACGTGCTCGACTTCCGACGTGCCGATGCCGAAGCCGAGCGCACCGAGTGCGCCGTATGTCGTGGTATGGCTGTCGCCGCACAGCACGACCATGCCCGGACGAATCAATCCGAGCTCCGGCGCGACGATATGTTCGATGCCTTGCAGCGGATCGTCGGCGGCGAGAAGCCGTATGCCGGCGCGTTTGCAGTTACGCGCCAGGTTCTGTGCCTGCAACAGCGACGCCGCATCGCGAATCACGCGCGGCGACTCCGCATGCGTCGGAATGATGTGGCTTACGACCGCGAGTTGCTGGCGCGGACGGCGCACCGCGCGGCCGCGGGCATCGAGCCCGCTGAACGCTTGCGGGCTGGTGTACTCGTTCATCAGATGCAGATCGGCGTACAGCAGCACGTTGTGTTCGTCGATACGCGCTACGGTGTGCGAATCGACGAGCTTTCGGTAGAGGGTCTGGTCTGACATAACTTACTCGCTGAGAAAAGGCAGCACGCGCTCGAGCAGCCGCTGTGGCGCTTCTTCGGGAATGTAGTGGCCGCAAGGCAGGGCCTCGCCCTGCACGTCCGGCGCGTACGCCCGCCACTCGGCAAGCGGATCGAAGCATTGCTCGATCACACCCTGCGCGCCCCACAACGCCATGAATGGGCAGTCAATCCGCTGTTGCGAGGCCAGCGTCGCGCGATCGTGTTCAAGGTCGATCGTCACGCTCGCGCGATAGTCTTCGCAGATGCCGTGCGCCGTCGCCGGATCGGATAGGCAGCGCAGATATTCCGCGTAAGCCGCCGGCGTGAACGGCGCGAGGCCGGCGCTGCGCGCGCCGATGGTCTGCTTCAGATAGAGATCGGGGTTGGCGCGGATCAGCGTCTCAGGAAACGGCGCGGGGCGCACCAGCATGAACCAGTGCCAGTAGGCGCGCGCGAAATCGAACGAGGTCTGTTCGTACATGGCGAGCGTGGGCGCGACATCGAGCGTCACCAGGCGCGTCACGACTTGCGGATGATCGAGCGCCATGCGCGCCGCGACCCGCCCGCCGCGATCGTGACCGATCACCGCGAAGCTCTCGTGGCCGAGACCGCGCATCAGTTCGATCTGATCGAGCGCCATGCGCCGCTTCGCATAGTTGGCGTGAGCCGGGTCGCCGGGCGGCTTGCCGCTGTCGCCGTAACCGCGCAGGTCCGCCGCCACCACCGTGAAACGCTCCGCCAGCGCGGGCGCGACTTTATGCCAGATCGCGTGCGTTTGTGGATGCCCGTGCAAGAGCAAAAGCGCGGGACCGCGCCCGCCCTGAATTGCATGAATGCGCACGCGATCGACGGTTGCCGATGCGTCGCTGAAGCCTTCGAACATGGTTGTCTCCTGATCGCAATCCGAGTCTAATTGATGACTCATGCGATTTGGTTTCCTGAAAAGCATTCCGGTAGTAACCCACAGGAACGAATCGACCGAACAAAACGGAGCTCGGGATGGATAGTTTTTCGGATCTGAATCTGTTCGCGCTCGTGGCGCGGCATCGCAATCTGGCGGCGGCCGCGCGCGAGTTGGGCGTGACGCCACCGGCGGTCAGCAAACGGCTGGCGCAACTGGAACGGCGCCTCGGCGTGCGGCTGATGAATCGCACGACGCGGAGGCTGAGCCTCACGCCCGAAGGCGAGCTTTATCTGGCGAACGGCTCGCGCATTCTGGACGAGTTGTCGGAACTGGAGCATCTCGTGATGCAGAGCCGGGGCGAGCCTACCGGCCTGCTGCGCGTGAACGCTTCGTTTGGATTTGGGCGGGCCCGCATCGCGCCGGCGGTATCGGAATTCGTCACGCGTTATCCCGCGATAAAAATCCTGCTGCATCTGACGGACCGTCCGATGAGTCTTCAGGACGAAGGTTTCGATCTCGGCATTCGCTTCGGCGAAGTGCCGGATGCGCGCATCAACGCGCGGCTCCTGCTCGAAAACCGGCGCATGGTGTGCGCATCGCCCGGCTATGTGGCGCGGCATGGCCGACCGTCCGTGCCGCACGATCTGACGCGGCACGCCTGCATCGTCTTGCGCGAGAACGAATCGGCCTACGGCACGTGGCATTTTTCGCGCGGCAAACGCTCGGAAACGGTCAAGGTCGACGGCGCCCTATCCAGCAACGACGGCGGTGTCGTCCTGCATTGGGCGCTCGAAGGCCGCGGGATTGTCGTGCGTTCGCAGTGGGAAGTGGAACGGCATCTGGCGCGCGGCGAACTCGTGACGCTGCTGGACGACTGGGCGCTACCGGATGCCAATATTCACGCGATCTATCTGGAGCGCAATCAGCTCTCGGTCAGGCTCAGGGCCTTTGTCGACTTTCTCGGCGAGTTTCTGCGCAGGCCGGGCGGCTTGATGTAGCTACGTCGAGAAGGAAAGCCGCACCGAAACCATTCTCGCACTCAGCGTGCCCTACATCCCCCAACGCAACGACGGCGTATGAACCGGGCTGTCCCAGTGGCGTGTCATTTCCTCGTCCAGCATACATAACGTAATCGACGCGCCCGCCATCTCGAGCGAAGTCGTCAGCGCACCCACCTGGGCCCGGCCAACCTTCAGGTCGCGTTGCTCAAGCCATGCACGCGTCGAGTTAAAGAGCAGGTAAAGCTCGCCAAGCGGTGTTCCGCCGAGGCCGTTGATGAGCACCAGCAATTCAGCGCCGGGTTGAGGCGCGAGGTCATCGACGATCGCTTTGAGCAGTTCTCCCGCAATCGCATCGGCGCCTGCGAACTTTGCGCGGCGCCGGCCCGGCTCGCCGTGAATGCCCACACCCACTTCGATTTCGTCATCGCCGATCTTGAACGTCAGCGTTCCCGCGGCCGGCACGGTGCAACTGCTGAACGCAACACCCATCGAAGCGGTGCGCTTGTTGATCCGGTCACCGAACGCCTTGCACTGTTCAAGGTCGGCGCCGCTTTCGGCCATGCTGCCCACCAGCTTCTCAACGATCACTGCGCCAGCCACACCACGCCGCCCGGTGGTGTAACTGGAGTTTTCGACTGCCACATCATCGTTGATCAGCACCATCGCGTTCGGGATCTCCGACATCTCCGATGCCATTTCGAAATTCATCAGGTCACCGGAATAATTCTTCACGATGAATAGCACACCCGCACCGGTGTCGACAGCATCGGCAGCGGCCATCATCTGATCCGGCGTAGGAGATGTGAAGACCTGGCCGGGGCAGGCTGCGTCGAGCATTCCATAGCCCACAAAACCGGAGTGCAACGGCTCATGCCCAGAACCGCCACCCGATATCAATGCCACTTTGCCTGGTTTGAGCGTCTTGCGTCGCACGTACACAGGCTCGTTGTTGAGTACGACCAGGTCGCTATGCGCGGATGCAAACCCCGCCAGACTTTCGGCGAGGAAATCGTCGACGTGGTTGATGAATTTTTTCACGGTCTGGCCTCCTTTCACACCGGGTTGCGCGCCAGATGCGCGCATACGGCTGTAATCATGATCTGACTGGAACGCGCACCAGGGTCGATATGACCGCGCGAGCGTTCGCCCAGAAACGATGCCCGCCCTTTGGTCGCGAGCATATCGCGGGTGGCGAGCATGTTCTGCTCGGCCACCTGCGGCAATTCATCCAGCACCGCTTTTCGCAACGTAAGTGATTCGACGGCCGCAAGCTCTTTAAAGCGCTCGGCAACGGGAATCAGCACGTCCATCATCGTCTTGCTGCCTGCGCCCGTCTTACCCCGCTGCGCGACCGCTTCGACGCCCGCCGCAAACATGAGGGCGGTGCCCGCAACATCCAGCGGAGTGTTCGCCGATGCTTTCGCCATCCCGTGCAGCAACGAAAAGAACAGCGGCCCGGATGATCCGCCGACCGTCGACAGCACCTTGTTCGCCGCGAGTTCCAACGCGGCCCCAAACGTTTTCCCTTCGATGTCCGCACGCAAGGCAAGCAACGCCTCCATGCCGCGCAGCAGATTGAAGATGTGATCGCCATCGCCGATCTGCTGGTCGAGCACGGCTATTTCGTCCGTGTGTTCCTTGAGCGCTGCATACGCGGCGTCGATACACTCCATGACCGTTTTGCCGTTCATGTCGGGATCCTCCTGCCGTCTGCACGGAAATATAAGAGGCTGCGTGCGGGCAGCGACACGCCCACGGACTGCCCCGGGCTGAAATTGCGTTCGACCATCGTGGTCGCCACAACCACGGTTCCTGCATGCTCCAGAATCAACAGATGACGCAGCGGCGAGTACTCGAGCACCTTCAGGTCGAGTGCGTCGCGTGCAGGATGGGCGCCGGGTGCATCGCGCGCGTTGCCCTCGTGCAGCAGCACGTCTTCAGGACGAATCGCCACGGTTGCCGTACCGGTCGGCACCGCTGCCGAATCGAACAGCGTTGGCGGCAACAGGTTGATCGGCGGCGAGCCGAGCCGCTGCGCCGCGCTCAATGAAACCGGATTACCGTAGACCTCGCGCGGTGTGCCGAGCTGCACCAGACGGCCGTGTTCAAGAATGCCGATGCGGTCGGCCAGTGTGGTGGCTTCCACCTGATCATGCGTGACATAGAGAATCGTCGCGCCAATCTTACGATGCAGCCGTTTCAACTCGATACGCAATTCCTCACGCAGTTTTGCATCGAGCGATGACAGCGGTTCGTCCATCAGAAAGACTTTCGGCTCGCGCACGAGCGCACGCCCAATCGCAACGCGCTGCATTTCGCCGCCCGACAAATGCGTTGCCATGTTGTCGAGCTTCGCCTCCATGTGCAGCATCTGCGCGACCGCATGCACCCGCGCGCGGACCTGTTCCTCGCTGCTGCGACGACGGGGCGAACGCAGCGGAAACGCGAGATTGCCAAACACACTCAGATGCGGATACAACGAGTATTGCTGAAAGATAAACGCGACATCGCGATCGGAAGGATGCACGCCGGTGGCGAGCGCGCCGTCGATCAGCACGTCGCCGGCATCGGGACCTTCCAGTCCTGCAATGAGGCGCAGCGTAGTGGTTTTGCCCGCGCCGCTCGGTCCGAGCAGCACGACGAATTCGCCGTCTTTCACGTCGATCGACAGGTCGTCCACCGCAACGATGTTGCCGAAGCGCTTCGATACATTGCGTAGCTGGACTTCAGCCATGACCGACTCCGTTGACAGAAAGCGTGGAAGCAGCGCCCGGCAGCAGGCGCTCAGTAGTGGCGTCATAAAGCAGCGTGCGTTCTTTCCGAAACGACAGACCGACGCTCGTGCCCGCGGCAACGCCATCGTCTTTGCTGACGCGCACGCGCACGACGCCGAGCGCCGTTTCAACCGCCAATACCTGATGCGAGCCGAGGTATTCGTCGGCGATCACCCGACCGCGCAGCGGCCCGTGCTCGTCGATCACGACGTGCTCCGGTCTGATTCCCAGCAATACGCGTGCGGCAGCGGCATCGCAACGCGGCACGCAAACCGGCGCGCCATGCAGACTCACCTGCTCCTGACCTGCGGTCACCGCTTCGTCGACGGGCAAGAAATTCATGGGCGGACTGCCGATGAAGTTGCCGACGAACACGGTCGCGGGGAAGTGATAGATCTCATGGGGCGAGCCCGCCTGCAACACTTCGCCCTGATTCATCACGACGATATCGTCCGCCATGGCCATCGCCTCACTCTGATCGTGTGTGACGTAGACCGTGGTGGCAGCAAGCGCGTTGTGCAGTTTGCGTAGTTCCAGGCACATCAGTTCACGAAAGTCCGCATCGAGCGTGCCGAGCGGTTCGTCCATCAGGAATGCTTTCGGTTGCCGCACGATTGCGCGGCCGAGCGCGACGCGTTGCCGGTCGCCACCGGACAGGCCACCGGTCTTACGATCGAGAATGTTCTCGATGCGCAGCATATGCGCCGCTGCATCGACCCGCGCGGCAATCTCGCTGCGTGACACGTGTTCGTTCTTCAGCGGAAACGCGATGTTATTGCGCACCGTCATGTGTGGATACAGCGCAAACATCTGGAACACGAAAGCAATGTCGCGTTGCCGGGCGCGCAACGCAGTGACATCCTCACCGTCGATCAGGATCTGTCCGGAAGTCGGCAGCTCGAGCCCCGCGATCATTCGCAGCGTTGTGGTCTTGCCGCAGCCTGACGGTCCGAGCAGCACGACGAAGCGTCCGGCGCCGATGGTCAGGCTGGTGTCGCGCACCGCGACAAAATCGTCGAAGCGCTTCTGAAGATGAGCGAGAACGATCGTGGACATGATTCAGTCTGGAAAATGGCTGGTGACGACGAACGCGAGCGCGCCCACCAGAAGCACCGGAAACGACCAGGTGAAGAGCGCCAGCGAAAACGGCTGCACGAGCATCGCCGCGCCCAAGCCGATCAGTACCGTCGATGCGCCCTCGCTGTACCTGCGACGTAACAGCCAGCGATGCGGAGCAATGTCTTCGCGTTTCATTTGCGCACGGCTCCGAAGGTGATGCCGCGTAACAGATGTTTGCGCAGCAGAACGGTGAAAAAGAGAATCGGCAGCACGAATAATGTCGTTGCAGCCGCAACGGCCGGCCAGTCCTGACCGCCTTCTCCGATGATGAATGGAATGAATGGCGGCATGGTCTGCGCATCGCCGCTTGTCAGCAGCGAAGCAAATGCGTATTCGTTCCATGCAAAGATCAGGCAGAAGATCGCTGTAGCGGCAATGCCCGTCGTCGCTTGCGGCAACACCACTTTCACGAAGGCCTGCAAACGCGTGTAGCCATCCACTAGCGCGGCTTCTTCATACTCGCGCGGGATCTCGTCCATGAAACCTTTAAGCAGCCACACCGCCAGCGAGACATTCACCGCCGTATACAGCACAATCATGCCGACATAGCTGTCGCTCAAACCGAGCGCGCGATACATCAGGTAGATCGGAATGGCGACGGCAATGGGCGGCATCATCCGTGTGGAAAGAATGAAGAACAGCAGATCGTCGGACAGCGGCACCTTGAAGCGCGAAAACGCGTATGCCGCGAGCGTGCCGAGAAATACCGCGAGAAACGTCGAGCCAAATCCAATGACAAGCGAATTCATGAAGCGCGGCACAACCTTCGAAGGTCCGGCGATCACCATGTTGCGCTTGCGCACCTCACGCTCATACCAGGTCCGCGCAGGCGGCAGGCTCGCAATGAACTCGGGTGTCTGCCGCGACCGGATCGTAAGCAGGTTCACATAGCCTTCCATGGAAGGCTGAAACAGCACGACGGGCGGATACGCTATCGCATCTTCCTGCGTCTTGAAGCTCGTCAGGAAGATCCAGACCATCGGTAACGTAGCTATCAGCGCATATGTGATAACGACCGCAGCCGCGAAGCGCCTGGCGCGCGGAGATGACGCCACCACGGAATGTTGTGTCGCAGTCGGTCTCATCGCTGTTTGATCCGGTTAAGTGCCTTCACGTAAATATTCGCCGCACCGAATACCGTCACGAACAGAATGATCGCGAGCGCGGACGAATAACCTGTCTGCCACTTTTCGAAGGCGGCGCGCTTGAGCGTGATCGATACCGTTTCGGTGACCGAGCCCGGGCCGCCCGATGTCAGCAGGTTGACCATATCGAACATCTTGAAGTTTTCGATGCCGCGAAACAGTACCGCGAGCATCAGGAACGGCATGGTCATAGGCAACGTGATCGACCAGAACTGACGCCACGGCGTCGCGCGGTCCACTTCCGCGGCTTCGTAGATATAGTCGGGAATCGAGCGCAGGCCCGCGAGGCAGATGAGCATGACGTACGGCGTCCACATCCACGTATCGACCATCACAATGGTCCAGGGCGCGAGCGCTACGTCGCCGATCATCTGGAACGACGCCGGCGCGATGCCGGTGAAGAAGCTGACGATATCGTTGAAAAGCCCCGTCTGCGGTTGCAGCAGGAACGTCCAGAAGTTGCCCACTACAGCAGGCGAAAGCATCATCGGCAGCAGGATGAGCGTGGTCCAGAAGCTATGTCCGCGGAACTGCCGGTTGATCAGCAAGGCAAGCCCGAATCCCAGCAGCACCTCCAGCCCGACCGACCAGAACACGAAACGCGCGGTCACCTGCATCGCGTACCAGATATCTTCGTCGGTCAGGATGTCGACATAATTGTCGATGCCGACAAAACGCGCCGGCACGCTCGGCATGTTCGACTTGAAGTTGGTGAACGACAGGCGAAGCGCCCAGATCAACGGAAAGATGTTGATCGCGAGAAGCAGCAGAATGGTCGGGAGGATGAAGAGCCACGCGATGGTCCGATCCGACAGTCCGCTTAACCGCTTCGCTATGCGCGTCGACGCTCCCGCTTCGAGACTCGTGGGAGAAAAAGGCTTATCTGCCAACATGCCTGGCTCCTTTAAGCGGACCGGAGACAGGCCGTTCGGCCGCCGCCGGTCCAGTCAAGCCCAGCTAAAAACTACTTTCCTTCTTGCTTGAAGACCTTGGTCCAGTCTTTCACCAGCAGATCCAGCGCATCTTTGGCCGTGCCTTTATCGGCCACGACGTAATCGTGCACACGCTTTTGCATGTCGAGCAACAGCTCCGCATAAGCCGGCTCTGCCCAGAAGTCTTTGACGATCGCCATCGACTTCAGGAACGCGGGTGCGAACGGCGCGCTATTCGGAAAGTCCGGTGCGTCCACCACTGATTTAGCTGCCGAATAGCCACCCAGTTGCCACCATTTCTTCTGCACGTCGGGTTGCGCGAACCACTTGATATATTCGAGCGCGTCTTCTTTATGGTCCGAGTACGAGACGACCGAGATGCCCTGCCCGCCCAACTGAGTGTATTGCTTCGTCTCACGCGGATTCACGAAGAAGCCGATCTTCTCGCCACCGACATTCGGGTCTTTATAAAGCCCTGGGAAGAACGCAAACCAGTTCATCTGCATTGCCACCTGACCCGACTTGAACGCGTCGAGCCCCTCCTGCATGTAGGCGTTGGTCATGCCTGGCGCCGTGCAGCACTTATAGAGCGCCTTGTAGTACTCGAGCCCCTTCACCGCGCCTGGCGAGTTCACGAAGCCGTCGAGGTGATAGGGCTTCTTGGGATCCTGATACTCGAAGCCGAAGTTGTATAAGGCATTGGTCGCGCCCATCGTGATTCCCTCGGAGCCGCGCTCCGTGAAGATATACACGCCATAGACCGTCTTGCCGTCGATCTTTCGACCCTGGAAGAATTGCGCAGTCTGCTTGAGTTCCTCGAGCGTAGTGGGCGGCGCAAGCTCACGGTTGTACTTCTGCTTGAATTCCGCGCGAAGTTCCGGGCGCGCAAACCAGTCCTTGCGGTACGTCCATCCGACCGCGTCAGCCATCGCAGGTAAAGCCCAATAGTTCGGCGTATTCTTTGGCCACTCCGAATATCCCACCACCGTTGCAGGCACGAAGTCGTTCATGGAAATCTTGTTCTTCGTGAAGAAGTCGTTGAGCTTCACGTAATGTCCATTGACCGCCGCGCCGCCAATCCACTGACTGTCGCCAATGATGAGATCGCACAGCTTGCCGTGCGAATTGAGTTCATTGATGAAGCGGTCAGCGTAACTGGTCCACGGTACGAACTCGAACTTCATCTTGATGCCGGTCTTCGTCGTGAAATCCTTCGACAATTCGACCAGTGCATTGGCGGGATCCCATGCCGCCCAGCAGAGTGTCAACTGCTTGTCCTGTGCCTGCGCGCCCGTTGCAGTGCCGAGCCCCAGCGATATGAGGGTTGCCGCCACTACCCTCGCTGACGTTAGACGTACCATGTCTCTTCTCCTTGTCTTTCTCGCGTCTCCAACCTCATGACATTCAGCGCCCATGCGCCGGGCACCGCATTTCGGCTCTGGCAGATCAGAAGTCGATCCGCGTGTCGCGAGCGTCAGGCATGCGCATTCTCACGAAGATAAATCCGGGTTTCCGGCGTGGGGATGGCAAGCGCTCCCCGAACGTCGTTAAGAAAATTAATCGCGGCGAGCCCCGCCCAATGAACAATGCCGCGCACGTCCTGACCGAGTATCACGTCGATCGCGCGTTCCGAGAGTTGGGTGCGCGTCTCCGCAGTGCATTCGTGGCCAATCAGGACGAGGTGAGCCTTGTCGCCGGACTCCTGCAATGCCGCTGCAATGCCGGAGATGCCGCCGCCCGTCACATACACGCCGACCAGATCTGCATGGCGCGCACGTAGGCCCTGTACCGCGAGGCCGGCACCATCGTCGTCTTCGGCGAAGTCCGGTTCGGCGATCCAGCGCAGGTTGCGGAAGTCCTCCTCCAGCACTTGCGAAAAGCCGGTGCGGCGTTCCACCTGGTCATGCAGACGCGACGATCCCGATAGCACGGCTACCGTGCCGAGCTTCGCGCAAAGGAAGCGCCCCATCAGTAGTCCTGCCGTGCGTCCGGCAATCCGGTTGTCGACACCCACATACGCGGCGCGCCGGCTCGCAGGCAAATCGGAGAACACGGTGACGACCGGCACCTGAGCGTCGCTCATCTCTTCGATGAAACGCTCAACCCACGGATAGTCCAGAGGCGCGAGCACGAGCGCGTCGTAGTCGATCACTTCGGCGGCGAACGCCGCGGTCTCGCGTTGGCTGGAAAAATCGCAGCGGTAAAACGAGGGGATGATGCGGTGCTCGCGAAAGAAGCTGGCCGACAGCGCAATATCGCGCTCGACGTGATCGAGGAAGCGGGAGTTCACTTGCGGCAGCACGAACGCGACCCGGAACGAGTTGACCTTTGCCGGCCGGCCACGGCTCGCCCGCTCGTCACGCAGATTCGCGAGTGCAAGATGCACGCGTTCGGCCGTTTCCGGACGCACAGCCTGATCGTCGCGCAGGACACGATCGACCGTAGCCACGCTGACGCCAGCCCGACGCGCAATCATCGTACGAGTAGCCGGCATGGGTCTCCTCCGGTGCCGAGCGAAAGAATTATTTTGTTTTACTGAAGGTAGTTTTTCCCACGAAAAATGCAAGCTTTTTCGCCGCGGAAAAAGCGTCATCGGTTTGATGGACGTGAACGCGGTGGTCTCTGGTAGCGCCAGCAAGTGCGACGGTCGACGCAGCGGGCCTACAGATCGGGGGATCGCAGGGAAAGTCGATGGCGTGCGGCGGCTATTAGCGCCCGAGGAGAACCCCGGCCAACTGTCGTGTCGACCGCGGTATGGGTATTGGGTGAGTGTTTAGAAAAAGAGGAACTCTCGGTCGTGAGTCAGGACTCATCCTGCCTTTAGGCTTTTAATCGCCGGAGCCATTTCGAACTTCGCGAACCGGACGTCCGACACGGTCGGACGGCGCGGAATTCCTGTGATGAGCCCACTCACGCAGCTTATCCAGTGCGCCGCCTGAATGCGGGTTAGCAAAGTGAAACAGGACCGTCGACCTGATGCTATGCGGCAGACAAGCCTGATTCGCGTGGAGCGATCGCATTCCCCAGAAAAAATACATGTTGCCTGGCTCGAGCGGTACGACGCGTGCGCCGAGCGCGCGCTGCACGCTTTCGGCTGCAAGTACCCGGCGCACCAGCGAGTTTTGCACTACGGCTTTCTCGACCAGGTTGATCACCGATGAAGAGCGGATCTTGCGCAGGTTCGGATACATCACGAGGTCGCCGCGCGGCTCGTTCGGGCCGTTTGGAATGATCAGCGGCAAGAGCGCGGTGACGACGTAGGTGTCGTAGTGGAACAGGTTTGATGCCTTGAGTCCGAGATCACCCGACAGCACCCGAAGCGCGGAGACGATATCGATGTCGGGCACGGCTCGCCCGGTGCCGCGCCGGTACAGTCCGGCGAGTATTCGGCGCAGGTCGGGCGAATCACCGAATGCCGCGAGCGGCGAGGCGTCGAGCCAGGGATGGCCGGCATAGATGAAATGCTGGCGCTGATGCTTGTCCAGTTCGCGCTGGACATAATCGCTCGCCATTGCAAGTTCAACGGGTGAAAGGACATCGTGAAGTGCGCTTATGCCGACCGCGTCCATCTCACGGCTCAATGCGTCGAGGCTTTCATCGGTCACCTGCTTCAATCTGGAGTCCAGAATTTGATCGGGCGGACTTTCCATGATTCCTCACACAAGGTTGTCGCAGGATAGATACGTCGTGTTTTTTCCGAATCGTCCAATTTTGCCTACAGTGTGTCATGCGCCGACTATGAGTTATGTGCGACAGAGCATATGGCGGTTCACGTTCACGTTAAAGAACATCGCGTTCTGCGACTAGTTTTGCGCCCGTGTGCTGAAGGTTGCTTGCCAGGAGCATTCCCGCACGGTGAACTACCGGATAGCCGGCACCGATGTTAAGCACGAGGGGAATGAGATCCAGGCTCCTGAAGCCGACAATAGTGGCGGATGTGAATTCCGTTCATAGCTCTTTCGGTTCTCGCCACACGCTGCCCGAATCGCTCAGCATATTCGCGCAAAGTATTGCGCGCCGACACGCTCTTTTATTAGCGATAGCCCGCGATGTGATCTAAGATCGAAAGAACGTGCGTGCTAAACAGCCTTCTCAATAGGAGATATCCAATGGCAGCATTCGTCGATCATCCGGCGATTTTGTTTCTGGTTCTCTTCGTTTTATTCATTGCGGCAGTTGCATTCGGGGTGTTTGTCTTGCGCCGTCTATCTCCATTGCATGAAGACGAACGCGACGATTTCAGCGCTGTCCAGGGCGCCACGCTCACGTTGTTGGCTTTATTGATCGGTTTCAGTATTTCCATGGCGGTGAACCGCTATGACCAGCGAAAAGTCCTTGAAGAGGCAGAGGCAAACGCAATCGGTACGGAATTCGCAAGGGCCGATTTGACGGAGCCAAACATCCGCGACGAGATGAAGGCCGCATTGATCCAATACACCCGCTTGAGGCTGACAGAGTTTCGGACCCGCGATCACGCCGAGCGCAAACAACTCGACGGTGAACTCGCAGCGCTACAGTCGAAATTGTGGCTGCAGGCAACCCACGTTGGAAAAAGTCAGCCCACGCCCATCGGGGCGCTCGTCGTTGCGGGCATGAATGACGTGCTCAATTCGCAGGACTATTCAGAGGCCGCAAGAATCAATCATATTCCGCTCGGCGCATGGGTTTTGATGATCGTGATCGCAGTTTTCGGATGTGCGGTTCAGGGTTATGGCGCCAAAGGGAAGCGCCGTACTGCACTGCTCATGACTATTCTGCCCGTGACGATCTCATTGTCACTCGCCCTGATTGCCGACATAGACAGTCCGCGCGGCGGGATCATCCGCGTGCAACCGCAGAACCTGGCGAGGCTTCTCCAGTCGCTGGAAAAGTAGTGGCTGGTTCTGACAGCCTGCTTATTCAGATTGGAATGCGCGACAAGTAGTACCGCTGGTTCGTGCTATTAGCTAATGCAGCCCAAACCCGCAAGCGTCGCTTCCACTGCCTCGTCGATTGGCGTATTCGGCTCGTGCCCTAACGCAGCGATCAATCGGGTGTTTCGCATCCGGACAGGCGTTTGCCACAAATAGCGCATCTCGCCCAATTCGCGAAACGTCGCATTAAACGGTGACGCGAGCTTGACGAGCGCCCACGGAAATCCGCCGACGCCCGGTTCTCGCCCCGTGCGCCGCGCCACGACTCTGCGAATGGCCGCCACGAGTTGAGTACCGTCCTCGTCCCAGTGGCCACCCATATGAAAGCGCGCGAAAGGCTCCAGCGTGTCGCGCCGCGCAAGCAGCTCGAGCATCGTATGCGCTACGTCAGGCAAATAAGACCACTGATGGCCGACGCCGCGCGCGCCCGGATAACTGACCTTTGCGACGGGCTTTCCCGGTTTGACGAGACCCTGCGAAAACCAGTTATTGCGCGCTCGCGGGCCGAAGAAATCACCCGCTCGCACAATCAACGCGCGCAACCCTTCTGTGGTCGCGCGTTGCAGCCGAGCCTCCATTTGCACGCGAATTGCGCCTTTCTTTGTCACCGGATGCTGAGGCGCATCTTCATCGAGCAGCGCAAACGCGTCCGGCCCATAGTTGTACACCGTGCCCGGCAGCACGATCGTTGCGCCTACCGCTTTCGCGGCCACGATGGTGTTATCCAGCATCGGCAGAACAAGCTGTTCCCAGCGCCTGTAGCCCGGTGGATTGACCGCATGCACGATGACCGACGCGCCTTGCGCCGCGCGCAGCACGTCCGCATGATTCATCGCGTCGCCCTCCACCCATTCGATGCCGTCCGTGCGCGGTCTTAATGCACTCGACGCACTCGACGACCGCTGCATCGCCCGCACATGCCAGCCTGCTGCAAGCAGTTGCCGCGCAAGTTCCCCGCCGATGCCGCCCGTTGCGCCAAGTACGAGTACCGTTTCATGTGCCACGTCAGTTGCTCCATTCATATTTCGATGAAGCCATTCTCCGACTTTTACTGGCACAATAAAACTAGCGAACTCCGTTGACCCGATATACAAAATTGCATGGCTGACAACATTGGTTGGGAACTGTATCGCACGCTGCTTGCAGTGCTGCAAGAAGGCTCATTGTCGGGCGCCGCGCGCTCACTCGGCATCACGCAGCCCACGGCGGGCCGTCATATCGAAGCGCTCGAACGCGCGCTGAAAGTATCTCTATTCACGCGCTCACAGACGGGTTTGCAGCCGACCGACATCGCCCTCGCCCTGCGGCCGCACGCAGAGACGATGCAGAGTACGGCGGCGTCGCTGGAGCGCGCGGCGAAAAACGACGCCGCCCAGGTGCAAGGCGCGGTGCGCGTGGCGGCGAGCGAGGTCGTCGGTGCGGAGGTGCTGCCGCCCATCATTGCGGCGCTTCGCGAGCGCTATCCGCAACTCGTCGTCGAGCTGGTGCTCTCCAATCGCGTGGAAGATCTGCTCAAGCGCGAGGCCGATGTCGCCGTGCGCATGATGCGGCCGAAGCAGACGCAGCTCGTCGCCCGGCGCATCGGCAACATCGAGCTCGGCCTGCATGCGCGGCGCGATTACCTCGCGAAACACGGAACGCCGCGCAACGCGGCCGCACTGTGGGAACACGCGATCATCGGCTACGACAGGCCGAGCGCGTTCGTGCGGGATGCCAGCAAGGCCTTTCCAGGGTATTCGCGCGCGGGTCTGTCGATTCGCACGGACAACGACCTCGCGCAGCTCGCACTGATTCGCGCGGGTGCCGGCATCGGTGTGTGTCAGGTCGCGCTTGCGCGTCGCGACAAGTCGCTGGTTCGCGTGCTGCCGAAGCTCGTCGCGCTACGGCTCGATACATGGGTGACCATGCACGAGGATCTGCGCAGCAGTCCGCGTTGCCGCGCGACGTTCGATGCGCTCGTCGAAGGACTCACGGGCTATGTGCGGTAGTCCTTGGAGGCGTCGGGATTGTCATGCGTTATGGGCAAGCAACCGCCCGCCATAAGCTCATTCCGTTACCGGCTTTTCCACCGCAGCCGCCTGTCCGCCGACGGTCTCCAGATAGTGTCCGTAACGCCGGCAGCAGGTTTTCCAGCCGAACTCGTCGAGTGCCTTGCGATGACTCGCATTGTTGGCATACGTCTGCCACGACTCGTTGACCGAGCGCAGGATTGCAGGCAGTTCGCTGGCGTCGTTAAAGAGAATCACGTTGTCGAACTTTCTTGCTGCCCATTTCATGAACGGTGTGGAGCGCGCGATCAGAACCGGTACTAGTCCAATAGCCTCGAAGAAGGCGCCGCTGACCAGCATCGAGTCGGCCGAGTGCGGGAGAATCAGCACGTCACTGTCGGCGATGCTTTGCGCAAACTCGGCGTCGGTGAGAAAGCGGGATTCAAGGCGCACCGCGTCTCGCAACGACTTTCTATCGATGATCTCGTTCAGCGTGGAGACGTAAGCGTCGGTGCCGTGCCCCGCTATATGCAACTTGCAATCGGCCGGCCAGACATCGAGCACCGCATCGATCTGCTTATACGGACGGATCACGCCGAGCATCGTATAGAGCGGCGCCGATCGTTCCGGCCTTGCATTACGCGGCTGATGACCGGGCGAGTCCCAATACAGCGGATGAGGCAAATACTGGGCGCGGTACTGCACCTGAAAGTCCGGCGCGTGCACCACGCGAAAATCCGCAAGACGGCGCACGAATGCAATGATGCGCATCGACAGGCGCCGGTTGAATCCCTCCGTATCGTGTACGGCCTGGTCGTGCACGAAGTACACGACCTTGGCTCGCCCGAGCAGCATCAGAGAACAATAGAAAGCGAAAAGCAGTGAGCCGCCGAAGCTCAGTTGCGCAGTGCCCTTCTGTCGCCTGAACGGCCGGTACTCGAGCCAATGAAATACGAGAACATTTTCCGGCTTGAACAGGTCGGCAAAGCCGCCCTTTAACAAGCCCTTGATCGACAACGGAGCAACATCGTAGCCGACCGACCTGTACAGATCTTTTTGAATCTCTATATAGCGGTTGGTCGGATTCGTAAAAGGACACATCAGCACGCGTCGCCGCGGCCGTTTCGCTTCATCGCTTCCATGAGCGCTACTGGCCTCGTGAATAATCTGCGACATTCGACAATCTCCGGTCAGAGTGCACTCGCGGAACAATAGGCGCGAACGTAATTCCGACGTCTTCAATTCCCGTCGTTATGAACGCTTCCAGCGAATATCGAGTGATTTAATCAGTATGTTCAGTCGAGCTTAGCATGCAAAAAACGGCATTGTGTGGCCGCAATCACCTGAAAACGCGCCAAGTTGCGCCCGCGCCGCCGATTCGATGTCCGAAAGTGTGGACCGAAGACATGCGCCCCGGGTCACCCGGATAGCCCCGCCGCCGCTCCAAAAATCGGCACGCGACGAAAGCGGAAAAAACGACTTGCTGCTCTTGGGGTCAAAGCGCAAATAATGCAGGGCGTCCAGTCCCCATACATCAGGCGAAAGCGTGATTTTTTTGGGATACGAGCGTTGATCGGAAACGATCCTGCTTTCTGGCGGAATACGGCTATTTTTCATTTTGAGCCGATGCGGTTCCGGGTAAGATCTACCCCGTTCGCAATAGCAGTCCGCAAAATTTACGCGGTCCGCACGATTCCCGGACAAACGTTTGCGTGAGCGTCCCTGGATGTCGTGGGCCGCGCACGGTGACGTCGGTTGATTTCCTCTGTTGATTGAACCCGTTGGCGCACGCGTTCGTGCACGAGCGTTCCTGCCCGTGCGCGCTGAATCAAGGTTTATTCCGGCGGCTTTAACCAGTTCGATAAAAC
This sequence comes from Paraburkholderia sp. GV068, assembly GCF_003058125.1. Lineage (NCBI taxonomy): Bacteria > Pseudomonadati > Pseudomonadota > Betaproteobacteria > Burkholderiales > Burkholderiaceae > Paraburkholderia > Paraburkholderia sp. GV068. Next base: position 319,994 of record NZ_QBUB01000003.1, read on the forward strand.
AACCAGCAAGACGCCTTAAAAGCACGCGGATTTCCTGGACGATCAGTAGTGCCAATAAAAATAACGTTTCGAGTTTCGTAATAAGCAATTAACCAATATAAGAACACAACTTGTCTTTATTCGGGGATCTTCTCGATAGTGGAATAACTCATAATGTTGAAACGACGGCAATTTATTGGTGCGCTGGGCGCACTCGGCGGAAGCGTGATTTTGAGCGCCTGCGGTGGCAGCGGCGCGGAAGATGCAAGCGCAACTACTTCTGGCGCCAGCGCGCAGAAGACAAGCGCGACTGCAAAGAGCGCATCTGCAGACGGCTCGGCAATGCCGCCGGCCGCGTCTCTGATCGATGGCGCGGGCGCTACCTGGACTATTTCGGGCGGTGTGGTTTATCGCAACGGCGCGAAAGCCGGGATCAACTACAACGTCTCGCTCGTGCTGTGGGTCAGCGGCGCGATCTATCACCAGAACACCAGCGGTCAGTTCTATCAGTGGACCGGATCGGCATGGCAGTCCTCGAGCGATCCGCGGCTCGGCACCACGTCGCCGGATGGCACGACCATGCCGTCGGCCTCACGCATCATCGACAAGACCGGCGCAGTCTGGACGCTCACCAATGGCGTGATTTCGAAAAACGGCAAGGTGGTGGGCAACAACTACAACGTGTCGCTCGTGCTCTGGTACGGCGGCAAGATCTATCACCGCAATACGAGCGGACAGTTCTACGCCAATGCCGAAGTCGCCGCTGAATGGCTCGCTTGCAGCGATCCGCGCACTCCCATCGCGGCGAGCGCAGGCAGCTTCTTCGGCATGAACGGTCACTTCGATTACACGTACACGCCCGCGCAGGTCGTGTCGATCCTGAAGGGCCTGGGTTGTACCAGCTACCGCGTCGGCTGCACGGCGGACCCGGCTCAACTGAATGCCGTGGTCAAGCTCGCGCAGGCGTTCCAGTCGGCCGGCATGACGCTGCTCGTCTTGCTCGACCTCGGTCTTCGCGACAGCAGCGGCAAGCTTCTGGCCGGCGAATCCGCCGCCTACAACGCCACTTATGGACCCGCCTTCACGGTCGCCAATACGCTCAAGCAATACGGCGTGACGTTCTATGAATGCGGCAACGAATTGACCCGTGACCGGGCCATCATCATCGATTCGACGAACGCAGGGACCAAGGCACTCGACTTCAACAACGCGAACTGGCCGGTCATGCGTGGCGCAATGCGCGGCATGATCGACGGCGTGAAGGCGGCTCAGCCGGGCGCCAAGTGCGGCGTCAACTTCTGCGTTGCGGATGTCGGTGCGTCGGATGCGTTGTGGGACGGCACGCAACCGGACGGCAGCTTCGGCTATCCGAAGGTGCGCTGGGACATCACGACGTGGCACAACTACGAGGTCTACGGCGACATCTTCAACATCGGCACCGATGGCGCCGGTCCCGGCTTCGATCTGCCTACCTACTGCAAGGCGAGGTACGGCGTGCCGTTCTTCATCACCGAGTGGAATACGGGCCCCGAACAGGCGCAGTCGTACCGCGCGAGTTACATCACTTCGCAACTGGGTTCGTTCTACGCGGCACGCAAGACGCACAACATTCAGACCGTGATGTACTACGTGCTCGATAGCGGCAACAACACGTTCGGCATTATGACGAACGGGACCGCGTTGAATCCGCCGTATGGTGCGTTCACCGCTTTCACGTCGAGCCACGTCGATAGCTGATACGGCGAGTTCCTCGCATCTATACTGCGAATCTGGCCTCCCGCTGCACTCTGGCGGGAGGCCATTTTTTTGCCTGGAAGTGAGCGCAGATCAGCGTCGGCACACGCGCCCCATGCATACCGGCACGCGACGCAGGTATGCTTACTGCTCCATTGCGGCAGTAGACCGCAATGCGTCACAGCCTGTCGCTAGAGAACACGGAGAAACGCCATGCGCCTTGATGATGAAGTGGAAAGCCAGAACGTCGAAGACCGGCGAGGCGGCGGTATGCGGGTAGGCGGCGGCATAGGCATTGGAACGATCGTCATCGCGCTGGCCGCGTCGTATTTCTTCGGCATTAATCCGCTGACGATCATCAACGGCGCGCAAGTGCTGCAAGGCAATGCGCCGCAGGCGAACGCACCGACCAACGCGCGCCCCGCCGACGATGCCGGCAGCCACTTCGTGCGCCGCGTGCTCGGCAACACGGAACGCACGTGGCAACACATTTTCCGCACGCAGTTCAACCAGGATTATCCGGCGCCCAAACTCGTGCTGTTCAGCGACGCCACACCGACGGCGTGCGGCACGGGCCAGTCGGCGATGGGTCCGTTCTACTGTCCGCCCGACAGCACCGTCTACATCGACCTGTCGTTCTATCGCGACTTGCGCGACCGCTTCGGCGCAAGCGGCGACTTCGCACAAGCCTATGTGATCGCGCACGAAGTCGGGCATCACATCCAGAAGGTGCTCGGCATCTCCGACAAGTACGAGGCCGCGCGTGCACGCATGTCGCAAGCGCGGGGCAATGCGCTGTCCGTGCGCCTCGAATTGCAGGCGGATTGTTTTGCGGGCGTGTGGGCCGCGGTCGCACAGCAGATGAACGCGAAGCTGATGGAGCCGGGCGACTTCGAGCAGGGGCTGAATGCTGCCGGCGCGATCGGCGACGACCGGTTGCAGCGGCAATCGCAAGGACGCGTGGTGCCCGAAGCATTCACGCACGGCACGAGCGAGCAGCGGCAACGGTGGCTCAGGCGCGGCATGACGAGCGGCGACATTCGCCAATGCGATACCTTCTCGGCGCAATCGCTATGAGTTTGAGCGCCGGCTAACCAGGAAATACCCGTCGGTGCTATCCCTACAAACAAAAAACTAACATTACATTTCACTTTCGACTATAAAGGCAAGGCACGCGGTGAACAGCCTTGTCTCACTGCCTGCCCTCAGCCCGCCGGCCTTGCCGGCGGGCTTTTTTTGACTCTTTCGAATGAGTCGGCAGCATTCCTTCGTTTTCCTTTCTTATCACAAAAGACGTCGTCAGAACGTCGGGTTTCTTTCGCTTGACTTACTTGATATATCACATACTGTATCGATTCGACCACCGACTTCAAGACGCGTTAAAGACGTCCAACGGTTGTCCGCGGAGCGTGGCGTCCGCAATCACAAGACAAGGCATGTCAAAGGAGACAGCGATGGAAACGGATCACCAGAAGGGAGCGTCGTGGGTAGCGTCACCGTGGGTGCAACTCGTGTTCGGCGTCATCTGTATGGCGATGATTGCGAACATGCAGTACGGCTGGACTTTGTTCGTCAATCCGATCAACGAAAAATACCAATGGGGCCGTGCTGCGATCCAGGTCGCGTTCACGATCTTCGTCGTGACCGAAACATGGCTCGTGCCGGTTGAAGGCTATCTCGTCGACAAATACGGGCCGCGTCCGGTGGTGGTCGGAGGCGGCCTGCTGTGCGCGATCGCGTGGGCGCTCAACTCGGTCGCCGGATCGCTGCCCGTGCTTTACATTGCCGCGGCGATCGGCGGCGTGGGCGCGGGCGCGGTCTACGGCACTTGCGTCGGCAACGCGCTGAAGTGGTTTCCAAACCGCCGCGGCCTCGCTGCGGGGATCACCGCAGCGGGCTTCGGCGCGGGATCGGCGGCGACCGTCATTCCGATTTCGAACATGATCAAAAGCAGCGGCTATGAAGCGACTTTCCTGTGGTTCGGTCTCGGCCAGGGAATCATCGTAGTCGCGCTCGGGCTTGCGCTGCTCGCGCCGCCGGCCAGTCTGCTCGCGTCGGCGAAGAGCGCCCTCAAGCGCGTCGTCTATAACGCGACGCCGCGCGAAGTGGTGAGCTCGCCAATATTCTGGGTGATGTACCTGATGTTCGTGATGATGGCCGCAGGCGGTCTGATGGCGACCGCGCAACTCGGGCCGATTGCGAAAGACTTCGGCCTGCACGATTCGCCCGTTTCGTTGCTCGGCCTGACCTTGCCGGCGCTGACGTTTGCATTGACGATCGACCGCGTATTGAACGGTCTGACGCGCCCGTTCTTCGGCTGGATCTCGGATCGCATCGGCCGCGAAAACACGATGTTTCTTGCGTTCGCGATCGAAGCGGTCGGCATTCTCGCGCTGTCGAAATACGGCCAGAGTCCGGTCGCGTTCGTCGTGCTGACCGGCATCGTGTTCTTTGCATGGGGCGAAATCTACAGCCTGTTCCCCGCGACCTGCGGCGACACGTACGGCCCGAAATTCGCCGCCACGAATGCAGGATTGTTGTACACGGCGAAGGGCACGGCCGCGTTGCTGGTGCCGTTCACGAGCGTGATCACCGCGGCAACCGGCAACTGGCATGCGGTCTTCATGCTTGCGTCAGGCATGGCGGCCGCGGCCGCGCTGCTCGCGCTATTCGTGCTCAAGCCGATGCGCCGCGCACATGCCGCGCGGCACGCGAGCCCTGCAACGGAAAGCGTCTATAGCGGCGGCTCATTGATCAGCGAATCGGCACGCGTGTCTGCCGATGGCGGTTGACGGAAGTTGTATCGAACGCACGGGCGGCATCGCGCGCGTCGGTAACGGCGCGCGCCGCCGCTTTTGGCCCAAGTTTCTGGCCCAAGCTTCTGGCCCAATAAAGTCGACGGAAGCTGGCTCTTCAGGATTGACCCGTTTCGGCGCACACTGCGTGCACGAACTCAACGGAGCAATCATGTACGTCCCAGCCCATTTCAACGAAGCACGCAAAGACGTGCTGCACACGCTCATCGCGCAGAATCCGTTCGGCACGCTGATTACTCACGGCGCGAACGGCCTCGACGCGAATCACATTCCGTTCGAGTTGGCGTCTAACGAAGGCGAGTTCGGCGTGCTGCACGCTCACGTGGCGCGCAATAACCCACTTTGGCAGGACGTGGCCAATGGCGACGAAACGCTGGTCGTGTTCCGTGCCGGCGACGCGTATGTTTCGCCGACCTGGTATCCGAGCAAGCACGAAGCGCACAGACAGGTGCCGACGTGGAACTACGTCGTCGTGCACGCGCATGGGCGCATCACGATTCGCGACGATGAGAAGTACGTGCGGGGCGTCGTCGCGCGCCTCACGCGTACGCATGAGGCAGGCGAAACGCAGCCGTGGAAGATGGGTGACGCGCCGGCCGAATACATCGACGCAATGCTCAAAGCGATTGTCGGCGTCGAGATCGAGATCACGCGGCTCGTCGGCAAGAGCAAGCTCAGCCAGAACAAGGACGCGCGCGACATTCAGGGCGCCGGCGAAACATTGAAGGCGCGCGAGAACCGGATCGGCGATCAGATGCTCGCGTGCCTTGCAGAGAAGCCATAACGCTGCCTGCGTGGCGGCACCCTCCGGACACTTGCTTTATTCCGGAGGAGTGTCGGCAGGTTATTACCCGAACATTTATTGCCCGGTGTAGCCGAGCGGAACCGTCGAGTTGTTCTTCGCCACGGTCGCGTTGCTGGACACAATGTACTGCGGCACTTCGGTAAGGGTCAGCGTCACTGAACCGTTGCTATACGGAACCGTGCTGACGTTCCCGTATCCATCGATCTTCGTCACGTTGCCCGACGTACCGGCATTGTCGACCTGCAGCGTATAGCTCGTCGAATACGTCTGGCTGTACACGCCGCCGCTCGTCGGCCATTGCGCATTGCTGTGCGCCCACGCGGCCGTCACCACCTTGCCGTTGCCCAACTGCTGGAACGCGTACGCGAACGTGCCTGACGGCGCGCCCTTCACGCGGCCCAGCGTGTTGGTGCCGTCGAGAACGCGCGTCATCGTCGCGAACGCCATTGCTTCGGGTTTCGGCGAGAGGTTCGTCGCGCCGAACGCACCCTGGGCGTTGTTCAGATCGAAGAACGAGCCGTATCCGACTTCGCCCGGATAATCGGGACCGTAAAAGAGCGTGGTCACTTGCGCTCCGCCGCCGAGCACGATGATGTGCGAGCGCACGCCGACTGCCGCATGAGCAAACAACTGGTTTTGCGACGGCACGTTCGGGCCATAACTGAGGCCCGGATCGTAGCTCGTGCCCGCTTCCGTGAAGAAGAGCTTCATGTTGGGCTTGCCCGCCTGCATCACCGAACGCAGTTGCGTCATCTGATTGTCGAGCGCATTGGCCTGGTTCGCGGCATCCGGATCGGCGTCCTGCAACTCGGGCGGATGTGCCGGATACGTGCCCGCATTCCAGTAGCCGTGCGTCGACACCGCGTCGATGTAATTCCACAGGCCGAGCGCGCCGAACTTCTTCAGATAGCCGGTCGTGCAGGTATCGCAATTGGCGGCGAACGGGTTGCCCGTGCCCATCACGACCGCGTTCGGATCGGTCGAGTGGATGCCTTCGTAAGCGGCCTTGTACATAGCGACGAAGTTCGCGTCGCTATCCGCCCAGCCAAGGCTCGGCTCCCACGTCACCTGATAGTAGTTCTTCTGCTGATTCGGATAGTTGGCAGCCCGAATCGAACTCGTGTTGGTCCCGACGCGCGCCATGAAGTCCTTGAACTCCGTCATGTTCGACGGCGCGTAATAGCTGTCGTTGAACTGGCCCGTCTTCGAATCCCATGCGGGCAGGCCGTCGAGACGCACGATACGCATCTGATCGGGATTGGCCTTATAGAAAGGATCGAGATCGTTCACGCTCGGCGTGTACGTGTACGGCCCATTGGGTTCCATCGTCGATACCTGGCGGTCGTCGATCGTCCACGAAATGCCGAGCGCACGCAGCGCCGCGATGTTGCCGTTGAAGCCCTGCATGCCGAAGCGATGCTGGTCCTGATGCGCGTAGGCCACCGTGCCGATCGCCGAACTCAGGTCAGGCAGCACGCCGAAGGTTGCAATGCCAGTTGGCCGGGTGCCGCTTTTCGGCAGCGTGCCGCCCGCGGAGCGCAACGTTGCAGTCAGCGCGCCGTAGCCGGCCCACGTCGACTTGCACGACAACGTGTTGGTCTGCACGCCTGAGCTAACCGGGAAGCTGCCCTGCGTCTTGATCGCGCCATTCGAATCCGCGACGGACCAGACGACCGTGTCGGCGCCCGGCGCGTTCGTCGTGATGGCGATCTTGAACGCGGCGTTGTTCGGGAAGACGCGCAGACCATCGCTGGTCGGCGTATCGGCGCTGATGATGCCGTTGGCGGTGCCGCCCGCGGTTTGGGCCGGCGTGCCGCAGGAGATCGCTGCGTTCGTTGCGACGGATTGCGTCGGTGTGGGGCTTGGCGTTGGTGTGGCGGTCGGGGTCGGGGTCGGGGTCGGCGCGGGTGCAGGTGCAGGTGCAGGTGCAGGTGCAGGTGCAGGTGCAGGTGCCGGAGCGGGCGCAGGCGTAGGTGCGGGTGCGGGCGTAGGTGCTGGCGCGGGTGCAGGCGCCGGTGCTGGCGCGGGTGCCGGTGCAGGCGCAGCGGCCGCCCGCATCCAGCAAGCCTTGTCATAGCCATACGCCGGATCAGTTGGCGAAACGGCGCCCATATAGCAACCCACGCCATTGCTGAACGTGCGGGGACTCGTCAGCATCGTCGACGGCGCATTGGGCGGCACCGCACCGAATACGACCGAAGCCGTGCCGAGGAACGAGCACTTGCCGTTCTCCTGCGCGCACAGCTTGTATTGCTGACCCGCGACCGTCACCGTGCTGGCTTGCGCTTGTGCGTTTTGCACACCAAAGGATGCCAGCGCCGTTGTCGCCGCGATCCCAATCAACCTCGAATATCTAACCATTGTCCCTGTCTTGCGAAGAAGAGTTATCCCCGAAAATGGAACGGCATCGGACTGGCCGTGCCGTCTTTGTCTTGTCGGATAAAAAGAAAAAGCGTCCCCCCGGACGCAATGCGGTCCGTCTGAACGTGTCAAACGCGGGACGAGCGAAGACCAGCGCGGCTATGTTTTACGCGCTCATTTAGAAAACAGGACTACAAGAACCGTTTGTCTTTCGTTGTGCTTCCAACCATTAGGATGGCTAACTGACAATGAAAGCCAGTTGTTTTCCCGTCATCGATCAATGCTGTTGGTTGGACACACCGTCTGTCACGCGCGGCACACCCGGCGACAGACGTCAAGCGAGCGGTAAGAAGAACGCAGGCATGCTAGCCGGCGTCGTTGTTACCAGTACTGCGCGGCACCGCAAGGGCACCGGGATGGAAATCTTGCTGAGACTCACCGCGATCCGCGCGCCACAGGTAGTACTTACGGGTGCGCTGGCGGAAGAATTATAAACGTTTCAAAACTGCAACGAAGTGCGCTCACGGGCCGATAAGTAGCGATCCTGCCCCTGCTCCCGATGCTGAGGCCGGACTTTCGCAAATGCGCGGCTCTGCGAAAAGCCTGCCTCGCGATCGCGGCGAAAAGGTAAAACCTGTAATCGTCGGCGGATAGGCGAATTGGGGACGGCGATAGCGCGCCGCGCACGCCGCTTTCCGCCACTACTTCGCCGGTACATCGGCAATACTTCGGCAATACTTCGCCACTGAGTGCCCGCGCGAACGCCGCGTGCCACGCATCGTTCTACTTGCACTATGCTTTTGTGAAGGGCGTCAAACACATGCGAACCCCACGGCGCATGTCCTGATTGGACTGCACCATGGCGTTTTCGCGCGTTATGCAACGCACTGACCTCGCGCACCACAGTGGTACGCTGAGGAAAGCAGCCTTCGCGGCAGTGAACCGCCGTTTGTGCGGCGAGATCCACGCAACCAGAACGCACCGCGAAGCGCAATTGCCGGCGAACGGCTCAACATCGCTGCGGGAGCGACTGCGATGGGATACAAAACCTATACCCTGATGACCTTGATGGCGGTTAGCAACGTGGCCTTCGCGTGGCAGCCGGTCATCTATCCGATTCGAAGTCAAAGCGCGTATCAACGCAGCGTCGACAGCGCGATGTGTTACGCGACTGCAAACAAGCAAACCAAAGTCAACATGGCGCACGAAGCCCAGACGCCGCCGCCGAAGCCGGCTGGGACCAAAACATCGTCGACGGGCGCGCCATCGCGTCCGCCGTTGCCTCCCAGTACTTTTTCCGCGACGCCACCCGGCACCGCGATTCCCGACGGCATGGAGCCAGCAGCACCCACTGCGGCTTCCGCTGCGAAGCCCGGTACGGCAACGGCCGCCGCCGCAAGCAATGCGGCTTCCGCGACACCCGCGGCTCCGGCGAGCGAAGCGCCGAGCGCGACCGCGACGGCGACCGCGAATGCCGGGCACGCAGCATCAGCGACTGCGCCGGCGTCGGCATCGGCGGCAATCGCGGACAAAGGCGCCTCCGAGCCCGCTACCACGGCAAGCGCGCCGGGCGCCTCGCAACCCGGCATGGCCGCCTTGCCGCCTCTGCCCGCGCCCGAGCCGCCCATGACGCGCTACTGGGCCGCCTACGGCGCGTGCATGCAGGCGCGCGGTTACGTCGTCGCACAGTAAGCGCCTGCTGCTGCAAGCATGACTTGCGGCGGCCGCGCGCCGGCTGCCGCAAGCGAATCCGACGCCCGCAACCTCGCCATCAATAACGACATGAATACAGACCAGATCAATACTTCGGGATGCGAACAATGTGGAGCGCCGCTCGCCAACCGCATGATGCCTTGCGCGTCATGCCGTGCGCGCAGCACTCCTTCGTACGGCGCGATGGTGCCGACTCTGACCGTGCGGCTCAACGAAACTCGCCCGCTGCCGCCAAGGCGGCTTCCGGCTCGCAGAGTGTGGAGTCCGTCGCGTGCGCTGGCGAATCCGTATGCGACGATCGAAGAAGCGGTCGTGGTCCAGAGCGCTTATCGGCGACTGCGCGAGCCGCTCGTGCTTGCCGCGTCCGCGCTGGTCGTCGCGTCGGCGGTGTATGCGGGCTTCATACACAGTAGCGATGAGGGTGTCGAAGGGGAACCTGTCGCTGTGTCGGGTGCTGTTAAGAGACCGAGTGTCGTGCCGGCTATCGCAGCCGTCGAGCGCCCTACTCCGGTATCTTCAGTGCGTTCGGCTGCCGAAGTCGCTGCGCCGCGTGGAGAGCCGGCGCCCACGCCGTCGGTGGCAGTGGCGGCTGCATCGCCAAGGTCGTTGCCCGTGTCGTCGTCCACGGCATCGCGAGCACCAGCGTCGCCGTCCGCGTCGCCCTCACTCGCCGCGCGTCGCGTCGCGCCCGCGGCTCCAGTCGTGTCAACTGCCGCAACGCCCGCAGCTACGACCATAGCAATCGCCTCCGCACAACCGAAACCCGTCCCCAGCGCCCCGCCTCCGCTCACCGCGGAAGAAAAAGCGCGCGCCGATCTGTCACGGCATCTGCGCGCCGCGCGCGCGAGCCTGCAGAACAACAATCTCTCGGCGACGAAGGTGCGCGTCGCCGCAGCCATGGTGGTGCAGCCTCAAAGCCGTGAAGCGCAGAACCTGCGCGCCGCCATCAACACGCGCGAACAGCAGCGCGACGCACTGCTGAGTCTCGCGCGAGGCTGCGGCTACATCGCGCGTTGGGACTGCGTGTCGCGCAATGCGGGCAGCGCGTTGGAGATCGATTCGAGCAGCAGGGAAGCGCGGCATCTCGTGACACTGGCGATGCAGGAGTCGGCGCTCGCAAGCGTGCAAGCGGTGGAATCCGAGCCGAGCCCTGCGCCCGATACACGCGACATCAACGCTCATCACTGAACGCGCGACGCACAGCGCCTAACGCGCCGATACCGCCGGGCACACCTGCCGTGCAATCGCGCGGTATCGCTCGGCCGTGTCTCGCAGCGTGAGTCCCACGAGCGATCTTTGCACGCGCTCCTGGCTTAACGCCATGACGATGGCGTCGGCGTAACAACGAATGTCATCAGTGTCGACGAGTTGCACGCCAGGAAAACTATTCGCGAATGCGAACGCCGGTATCCTGCTCGCGACGATCGGCACGCCTGAAGCCAGCGCCTCGAGAAACGCCACGCTATGTCCTTCCGAGCGCGACGGCATCACGAACACGCTCGATTCCGACAGCACCGTCGCGACGTCGCTGCGCGGACCGGCCACGACGACGCGCTCCCCGATGCCCAGCTCCGTTGCAAGCGCAACGACCGCGCGCTGATAGTCAGGGTCCTCGACCACGCCATAGAGCACGAGTCGTGCGTCCTCGATCCGCGTCAGTACTTCGCTAAAAGCCCGCACGGTAAGCAGTTGATTTTTCACCGACGCATATCGGCCGATCTGCACGATTTGCGGCACGCTGCTCACGCGCTCGCCACCGTCGGTGAATGCGAAGCGCGCAAGGTCGACGCCGTTCGGCACGACCGTCATCGACGGATGCACGCCGATCGCCTGGACATAGTCCATCACGCCTTGCTGTGAGACGCCGATCACGACGCGCGCGCGGCCGGACAGCACATGCTCGACGCGCCTGAAGAGCGGCCGCTCGAAGTCATTGGTCGCGGAATGCATCACGTAGACGACCGGCGCGCCGAGCGGCAACGCGCGCGCGTAAAACGAAGGAATTGTTGCGTGCGCGAAGATGACGTCGGGCCGAAACCGCCGCACCGCGACGAACAGATTCCACAGCTTGCCGAGGGCGTGGTGCCGCTTCGGCGGAAACCAGCACTCCACGCCGTGCGCATGCAATTCATCGGCGAGCGACGCGAAATCGGCATGCGCGGGCAACAACGACGCCATGCACACCGCCATTCCTTCGGAGCACTGATCGAGCGCGAGATCTTTCGCGAGCACTTCGGCGCCCGACAAACGCGGCGCCAGTACGAGGTGGAAGACACGCATCATGCCGTCCTTGCCTTTAAGGTTCTGTAGAGCATCCACGCCGCGGCGCAGCCGAGGCCCAGCGTCATCGACCATGCAATGCCCGTCACGCCCCACCAGCGCACCGCGAGCGGCGCGCTGACGAGCAGCACCACCACCTGAATCGCGGACGCATGCACAGTGGCCTTGGCATCGCCGATTGCGCGCAGATACGACACGAGTACCGCGATCAACGCACCGATTGCCATATTGATGACCAGTATCCTGAAGAGCGGCACTGCCGGCAGCCAGGCTGCGCCGAGAATCAATGAGAACATCGGCTCGGCAATGAGCCGCAGCAGTTCGACAAAAGCAGCAAGCCCAACCGCGGCCACGAGCAGATAAATCCTGATGAGCCTGGAAGCCGCCTGCGCATTGCGCCGATGATGCGCGGCAAAAGTCGGAAACAGATACTGCGACATCGCGATCGCCGCATCGGCGAGCAGCATCTGCGCGAGGCGCGACGACATCTGATAGCCGCCTAGTTGCGTCGGCCCGAGCAGCTTGCCGACCACCACCTTGTCGAACTGATTCAGCAGCAGGTTAATGACGCTGCTTGCCCAGATCCATCGGCTGAAACCGACATACTGGCCGATGCCCGACCACACCGCGCGCACCGGCGGCCGCGGCGTCATGGTGACCCACGTCAGCACGCTCTTCAACGTTTCTCCGGCAACGAGGCCGATCAGCACCGACGCCGCGCCCGCGCCGAGATAAGCGAGCGTGAGCCCGACGGAACAATCGACAAACGCGGCCGCCACCTCGACTCCCGCTATATGCTGAAAGCGCCGCTCGCGCTGCACCACGTAATAAGCCGGCGATGCAAGCCCGCGCAACAGCGGCAGCAACGCAGCGAGTTGAATCAGCACGAGCGATCCGTCGAGATGAAACTGACTCGATAACAACGGCGCCGACGCAACCAGCAGCAACGAAATCAACACGCCGCGCGCCGTCAGCGTCGTCCATACGGCGCTGAGCTGCGGGCGCGTCGGCGCATGCTCGCCCTGAATCACCGCTTGCGCGAGTCCCGTGTCGGACAACGCCTCGGCAATCGCAACCGCAAGCAAGGCCACGCTGACGCTGCCGATTGCCGCCGGTCCGAGCATGCGGCCAATCGCCAGAAACTTGATCGCCACCAGTCCCCGCACCGCGAACTGTTGTAACAACACCCATGTCGCCGCGCTCGCGCCGAAGCTGCTCGCTATCGAGAGCGCGGGAAGCCTGATCGCCCGCAAGCTGGTTCTCCGTCGAATTCCAGCGCTGTAGAGCGGTTAGCAGCGCGTCATGACTCGCTGTGAACACCGCCGCGCCGGATTGGATTGAATTGGTCGCGCCAGCAAGCTGGCAATGGTTCATCTGGAACCGTAAGCATGACCTTACCGCGAGAGATTCGCCGTCAACCGCCATCAACCAGGCCGCTTCAGCCGCGGCCCTTGCGTGGTAGTACGTTTACCCACACAACGCGCGAATCAGGCAGTTTTGCGGTTGCTGGCAGTGCTAACGTTATTCATCTGATTGCATCGCAGAGCCCGCGGCGCGCGTCGTTTCGTCCATGCCGCTTGCACTGATGCAATTCCCCAACCCATGCATGTTGACTCCCGCCTATGCCTACCGACGTGATCGAACCTGACTTTGTCCTGATCGTTGAGCCGAATCTCACCGGTCATCGCTGGCGCTACGCGGAGTGGATCATGCAGGCGTGCGCGGAGGCCGGCTATCCATGCATTCTCGTCACGGAATGCGCGAATGAAGATCATCGGCTCGCGCGGCAGATTACCGCTGCAAATCGCGCCGATCAGCAGATTGCATTCGTCGATCCGGAAGAAAGCCGCACGCACCGTTTGCGGGAACGCAATCAGTACTGGCGCTTTCATCACTACTTCGAACGCGCGTATCGCATTCTCAGCCGCGCGCAATCGATCCGGCTTGTCGTCGTGCCGTATGCCGATTACTTCTTCAATGGCCTGCCCTTTCTCGGCTCGCCATTCGGCAAGACACCGTGGATCGGCATCACGATGCGCTCGACGTTTCATCATCACAAGGTCGGCATCAAGGCGCCCGATCGTCCGCTCGTCAATGCGATCAAGGCGCAACTGTTCAGGCGTGCGGTTCGCACGCCGGGTCTGCGCACGTTGTTGAGCATCGATCCGACCTTGCCCGAATGGGCGGCGCACCACGTATCGAAAGGCAGTGCGAAGGTCGCTTATGTGGCCGACCCGTTCCCCGACGAGCGCGCGGAAGATCCCGCGCTTGCGCGCGAGCGACTCGGCCTCGACCCCGGGCAGCGCTATCTGCTCGTCTATGGCGCGATTACCGAACGCAAGGGCATTTACGAACTCGTCCACGCAATGACGCGCCTCGAACACGCGCCGACGTTGATTGTCGCGGGCGAGCAGGATGCAGGCACACGCCACTTCATGCGCAACCATGTGCGCAGTCTCACGCCCGCGCCGGTCGTGCTCGACTCGTTTATTTCCAACGACATGGAGCGCGATCTGTTTTCCGCATGCGATGCGGTATGGCTCGGCTACAAAGGTCACTACGGCATGAGCGGCGTGCTCGTGCAGGCATACCGCTTTGGCAAGCCGGTGATCGCAACGGAAGACGGTTTGATCGGCTGGTTCAGCAGACGCTGCGAATTGGGACCGATTCTGAGCGACCTGAGTTCGGCGTCGATCGGGAAAGCCATTACCGAAACGTTGACCTCGTGGCCGCACGAACATTCGGCTGCGGCCCCGCGCGACAATCTTCTGTCGCAAAACACGCTCGGCGAATTCAAACACACTTTGCTGCAGCAGATGGCGTGATTCAAAAGCTCTCAGCGTGACCTGACGTGACGTGATGCGCCGGCTTAAAAGCCGGCGCACGTCATGAATAAGCCCGCGCTTTCAGGACAACTGCCCGCCTGCCACCGGCACTTCCTCGCGCACCGAGCTGCTGCGCTTTTCCGGGAACAGCGCATTGCGCATCAGCATGAACGGATACTCGATTGCGCGCGTGGTCACATAGCCGATCCCGATCGCAATGACGAACTGCGCGGAAAGCGCCACGATCCAGATGATGCTCGGCGCGAAGCCAAGCGCAGTCGCCTTGCGAATCAGCATCTCGCCCGGCGCAAGCGCGAGCGAGTGCCACAAGTAAATACCATACGAATAAAGACCGACCCACGCGACGCCGCGATAAATCCACGTCGTCCGCAGCGACCCGGAGTACTCCAGAACGAAAACGATGAGCGCGGCAAAGCCGAGTGCCTGAATCGTGTAGCCGATGCTTTCGTCGAGCGCGATATGTTTCGTGGCCAACGCGAGCCATGCGCACAGCAGCCCGACGCAGCCGACCAACAGCCATTTGCGCATCGCGATCTGGTGATAGATGCCGGGCTTCATCCAGTAGATCGCCGAGAGAATCACGCCGATCAGTAAACTGTCGATACGGTACTGCGTGTATGCGAATGCGCCTTGCAAATCCCCATCCGCAACGGCAAAACAACGCGCTATGAGCGTTACCGCACAGATGCCCGACAGTACGCCGATAATCGTCCACGCGCCGAGCCGCAAGCGTGAGAAAAGCAATAAAAGCGCCGGCAGCACGAGATAGAAATGTTCTTCCACCGCGAGACTCCAGGTCTGCGTGATCGAGGTGCCGAAGTAGTTCTGAAGATGCGTGAGGTTCTGGAAAAGAAATGTATTCCACGGATGCCGCCCGGCGAGCATGTGAAATATGATCAGCACGTAATACGCGGGCCAGATGCGGAACATGCGTCGCACAATGAAGCGCCGTGCGTCGACGTGGCCTGTTTCGGCGTATTGCCGCAGCAGCAGTCCGCCCACCAGAAAGCCGCTCAAGGTAAAGAAGAGATTGACGCCCTCTCGCCCGAAGCTCTTTAGCGGGTACTCGATAATCTGGAGTAGAACATTACTGGTGTGAACAGTACGAAAGTGAAAGCCCATTACCGCAATAATGGCGATGCCGCGAACGAAGTCGAGTTCGATCGCCCGTCTGGCTTTCGCGGGTCCCGTCCCGCCAAATAGCTTCATGCTGTTTTCCCCTTTTTCCGTTTTATCGGCCGCATTGTCCTGTTTGCATCATGGGTGGCGGGAAGCAGGTATGAGCGCCAAGATCAAGGCATTCAGCGACAACATCGGCCAGCTTGCGTGCGTCTTGCAGGCATAGCCCTTTCCACTGTCGCCAGAATCCAGGCAGCCGGAGACGAACCGCATTGGCGACGCGCACAAGCATAAGGTTGCGCGCACAATGACCCGACGCGAGACCGTCCGCTTAGACGACGGCAAATGACGGCGACGGGGAGGAAACAAGAATGCGCCATCAGTATGCAACGCCATGGATATGGATCTTTCTTTTACCGCTTGCACTGGACTATAAGGCCACCAACGCAAGCACCGGGCACTTCGCCCAGTTCATCTTTGTCATTCCAGCAATGGCGGCAGGGCTCGCCCTTCTGCTGATCGCACCGCGCTTTCACGAGCGCTCTCCGTTACGCTCGGTCGTCACCGCAAGCATGCTGTTGTGCGTGTTCGGCAGCGTCGTCGCGCAACTGATTCAGGACAACGACAGCGGCAATTATTTGCGCGTGCTATTGCCGTTCATCCTGTTTCTGCTCGGCTACCTGGTCGCGTGCCGGCCGTGGAGCGAGCATCGAATCGCTCAATTCGAAAAAGCACTGTTCCTCGGCAATGTGATTAGCCTTGTGTTCACGTTTGTCTACGGCATTGCAACGGGCGGCGGTCTCGAGGAGGTGCGCTTTCGCATCATCTCCGTGACGCTGCTCGGACTGCAAGGCGTGCTGCTGCATGAGTTCGTCGTCGCCAAACGCTATTCGCTATACACGGTGGCCGTATTCGCGGGCACGGTGATCGTCGAATTGCTGAGCGTCACGCGCAGCCTGCTGGTCGGCACCGTGCTGTTGTTCCTGATCGCGATGGCGCTCAGCGCACCGTCGGTGCGGCAAATCTGGCGCGCCGTCGGTCGCGGTGTCGTGGTCGCCTCGGTGCTGGCGGGCGTGGCGGGCATTGCGGCACTGGCCGTTCCGAATGTCGCGGAACACTGGACGCAGCGCATATTCTTCTCGGAAGCAACTGTCTCCGGCAAGGACCCGACCACCATCACGCGTCTCGCCGAAATGCGCGATCAGTACGACCAGGTGAGTGCGTCGCCGGAAACGCTTCTATTCGGCGCGGGCTACGGGCACTACTACCGCTATTCGCCGGTCTATTTGCCGGACCTTGCGGGCCAGTTCAGCAAGCAGGACTTTTACGCGATCAACGAATGGGCCGCGGGTCACAACTTCTGGGTCTATCAGTTGTTTGCGGGCGGACTCGTATTCGGCATCGCGATGCCGCTTGCCACGCTCGGCGCGCTCGCGATGTGTTTCTTCGCCTATCGCTACTGGCGCAAGGTCGTACCTGATGCACCGATGCTGCCGGTATTCGGACGCGCCATCATGCTGTTTGCCGCATTGCCGGCGACGTCGATTGGCGGCAATCCTCTCGGCCCGCGCTTTTCGGGTCTGGTATTCGGCATTGGACTCGGTCTGATGATCGCCACTTATACGCGTTTGCAGCTCGCGCTGCCCGCACGCGCGAATCGCGTGCGTAGCGCCCGGCGTATGCGGCCCGGCGCGATGCCGGACTTGCCGGGACGCATTCAACCTGGCATGGGCCGCCCGGATCTCGCCGGCACCCTCGGCATGTCGCACACGGCACAACTGCCGGGTTCCAACCGACCGGACATTGCGCGATGAAAATCCTCCACGTGCTTGCAAGCGTCGATCCGCGCGCGGGCGGTCCCGTTGAAGGCGTTCGCCGCAGCGGCATCGCGATGCAGGAAGCCGGCCATGAAATAGAAGTGGCCACTTGCGATGCGCCGGACGACCCGTACCTCGCGGCTTTCCCATTTCCCGTTCATGCGTTCGGCCCGACTTCGAATCGCTATAGCTATAGCGCGTATCTCGCGCCGTGGCTCGCGAATCACGCGAAGCGCTTTGACGCCGTGATCGTTCACGGCTTGTGGCAATACCACGGTTTCGCGACATGGAAGGCGCTGCACGACAGCGACGTGCCGTATTACGTGTACGCGCACGGGATGCTCGATCCGTGGTTCAAGGAAGCGTATCCGCTCAAGCATCTAAAGAAATGGCTTTACTGGCCGTGGGCGGAGTACCGCGTGCTGCGCGACGCGCGCGCGGTGATCTTCACGACCGAAGAAGAGCGCACGCGCGCACGGCAATCCTTCTGGCTCTATCGTGCGCGCGAGCGCATCGTGCCGTTCGGCACCACGGTGCCCGAGGTGGACGTAGCGTCGGCGCGCGAAGCGTTTTTACAGGCCGTGCCGGGCGCACGCGGCAAACGCATCGTGCTCTTTCTCGGCAGAGTACACGCGAAGAAAGGCTGTGATCTTCTGATCGATGCATTCGCGCGCGTGGCGCAACGCGACGACGCGCTGCATCTCGTGGTTGCCGGGCCCGACGAAACCGGCTGGGCCGTGAGCCTGCGGGCTCAGGCGCAAGCCGCCGGAATCGCGCATCGCCTGAGTCTGCCCGGCATGCTGCAAGGCGATCTCAAGTGGGGCGCTTTTTACGCGAGCGACGTGTTCGCCTTGCCGTCGCATCAGGAGAACTTCGGTGTTGCAGTGGCCGAGGCACTCGGTTGCGGACTGCCCGCGCTGATCTCCGACAAGGTCAACGTGTGGCGCGAAATCGAAGAAGACGGCGCGGGACTGATAGCAACCGACACAGTCGACGGAACCGAGAAGAGCCTGATTCGCTGGCTCGAGCTAGACGACGCCGCACGCGCAGCGATGCGTGTGCAAGCCGCGCGCACTTTCCATGCGCGTTTCCGCATCGACACCATGGTGAGTGCGTTGACGAGTTTGCTGGAAACGAGAGGCGGCCGCGACAGCGAAGCGAACCGCAACAAGCTCGCCGGGTTGCGCGAGGCGAGCCAGCCAAGCCGCTGAATCGCACGAAAAAAACGGCGCTCATTCGAGCGCCGTTCACGTTTGCGGCGGCAGCGCGTTGGCCGCGCCGCCTTCTCTTCTACTTCATTGTTCCTTCATCAACGACGTCAATGTAGATGCTGCGATGGGCAACGTCTCGACCGGAGACTGCGCCGGTGCGCTCACGTTATTCGCCGCTTCCGCATGCGTTGCGCCGACGACGTGCGGCACATCGAGCTGACGCGCCAGATGTCCGGCGAGCCTGAGCGACAACGCGGCAATCGTAATGGTCGGGAAGTTTGCGCCGACAGTCGGAAACACCGAACTGCCGCCCACATACAGATTGCTGATGCCATGCACCTTGCAATCGCGATCGACTACGCCTTCGCGCGGCGAATCGTGCATGCGTGTCGTGCCCATGTGATGCCACGTGCCTTCCAGCTTCTCCGGCCACGCCCTGCCTTCGAGCGGCGCGTCGAGCTCGACATCGGCGACTCGGGCCAACTGCAACTCTCTTGCGAATCCGGCGAATGTTTTATCGAACGTGCGCTTCACCTGGTCGCCGAGACGCCACTCCACTTTCACGCGCGGCATGCCGAAACGATCGCGCTTATCCGCGCACAACGTTACACGGCTGTCCGGATTCGGCACTGCCTCGACGATGGCCTGCAGCGTGACGTCGGTGATGAGTGCGGGCCATTGCAGCAAGCGCGCGAGGCCGTACCCGACCGTGTGCAGCGGATGCGCGACCATCGTCGCGATGTCGGCTGTGAGCCTGCGTCCGGGCTGGTCCTTGAGCATCAGCGCTTCCTTGCAGCGAATCAACGCCTCTGAGCCCGCACTCGCCTCGCCGTACCAGCGCGAATAGAGCCACACGCGGGAATTGAGCAGTTGTTCGCGCTCCATCATTTCGCGCTTCGGTGCGAACTGCGACGAGATCTTCGTGCCATGCGCCGAGACCGCGGCATTCTGGTAGTGATACTTGATGTCGTAGAGCTTGTTACGCGGGACGCCCTGGCGGAAGCGAACCTTTCCGCACATCATTCGCGGATGGTCCATGAAATAGCGTCCGACGAGATCGTTAGTGTTCCCAAGTCCTGCTGCATGCACATTGTTCGAAGCGAGCAACAGTCGCGCGTTCTCGATCCCGCCCGCAGCCAGTACGAAGATGCGCGCCTTCACGGTCATCCGGCGGCCGCTGAGCGTGCCCACCTGCACGCGGGTAATCGTGGTGCCTTGCGCATCGGCGTCGATATTGAGGACGTTCGCGTGCAGAAAGACGCGCACCCGCGTGGAGCGCCCCAATTCCTCGCGATACACCTTGCCGAAGCGCACCGGCGGGCTGAACTGCGCAACGGTGTCGCGCATGTCGCCGGTGCCAAGCGGTAGACGGCGCACGTCGGAGCGGCCAATCTCGCGCTCCCAGTATGCGGGGTCGAAGTTCTGCGGACCGAGCTTCAGCAATTCATGCGTGCGCGCGTAGTACGGCGCGAGTTCTTCGAGTCCGAATGGCCAGCCGCTATGCGGAATCCAGTCGCGCTTCTCGAAGTCCCACGGATCGAGCGGACGGCACCAGCCGCCCCAGCAGTTGCTGCTGCCGCCGAAATAGCGGCTGCGCGAGCCGTCCGCGAATCGATACGGCAGTCCGGCATTTTCGCCGCGATATAGGTCGCGCGTTTCTTCGTCAGGCGCAAACCCGCCGCTTTCCAGCAGGCAGGTATCCACCCCGGCGGCCGACATTTCGCGTGCGAGCGTGATGCCCGCGACGCCTCCCCCGATAATGCAGACCGTCGTTTCGATGACCGTATTTTGTTCGACATTGCGAGTATCGATGAACATCCGCAGCTCCCGTGTTCTTCATCATGATTTTTTAAGGCGTCGTCGGCTTGCGGGCCTATGGCCGGCAAGCAACGCGCCCCTATGCCGTGACCGGATGCATCAATTGTCCGGTTGCCACGACATCGGTCTCCTCAGCGTATAAAAGCTGCGGATCTATTTCTGTGCTTCAGGTCACGGAAGAAAACGCTTCCGCAAAAAACGACACGGGTTTCCGCCGTACACGCCGCCGGCTTCGAGCGAGCGATGCACGACGGAGAGCGGTGTGACGACCGCCGAGCGGCCTATCGTCACGCCCATTTGCACGACGCATTTCGACGTGATCCACACGCCGTCCTCGATCACGATCGGCGCGACGCGCAAGTCCATCGTGGTGCTCATATCGTGCGAGCCGGCTGTCAGGAACGTTCCCTGAGAAATGCAAACATTGGAGCCGATGCGAATCGGCGCCTGGTTATAAATCCATACGTCGACGCCGAACCAGCACTTGTCGCCCACTTCGAGATTCCACGGCGCCTTCACCCGCAATGGATGCACGAAGCGGCAGCCAGTACCGATCCGCGCGCCGAACAGACGCAGCAACGCGACGCGCACGGATGAGAGCGGCAGCAGCTTGTTATTGATGACGCACGCCTCGACCACAAACCATATGAGCTCGACGAGCGCGCTGCGCCCCGCACGATAATTGCCCTTTCCGGCGAGGCTCAGGTCGATCACGCGATGCTCGGTGTCGGCACTTTCGGTTGGCGGCGCACAAGCGAGCCGCGGATCGTCTGCAATATTGCCCATGATTCTTCTCCATACCGTGCGCCGTACGCGTATGCGCAGGGATACTAATCAATCTCGATGCCTGTCTTTGGCAGACTCGCTCTTCTTCACTACGTGGCCGCGCAGGCAAGCGTTTTGGCGGCTGCGTGCATGGATTTTGGCGCACGATGTTTTCATTGGACTGCATCAACCCGGGGACCACAATGACAACACTGATTCGACACACCGCCCACTGCATGCTTCTTCTCACCGCCGTTTGCGCAGCACCCGCATTCGCGCAGAAGGCCGCGCCGGCCATGACCGCCACGGCGCCGACCGGCTATGGCGCGCCGGCGCCCGCTCCAGTCGATCGCCGCGCCGTTCAGCGCAAGCGCGAACAGAAGCTGCTGGGCGCGCCTGACGGCTACGTCGCTGGCAATCCGCGGGACGCCAATATCGACAACGGGCGCCGTGCAGCCCTGCTCGACGAACAACGCATGACTGTCACCGATGGCGAGCAAGCCGGCAAGCCGGGTGCAGCGGGCAAGCGCAAGGCGCCGCCCGTCGCGAACGGGCAGTTGCGTGTCGCCGATGCGGCAGCGCGTCCGCGCGCCGACGACAAGCTCGTGCCGCAAGGCGCCGCCAAGGCCACCTACGCCGATCCGTACACGATGGGTAAGCGTTCCGTCTACCGTTCGCCGTGGTGATCGCGCACTCATGATGGCCGCGGCCGGATCATTCCGGCGCGGCGTCCTCCGTGGTCGCCGGCTTCGCATGCGTCACGACCACCGCTGAAGGCCTGGCGTCGAAGTAGGTAGCGCTCGCCTTCAAGCGCCTTCTTCCTGCCGCGCGGCACAGCATGCCGATGCGCTCTTCGAAAGTACTAATTGTCGAGTCCGGCGAAAGCGCGCTCTCCGCGTAATCGCGCGCGGCTCGTCCGAGCGCCGCGCGCCGCTCGGGATCGTTGGCGAGAGCGGTGATCGCGCCGACCAGCGCCTTCACGTTATCGGGCGGCACGACGACGCCGCGCGCATGCACCGCTTCGTGCAGCGCGGTGCCGCGCCGAGCCATCGCGATCGTCGCGCGGCCGCTCGCGAACATGCCGGTCAGCTTCGACGGCATGACGAGATCCGCTGCATCGGCGCGTTGCGGCAGCACGTGAATGTCCGCGAGATTGAGCAGTTCGTTCAGGCGCTCCGCCGGTTGAAGCGGCAAGAAGACGCAGTTCGGCAACGTTGCGCAGCGCTTCTCGAGGTTCTCTCTCGCCGCGCCGCCGCCACAAAATACGAACGTGACGTCAGGACGGGACGCGAGCGAAGCAGCGGCTTCCGCAAGCGTTTCAATGCCCTGCTTCGCGCCCATGTTGCCGGAGTACAGCACGACTTTCTGCGCGTCGGACAGGTTCAACTCGCTACGGTATTCGCTCGCTCGCGACAGCGGATAAATGGCCGACACGTCGACCCAATTGGGCAGACACACCACTTTCGAAGGCGCTACGCCTTTCGCCGACGCGCGCGCGCTCATCTGCCGCGTGATCGACGAGACCGCGTCGAAGCGCCGCAACAACTGGCTTTCGACCCAGCGCGCGATTCGCGCCGCGCGCGAGCCTTTCAGAAGGCCGAGTTCGAACGCCGCATCGACTTCGTAATCCTGAATGTGCAGCCACGCACTGGCGCGCGCCACGCGAGCCAGCGCAAGGCATGCCGGCGCGCATATCAAGGTCGGCGCGATCAACACGACTGCGTCGGGGCGCCATAACGCCTGCAAGGCGAGCACAGGCAGCGAGGTCGCCGCAAAGCTTGCCAGATGAATCATCCGCTTCAGGCCGCTCGGTCGCGACGGCACCCATAGCGGCGCGCGCCAGATCGCGACGCCGTCGCGCTCTTCCCGCCGATAACGCCACGACGCATAGCCCGGCGAAACCTGCCATTCAGGGTAGTAAGGCGGAGCGCATACCACCCGCACCTCGTGCCCTCGACTTGCGAGCAGCGCGGCCATTTCAGCCGTGTACTTGCCGGTCCCCGTGAGCTCGGGCGCGTAATTGAGGCCGTAGATCAGGATCTTCATTGTGCGTATCTAACGTGTTAAAGCTTCCATGCCCGACCTCGCGGCGGCGCCGCGACACCCGTCAATCGCTCAGCATCAGCGCACAGCCCCGGGCAATATTGGCGGCTGCGGAAGGCGGATCAAACCGGCGAATCACTTCCATGCAACGGTGAGCGGTGCCGCTCGCATCGGCGAAGGCTTCCATTGCTTTTAGCAGCGTGCGCTGCAATCCGGCGACGTCGCCGGCGGTAAACGAATAGCCGCTCACGCCGTCGATCACGAGTTCCGGCACGCAGCCGCAACTCTCGCTGACGACAGCCGGACAGCCGTGCGCGAGCGCTTCGTTGACGACGAGACCCCACGGCTCGCTGAAGCTCGGCAGCACCATGCAGGTCGCGCCGTAGTACTCGCGCGTGAGCGGCTCATCCTGCAAGCTGCCCGCGAAGGTCACGGCGTTCTCAAGGTGCAATTCGACGGCCTTCGCACGCAATGCGTCGGCCATCGGCCCAGTGCCGACAATGCGCAATTGCGCAGCGGGTACGCGTTTTTGCAAACCGGCAAACGCTTCGATCAACGTGCCGACGCCCTTCTCTTCCGACAGACGCCCGACGTATAGAAACACCGGCGGATTGCCGGCGCGCGCGGCGACGCGTTCGACCAATGCCCGCTCCGGCGAAAAAGAACCGGGCAGTGCGGCGGCCTGACAGGGTATAAAAATCTTCTCGCGCTTCGCGCCGAGCGACAGCAGATACTCGCGGCTGCGCTCGCCGAAACCGAAATAGCCGTCGCACAGCGAGAAAAACACGCGCTTCGGAATAGACGTGAGAAGCTTCTTCGGACGATCGCGTCCGGTCGAATCGCAGAACACCGCGCGCCGCTTGCCGGTCACAATGCAAGCCGCAAGCATCGCCCAGTATTCCGGACGGTGATAACCCGGCAGCACGATCAGATCGGACTTCGCCTTCAGCACTTCCCACGTCAGCCGCGCGATCATCTTGATCGTCGGCACGTCTTCGTAACAGCCGTCGAAGAGCTTCTGCATCGGATACCGATGGTACGAATAGTCGACCTCGGAAAAGCCGATGCGGTCGTGCTCGGTATCGGCGATCTGCACCATCCGGTAGCGAATTGCTCCGGATGCCGAAATATTATGCAGCGCAGAAAAGACGACACCTTTGTGACGCGACCATACGACGTTATGGAAGATGGTGACGGATGCACTCATTTTTATGCAGCTCCTCGAAAAGACGTCATTGCACGGCGGCCGCGGTCGGCGACCCGGCATAGGATTCGACGAATTCCCGATACGTCGACGCGATTCCCTGCTCCAGTCCGATCGTTGCCCGCCAGCCCATCTGCGCGAGGCGCGAGACGTCGAGCAGCTTGCGCGGCGTGCCATCGGGTTTCGACGCGTCGAACACGAGCTCGCCGTCGAAGCCGACCACCTTGCAAATGCACTCCGCCAGTTCGCGTATCGACAGATCTTCGCCGACGCCCACGTTGAAAAGCCCTTCCATCACGTTGTTTTCGAGCACGAACAGCGTGGCCGCGGCGAGATCGTCGACATGCAGGAACTCGCGGCGCGGTGTGCCCGAGCCCCATACCGTCAGCGTATCGGCGCCGTTCAGCTTGGCTTCGTGCGCCTTGCGCAGGAGCGCCGGCAACACATGACTGCTCTTGAGATCGTAGTTGTCGTTCGGGCCGTACAGGTTGGTCGGCATCAGCGATACGTACTGCGTGTTGTATTCGCAGTTGTACGCCTCGCAGAGTTTCAAACCGGCGATCTTCGCGATGGCGTATGCGTCGTTCGTCGGCTCGAGCGACGAAGTCAGCAGATACTCCTCGCGAATCGGCTGCGGGCATTGCTTCGGATAAATGCACGACGAACCGAAGAACACCAGCCGCTCGACCTGCGCCCGATACGCGGCGTGAATCACGTTCGTTTCGATCACCAGGTTTTCATAGATGAACTCGCCCGGCCGCGACGCGTTAGCGAAAATGCCGCCCACGCGCGCCGCCGCCAGCAGCACGACGTCGATCTTCTCGGCCTCGAAAAAGCGGTTTACAGCGGCCTGATCCATGAGATCGAGCTCGAGCCGCGTGCGCGTGACGACGTTCGTGTAGCCCGCTGCGACGAGCCGCCTGACGAGAGCCGAGCCGACCATGCCGCGGTGCCCCGCGACGAAAATGCGTGACTGTTTGTTCATCGCATCACTCGTGATGTTCGAGCGCCGTGAAGCCGGCGAGCGTGACGAGCGCGTCACGACGTGCAATCTGGAAGTCGGAGCGCACCATCTCCTTGACGAGCGCGGCAAACGGCGTGGTGGGTTGCCAGCCCAGCTTCGCATGCGCCTTCGACGGATCGCCGAGCAGCGTCTCGACTTCGGCCGGCCGGAAGTAGCGCGGATCGACACGCACGATCACGTCGCCCGGCGACATTCTGGTCTCGCGCCCTTCCACTTTGTCGACAATGCCGATTTCGTCGACACCGCTGCCTTCAAAGCGCACCGTGACGCCCAGTTCACCCGCGGCATGCTGGACGAACTGACGCACGCTGTACTGCACGCCGGTCGCAATCACGAAGTCCTCCGGCTGCTCCTGTTGGAGCATGCGCCACTGCATCTCGACGTAATCGCGCGCATGGCCCCAGTCGCGCAACGCCGACAGATTGCCGAGATAAAGCGTCTTCTGCATGCCGACCGCAATACGCGCAATCGCACGCGTGATCTTGCGCGTCACGAAAGTCTCGCCACGCACCGGCGATTCGTGATTGAACAGAATCCCGTTGCAGGCATAAAGACCGTACGCTTCGCGATAATTGACCGTTGTCCAGTACGCGAACATCTTCGCCACCGCATACGGACTGCGCGGATAGAACGGCGTCGTCTCCGATTGCGGCACTTGTTGCACGAGGCCGTAAAGTTCGGACGTCGACGCCTGGTAAAATCGCGTCTTATTCTGCATACCTAAGATACGCACCGCCTCCAAAATCCGCAGTGCGCCAAGACCATCGGCGTTGGCCGTGTACTCCGGTTCCTCGAACGACACCGCAACGTGGCTTTGTGCCGCGAGGTTATAAATCTCGTCCGGCTCCACGCGCTGAATCACGCGCAGAATGCTGGTGGAGTCCGTGAGATCGGCGTGATGCAGAAAGAGGTGCTGTTCCGGATCGTGTGGGTCTCGATAGAGGTGATCGATCCGGTCTGTGTTAAACAGCGACGACCTGCGTTTGATGCCGTGCACGTCGTAGTTTTTGGCGAGCAGCAGCTCGGCGAGGTACGACCCGTCCTGCCCCGTGATCCCCGTGATCAGCGCGACCTTGCGTTTCATGAAGGCTTCTCCTTGTTAACTTTTCAACACTTGTAGCGAGAAACTCGGCCGCGATTTCAGCCCGCTATGCTGTCATATCCGTAATATCCGCCTTGATAACCCGAGCCGAGGAAAGCCCCTTCCTGCGGCACGTCGGTGAGCAATACGCCTCTGAGTCCAACCCCGCCATTACGAAGACGCTTGGCGGTCTCGGCAATTTCATTCAACGGATGACGGCCGTGGCGAACCACCAGCAGCGTCGTGCCCGCGTGCTTGCCGATCAGCGTCGAATCGGTGACGGCGAGTACCGGCGGCGTATCGATGATCACGAGGTCGTAGCGTGATTTGAGTTCGTCGAGCATCGTCTGGAAGCGCGAACTCATCAGCAGTTCCGAAGGATGCGAGGGCAGCGTGCCCTTGGCCAGCACATCGAGTCCGGGCAGCACGTCGCGCTGGATCATCGAAGTCAGGTCGCCGCCGCTCAGCACGTCGGACAAGCCCGGTTGATGTCCGATGCCGAAGTGCGAGTGCACGTCGCCGCGCCGCATGTCGCCGTCGATAATCAGCACGCGCTTATTCGCCGATGCGACGAGCGCCGCGAGATTCACCGACAGAAACGACTTGCCTGCGTCGGGCCGCGAGCCCGTAATCATCACGACGTTATTTGCGGCATGGTCGAGCGAAAGTTGCAGTGAAGTACGGAGATTGCGCACGCCTTCGACCGCAATGTCTTCCGGCGCCTGCTGCGCGAGAACATGCAGACCACGCCGGCGCAGCATGACGTCCTCTTGCAACCGCAACTGCGTCTGGCTGCGCGGCACCACCGCGAACACCGGCACGCCGAGCACGGCTTCCAGTTCGTCGGGACGCTCCACGCCGCCATACATCGCGCGCTTGAAGAAGGTCAGCATGATGCCGAGCACCAGACCGCCGCCCAGCGCAATGAGAATCGCGATCACGCGCTTCGGACGCACCGGCTCATCGGGTGCTTCGGCGAAATCGACCACGCGCACGTTGCCGACCTGGCCCGCCTTCGCGACGCGCAACTGCTGCGCGCTATTGAGCAGATTCGTGTACAACTCCGTGTCGACATGCACGTCGCGCAACAGACGCAACGCGGTTTGCTCCGTATCCGGCATCACCGACACGCTGCGGTTCATGTTGACCTGCGCGCCTTGCAGCGCTGCGATCTGCGCATCGAGCGAAGCGACTGCCGGGTGATTCGCCGTGAAGCGTTGCGACATCTCGGCGCGCTGCGTTTGCAGATCGAGCAGCTTCGTCTTGTTGTCGACGATCTGCTGAAGCAGCAGGCGGCTCTCTTCGCCGAGATCGACCGTGCCGTGCGTATTGCGGAACTTGTTGTAGCGCTGCTCCGCTTCGTCCAGTTCCTTGCGCAAGCCCGGCAATTGCTGGTCGAGGAATGCGAGCATGTGCTCGGCTTCCGTCGAACGGCTTGCAACGTCCTGGCGCACGAACTCACGCGCCATGCTGTTGACGATCGCCGCGGTCAGCGCGCTGTCGCCGCCTTCGAGGCTCGCGCGGATCACGCCGGATTGCAGCGTGGTTTCCTGCACGACGAGCGCCTTTTGCAAGCGGTCGACGGTGCTAAGCGTCGACGCACGCGACAGCTCGAATTGCGAGCCGGCCGCGCCGGTCAGCGCATCGACACGCAACGCGATAGGACCGTCCGCCGTATCCGTCTGGACCGTTTCGCCGACGTGGCCCGACAGGATCGCAATGCCGTTCCTGTCGCGCAGCACGTACGAGCGGTCGTTGCCCGCGACCAGCGTGAAGGTGGTGTCGTACATCTCCTTCGACGTGTCGAAGCGCGACACCGAAATGCTCTCGTTGCCCCACGCATAGCCGGACAGGTTGATGAACTGGGGCAGTTTGAAGCCCCATTGCCCGTTCACCAGCCCGGCAATCAGCCCTCCGATCACCGGCATGTAGCGCGGCGTCGCCGTGATGTCGAGATGCAGCTTCTTGACGGTCTCCTCCGTCACGAGACGCGACTTCAGCAGCTCGATTTCCGCTGCCGTCGACGGTTTCGTGTCGAACATGCCGGTGAGCGGCGGCAAGGAATCCTTGCCGTTCGCGTTGGCATTCGCCGTCTTGTCCTCGACGTGAAACAGCACGTCCGCCCGGTACGTCGGTGGCGCAAGGAAAGCGTACGCGCACCCCAGCGCGAGCGCGATCAGCGTCACGGTTGCAATAGTGCGCCAGCCCCGCACGATAGTGCGGAGATAGTCCGAAAGATGCAACTCATCCGCTGCGGACACGTCCGTATAGCGGTTCTCGAAGTTGATTGCCATGTTTGGTCTCACCCAGCATAACCCGCGGTTTTTCTGAACTGCTTTATACGTTTTTTACTTTGCTGCTTGTTTTGCTGCTTACTTCGCTACTACCACGCCGGTCACAGCCGCATTGATCGCCGGCAACAACAGGTTCAGGATACGGTTGAAACGAACCAGCCCGCCCTGGCCCACATACACGACGTCCTTCGGCTGCAACTCGAACTGGTTCGCAAGGATCATCGATACCGGCGAGCTCGCGTCGAGGTGATAGATCTGCGGCGATTCGCTCGCGGAATTTCGGATCACGAACAATTGCCGCGTGGAAGCCGTAGCCTGGTCGAAGCTGCCGCTGTCCGAAATGGCCTGCGAGAGCGTCAGCGAACCGTTGCGCATCGGCGTGACCGTCGCCGGCTTGTTCACTTCACCCATCACGTAGACACCGCTATCTTCACGCGAGGCCACACGCACTGCGTCGCCCGCCTGCAGATAGATGTTCGACGGGTTCTGTCCGCGCTTGAGCAGGTCGTCCATGTTCAACTGATACGTGACGCCATTGCGGATCAACTCGACACGGCTGCGGTCCGCGTTCGGGCTGAAGCCGCCGCTCTGGCTGATCGCACTCGTCAGCGACATCGTGATGTCGTTCAGCGACTGCGCGCCCGGCGTGCGCACTTCACCGTCGATGAAAATCTGCGCGTTACGGAAAGAGGCCACGCGCACCGTCACTTCCGGCTTCTGGTACACCTTGCTCAGGCGGTTATACAGTTCCTTCTGGATCGCGCTGACGTCTCTGCCCGCCACGTGAACCGTGCCCGCATACGGAAACTGGATATCGCCTTTCTCGTCGATGAGAAAGCCCGAGGCCGCATCCGAAGACTTGGCGTTCTGCGCCGGTTGGCCGAGCGCCGCTGCGAGTTCGGGGTGATCCCACACGACGATCTGCAGCACGTCGCCAGGGCCGACACGGTATGGGCCCGGCTTGCCGAAGAGCGCGAGCGTTGCCGGCGGCAACGGGGCACTGGTCTGGTCCGCGTGCATCTTGCGCACGAGCGACAGATTGATGTCCGTGATGGGTATCGTCTGCTGCTGCGACGGTTCGGTGCTGAAATCGCCGCCCGTCTCCTGAAGAGTGGCCGGCGTGTCCATCCGCTGACCAGGCGCGGCGGCGCAGCCCGCGAGCAGTGCGGCGATTGCGAAAACCGAGAGACTTCCCGTGCGTGTACCAAGCGAGCTCATAACTTTTTCCTCCTTGCGCAAGAGCGAATGTCTCAGGAAAGAGGCACCGCCTTGCGTGCTTTGTTAACAACTAGTAAGCGTTTCGATGCACCAGTCCGGCGACAATCGTCGCGCCGATGATCCGCATGTCGAGTGCAAACGACCAATGCCCCAGGTAGTACAGGTCATGTTCGACGCGACGTTCCATCTTTTCGATGCGGTCGGTCTCGCCACGAAAGCCGTTGATTTGCGCCCAACCTGTAATACCCGGCTTGATCCGATAGCGATTGATGTAGCCCGCGACCACTTTCTGATAGAGGTCGTCGTGCTCGAGCGCATGAGGACGCGGTCCCACGACCGACATGTCGCCACGCAATACGTTAAAAAACTGCGGTAATTCGTCGAGGCTCGTACGGCGCAGGAACGCGCCGACTTTCGTCACGCGCGGATCATTGCGCGTCGCCTGGCTGACGGTGCCCTTCTCT
This sequence comes from Paraburkholderia sp. GV068, assembly GCF_003058125.1. Taxonomy (NCBI): domain Bacteria; kingdom Pseudomonadati; phylum Pseudomonadota; class Betaproteobacteria; order Burkholderiales; family Burkholderiaceae; genus Paraburkholderia; species Paraburkholderia sp. GV068. The sequence goes on from NZ_QBUB01000003.1 coordinate 350,586, forward strand.
TCCGTATGCATGCGCATCGAACGGAATTTGTAGATCGTGAATACGCGTCCATCAGCGCCCTTGCGCTTCTGCCTGAAAAACACGGGCCCACGCGACGAGAGCTTTACCGCGAGCGCAATAGCAACCAGCAGCGGCGCAAGACAGAAGAGCGCGGTAGCTGCGAACAGGCGATCGAAGATCTCTTTCTTCAGCATCGAGCTCGCCGAAAGAGGCGACGCCACGAGGTTGATTGCAGGCACACCGAGCAACTCGATCACACCGCTGCCCTCGAAAAGCGCGAGACTGCGCACGTCGGGCATGAAGCGGATGTTCACCAGATCGTCGCGAAACTCGCTGACGAGCGAACAGATCAGCGGCTCCTCCGCGAGCGACAGCATCAGCCACAATTCATGAACGTCATTCGTGCGGATGTATTCGGCGAGCGCATCCACGCTATCGAAAACCGGCACACCTTTACTATTCACCGGCGATTGATCCGGCTTCGTGTTGTAGACCGCCGTCGCGCGAAAACCCGTGGTCGGCGCGGAATCGATGCGGCGAATCAGCGCGTCGCATTGCGAGCCGCTTCCCACTATCGCGACCCGATGCAGATTCATCCCCGCGCCGCGTGCACGCGCAAGCACCGCATGCGTGATGAGGCGATACGAGATCAGCAGGCCGCCCGTCACGGCAGTCCAATACGAGAACCACAAACGCGAAACGAAGTCGCTGCGATGCAACGAGTACATCAATACGAGCGCGCTGCCCTGCACGATCAGCCACGCGAGCGACACCTGTCCCGCGAGCGCGAGCTTCGAGCGGCCGCGCCATGATTCATAGACGCCGAACGCCGGAAAGATCGCGAGCGCGAAGGCAGCGGCGAACATCACCAGCGCCCAATAGAAACCCGATTGAGCGAGGTAGTCGAAGCGGATCTGCGACGCCACCGCCGCTCCTACGAGCACCAGCGCGACATCGAACATTCGCGCGAGCAAATCCTGAAACCTGCGCATTTTGCTTACCTCGTACTGACCGTTCCTGTCCGCAACCCGCCGCGACCGCTGCTTATGAGCAGCGGCCGTAGTTGTCGTTGAATCTCACGATGTCGTCTTCGCCCAGATACGTGCCCGACTGGATCTCAATGATCTCGAGCGGCACTTTCCCCGGGTTTTCCAGCCGATGCCGGATGCCAAGCGGAATGTAAGTCGATTCGTTTTCGCTCAGCAGGAATTGCTCTTCGCCGCGCGTGACGAGCGCGGTGCCGCGCACCACGACCCAATGCTCGGCGCGGTGGTGATGCAGTTGCAGCGAAAGCTGCGCGCCCGGCGTAACGACGATGCGCTTCACCTGAAAACGCTCGCCGTGGTCGATCGAATCGTAAAAGCCCCACGGACGATGCACCTTGCGATGCGCGTCGGCCTCCGGTGCGTTCTGCGCCTTGATGCGCGACACGAGGCCCTTGACGTCCTGCACATGCGAGCGGTCCACCACGAGCACTGCGTCGGCGGTTTCTACCACCACCACATTCGTCGTGCCGACGCAGGCGACGAGGCGTCCTTCCGAATGCGCATAGCTCGACACCGCGCCCTCGAACGCCACGCGGCCACGGCCCGCATTGCCGTTGGCGTCTTTTTCCATCGCCGCCCACACGGCGTCCCATGAACCGAGATCGGACCAGCCGGCTTCGAGTCGGACCACCACGCCTGCGGGCGACGCATCTTTTGCGTTGGCGTTGGCGTTGGCGTTTGCCGTGTCGGCGGCAGCCGCGTCCGCTGCTTCACTCAAACGCTCCATCACCGCGTAATCAATCGAATCGGCAGGCGAACTCAAAAACGCATCGACGAGCGGGCGGAAATACCCGCCTTCGCTACGACCGCCGCTGAACGCGCGCTCGCAAGCCGAGTGCATGTCCGGCTGCAAACGCGCGAGCGTGTCCAGCCAGACGCTTGCGCGTACAACGAAGATGCCGCTATTCCACCAATACGTTCCCGCTGCGACGTACTGCGCCGCGATCTCTTCCGCTGGCTTTTCCACGAAGCCGTCGATGGCATGCGCGCCGTCGCCGACCGTGGCGCCGATGCGGATATAACCGAAGCCCGTATCCGGACGCGTCGGCGGCACGCCAAGCGTCGCGATCGCGCCGCGTTCGGCGTAACGTGCCGCGTTTTCGAGCGCGGCCTGCAACGCGTTGACATCCGCGATCGAATGATCCGCCGGCATCACGACGAGAATTCCGTCCTGGCCTTCGGCGCAAGCGAGCGAGGCCGCGAGCGTCAGCGCGGGTGCCGTATCGCGGCGCGCAGGCTCGACAATCAGACGCGCTTCCACACCGTTCTCATGAAGCTGCTCGGCGATCACGAAGCGGTGTTCTTCACCGCATACGATGATCGGCGAAGCATCGACCTGCCAGCCCGCGGGAAAATCGTTCATGCGTCGTGCGGTGGCTTGCAGCAGCGAATCGGAGCCCACCACGTCGATGAGCTGCTTCGGAAAGTTTTCGCGCGACACGGGCCAAAGACGCGTGCCGGAACCACCCGCGAGAATGACCGGGACGATGCGCGTGCAACGCGCGCCGCGTGCGTCCTCACCAGCATGGGACGACGTATTATTTCCAGCTCCCTGATTCAACATATCTGCAATCCTTATGACTCTTGCAAAACAACCCGCCGATGCTACTGGCCGACCATGCGGCGGCTCTGTATCCGGAACTCGGTCGGCGAAATTCTCATTCGCTTGCGAAACACCTTGGCGAGACGGTCGCCGTTGCCCATGCCCGTGCGGCGCGCGATTTTGTCGACCGGCAATTCGGATTCGGTCAAGAGGCTGCACGTCACGGCAAGGCGTTCGTGCAACAGAAAACTCGATGGCGTGATGCCCATTTCCATCTTGAAGCGGCGCAGGAAGTTGCGTTCGCTCATCGCCGCGAACTGCGCGGCGTCCGCAATCGAAATCGATTGCTGGCAGTTTTCCTGCAGCCAGCGAGCCGCCGCGCGTACCTTGTCGCCTGGCGTCAGCGCGCCGTCTTCGCTAAGAAGCGGCGCGAGGTTCGAGCACGAATCGGCAAGCAGGCGCTCAGCAACGGTGCGCGCAGCCGCCGCGCCCAGGTCGCGCTTGATCATGCCGAGCGCGCTGCGCATCGACTCGAGACGATCGCCGGCGTCGGCGCCCTGCTCGCTCTGACGCGGTGTTTTCGCCGACTCGTCGCGCAATGCATAGGTGCCGCTTGCGTCGGGCAAGTAGGCCGCGTCGAGCAGCGCGCGTCCTTCCGCGATCGGCCGGATCATGCCGGTGTTGTGCCGCACGCGGCGCAGCCACGCGATCAGGCGCTCGTCCCGCGCCGCCGCGATGGCGCCCTTGCCGCCTGCTACGTACAGCGCGTCGAAGCCGCTGTAATGTCGCGCGTCGAGTCCATCGGTCCACACGCGCAGAGCCGACGACGACGTCACCATGCCGCCATCGGCGGAGAGGAAGCACACGTCGTATGAACAGCCGCTCGGGCCCGAGGAAGCCAGTTCATTCGCTGCCTGGAACACTTCGGCTACAACGCCGGCGCCTTGCAGCGAGCAGTCGTTGAACATCAGTATCGCGATGCGGCGCATGCCTTTGTTCGGTGCGTGCACCCAACGCAGCATGGCAGACTCGAGACTCGCGCAGGTCATAGCTATCCTCACCAGAAAACGGATTTACTTTCACCATCAACGGCCACGCCGGGGCCGACTCTGAGCAGTGCATCATAGCCACCACTAGTCAAGTATTTAGCCGCCATGACCGATAGTGCTGACATGTTGGCGCATTGACAGGAGTAGCTCGCGGTGATTTTCGGCAATATTCCGCCAACACCGAATTGCACCGAATTAATTGCCGATTCGACATATCATTGAATTGGCGTTGTGCGAATCTTAGTTCAAAGCAGAAGTCGATTTCGTTCGCCACCGCACACTGGTTCGCTACTCAAAAAAGGGCGGTTACAATTCGATCCGCACGGAACCAGGGCCAAAATAAAGGCGTTTTCGCCAATGAATGGAGCGGTTGCGCACAAACTCTCCCGCTTGTGGAGATTTCCCCGCGCAACCGCCGCGCAGGTTTCGGCTGACGATAGGAACCGCGCACTTCAATAACGCGAAGCAGTGTCTAATATAGGCACCTTGCACGGCCTTTCGGTTATTTAATTTGTTCTTATTGGGTGCATTCAATATAAATACGGCGATTAATGTTTCAGACCTGAAACATGGGGAATAACGGCCGTTAAGATGACAGCGCAATTGACGGACCCGCGGCGGATCGCGCGAGACGCGCGCCAGTCGGAAACGGCCAGAAGCTTGCGGAAATGCACTATGCGGTTTCCGCAACATGCAGCAACGGACACTACGTCGCGGCGGCTCTGGCCTGGTGAATTAGCAGTTTGACGACGTTCGCGCGACGAGACACAGCGCGAGCAGCACGGGATACACGGGGGATGGTATGTCGAATTCAAACAGGCATCGCGCAGTGCGAAGCATTATAAGGTCCATGTCGGGGCGCACGGCTGCATGTGCGGTTCTTTTCGCGGCGCTCTGCGTATCGGCAGTTGAATGCCAGGCAGCGGCGGCGCAGGCCGATACGAAGGCGTCTGACGGCAAGGGCCTGCGTTGCTCGGCGCCTTCGTCGCAAGCAAGCGCGGCATCCACAGGCGATCTGATCGAAGCGGATACACCGAGCGACGGCACGCGTCTCTTCGCCGCATCGAAACCGTTTGCGCTTGTGTTCACCACGCGCGCGCCGCAAAACGATACGCTCATCTGGCAGATACGCGACACGTGGAATGTTGTGCGTGCAAGCGGTCGCTTCAGCGTCGCCGCTGGCGCAATGTCATGGACGCTCAATTGCGCATCGCCGATAGCGGGCTATTTCGCCGTGTCCGCATCGCTCGAACGCGCGCAGGGTGAACTGTCATCGCGCGGCACGCGGCCGGCCGGCATCGCCACGTTCGGCGTGCTGCCCGATACCGCGGCCACGCTACCGGCCGTACGCTTTCCGTATGAAGACCTGCATCGGTTCGGCGGCCAGGGCACCGCGTATCTCGCGCCCGGTCAGCATTGCTGCGACGGCGACGGTTATCGTCCGGTCTATACCGCGCTCGGCCTCACGTGGATAAACGACAACCGCAACTGGTACATGGAAGAGCCGGACAAGCCCGGCACCTTCGATCCCGCGAAGAAGCAACTCACGCCCTACCTGCAACGAGGCGACCTCTTGCGTCTGATCCAGCTCGACGGCATTCCCAAATGGGCGAGCACGACGGGCAAGCAAACTCATAGCTATGCACCCACTTCACTCGCGCAGATGAAGGAGTACATGGCGAAGGTCGGCGCGGAATCGAATCGCGTTCGCACGACTTATTTTCCGAAGCAGCGCGACAACTACTATCAGGTCACCTGGGAGCCCGACGCCGACGGCGGTTTGCCGTGGCGCGACAGCGACGCGAATTTCGTCGCGATGTACCAGGCCGTGTGGGAAGGCATCCATCAGACAGATCCGCATGCGGTGGTGATGGGCCTCACGTATTCATCGGTGCAAGGCAACGTGACGTGGATGCGCCGCTTGGGTCCGCTCGGCATCGGCCGCTATATGGATGGCATGACCGTGCACGGCTATTACGACATTGGCACGACGCCGTCGCATCCGCCGGAGCGCGTGGCCGACACGCGCAATCAGGGCACGGTGTCGGGCGCGCTCGCTGCGTCGATGCGCGCGTTGCGCCATGAAATGCGGCAATACCTGAAGCCCGGCGCGCCGCTGTTCGTGACCGAGACGGGCATCAGTTACGACATCGGCGAATCGTATGGCAAGCGCTATCCGGGCGCTGACGTGCTGTATGCGCAAGCCGCGGTCGTCGCGCGCACGCATCTGATTCTGCTCGGCGAAGGCGCCGACATGACCTACGTGTTCTATCTCGCGGACATGCCGGACGCGGCGCCCGGCTACGGCATCTTCTTCGAACTCGAACACGCCAAAGGCGCGTATGGTCCATCGCGCATCAGCCCCAAACCGGCGGCGCTCGCGGTGGCGGCGATGACGCGCATCGTCGACGGAACGAGCACGCTCGGGCCTCTCAAAGCGTTGCCGAACGGCGTCCATGCGTACGCATTTCGAAGGCTCGGCGGCGGCAAGATCGTGACCGCGCTCTGGACTCACGACAACGACAAATGGAGCGCGAAAACCGGCTTCAACGCGGGGCAAAGCGTCGAATATCGCTTGCGTGTCGACGCGCCCGGCACGAGCGGCGAAGTCACCACGCTCGACATGATGGGCAACGCGGCGGCGGTGCCGTATCGCGACGGCGTGGCAACGTTGAAACTGTCGCCCACGCCTTTATACGTGGTGTCGAGTAACGCCGACGTATTCAAGGACGCTGTCACTACGCCGGAAGGTTACGTCGCCCGCTAGCCAATCCGGCTCGAAGTCATGCGGCGAGAACTAGGCGAACTACGAGATCTACGAGAACTACGCGAACCGCGATAGCTAGCGCACAGAACACCGCGGCCGCCGCAATTAGCATCTGTATCGACGCGCGGGGGGCGCTAATAATGAACGGGGTTGCGTGGATCATGCTCGTGCTGGGCGCGATAGCCGGCGCATTCGCGTTTGCGGCGGCAGGCACACTCATGCTTTTGCTGCTGATCGCGGACGTCGCGCAAAGACTGACTCGCGACGACGACAACCGTGGCGACTATTAACACTGCTTGCGCCACGGAAATCGCCGTGGCAATAGCGAGCTTGCTCGGGAACCCGCATGCTGACGGAAATCGACTTCCTCGATGTTGTTCGTTTGACGCCGCTCGTTGCGATCGATCTGCTCGTTCGCGATGCAGACGGACGCGTTCTGCTCGGTCATCGCCGCAATCGGCCCGCACGCGGCACATGGTTCGTTCCCGGCGGCCGCATCCTCAAGGACGAAACGCTCGACGCCGCTTTCTCGCGCATCGCCGACGCCGAACTCGGCATCGCGAAACTCGCACGTTCCTCGGCGCGCTTCGAAGGCGTATTCGAACATCACTACAGCGATAATTTCGCGGGCGAGCCTGGCGTGTCGACGCATTACATTGTGCTTGCTTATGCGTTGTCGGTAGCGAGTGCGCAGCCGGTCGGCCGGCCCGATCAGCACAGCGAATATCTGTGGCTCACGCCTCACGAACTGCTCGCACGCGACGATGTCCATGAAAACACCAAGGCGTATTTCCGTTAGTGTTTCCGCTAGTATTCCCGCTAAGCAGCCACCGTATGCGTAGTGTTAGCCCGCCAACGCGGAACGTCAGATGATTGCAGTATGATCGAGCGCACTATAAAAGGCTCGAATGCACATGCGATCATCGGCGGCCCGTGTTGTTCGGAGAATATGCGTAGCGCTGCTCGCGTTGGCCGTGTTACCAACGGCAGCGCGCGCGGCGGACTGCAAGGCGGGAACGCTCGTCACCGTCGTTGCGCATCTGGACGACGATCTGCTGTTCGTCGATCCCGCGATTAGCGAGCGTCTCGATGCCGGATGGTGCATCACCACAGTTCATCTGATCGGCGGCGCAAACGGCGCGAGGCTGCCCTATGTGCTGACGCGCGAGCAGGCCTCGCGGCTCGCGTATGCGCGCATGGCCGGTGTGCCCGACGCATGGAACGAGTCGAGCGTCGAGATCGCCGGCAAGCTCGTGCATGAAATGGTGCTGAAAGCCAAGCCGCAGGTTCGGCTGCTCGAACTGCGGCTGCCGGGCGGCGGCGTGCGCGGCGGCCGCGAGCCGCTCGGCTTGCTATGGGAACAGCGCGCAACGCTATCCACGTATCCGATCAACGCGGACGGCTCGGGGCGCATGAAGTACGATCGCGAGTCGCTCTCCGCGACACTGAAGGCGATTCTCGCTCAGGCCACGCTGATCTACACACTTAATCCGGACACCGTACCATTTGTCGAGCACCCGGATCACATTCTCGCCGCGCGCATAACGCGTCATGTCGCGCAGACGCTCGGCAACAGCGTGCCGATCGTCTACCACGTGACCTATCCCACCGGCGGCTGGCCCGGCAATCTTCCTGCTGCCGAGGTGCAACGCAAGCGCGACATCGTCGCGAGCTACTTTTCCGTCGACGGAAGCGAGTCGTCGCATGTGTTCGGCGAATTCCAGTGGGACGGCAACTGGATCGCCCGACGCTATGCGTTCGCGGACCGCAGCGATCGCCGTGTGCCGGACTTCGTCGCGCGCCCGATCACGCTATTCAACGTGGCGACGAACCGCTGTGTGACCGCGCCCGGCATGAACCAGGCGCCCACACTCGGCGCGTGCAACGGATCGGCCGCGCAGCAATGGCGATGGGAACCGCTCACGGTGTATCCCGGCAATGCGCGCAACGCCGCGCTCGTGAGTGTGGCCACGTCGCAATGCATTGCCGAGCGCGACGGTTATCTGCGCGCGGAAAGCTGCGATCAATGGGACCTCGCGCAACGCTGGACGCCTTGGGACTTCGGCCTCGTCTACACGCCGATGCGTCACTGCCTCGGCGAAACCGGCGGCAAGCTGACGATGCGCGGCTGCGCGGCGCTCACCACGCGTTACCGCTGGGCCACGACACAGCACATTCAGGCCAACGATCTGCGGCTCGCGACCGCCATGTATGCCGACGTGACGGGAACGGGCGACGCGTCCGCCGTCTACGTGCAACGGCAGCACGACGGCCCTGGATTCGATGTCTATGTCGCGTCGCTGGAACGCGCCGCGCCGCCGGCGCTGTGGTACAAGGCCGCGGTTCCATTCGATGCACGCGCCACCGCGCCAAGCTGCGCGGGCGACAAGTTGTGCTTCGACAGCGCGCGCTTTCTGCTCGGCGACTTCGACGGCGACGGCAAGGCGGATCTGATGATCGTCACCGCGCGCGAGAACGGCACCGCCTTCTGGCTGCTGCGCAGCGCGGGCGATCATTTCGACGCGCCGCGCATCTGGCTGCAAACAAGTACCGCGTTCAAGCCCGAGCTGACGCAGCAATACGTCGCCGCGGATTTCACCGGCACGCATCGCGCGAGTGTGCTGTTTGCACAGAAGCGCGCGGACAGCGGACTCGATCTGTGGCTCGCGTCCTCGAACGGCGCGGCAAGCACTGCTGCGGCGCCCACGCTCGTCGTGGAAGCCAAAGGTCTCGCGCAGAATGCGACGCTCTTGCCGTTCGGCAAGGCGGGCTCGCGCTCATCGCTCGTCGCGCTGGAGACGGGGCAAGAACGCGTGTCGCTCACGGTCATACGCAACGGCAACGCGGGCATGACGATCGGCGAACGCAAAATGCTGCCGGCCGGCTTCATGCCAGGCTTCGTGAAGCCCGCGGTCGCGTCGCTGCACGGCGAAGATCGCGACACGCTGCTGCTGGTCACGCCGCGCCTCGACGGCACTGACGCCGACGAGTTGATCGACATTGCCGCGCTTGCCATCGCCGACGCGACTGTCGTGCCCGCGCATGTCGCTTCGTTGCGCGGCATGTCGTGGTCGGATGTATTCCCGGCTTACGTGCGGGATAGACATGGCGCGGCGCTCGCGCTTTATCGTCGAGTGGACGCGACGCTCGGCGACTTCTACTTCACGGGCGGCGCTCCGGCGCTGTCGCGCTATCCGCTGAAAAACGGCCTGACGCCGGGCACGCCGCAGGATCTCGGCGAATTGCCGGGGCTTTTTTCGGAGACGGTGCGAATCGACCGGCTCGCTCAATAACGTCGTGTGACGCGTAAAGAAGCGGCCGGTCGATCGTGTCAGGCAGACATGCGCAAAGGCTCGGCGAACTTGCGCACGATCGACATGTAGCGATCCGCCGTGTCATGCAACGTATAACCGGCGAGCTGCCGGTGCGCGCGCGGCGTATTCAGCGCGTTAGCGAGCGCATGGCCGTACGCTTCGACATCCGTCGTATCGACGAGGCTCACGCCGGGCAGGCTGCTCGCAAAGCCGAACGAAGGAATCCGGTTCGCGACGACCGGAATGCCGGACGCCAGCGCCTCGAGAAAGCCAATGCTCTGCGCTTCGAAACGCGAGGGCATCGCGAACACGCGCGACGAACGCAACACCGCGGCGACGTCCGAGCGCGGTCCGCATACGGTCACTTTGCTCTCGAGTCCAAGCTCTCTGACTAGCGACACCACCGCGCGGTGATAGTCGAGTTCTTCGACCACGCCGCAAAGCAGCAGACGCGCTTCGGGCTCCACCTGCAAGACGCGCTCGAACGCGCGAACGGTGTGGAGTTGACTCTTTGCTTCGATGTACCGGCCGAGCTGCACGATCTGCTTCGGCGGCACCGCGCTGTCATGCGCAGGCGTGGCGTCCGGCGCGGCGAATTGCGACGCGTCCACTCCATTAGGAATCACAACCATCGACGGATGTCTGCCGATCTCGCGCATATAGTCGTCGAGATTCTGCTGCGAGACGCCGATGATCGCGCTTGCCCGGCGCGACAGCAATCGTTCCGCGCGTTTGAGCGCGCCGTTCTCGAAGTCGTTGACGCCCGAGTGCATTACCCATGCGATAGGCGTATGCACCGGCAACAAACGCACATAGAGCGCCGCAAGCGTCGCATGCGCAATGATGAAATCCGGCCGAAACTCGCGCACTACGCGATACAGGTGCACCAGCTTGCCCGCGCGTCCATGACGCACTTGCGGAAAGCGGCACATCACGCCGGCCGCGTTGAGTTCCGCGCGAATGTCGGCGAAATCGTCCTGCTGCGGCAGCAGCGAAGTCATACAGACTTCATGCCCGGCACGCTGATGATGAATTGCAAGCCCTTTGACGAGTACTTCTGCCCCCGACAATCGTGGTGCGTGAACCAGTTGAAGAATCCTCACGATTTATCTCTCTGATGACCGCCCGCTTCACAGCGGCGAGATGATCCGCGCACGTGACCAAAAACGGCCCACTCGACGCTCTCATCCGATAGTTAGTATGTGGCGCGCATTCGTGACGCGCGTCGTCTCCGAAACCCGCGACTTGCCGATGCACCGGCAACCGTCGCCAGAAAACGTTACACCCAACATCCTGCAAATTTGCGCCAAGGCCAAGACTTCTTCCGCTGTGAAATGCGCGGTATCGCCCATTCCGGACGCAAATCCGCCGCCGCTGCCGTTGCGATCCGAACGACCGCGCGGCGCCGCGAACTCGTGGCGGCAATCAACGTGCGCTACCGCACATTGCCGGAAAGATTATTGAAGCGCGAGCACGTTTGTTCTCGCGCCCAGTGCGCTACTTCGAGATGTCCTCCAGTGCGACGTCGCGCGTCTTCGGCCCGAGTGTGCCGATAGCGAGCATCACGATCACCATCGCACTCGAAATGAATGCGAACACGCCATTCACTCCAAACTCTCTCAGGCATCCGGCGATCACGAATGCGGAGAACATCGCCGAAATCCGGCTCCACGAATAGACGAAACCGACCGCGCGTGCGCGAATGCTGGTGGGAAAGAGTTCGGCCTGATACGCGTGATAACTGTAGGAAATGATGTTGCCGGCCAGCACGAGACACACGCCGAGACTCACGAGCAGCACCGTTTCGCGCGCCTGGCTGAACAGCAGCCCGCACACGACGTTGACCGCGGCCATGCAGATGATCACCGTCTTGCGCTCGAAGCGGTCCGCGATCAGCAAGCCGAGCAGAGGTCCGAGCGGCGCGGCCACGGCGATGATGCTCGCGTACATCAGGCTCGTCGTCACCGTGATGCCCTGCTTGATCAGCAAGGTCGGAATCCAGTTCGCAAAGCCGTAATAGCCCATCGTCTGGAAGACGTGAAAGATGATCAGCATCAGCGTGCGCTTGCGATACGGCGGCACGAGCAGATCGCGGAACGCAGCGCGCGCCCGCACCGGCTCGGGCAATGCAGGCTCCGGCAGTGCACGTCCATACTCGCGTTCGACTCGCGCCTCGAGCCGCGTCATGATCGCGTCCGCTTCGTCGAGGCGGCCTTTTTGCGCGAGCCAGCGCGGACTCTCCGGCAAACCGAGGCGAATCCACCAGACGACGATCGCGCCGACCACGCCGGTCAATACGACGAGACGCCAGCCGTCGAGACCGAAATATCGATGCGGCACCAGCAGATACGAGAGAAACGCGACGATCGGCACCGCGCAAAAACCCACGGCCTGCGAGCACGCGGACGCGCGGCCGCGCACATGCTTCGGCACCAGTTCGGAGATGTACGTGCCGATCGTCACGATCTCCACGCCGATGCCGATGCCCGCGATGAAACGCCACACGTTCAGCCCGAGCGCCGTGTCCTGAAACGCCATGACGATGTTCGCCGCCGTGTACCACAGCAGCGACCACGTAAAGATCGCGCGCCGCCCGAAGCGATCAGCAAGAAAACCGCAAGCCGCCGTGCCGATGAAAAGCCCCGCGAACAATGCGGCGATAAAGCTCGCGACACCGCTCGTGCCAAACAGACCATGCGTCGTCGCGGTGAGAATGCCGCTCTTCACGAGGCCCGGCGCGATGTAGCCGGAGAACATGAGGTCGTATAGTTCGAAGAAGAGCCCGAGGCTCAGCAACATCACCAGCTTCCAGATGGAACGCGTGGCCGGCAGGCGGTCGAGCCGCGCCGAAATGCGCGCGCCGCCCAAGGCGATTTCTTCGGCACGGCCGCCCGCCGCTGCGCCGGCGCCCGAAGGCAAGCCGAGCGCGCCGGCATCGCCGAGCGCTGTTGCATACACTGTTTGATTCGACGACTTCATCGTCTGTCTCCTTGAATGCCGGTCTGTTGCCGGTTAAGCCTTGGTTGACCGCGTGCGCGACAAGAAACCCGCTATGCGGCTTCGCGCGGCGTCTGATTTGAACCGCTCGTCAACGAGGCGATCCGCGCGTCGTCATAACCGAGTTCGCGCAGCACCTCAGCCGTGTGCTCGCCGATCTTCGCGATCGGCTGACGCGGCTGCAAACGCTCACCGTCGATTGAAATGGGCAGCAGCGGCATCGCGGTTTCGCTGCCGTCGTCGAGCGTGAGACGCGCGAGGCCGCCGCTTTCGTTCAGATGCGGATCGTCGAACAGTTCTTCGGGCTTCACGATCGACGCGAACGGAATATGGTCGCGTTCGAACAGCGGCACGAGCGCCGCGCCGTCGAATTGCTTCAGCGTTTCGCCGAGCGTCTGCAACAGCCATGAGCGCGCGAGCACCCGATCGTTGTTGGTTGCGAGACGGGGGTCGGCGAGCAGATCCGCGCGGCCGAGAATCCCGCACAACGCGCGCCATTGACCGTCGCCCGTTGCGGCGATGAACATCTGCTGGTCGCCGGCCAGCGTGAACACGTCATAGACGGCCCATGCGCTGATGCGCTCGGGCATCGGCGCAGGCGCCACGCCGGTGGCCGCGTACTGCTGCATGTGCTGCGCGGACAGCAGCACGCAGTTCTCGAAGAGCGCGCTCTGCACTTCCTTGCCGCGTCCGCTCACATGCCGTTCGTGCAGCGCGGCCAGCACGCCGATCGCGCCGAACATGCCGCCCATGATGTCGTTGACCGAACTGCCCGCGCGCAGCGGACGGCCCACGGGGCCCGTCATATACGCGAGGCCGGCCATCATCTGCACGACTTCGTCGAGCGCGAGCCGGTGCTCATAAGGCCCGTTGAGAAAGCCCTTGTGCGAAACGTAGATGAGCTTCGGGTTGCGCTCGCGCAGCGACGCGTAGTCGAGACCGAGGCTCGCCATGCGGCCCGGCTTGAAGTTTTCGACGAACACATCGGCGGTATCGACGAGCTCATGCAGCGCGGCAAGTCCCGCCTCGCTATCGAGGTCGAGCGCGACGCTCTTCTTGTTGCGATTGAAGGTGCGGAAAAAACCCGCGCCGGTGCCGAGCAGGCGCCGCGTGCCGTCGCCGCGCGGCGGCTCGACCTTGATGACTTCGGCGCCGAGATCGCCGAGGATCATCCCGCACGTCGGACCCATCACCATATGCGAAAGCTCGATCACGCGAATGCCGGCGAGCGGCAACGCGCGTTGCGGCGCGTCGGCGGCGGAATTGTCGGTAAAAGAAGAGGCGTTCATTGCGGCACCTGCGAGCGCGAAGAGGTTGAAGATTGGCTGGGTTGGGAGATCGCGAACTGCTTCGGCACACCGGCGCGCGCGAGGTAGCCGTAGAGCGGCTCGCCCGGCAAGGCATCGGCGAGCACGTCGCGCGACGCGATCAGGCGGGCAAGGTCGATGCTCGTTTCATAGCCCATGCTGTCGAGCATGAACACGAGGTCTTCGGTGTTGACGTTGCCCGTCGCGCCAGGCGCATGCGGGCAGCCGCCGAGGCCGGCGAGCGACGCGTCGAATTCGCGGATGCCGTGTTGCAGCGCGATCAGCGTATTCGCGAGGCCGAGGCCGCGCGTGTCGTGGAAATGCAGCGAGCGCAGCTTGTCGCCCGCGACGCCGCGCACGAGTTCGATGATCTCGCCGACCTGACGCGGCGTGGCTTCGCCGGTGGTATCGCCGAGCGCGATCACATCGGCGCCTGCGTTGACGGCGTCGCGTGCGATCGCCGCGATGTCCGCGTAAGGCACCGCGCCTTGCAGCGTGCAGCCGAATACCGTCGACAAACCGGCGATCAGTTGCACACGCCGCGTGCCTGCGCCTTGCGCGCTGTCGATCGCGTCGCGCATGGTTGCAAACGCATCGATCATTTCGGCGGGCGTCTTGCGCACGTTCGCGAGGCTGTGCGCGGTGCTCACCGAAATCGGCGCGACGATCCGATGGACGCCCGCTTCGAGTGCGCGTTGCGCGCCCTTCAGATTGGGCACGAGCGCGGTCACGATCAGATCGCGGTAGCCGAGTGCGTGAGCGATGACTTCGTCGGCGTCGGCCATCTGCGGCAACAGTTTCGCCGGCACGAACGACGCCACTTCCATGTACCGCACGCCGGCGGCATACGCGGCATCGATCCAGCGGCGCTTGAATTCGGTGGGCATGGTTCGCGCGATGCTTTGCAGACCGTCGCGCATGCCGACTTCGGTTATGACGACGCGTTCCTTCGTATCGCTCATGTCGCTCATGTCGCTCATGGGTTGAATTCCTGCGGAGAAATGCGGGGAAATGAAGCACGGATCACAGCGTGCCTGCGCGCGTGCGCGTAGCAAAGTCTGCGTTGACGAAGCACTCCATCGCCGTTGACGATGGCCGGCGAAGCAAGCGGGACGGCCGTGCGGCGTCGCAGAGGGGAAACCCTTAAGGGCTTTTCAGAAGGGGCGGCGCGTGCGTGGAGCGTGAGTAGTTAGCGCAACCGCGGCGCAACACCCTAAACCGCGCGCAGCAAATGCTCCAGCAGATGCGACGCGGCAAGCGTCAGCGCGCCGCGGTCGCGCACGCAGATCACGAAGCGCCGCTCGGCCCATGCGTCGCGCAACGGCACGGCGACGATGCCGTATTCGTCCGCGGCATGGCGCGGCAGCGCTTCGCCTGGCAGGATCGCCACCGCGAGGCCGGCCTGGATGAAGCGATACGCGGCGTCGAAGGTCGACACGTACGTGCGGTAGTTCAACTCGCGCCCTTTCTCGGCCGCGATCCGCTGCATCAGCGCATTGACCGATGCATTCGACGAGAGCCCGAGATGATCGAAGGCGAGCGTTTGCTCGAAGTCGACGTTGGCCTCGGCGGCGAGAGGATGACCGCGCGGCACGATCAGCGCGAGATGGTCGGCACGGTACGGCAGCGCGTCAAGACTGCCCATCGACACGACGTCGCGGCAAATGCCGAGATCGGCAACGCCTTCCTCGAGACCGCGCACGATCTCCGCGCTCACGCGCTCTTCGACATCCACGCGAATCTGCGGATTGGCCTTCAGGAATTCGGACAAGGCCTCGGGCAGAAACTCCACCATCGACGACACGTTCGCCAGCACGCGCACGTGCCCGCGCGCGCCGGCTGCGTACTGGCTGAGTTCGGCCTGCATGCGTTCATGGCCGCGCATGATGAGCCGCGCGTGCCGCAACAGCGCCTCGCCGGCGGCCGTCGCGCGCACGCCGCGCTGACTGCGCGAAAGCAGCGCGACGTCGACGAGCGCTTCGAGATCGGCGAGCCGCTTGCTGACCGCCGAAGGCACAATGAACTCGCGCTCCGCGGCGCGCGCGATGGTGCCTTCCTCGCACACGGCGATGAACAAGCGCAACGTCACCTGATCGATCTGCCACATGGGCATCGGCTCCAAGGATTTGAGTGCGGAAAATTATGCCCGAGGAGAAGCGGCAGCCGTGCGAGGCCAGGGTATTCACGGTTAGTGACATTGTGGGGAGTGGAAGCTTGCTCGCGGGATGCGCTGTGGCTATGCTGGGCGATGGTCGTGGGAGGCGGCGGGTTGCAGCTTTTAGACACACATCGCTCGCCCCACGCTATCCGAACAACAACCACCGGAACCCGCCATGTCGATGACCAGCCTCTTCTTCACCGCCGCCGGCGTCGGCCTCGCGATTGCCGCGCCGGTCGGCCCGATGGGCATGCTCTGCATTCGCCGCACGTTGACCGGCGGTCCGCGGGCGGGGCTTGCCATTGGCCTCGGCATTGCAACGGGCGACGCGTTGTATGGCCTGATCGCCGCGCTCGGCCTCGTCAGCATCTCGCAGTTCATGCTGGCTTATGACCGGCCGCTGCATCTGCTCGCCGGCTTGTTCCTGCTGTATCTCGGCGTGCGCACGCTGCTGCAAAAAGCGCCGGCAGACACGGCCAACGGCGAACCAGACGGCAACAGCAACGGCAAGCTCGCGCAAGTGGGCCGCGCCGGCGCGTTGCGTGCCTACGCAAGCTCGCTGCTGCTCACGCTGACGAACCCGCAAACGGTCATCATGTTCGCCGCGCTGTTCACGACACTCGCGCCGCGCGGCGCATTTTCATCGACGATCGCGCTGACGACCGTCGGCGGCGTGTTCTGCGGCTCGATCGCGTGGTGGTGTTTCCTCGTGACCGCGGTGTCGCTCGCGCGGCATGCGATCGGCAGCAAGCTGCGGCTCGCGATCGACCGGTTCGTCGGCATCATGCTGGCGGCGTTCGGCGTCGTCGAAATTCGCCGCGCGCTCTGAGCGGCGCGCCGCTCACAACCCTCGCGGCACGCCCGCTTCCGCGCATTCCGTACGCTCCGGCGTCAGTTTTGCGACAATAGCGGCTTTCGCCGCGCCGGGCGCCGCCTTCTTTCCAGTTTGCCGACCCGCGTCGGCGGTCGAGGCACGCGCGCCGCCCGTGCCCTAACCGTCAATCCACCGACCGCCCGCGGTCTCTTCAATGGCTCTTCCGCATATCGATCTGCTGTACTCCGCGTCCGGCCTGTTCGTCGGCTTTCTGGTCGGACTGACGGGCGTGGGCGGCGGCTCGCTGATGACGCCGATTCTGGTGCTGCTCTTCAACGTGCATCCGGCGACGGCCGTCGGCACCGACCTCCTGTACGCGGCCGCCACCAAGGCGACGGGCACGCTGGTCCACGGCCTGAAGGGTTCCGTCGACTGGCAGGTGACGCTGCGGCTCGCGGCCGGCAGCGTGCCCGCCGCGACCATCACGCTGCTGCTGTTGCACCGCTACGGGATGGACACGCCGGGCGCGAGCCGGCTGATCCAGCTTGTCCTCGGCGCCGCGCTGCTCGTGACCGCGGTCGCGCTCGTGTTCCGCCCGCAACTCGCCGCGCTGGGCGCGCACCGCCGCCGCACGCCGAGCCAGGGGCGCACGCTTGTGCTCACCATGCTGACGGGCGCGGTGCTTGGCGTGCTGGTGTCGCTGACTTCGGTGGGCGCGGGGGCGATCGGCGTGACCGTGTTGCTGCTGCTTTATCCGCTGCTGCCGACCATGCGCATCGTCGGCTCGGACATCGCGCATGCGGTGCCGCTCACGCTGCTCGCGGGAGCGGGCCATTGGCTGCTCGGTTCCGTCGACTGGTCGATGCTGCTGTCGCTGCTGGTCGGCTCGCTGCCGGGCATCGCGATCGGCAGCATGCTGTCCGCGCGCGCACCCGATGCGCTGCTGCGCAATCTGCTCGCCGCCACGCTCACGCTGGTCGGCGTGCGTCTCGTGCTGGCCTGAGAGCGGCGCTGGGGGTGGTGCTGAGGGTGCCCGCCGCCGTGACGCGAATCATCTGAAGAAGCGGCAGGTGAGATCGGCCTCGAACTGTCTGACCCATTGACCCTGACGGTCGTAATAGGATTGCGCCCAGCCGCCGCGCCGCACGGTGACGAGGCGTCCCTGGGCGGGATCGGCCGGATCGGCGTGAACGCTGACGTCGAAATGCGCGGGCGCGAAGCCGTGCCGCGCGCAGACCAGTTCGAAAGCGGCGCGGTCGGTGATGGGCAGATCGGTATAGCGCAGGAGCGTGGTTTGCATGGCGATGACTCCGGTTCTCCATGCACACAGTACGCTTTGGGCAGCGTCCCAAATGTGTCATTGCGCACAGTCGGACGACGGCGCAGCGCCGCACCGCATCGAGCTGCGGCGACGCCATCGTCGCTGCTTGCGAATGATCGCGCGTAATCGCGTGACGAAAAAAAGCTCCGGCAGGATTGCCGGAGCTTTTTCGCATGCATCGAACGGCGCATTGCGTCGGGAGCCGCGCTGAGAGCCGAATAAAGAGCCGTGTAAAGAGCCGTGTAAAGAGCCGTGTAAAGAGCGGCTTCCGGCGCTATCTCGCCCACTCACGCAGCCGGTCAGCGCGCCGTCATGGCGGGCTGACCGATGCGCCCGCTCGTCACGCTTACTGCTGCATCACCGACAGCTTGTTCGACACCGACGTCACGCCCGCGACGCCCTTCGCTGCCTCGCCGGCCGCGTCGATCTGGCCTTGGTCGGGCACCGAACCCGTCAGCGTCACCGCGCCGCCGCGAGCACGCACGGAGATGTTCGACACGTCGACGCCTTGCGTCTTCGAGATCGCGGCGCGCACCTTGCGGCCGAGCTGGCTATTGGCCTTCTTGCTCGCCTTCGCGCTGGCGGCGGGGGCGGCTGTCGTGCCGGTTGCCGTTGCATCGCTTGCCTGAGCATAGACGTTGCATGCCACCACCATTGCCACCACCGAGCCCAGCGTCTTCAGAAAACCGACCGATTTCATATTTCTTCTCTCCTTAGCTTCATATTGGACCGCTTGAATAAGCGGCTTCGTTACGACTACCTGCGGCCCTGGCCGAGGCGCGACAATGCGCGCGGCGAGGCAATGGCCGGCTATGGGCGGCGACACGAGATGCGAGAGGCACAAAGAGAGACCGGCTGCCTATACCGCACGCGCTGACGATACTGACGTGCATGCGATGCGGTACGGAAACCGGCAAGCCGCGAGATCCGCCGACGCGCCCGGTTCTTGTCTGTCGTGCCGGGTCGCGCCGCGCGAGACGTGTGTTCGCGGCAGCGATGCACAATTTAATCTAGCCGGGCCAGAAGCGCAAAGGGTTTAGTCATACGCGATGCGGGTCAGTGGCGATTCACCGGCGGGCGCAGTCACCCCGCAGTCACCCGCAGTCACCTTTTGTTACGGCTTTCTCGGCGCGCGCCGACGCCGCGCATTCCGCCGCCGCGGCAATCTCAGGTACCATCGGCGCCACGCGCAGCGCCGCATTTCAGTTCACCTTCGACAGTCGCCGTCCCCGTCATCCGATGAAGCCAGTCCCCGGCCGCCTACGCCCTCCCCGCCTCGTCGCGCGTTTTGTCGCGATCTCATGGCGCGACCTCGCGGTCTCGTTCGGACCGATCTTCCTGATCGCCGTGGCCGCGATCTGGGTCGCCGTGCGCCTGATCCAGCCCGCGCCGCCCAGCACGCTGACCATCAGCGCCGGTCCCGAAGGCAGCACCTTCTGGAACGCCGCGCAGAAGTACAAGGAGATTCTGGCGCGCAACCGCATCACGTTGAAGGTGCTGCCCTCCGAAGGATCGCTGCAAAACCTCAAGCGGCTGTCCGACCCGAACTCGGACGTCGACGTCGGCTTCGTGCAGGACGGCATGGCGCCCGGCGCGGCGAGCAACGGGCTGATATCGCTTGGCAGCGTGTCGTATGTGCCGCTCGCGATCTTCTATCACGGCCCGACGGTTGCGCGGCTCGCCGAATTCAAGGGCCAGCGCCTCGCGGTCGGCGCCGAGGGCAGCGGCACGCGACAACTGGCGCTCGCGCTCCTCAAGGCGAACGGCATCGAGCCCGGCGGCACGACGAAGCTGCTGCCGCTTTCGGGCGACGACGCCGCGCAGGCGCTCGTCTCCGGCAAGGTGGATGCGGCTTTTCTGGCCGGCGATTCCGCGCAGCCCGCGGTCATGGGCAAGCTTTACCGTACGCCGAATGTGCAGTTCTACGATTTCGTCCAGGCCGACGCGTACACACGGCGCTTCCCGTATCTGACGCAGCTGGAATTGCCGATGGGCGCGTTCGACCTCGGCAAGAATCTGCCGTCCGCGCCGATTCACATGGTCGCGCCGACCGCCGAACTGGTGGCGCGCGACTCGCTGCATCCGGCGCTGTCGGACCTTCTGATCGACGCCGCGCGCGAGGTGCACGGCAAGGCGAACATCATGCAGCGCGCCGGTGAATTCCCCGCGCCGCTCGCCCACGACTTCCCGATCAGCGACGACGCCGCGCGCTACTACAAGTCGGGCAAGGGCTTCCTGTACCGGGTGTTGCCGTTCTGGCTCGCGAGCCTCGCCGACCGTCTGCTGGTGGTGGTCGTGCCGCTTATCGTGCTGCTGATTCCGGCGCTGCGGCTCGTGCCGTCGCTGTATGCGTGGCGCGTGAAGTCGCGCATCTATCGCTGGTACGGCGCGCTGATCGCGATTGAGCGCAGCGCGCTCAGCGATCATTCGGCGGCCGAGCGGGCGTCGCTGCTGCAACGGCTCGACGCGATCGAGGATTCGGTGAACGGTCTGAAGATGCCGCTCGCCTATGCCGACCAGTTCTATGTGCTGCGCGAGCATATCGGCTTCGTGCGGGCAAGGCTCACGCAGAGCCGCGATGGCCGGCGCGAGATGTCGGAAGCGTTCGATACCGCGGACGACGAAGCCGAGGAAGCGGAAGCTGCGGCCATCGAAGCAGACGGCACCGACCAGGCGGACAGCGCGGACCAGCCCGGCAAACCCGCCGAAACCGACGCCGCGCCCGCCGCGCCGAATGAAGCCGCCGAGATCGGCGAAACCCGCGCCGACGAGCGCCGCAAACCAGATTGACGGTGCAAGCCGCTGCGGCACCGCGTAAGATCATTACAATTCCGACGATCTAGCAGACGCATCCGCCGATCTGTCGGACAGGCAATCCGGGAGACATATATGACCGTTGGCATCGACGCCGCGCAGCCGCTGTGGTTCTACGATTTCGTCTCGCCGTTCACGTACCTGCTGCTCGAGCAACACGACAAATGGCCGGGCTTCGACTTCGCCTTCACGCCCGTGGTGCTGAACGACCTGTATCGCCATTGGGGGCAGCGGCCGGCGTACAGCGTGCCGGCCAAGCGCACCTTCATGTACCGGCACGCCCTCTTTCGCGCGGAACAGCTCGGCATTCCCTACAAGATGCCGCCGGCCCATCCGTTCGACTCGATGAAGCCGCTGTTGCTCGCCACTGCCGCGCAGGCGGACGTGGTGTGCGTGCGCGAAATCTTCCGCTTCATCTGGCGCGAGGGCCGCGATCCTTCGACCGACGAGGCGTTCGCCGAACTGTGCGAGCGCGTCGGCATGCCCGATGGTCCGGAGCTCATCAAGAGCGAGGAAGTGCAAGCCCAGTTGCGGCGCAATACGGCGGATGCAATCGGGCTCGGCGTCTACGGCGTGCCGACCTTTCGTCTGAACGACCAGTTGTTCTGGGGCGAGGACGCGCTGCCGATGGTGCTGTACTGCGCGCGCACGCCGAACTGGCTGGAATCGAGCGAAGTCAAGCGGATCAGCGCGTTGCCCTCGGGTCTCGCGGACCTTTGAACGCGGAGCACGCGGCGTGACGCGTGGTGGCCGCAAGCGCGGCATGACGCTCGGTGGCCGCGCTTGCGGGGCTGATGCCGGTCATACCGTGGCCGCTATGGCCGCCGCGGTGCAATCGGGCCTAAGGTTATAACCTTTGCGCGATGCATGACCCGCGTGTTGCCGGGCCTGCGCGCGGCTGACTTTCGGGCACCGGGGCACAACGCCCGCTCGCCTTCGCTTGGCTTCTACCATGGACGACACCGCCGCCTCCCTCGACATCTGGCTCGTGCGCGTGCTGCGCACGCTGCTTGTCGAGCGCAGCGTCACGCAAGCCGCGCTGCGGCTCAATCAGACTCAGCCCGCGATCAGCACGGCGCTGCGCAAGCTGCGCGAGACGCTGAACGACCCGATCCTCGTACGCGGCAAGTCGGGCATGGTGCCGACCGAATACGGCGAATCGCTGCTGGCGTCGGCGCAACGCGTGCTGCGCGAAGTCGATTTCGTGGCCACGCCGCACGGCGATTTCGATCCGGGCCGCTCGCGCCGCACGTTTCGCGTGGCCGCGCCCGATTATCTGAACGACTTCTTCATGCCGACCGTGATCGCGCAGTTTCGCGAGGCGGCGCCGCATGCGCGGCTCGAAATCGATTCGCTGAATCCGATGCTCGATCATTCCGCCGCGCTCGATGCCGGCGAGCTCGATCTCGTGATCGGCAACTGGCCGAAGCCCGATCCGCGTTTCGAGCGCAGCGATCTGTTCTCGGACACTGTCGTGTGCATGATGCGCGCGGATCATCCGCTGACGCGCGCGCCGCTCACGCGCGAAGCCTATCTCGCCGCGCCGCATCTCGCGCCGACGCCGTATAGCGGCGCGCGCGGCGGCGCGATCGACACGGGTTTCGCGCGCGCGAAAGCCGAGCGGCGCATCGTCGCCACGCTGCCCTACTTCGGCCTCGTGCCGCAGACGCTGCTGCAATCGGATCTCATCTTCACGACGACGCGTCGTTTCGCGACCCACTATGCGAGCATTCTGCCGCTCGCGGTGGTCGAGGCGCCGATTCCGTTTCCGCGTATCAAGTGTTATCAGATGTGGCATCCGCAGCCGGATCGCCCGAGTGATCTCGGCTGGCTGCGTGCGTTGATGTCCGGGGTGTCGGATGGGCTGGTCGCGCAGAAAGCGCGGGGGGCGAGGCGGGCGCGGTGAGTTGTGGCGTGATGGACTCACGCGCTCGATGCGTTTAAGGCTGTCCGGGCGCGTTGGACGTTTATCGCTTAGACGCTGAGAGGCCGCTTGTATTCCGCCTCCGTTTGCATTGAAGCACACGCAGCAGCCCGCCGCGCGCGAACCTGCAGCAACTCCGCGCACACCGCGACGGCGATCATCGCAGGCGCCTTATCGACGATGCCGGGCACGCCGATCGGACACGTCATCTGCTCAAGCCGTTCAAGCTCCACGCCACGCTCCAGCAAACGCCGCTCGAACCTCACGCGCTTCGTCTTCGAACCGATCATGCCGAAGTAAGAAAAGTCGGTCCGCCGCATGATGCGTTCGGCGAGCGAAAAATCGAGCGCATGGTTATGCGTCATCACGAGAAACCAGGCGCCGGGCGGCGCGGCGTCGACGATCGCATCGGGCGTGTCGGTAGCTTCGATCTGCACGTTCGCGGGCGTTTCGTCGGGAAAGAGTTCGTCGCGCTCGTCGACCCACTGAACCACGCACGGCAGATTGCCGAGCAACTCGATCAGCGCATGACCCACGTGTCCTGCGCCGAACAGCACGATGTGCATCGGCGCCGCGCGCGGTGCTTCCACCGCGCTGCGCCGCCCGATCTGAATGGAAGAGCAGTCTTTCATCGCGCTCATCCCTCTTCTCTGTTAGCGGCGCGCCGCGGACGTGGCCGCCCGCACCGCACCGATTGCCTTGAGGATCTCCTCGCTCGTCGCGGGCGCGTTCAGCGGCGGATTCACCTTGTGATCGCCGACCGCCGACACCGCGTCGCGAATCGCAAAGAACACGGAAAACGGCAGCAGCAACGGCGGCTCGCCGGTTGCCTTCGAACGATGAATGCTGTCCTCCGCGTTGCGGTTCTTGAAGAGGCGCACGTTGAAGACCGGCGGCGTATCGTTGACGGTCGGAATCTTGTACGTGGACGGCGCGTGCGTCATCAGCTTGCCGCCTGCGTTCCACCACAGCTCTTCGGTGGTGAGCCAGCCCATGCCCTGAATGAACGCGCCTTCCACCTGGCCGATGTCGAGCGCCGGGTTCAACGACGCGCCCACGTCATGCAGCGCGTCCGCGCGCAGCACGCGCATTTCGCCGGTCAGGGTGTCGATCACGACTTCCGATACGGCCGCACCGTACGAGTAGTAATAGAACGGCCGGCCTTGCAGCTTGGCCTGATCCCAGTAGAGCTTCGGCGTCGCGTAAAAACCGTCGGACCACAACTGGATTCGCGCGAGGTACGCCTTCGCGATCACTTCTTCGAACGGCAAGACCGCCTCGCCGACGATCACGCGATCATGCGCGAAGCGCACGTCCGAAGCCTTCACCTCGCCCGCGCCAAAACGCTCGGCGGCGAACGCGGCGAGGCGCTCGCGCAGTTGACGCGCCGCGTCCTGCGCGGCTTTGCCGTTCAGATCGGAACCGGTCGATGCCGCCGTCGCCGATGTATTCGCGACCTTGCTCGTATCGGTCGCGGTCACGCGAATGCGATTGAAGCCGACGCCGAGTTCATGCGCGACGACCTGCGCGACCTTCGTGTTCAAGCCCTGGCCCATTTCGGTGCCGCCGTGGTTCACGAGCACCGAACCATCGGTATAAATATGCACGAGCGCGCCGGCCTGGTTGAAATGCGTGACGTTGAACGCAATGCCGAACTTGACCGGCGTGAGCGCGAGGCCTTTTTTGAGCACCTCATTGTTTGCGTTGAATTCGTCGATGGCCGCGCGGCGCGCGCGGTATTGGCTCGTCGCTTCGAGTTCGTCGATCAGTTCGTGAATCACGTTGTCTTCGACGACCTGGCCATACGGCGTCTGATTGCGCTCGGTCTTGCCATACAGATTGCGGCGGCGCACGTCGAGTGAATCTTCGCCGATGGAGCGCGCGACGTTGTCCAGAATGTATTCGATCGCGAACGCGCCTTGCGGACCGCCGAAGCCGCGAAACGCGGTGTTCGATTGCGTGTTGGTCTTGCCGCAAAAGCCGTCGATGGCGACGTCCGAAAGCCAGTACGCGTTGTCGAAGTGACACAGCGCGCGCGTCATCACGGGGCCGGACAAATCCGCTGAAAAACCGCAGCGCGAAGTCATATCGACGGCGACGCCTTCGATCACGCCCTTGTCGTCGTAGCCGACTTCATACGTGTAGTGGAAGTCATGGCGCTTGCCGGTGACCATCATGTCGTCGTCGCGATCGGGGCGCAGCTTGACCGGGCACAATAGCTTCCAGGCGGCGAGCGCCGCGCAGCACGCGAACAGACCCGACTGCGATTCCTTGCCGCCGAACCCACCGCCCATGCGCCGGCATTCGATCAGCACGTTATGCGATGCAACGCCCAACGCATGCGCGACGAGATGCTGCATTTCCGTCGGATGCTGCGTCGAACAGTAGACGTGCATGCCATCGTCGTCCTTGGGCACCGCGTAGGAAATCTGGCCTTCGAGATAAAACTGTTCCTGGCCGCCGAGCAGCATTTCGCCGGCCTCTCGATGCGCGGCTCGCGCGATCTTCGTTCCCGCTTCGCCGCGCGCGAGCTTCATCGGCGGCAACACGTATTGATTGGCGGCGCGCGCCTGCTGCGCAGTGAGGATCGCGGGCAGTTCCTCATAGACGATCTCGGCGCGGCGTGCGGCGAGCCGCGCGATTTCGTGCGACGTCGCGACCACGATGAAGACCGGCTGACCGACGTATTGCACGATGCCATCAGCGAGAATCGGATCGTCGCCGTGGACGATCGGCGCGACATCGTTCGCGCCGGGAATGTCGTCGGCCGTGAAGACGGCGACGACGCCGGGCGTCGCGCGCACTTTGTCGAGCGACATCGACACGATCTTCGCATGCGCTTTGGCCGACAGCCCGAGCGCCGCGTGCAGCGTGCCCGCGACCGTGGGAATGTCGTCGGTGTAGGTGGCGCGGCCACTCACGTGCAGATGCGCCGATTCATGCGGACGCGATACGTGGACCTGCGTGAAGTCGTCGAGTGCCTGAGCGTCTTTCAGGAATGGTTCGGCATGCTGATTCATTGTTGTGTTCTCCGTGTTGCTCGTGGATCGCGCGCGTCAGGCGCTTGCGGCGGCGTTAAGCTGCCCGCCGATGTCAACGTCAACGTCGACGCCGGCAGGCGCGCAGGCCGCCTCGACGGCGCGCACGTCGAGCGCGCTTTTCGGCAGCGGATTATGCGGACGCGTTTCGAGCCAGAAACGATACAAGGTGTTTTTCGCGGCTTCCAGACGATAGTTGCTGGTCGCGCGCATGTCGGAGAGCGGCGCGTAGTCGTTGCCGAGCGCGAGCATCGCGGCCTGTGCCGTCGCTTCGTGCCATTCGGCATCGCGCAGCACGGCTTCGGCATGCGCCGCGCGCTTCGGCGTTGCGGCCATGCCGCCGAATGCGATGCGCGGCTCGCGAATCAGCTTGCCGTCCGCGATGAACGAGAACGCCGCGCACACGGCCGAGATGTCCGAGTCGAAGCGCTTCGACAGCTTGTACGTGCGAAATTGCAGCTTCTCGCGCACGCCGGTGCGAGTCGGCACCTTCACGCTCACGACGAACTCGTGCTCGGCCATATCCTTCTTCTGATAAGCGAGGTACAAATCTTCGAGCGGCATTTCGCGTTCGATCGCACCGCCGCGCACAATCACGCGCGCGCCCAACGCGATGAGGCCGGGCATGGAGTCGCCAATCGGCGAGCCGTTGGCGATATTGCCGCCGAGCGTGCCTGCGTTGCGGATCGGCAGCGACGCGAAGCGTTGCCACATCTCCGTCAGTTCGGGGTACTGCCTGGCGATCTCCGCATAGGCTTTTTCGACGGTCACGCCCGCGCCTATTTCGATCCACTCGCCGCGCGTTTCGAGCTTCTGCAATTCGGCGATCTGCCCCACGTAGACCACATTGCCGAGCTCGCGCATCTGCTTGGTGACCCACAAGCCGATGTCCGTGCTGCCCGCGAGAATGCGCGCGGCCGGCTCGGCCTCTTTGATCTGCGCGAGCGCTTCGACGGTGCGCGGCGCGTGAAAGCGCTGACCGGCGTGTTCGTAGTGGAAGGTGTCGTCGCGTTGCAGTGTGGCGAGCGAGCGCGCCAAGGCGTCGACGTTGACCGGCGCCTTGGGCGCGGGCGCTTCGAACATGCGCACGGCTGCATCGACGATCGGACGATAGCCGGTGCAGCGGCACAGATTGCCCGTCAGCGCATTGCTGATCGTTTCGCGCGACGGCACAGTCCGGTTCGCGCAGCTATGTTCGTGACCGTGCTTTTCATACAGCGACCACATCGACATGACAAAGCCCGGCGTGCAGAAACCGCACTGCGAGCCGTGGCATTCGACCATCGTCTCCTGCACCGGATGCAGCGAGCCGTCAGGCTGGCGCAGGTCTTCGACGGTGAAGAGCGCCTTGCCGTCGAGCGTCGGCATGAACTGGATGCAGGCGTTGACCGTCTTGAAGTCGACGCCGCCCGCTTCGTTGCGCTCACCGATCACGACCGTGCAGGCGCCGCAATCGCCTTCGGCGCAGCCTTCCTTGGTGCCCGTGCAATGCGCGTCCTCGCGCAGATACTGCAAGACGGTGCGGGTGACGGGCGCGTCCGTGATCTCGCGGATCGCGTTGCGGTGGTAGAAGCGAATCGGCTCAGTCATGTCTCGTGCTCTCGATGTTCTCGAATCTCGTGTGCGGCTGCCAGCGCCGCGGGGATGGTTCGAAAACTATCACCGTCAATAAATAGAACCCATAGCGGCAATCGCATGCGGGACATATTCGCAAAGCGATATTGAGATGAGTTTGGCGGGCAGTTGGCTTATGTTGGGGTGGCCGGATTGAGGTGTTTTCCGTGCTGACGCTGCATTTCGGACAGTGTTTGTGTTTCCCCGCGGTCGTGTTGCTCGGCGAACGGAGCGTTTCATGCGACGTAAGCGGCATTTTCGCGGCGTTTCACGCCCGCTTTCGTCCGATCATTATTAAGCAAACGCTGCACGAGGATCGGTTCCATGGGAAAATCACGCCTTCCCGCCGTTTTCAAGTCTCGTTTTCCCCATGTCCACCGATTCAGCCACACCTCGCAGCGAACTGGCGACGACCCTCCAGATCATTCCGGTCGTCTTTTTCACGTTTCTTTGCTACCTGACGATCGGCATTCCGCTCGCCGTGCTGCCGGGCTACGTCCACGACGACCTTGGCTACAGCGCCGTGCTCGCGGGCGCGGCGATCAGCGTGCAATACCTGGCGACGCTGGCGTCGCGGCCGCTCGCCGGCCGTTCCGCCGACACGCTCGGGCCGAAGCGCACGGTGTCGATCGGCTTGCTCGGATGTGGCGCGAGCGGCGTTCTGTTGCTGCTGGCCGTGTTGTGCGGACGCTGGCCGGTGGCGAGTCTCGCGCTGCTCGTCTGCAGCCGGCTCGTGCTCGGATTCGGCGAGAGCCTGTGCGGCACCGGCGCGATTCTCTGGGGGATCGGCCGCGTGGGCACGAGCAACAATGCGCGGGTCATCTCATGGAACGGCATTGCCACGTATGGCGCGCTCGCCGTCGGCGCGCCGCTCGGCGTGGCGATTGAGCGGACGGTCGGCTTCGCGGCGCTCGGCATTCTCGTAATGCTGCTGGCGGCGCTCGGCTTCTATCTTGCGCGCTCGATCGCGCCGGTGCCCCTCGTGCATGGCGAGCGCATGTCGTACCGAAGCGTATTCACGCGCGTGCTGCCGCACGGCATCGGCCTCGCGCTCGGCTCGGCCGGTTTTGGATCGATCGCGACGTTTATCACGTTGTTCTATGCGGCGAAGCAGTGGCCGAACGCGGCGTTGTCGCTGACGGTATTCGGCACGCTCTTCATCGGCGCGCGCCTGCTGTTTGCCAACACGATTAAAACCTATGGCGGATTCCGCGTTGCGATTGCTTCGTTTTCGTTCGAGTGTGCCGGCTTGCTGATGCTGTGGCTCGCACCCGAGCCGCATGTGGCGCTGGCGGGCGCGGCGCTGACGGGGTTCGGATTCGCGCTGGTTTTTCCGGCGCTTGGCGTCGAAGCCGTCGGGCTCGTGCCGCCCGCAAGCCGGGGCGCGGCTTTGTCGGCTTATTCGGTGTTTCTCGACTTGTCGCTCGGCATTACCGGTCCGTTGGCCGGATACATTGCCGGCGAGTTTGGATACGGGTCGGTGTTTCTGTTTGCGGCTATTGCGGCGGCAGCGGCTGTTGGGCTTTCGTCCTTCCTTTATCTTCGCGATGCGAGGGTTGGGAAGATGCCTGCGGCGCTTTGAGGTGCAGCTGCGTCGGTGGGGTTCCGACGCAGATGATTCGTCCTGTGGTGTTGCACCTATCCCGCCTGTGGTCCGTACTCGGTGACCACAGGCGGCTTCGGTTTCGGGTTCGGCGGATTCGGCACGCTCTGCTGCGGTGCGTTGCGCCGGATCGTGTCATCGCTGGCACCCATCAGATTCAACGTGTTGTCGCGCGCCTCGATTTTCACGGGGTCCGTTTTCTTCCACTGCTTCTTCGGGATCACCAGCTTCCACGTCGCGTCCTTGCCGGCGTTGCGGAAGAAGGCGACCACTCCAACGTATTCCGCGTCGCCGTTCATCGGCTCGCTAATGCTCGCGCTCGCGTCGGGCCGTAGCACGACGTCTTTCGTCGCCAGCAGGTCCGCTTTTAGCGCATCCAGATCGTTCGTTTGCAATTGCTGGTAATCGAGCTGCTGGAACGTCTGCGGCGTCTTCAGTTGATAGATCCGCACCACCGTCGACAACGATTGCCCGTCGCCGTTTGCATTCAACGATGACCGGCTCACGAGGTCCACGTTCATCGTTTTCACTTGCGTCGTGAACGCCCATTTCGCTGCGTCCACTGTGCTGTCCGTCACCGCCTGCCCGACCCCGCAGCCGGTGACGGCAAGCATGGCCAGGACAACGATTCCACTGGTTCGAAGCTGCCGCATCATCCTTTGTTCCTTTTAAGTCCCACGTCCGTTTGAACGCCTGTTAGTGCGCGGGTCGCGATGAATCGCGCCCGTGGCTGTTGCCGTGAGTGGCGTGCTGTTCGCTGCTGCCGGTCCACTCGCCGAGCTGGACGCGTGCAAGCGCCGCAGTTGCGTCGTGTCGCCGAGACTGCACAAATGCTATGCCAGCGTCACGGCTCGCGCCGGGTCGAGCGCGGTTAGCTCGCCCGTCAACGCGTCGATCCGCGCGCCGAGCGCAATTTTGTCGGCATCCTTACGATTCGTCCGGATCTTCAGGAGGCGCAGCAGGTGATGCTTGGCTTCGAACGCAAGAGACGGCTCCCACGCGGCCAGCTCGAACCGTTGCGCGGTGCGATCGACTGTGGTCAGCAGATGGAGCGCCGTGTCCGCGCGGTCGGCGCGCTCGGCCACGCGCGCCATCACCAGTTGCCGCACGAAACGCTCGCGCTCGCCCAGTCCGCCGTGCTGCACGGGCAGGCGTTGCAGCCATGCAAAGGCCGCGTCCAGTCCCTGCTGTGCGGCAAGATCGGACGCCTGCGCCTCGGTTTCCGCCCAGTCGCTATCCGCCGACGAAGCGCTCACCGGCGCTACCGCATCGCCGCGCTCGACGTCGCGCACGGTCGCATAGCGCGCGATCCATTCGAGCGTCGCGTCGTCGGCGAACGGCGAGCCGTCGGAGAACGCAAGCTGGTCCAGGCCCGGTAAGCGCTCGAGCGTCAGCGCGCAGTCGGTTGCCGCCAGATCGCGGACCTGCGCATATTCACCGCCCGCCTGGTCCTGGGCGCTGAATGCGTAGTACTGCAGGTCGAGCCAGAAATGATTTGCGCCTTCGGCAAACGCCGCCTCCACGCGATCCAGCAGTTCGGGCCATTGCTTTTGCAACAGCAGGCGCTTCAGGTGCGAGCGCAGTTCGGCACGCGGCGCGACGAGCCGCGTCTTGCCGCCCGCTTCGTGCGGCGGCACTTCGGTGAGCGTGTCCCAGCGCACGCAGCGCATCAGACGGTAGGCCGCCAGATACCCATGCGGCTGCTCGCGCAGAAACTGCGCCATCTGACGCGCGCGATCCAGCAGTTCGCGGGTCGAAGAGACTTCGGTGGCCATTGCCGGCAACGCGGACGGAATCGAGCTGGACGGCGTGTCGCTACTCACACTGTGCGCAGGCAGCGGCGTTTCCACGCGGCTTTCGAAGCGGCGAAATAGCGGGTCGAGCTGAGGGCGCGCGTCTTCCGGCCATTGCGCCGTGCGCTCGGTGATCAACGCGAGCGCGGATAGCGTGCGTTCGAGCAGCGTGTCCGACAGACCTTGCACGCGGTCGAGCCGGTCCGCGAAGGTACTGCCCGCGAGCCATTCGAGCGCGGCCTTGCGCGTCCCGGCGCGAGCGGGCAGCAACGCCTCGCCAAAACGGTCGATGAGCGCCGACAGCAGCTCGAATCCCGACGCAACGCCTTCGGCGCCGTCGCGACGCATGCGTCCATAGACGTTGTACACGGCGAGGCGCGCGTCTTTCGCGTTCTGCTTAAGCAGGCGCTCGGTGGTGTCGACGATCAGCGTGTCGTCGATGTCCGACAGCCGCGCGACCTCCTCCTTGATCGCGAGGAAGTCGTCGTCGTAACCGGGGTCGGCGCCGACAGGTGCTCCCTCGCTGATCGGGCGCAGCCAGTCGTCCCACCGTCCCTGGGTCGAACGGGCAAGGTCGGACGGCGTGCGTGCGCCGAACAGCGCGCTTAGAAGATTGGTCAGCATGAGGGCCCTGCGGATCGTTCGACGGCCAACGCAGCGACTGCCACGTTTCCTGCGGGTTGCAGTAGTGCAGGCTTTGCCCGTCGAGCGTCTCGAGCATCAATAGCGTGCACGTCACGCCCGCTCACCAATCTCGGGTTTGTTACGTACTTGTCGAAGTTTTCCTGCAGATCGGCCATCGCTCACGCTCCCCTTTTGGTATCGCCGCGCACGCGCTCCTTTCGTGCTGCTTACTAGTACTGCCACATGTTTTTGGGGAGTAACGGTAACCGTTTCCGCACGCGCCGTGAATAGCGTCGAAGCTATTTTTTCAGTCTTGACGAATTTTTTCAAAATGCAAATTTCAAGACGAAATCCATGTGTTAAATATTCGCCATTGACGTTGGTTGTACTGATTGATGTCTCAACACTCAAGATCCTTAAGGACATAAAAAATGGCAAACAGCTTCCAGAACGAAGTACCAAAAGCAAGAATCAATATCAAGCTGGACTTGCACACTGGAGGCGCGCAGAAGAAGGTGGAACTCCCGCTCAAGCTGCTAGTCATGGGCGACTACAGCAACGGTCAGGACACGCGAGCGCTCGCGGAACGGACCAAGGTCGACATCAACAAGAACAACTTCAATTCGGTGCTCGCGGATTACAGCCCGAAAGCAAAGATCGCTGTCGAGAACACGCTTGCAGGTGACGGCTCGGAATTGCCGGTCGCGCTCGAATTCAAGTCAATGGACGACTTCAGGCCGGACGTCGTGGCGAGCAAGGTGCCCGAACTTCGCGCGCTGATGGCCGCGCGTAATCTGCTGCGCGATCTCAAGTCGAACCTGCTCGACAACGCAACGTTCCGTCGTGAACTTGAAAAGATCCTCAAGAACCCGGCCTTGTCCGATCGCCTGCGTACCGACCTGCAGCAAATCGGTGAATCCGCACCGGCAGCACAACAATAATCGCCGATCATCGAGGAATCTCAACCATGGCAAACAACCAAACGGCAGTTCACGATTCGGCGGCGGCAGACACAGTTGTGCTGGACGCCCCGGGTAAAAGCGTCTACGAATCCCTCTGCGAAAAAATCAACCTGACGCCTGTCAAGCAGACGCGTCCGTTCGACTCGTTCCAGAACGCGGACTCGCTGTCGGAATCCTCGCTCGACGAGCGCGTCGCCCAGGCAATGGGCGTGTTCCTGAAAATGATCAAGGACTCGTCGCAGCAGGTGGATCGTCTCGACAAGAGCCTGCTCGACTTTCATATCGCCCATCTCGATCGGCAGATCAGCCGTCAGCTCGACGCGATCATGCACAACGAAACGTTCCAGCAGATCGAATCGGCATGGCGCGGGCTGAAGTTCCTGGTCGATCGCACAGACTTCCGCAAGAACGTGCGGATCGAAGTGCTGGACGTGTCGAAGGAACAGTTGCGCCAGGACTTCGAGGACACGCCCGAAGTCATTCAGAGCGGCCTGTACCTGCACACCTACATTCAGGAATACGATACGCCGGGCGGCGAGCCGATCGGCTCGATCATCTCGAACTATGAGTTCGACCGCAGCGCGCAGGACATCGCACTGCTGCGCAATATTTCGAAGGTGTCGGCGGCTGCCCACATGCCGTTCATCGGCTCGGTGTCGCCCAAGTTTTTCGGCAAGGATTCGATGGAAGAAGTCGCGAGCATCCGCGACATCGGCAACTATTTCGACCGCGCCGAATACCTGAAGTGGAAGAGCTTCCGCGAATCGGACGACGCCCGTTATATCGGTCTCACGCTGCCGCGCTTCCTCGCCCGCTTGCCGTATGGCCCGGACACCGCGCCGGTGCGTGCGTTCAACTATGAAGAAGCGGTCAAAGGCCCGGATCACACGCGTTATCTGTGGGCGAACGCGTCCTTCGCGTTTGCCGCCAACATGGTGAAGAGCTTCATCAAGAACGGCTGGTGTGTGCAGATTCGCGGTCCCCAGGCAGGCGGTCTCGTCGAAGATCTGCCGATCCACCTGTATGACCTCGGCACCGGTAACCAGGCCAAGATTCCGAGCGAAGTGCTGATTCCGGAAACGCGCGAGTTCGAGTTCTCCAACCTCGGCTTCATTCCGCTGTCGTACTACAAGAACCACGACTTCGCGTGCTTCTTCTCGGCACATTCGGCGCAGAAGCCGGCGCTGTACGACACGAAAGAAGCCACGGCGAATAGCCGCGTCAACGCCCGTCTGCCGTACATCTTCCTGCTCTCCCGTATCGCGCATTATCTGAAGCTGATTCAGCGCGAGAACATCGGTACGACAAAAGATCGCCGTCTGCTCGAGCTCGAACTGAACACGTGGGTCAAGTCGCTTGTCACCGAAATGACGGACCCGGGCGACGACCTGCAGGCATCGCACCCGCTGCGTGAGGCGAAGGTGATCGTTGAAGACATCGAGGACAACCCGGGCTTCTTCCGCGTCAAGCTTTTCATCGTGCCGCACTTCCAGATAGAAGGGATGGACATCAACCTGTCGCTCGTCTCGCAAATGCCGAAGGCAAAGAACTAGGTATCGCTGTCAGACCGGATTGAGTACTTCCCGCGTCGCGGCCCACGTGGCGCCGCGCGGGTATGCAGTTCGCGGTTTGCAGTCGATGCGAAACCGTGCGTCCAGGGGATTTGTTCGGGACGTTTCAGGCATTAATCAATAACGATGAAGATAACAAGACCGCTGTGGGCACACGGCATTTTCATGACGCCCCAGCATTTCCAGCAACAGGCGCTGTGGGACCGGTATGCTGACGAGCGCATTGCGCGCATCGGCAGTCCCGATCCTTGGGGAGTCAGCCGCGTTGCTTTCGACACGCAAGCGTTGTCGATCAATCGTTTGCAACTGTCGTCGCTCGACGTGCGCCTGCCCGACGGCACTTTCTTCGACACCGAATCCGCCGATCACCTGCCGCCCGCGCGGGACCTGAGTGAAGTGCCGGCGCACGCCGAATCGGTCGTCGTGCTGGCTGCGCTGCCGCTGATTGATCCGCAGGGCGGCAACTGCATCGAATCCGGTGAGAAGCCGGCGCGCCCGCGCCGCTTCACGCGGGAATATCTGCAAGTCGCGGATCTCAACGGTGAGGGCAAGGAAGAAATCAGCGTCGAGCGGCATGCGCTCGCGCTGCTGTTCGATTTCGAAGAGGCGGGCGACTACGTGACGTGTCCGGTCGGCCGCTTCGTGCGCAACGCGCAAGGCCGCTTCGAAATGGATGCTGCGTTCGTGCCGCCGTGCCTCGTGCTGTCGGCGAGCGGTCAATTGACGAGCCGCATGAACCGGCTGTCGGAAATTCTGAGCGCCAAAAGCGCCAGCCTTGCGGTGCGCCGGCGGGAGCGTTCGGACCAGATCGCTGATTACGCGGTCGCGGACGTGTCGCTCTTCTGGCTGCTGCACAGCGTGAATAGCACGTGGCCCGAACTCGCCCGCCTATGCCAGGCGCCTAACCAACACCCCGAGCGGCTCTACGGCGTGCTGGCCCGCCTGGCCGGCTCGCTGCTCACCTTTTCGACCACCGAAACGCTGCAGGCCATTCCGCCGTATGCGCACGATGCGCCGGAGCCGGTATTTGCGGAACTCGAATCGCTGATTCGTACGCTGCTCGATACGGTGATCCCGTCGCGCGTCGTGCCGATCGCTCTGGAACGGATTCGCGGCACGGCATGGCTCGGCAAGATCAACGACGAGCGGCTGGTCGAAGGCGCGGACTATTACCTGTCCGTTCGGTCCGGCTTGCCCGCTCACGCGCTGCTCGAACAGTTGCCGCGCTTGTGCAAGGCAGGCGCGCCCGACGAGGTCGAGCAGATCGTCAACTCCGCGCTGTCCGGCATCCCGCTGCGCACCATGTCGCGGCTTCCCGCAGCCATTCCTGTTCGCATCGAGAATCAGTATTTCGCGCTCGATAGCGCGCACCCGGCGTTCAAACGCATGGTGGATGCACGCGCGTGCCAGTTCTATATTCCGGCCTCGATGCCGGACATTTCGCTCGAACTCTACGCGGTGCTGCCGACATGACGTCCATCCCGATCGGCCGCAACCTCGCGCCGCCTTCGCTGCTGCCCGTCGCATTGCGCAACACGGCGTTGACGGTCGCCCTTCTCGACACCGATCCCGCGCCGCAGTCGTTCAATGCCTTCAAGGGCAAGTGCAAGGAGCAGGTGCGAAGCCTGCGCGAGGAACTGCAGTCCGCGGGTCATCCGCAAGACGTGATTGAAGATGCCGTCTACGCTCAGTGCGCGCTTCTCGACGAAAAGGCGCTCAGCAATTTGAAGGGCGACGACCGCGACGCATGGGAGCGCGTGCCGCTGCAAGTCGACGAGTTCCACAGCAACGAGGCGGGGCATGAACTGATCGCGCGTATCGAACGCCGTCTGGCGCAGCCGCAACCTGTGCTGCCGCTCCTGGCCATCTTCGGCGCCGTGCTGGACCTCGGCTTCACGGGCAAATTCGCCCTCGCCGCGAGCGACGCTCGCGTCGCCCTCGTCAAGGCAATCGGCGAACGGCTCGGCCGCGCGCACGACACATCCGGCCCCGTCGCGATCAAACCGCTTGCGTCGAACCACTGGGCGGGGCGGCTCTCGCCGCTCGCCTGGGTTGTCATCGCGTGCGTCGTCGCGGGTGTCGCCTATGTGGCGCTCGATCAATGGCTCAATGCGGCCGTCGCCCGGATCGCACATTGATGGAGCCGCGTTTGACTGGTTACCCGAGCGGTTATCCGTACCGCACGCTGTTCGTGTGGGTCGCGCTGCTGGCGCTGACCTGGCTCGGGCTATGTTCGCCCTGGCCGGCGGGATGGAACGCGTTTGTCGCGGCGCTCGTGGTTTTTGCCGCGCTGGTCGCGGTCGTGCTCGGCACCAAGCGCGCGCGACTGCGGGGCGAGGCGACGCACCATGTGCTGCACGCCGTCGATGCGGCGCTCAGCTCGCTGCCTGCCGACGTCAAACGCAATACGCCGCTCGTGATCGCCGTTGCCGACGGCGGCGAACTGCCGGGCCCATTCGGCTCGGATTTCGTCCGCATTACCGACGCCGCCATCTGGGTGCGCAACGACGACCCGGCGAAGCTGATGTATCTCGCCGACGCACTGAAACGCTGGCGTGACGGCCAGGGGCCCGACGCGGTGGCCTATCTGCTGGCCGCAGATCAGGCCACAGGCGCCGTCACGTTGCAGGCGGCGTTGAGGCGCTGGCGTTCCGCAATCGGGGAAGCGAGCCGTGCCGTCGGCTATCCGTTGCCCTTGTGCGTCGCGTTATACGCGCGAGAGGCCGGACAAAGCCCGGATGACTGTCCCTGGTTCGGTGTGTCGGGCGTCGAGGGCATGCAGCCGGAGACCTTGCCCGACATCGTTGCTGCGCGGCTTGCGCAATACACGTACATGGCCAGTCCGGAAATCGCTGATGAGCGCAAGTGGCGGGCATACCGCGCCGCGCGTCTCGACGCTTTGTCACGTTGGGCAGGTCAGCTCGTTGTGCCCACATTCGTCAGTAATCACCGCGGCGCGCTGCAGCTTGCGGCGCTGGGCGTGACGGCGATCGAAGGACGCCCAGCCGCGGAATCGTTATACGGCCAGTTCGTCAGCGGCATCACCGAACTCCCGCTCGCTGCTGCAAACGGCGGCGTCCGCGCGCCGCGCCATTGCCCGCTGCCCGAGCCGTTGATTCGCGGAATACGGCCTCAGCCTGCAAGACGCGCGCTGCCGCGTGCGCTCGCGCACGCGTTCATCTGGCTCGCCGCCGGCTTCTGCGCGGCCGCCGCCGCGTCGGCCTGGCAGAATCGCGCGCTGGTCGAGCGGGTCGCGGGCGATATGGCTCGCTACAAAGCCATCCCGCCTGCGCAGGACGCGGCGCGCGTCGACGCGCTCAAAGCCGTCAAGCACGATCGCGACGAACTCGAGCGCTATGCGAGCGCCGGCGTACCGCCGCGGCTCGGCCTCGGCTTCTATCGCGGAACCCCGCTGGTCGCGCCACTCAACGCGCTGATTGCCGGCTATCAGCCGCCGCCCGCGCCGGTCGTGCCGCCCACCATCGAGTTGGACAGCATGTCGCTGTTCCGTTCGGGCAGCGCGGTGCTGAATCCCGGTTCCAACCGGGTGCTGATCGGCGCACTGGAAATGATCAACGCATACCCGGACAAGCGCGTACTGGTCGCGGGTCATACCGACTCGATCGGCAGTCCGGCGAGCAATCTCAAGCTGTCCGAAGCGCGCGCCGCATCGGTGCGCGACTGGCTGGCGGACGCATCCGGCATCGCGCCGACGCGCTTCGCCATCCAGGGCTACGGCGACACGCGTCCCAAAGCTCCTAACAGTACGGAAGCGGGACGCTCGGCGAATCGCCGGGTCGAGATCACACTGGTCCCGGATTGCCGGGACACGTTTGAAGAAAGCAGGAATGGCAACGGCCGTTCCATCCCCCAAGGCCACACGGCCTGTTCATTCGAGTAGAAGGAGAAAAACAAAATGGCTATTCCGGCATACATGTGGATCAAGGACGACGGCGGCGCGGACATCAAAGGCTCGGTCACCGTGCAGGGTCGCGAGGGCAGCGTCGAAGTCGTGGCGTTCCAGCACGGCGTAAGCATTCCGACCGATTCGAACACCGGCAAGCTGACGGGTGCCCGCGTGCATCTGCCGATCACGTTCACGAAAGAAACGGACGCGTCGTCGCCGTACCTTTATAAGGCAGTGACGAGCGGCCAGACGTTGAAGTCGATCGAAATCAAGTGGTACAAGATCGACGACGCCGGCAAGGAAAAGGAGTACTTCAACACCAAGCTGGAGAACGTGAAAGTCGTGGCCGTGAATCCGAAGATGCACGACATCAAGAACCCCGAGTTCGAAAAACACAACCATCTGGAAGACATCCAGTTGCGCTACGAGAAGATCACGTGGTCGTACAAGGACGGCAACATCATTCACACCGACACCTGGAACGAACGCTCGTAATCGCGCGCTCGGTTCGGCACTGACGAGAGCTGGTCCTTACGATCTTCGGAAAGTACGGACCGGCCCTTCGTCGGTCATTGCCTGCCAGCGCATACGCGGACCGGCGCTCACCGTTCTCTCACAGCCTCCACTCGCCGCATTTTTAGCCGCTCGCCGCCATGACTCATCGCGACTTCTCCCCGTATCTGCGCCGCCTCAACGATCACTGCGCTCAAGCGCTCGCCGACGCCGCGAGTCTGTGCGCGACGCGCGCCCATCGCGACATCGAGGTCGAACACTGGTTCATCAAGCTGCTCGAACTGGGCGACGGCGATCTCGTGGCGATCATGCGCCGCTATACGCTCGACGTCGACGGCATCTGGAACGGTCTGCTTAGTGCAATCGACCGCTTGCCGCACGACTTGCGCGGCAAGCCCGGCTTGTCGCATCGCCTGGGGCAACTGCTCGAGGCCGCGTGGCTGCGCGCATCGCTCGAAGCGCAAGCGCCGCTGATCCGCTCCTCGCATCTGCTGGCGGCGCTCGCCGATGCGCCGCATCTGCTGCGCGCGCCCGACGCGTGGGCGCTGCTGTCGCTGTCGTCCACGCAGATCGAGCGCCTCACGCCGGAACTCAACTGGACGTCGATCGAAGCGCCCGCCGCCAAGCCCTCCACGCAGCACGCGGACAGCACACCGACTACCGGGCACGCGCCGGACAGCGCGATGCAAGACGACTTCGACTTCGATTTCGACCCGGACCTCGATCCCGATCCGCTCTCCGCGGCGCCGCGCGCAAACGGCTTCGCGAACCCGGTATCGGAAGCGTTAGACCGCTTCACGATCGACGTCACGCAGAAAGCGCGCGACGGCAATATCGACCCCGTGTTCGGCCGTGACACCGAAATCCGTCAGATGGTCGATATTCTCGCGCGCCGCCGCAAGAACAATCCGATTCTGGTGGGCGAGCCTGGCGTCGGCAAGACCGCGCTCGTCGAAGGTCTCGCGCTGAAAATCGCCGAGGGCGACGTGCCCGCAGCGATCCGCGACGTGCGCCTCTTGACGCTCGACCTCGGGCTGCTGCAGGCAGGCGCGGGCGTCAAGGGCGAATTCGAGCAACGTCTGAAAAACGTGATCGAGGCGGTACAGCAATCGGCCACGCCGATCCTGCTCTTTATCG
This sequence comes from Paraburkholderia sp. GV068, assembly GCF_003058125.1. Taxonomy (NCBI): domain Bacteria; kingdom Pseudomonadati; phylum Pseudomonadota; class Betaproteobacteria; order Burkholderiales; family Burkholderiaceae; genus Paraburkholderia; species Paraburkholderia sp. GV068. The sequence goes on from NZ_QBUB01000003.1 coordinate 390,402, forward strand.
ACGAAGCGCATACGCTGATCGGCGCGGGCAATTCGGCGGGCAGCGGCGACGCGGCGAATCTGCTGAAGCCGGCCCTCGCGCGCGGAGAGTTGCGCACGATCGCGGCGACCACATGGTCGGAATACAAGCAGTACTTCGAGCGCGACGCGGCGCTCGAACGGCGTTTCCAGATGGTCAAGGTCGACGAGCCCGACGACGACAACGCGTGCCTGATGCTGCGCGGCCTGAAGGAGCGTTATGCGCGGCACCACAACGTGCACATCACCGACGCCGCAGTGAGCGCGGCCGTGCGTTTGTCGCGCCGTTATCTGACGGGGCGTCAATTGCCCGACAAGGCCGTCGACCTGCTCGACACCGCGGCGGCGCGCGTGCGCATGAGCGTCGATGCAACGCCAATCGCTATCGCCGCGCGTCGCGCGGAACAGGCCGCGCTGCGTGTCGAGCGCGATGCGCTGGTCGACGATCAGGGCGCGACATCGGTGGATATGAGCGCGCGGCTTGCAGCCATCGACGCACGCCTTCTGGCAGTCGCCGCCGAAATAGACAACCTCGAACAGAATTACGCGGAGCAGAAAAAAGCCGTCAGCGCGCTAACGGATCTGCGCGCGCAGTGGCGCGCCGCATCGGACGAATCCGCGCGGCGCGATCTCCAGCCGGAGATCAAAGCGGCGCACGCGCTGCTGACGAAGCATGGCGACGAAGCGCTGATTCACGCGGAAGTCGACGAAGCCACGATCGCAAGCGTCATCGCGGACTGGACGGGCGTGCCGGTCGGCAGCCTGCTCGAAGACGAACTCACCACGCTGCTCGAACTGGAGACGCGGCTCGCGCGAACGGTCGTCGGCCAGGACGACGCACTCGCCGCGCTCGGCAAATCGCTGCGGGCCGCCAAAGCCGGCTTGAAGTCCGAAGACGCGCCGCTCGGTGTGTTCCTGCTCGCCGGTCCGTCCGGCGTCGGCAAGACCGAAACGGCGCGGGCACTCGCTGACCTGATGTTCGGCGGCGAGCGCGCGCTCGTCACCATCAACCTGTCCGAGTATCAGGAAGCGCACACGGTCTCGCAACTGAAGGGCTCGCCGCCCGGCTACGTCGGCTATGGGCGCGGCGGCGTGCTGACCGAAGCGGTGCGTCAACGTCCGTACAGCGTCGTGCTGCTCGACGAAGTGGAAAAAGCGCATCGCGACGTGCTGAATCTGTTCTATCAGGTGTTCGATCGCGGCTTCATGCGCGACGGCGAAGGTCGCGTGATCGACTTCCGCAATACCGTCATCGTGATGACGTCGAATCTCGGCAGCGACGAAATCATGGCCGCGGTCGAGGCGGCGCAACAGGTGTCGCAAGAAGTGTCGCAAGAACCGCCGCAACACGCATCGGAAGACCAGACCACCATCGACGCAAACGCCAACGCACCAGCAGGCGCCACCGTCACCACCGCGATGCTGATGGAAGCCATTCGCCCGCAACTGGTCCAGCATTTCCAGCCCGCGTTGCTCGCGCGCTTTCAGACCGTCGTCTATCGGCCGTTGTCCGCGGAAGCGCTCGCGCAAATCGTGCGGATGAAGCTCGGCAAAGTCGCGCAACGCATCGAGAAGCGCTTCGCGGTGCCGCTCGCCTGCGACGATGCGCTCGTCGCCGAACTCGTGCGTGCGTGTCTGTTGCCGGACTCGGGCGCGCGCAACATTGACAGTCTGCTCGATCAGCAGATTCTTCCGGTGCTGTCTCGTGAACTGCTCGAACGGGTCGCGAATCGGCAGTTGCCGTCGCAAATTCGCCTGGGCTATGCGGACGACGCAGGCATTACCGTCGATTTCGACTGCGACCCCGCGCATATGGAAGAGGCGACAGCATGAGTCGCGGCGGCCCGGTCTCTTCGAAACAGTGACCGGGCATTTTGCCAACGGCGCGCGCATTGACGACTACGAGGCCGCGACGCCGCGACGCAGAAGTTCTATTCGGTGCAGGACAACATCCAGCGCATTCTAATAGCCGGCGCAACGGGCTTGCTCATTTGCCGGACTATGGGCTCGACGATCTGTCGGAGATTTATCGGCACTTGCCCTCATGCGCGCACCAGCTTCAGCGCGTGATCGAAACCACCGTGCTGAAGTACGAGCCGCGCGTGCGGGCGGTCCGGATGGGGCAGACGCGCCTCAACATGCTGAGGCCCGATCTGGATCGCACCTGAGCGTCGCACCGCCTGCCGTGAATGCTGCGAATGCAGCGCATGCGGCAAACGCCAAAGCGCGATCCAAAGCCCTACTTCCCTTCGGACAATCCCCGCTCCAACGCCGCGACGCCGGCCGGCAAATCGACCTTAACCCCAAGGTCCACCATCGTCCGACCCAACGCGTGCACGGTCCTGAACAGATTGTGCTCGCGGCACTGCTCGCCCATCTGACCGATGCGGACAATCGGCAATCCAAACGATCCTGAAATTTCCACCTGATGCTGCCGCGAAATATGCGCGCACACGTCGCCGGGACTCAAGCCATCGGGCACCTCGATGCCCACCACCGAATTCAACCGGCACGCCTTCGGCGCATACAACTGCAAACCGAGCGCCGTCACGCCTTCCTGCAACGCGACCGAACACTTCAGATGCCGCGCGAAACGCTTCTCCAGCGTCTCGGCGCACACGAGCCGCAACGCCTCGTGCAACGCAAGCACGCCCGACACTGGCGCCGTGTAGTGATACCCCGCGTTGTGCCAGAAGTTTTCCGCGAGCGACGCATCGAGACACCAATGCGCATTCGGCGCGGTGCGTCCCTTCACCCGCGCCCAGGCGGCATCGGAGAACGCAATCAGCGAGACGCCGGGAATCGACGACAAACCCTTTTGCCCGCCGGTGATCACGGCGTCGATGCCCCATGCGTCCATCGCGAGCGGCATTGTGCTCAACGTGCAGACGGCGTCGACGATCACCAGCGCGCCCGCCGCTTTCGCCAACGCCGCGATGTCCTTCAGTTGATAATTCCAGACCGTATTCGACGTCTCGCCTTGCACGACCGTGACGATCTCGGGGCGCTCGCGGCGAATCGCCTCGGCAATCTCGTCAAGACTCGCCACCGACTGGTCGCCGACTTCAAGCGTGCTCACACGCGCACCGACGCGGCGGCCCATCTCGGCCATCCGTCCGCTGAAAAAGCCGTTCTTGATGCTGAGCACGCGCGTGCCTTCCCACGCGAGATTGGAGATCGCCATTTCCATCGCGGCCGAGCCCGGTCCCGCGACGCCCAGCACCCACTTCGAATGAGTCTGGAACACGTAGCGCGCCATGGTCTTCACCTGGCTGATCACCTTCACCATGGTCGCGCCCAGGTGATTGATCACGATCGTGTTGGCCTTGGCGACGGCGGCGGGAATCGGCACGGGGCCGGCGCCCATCATCAGCAACGGCTCTTCGGGAAGAATGGCGTCGAGCGATTCGACAACCGGACATGGCACAGCAGTAGACGTAACGTTGAACGATGAAGTCGGCATGATCGGCACTTGAAGGAAACGGCAAACACGGAACGCACAGCAGCCAACGGCCTCGCCAGCAGTGACACTGGCGAGGCCGGTTTTCGATCATTCACCGATCCGCGCAATTGCGCAAGTTTTTTGACCATGCCCGAGCGGGCGGCGTCATTTCACCTTGCTTTTATCGAGCTTCTTGCCTGTCTCCGCATTGAAGCGCTCGACGTATTCCTCGATGAGCCGCCGCATCGCGCGTCCGATCTGCCGGTAGTCCGACTCGTTGAGATTGGCGAGCGACACGCGCCCCGACGCATGCTGCGTGCCGAAGCCGAGCCCCGGCAACAGCACCACCCGCGCCTCGCGCGCGAGCCGGAACAGCAGTTCGGTGGGCTGCGTGTTCTTCAATTGCCACTCGACGAACTCGCGCCCGAACATCCGTTCGCCGAGGAACTCGGCGTCGAGAATCGTGTAGTAATCGACCTGGTTCGGATCGTCGTCCTCGAACGAAATGCCGAGTTCTTCGTAGAGCGCCTGCTTGCGCTTGCGGATCAGGCGCTTCAACGCGTTCTTGTACGCGTCGGGCGTGTCCATCAGCGAGAACAGCGAAAAGAGCACCATCTGCACCTGCTGCGGCGTCGACAAGCCCGCCGTGTGATTGAGCGCGACGGTACGGCTGTCGGCAACCAGACGGTCGATGAACTTGAGCTTCTCGGGCTCCGTCGTGATCGATTCATAACGCTCGTGCAACTGCTCCTTCGCCTCTTTCGGCAACTCGGCAATCAACCTGTCGAGCACATTGTCGCGATGCGTCGCGATGGTGCCGAGACGCCAGCCGGTCGCGCCGAAGTACTTCGAGTACGAGTACACGAGAATCGTATTCTTCGGCGCGAGCGCGAACAGCGACACGAAGTTGTCCGCGAACGTGCCATACACGTCGTCGGTGAGAAGGATCAGATCCGGGCGTTCCTTGACGATGTCGGCAATGTATTGAAGGCTCTCGTCGTCCATCTTCACCGAAGGCGGATTGCTCGGGTTCACGAGAAAGAACGCCTTGACCTTTGGATCGCGCAGCTTGTCGAGTTCCTCTTTCGAATACTGCCAGTTGCTCTCGACGGCGGCGTGAAGATTCACCACGTTCAACTGATAGTCGTTCAGTCGCGGAATCTCGATGTACGGCGTGAAGATCGGCATGCCGAGCGCGATCGTATCGCCGGCTTTGAGCAGGTGATTCTCGCGCATCGTGTTGAAGATATACGTCATGGCCGCCGTGCCGCCCTCCACGGCGAACACGTCGAACTCGCCGACGAACGGATGCTGCCCGATCATCTCGCGGCGCAGATACTGGCCGACAATTATTTCGGATAGCTTAAGCATCCGGTCCGGCACCGGATAGTTCGATGCGAGGATGCCTTCGCACATTTCATACAGGAAATCGCCCGCGGAAAGTCCCAACTGATCGCGCACATACGACACCGCGCCGCGCAGAAAGTCGATGCCGGGCACGCCCTTGTTCTCGCGCAGGAACAGATCGAAGCGCTCTTCGAGACCATCGCGCCGCGGGAATCCGCCGACGCCCTCCGGCATGTACGCGAACGAACGCTCCGACTCGCGCATCGCAAAGAGGCCGAGTTGCCAGAAGCCGTGACGCGGAATCGTCGCGAGAAAATTCGGGTTGCCGCGCCCGGCGTTGAGCATCGCCGCGTTGGCCGGACGCTCGACCGCGCCGCCGCCCGCGGCCTTGATGAGTTCATCCTTCAATTCGAACGGGCTCAGCGCGGCTAGACCCGCTTGCGCCATATCGCCATGTTTGCTGTCGCCCTTCTCTTTTGCCATGATGCGTTCTCCAATGAGCCAGATGAAAGCGCCGCCGCGAGTTGCTCTGCGTGATGCCGCGGCCGGCGCGAAGAGACCGATACAACGCTCCGCTAGACGAGCCCCACCACCAGCGGCCCGAGCAACGTCAACGCGACGTTTGCAATCGCATACGTGATGGCGAACGGCACGGTCGGCACCGCGCTTTCCGCCTTGTCGAGCACGCCGCCGAACGCCGGGTTGGCGCTGCGCGAGCCCGTCAGCGCGCCCGCCAGGATGGCCGCGTTGTTGTAGCGAAGCACGTAGCGGCCGAACAGCATCGTGAGCAGAAGCGGGAACAGCGTGACGAATACGCCGAGCAGGAAGATCGTCATGCCGCTCTGCTTGACGGTCACCACCGCCTGCAAGCCGGAATTCAGGCCGACCACGGCGACGAACGCGGCGAGTCCGAAGTCCTTCAGCAACTGCGAAGCGGCCGTGGGCATCACGCCGTACATCGGATGCTTGCCGCGCATCCAGCCGAACAGTAGGCCGGCAAGCAGGCAGCCGCCGCCGGAACCGAGCGTGAGCGGAATGCCGCCGACATTGACGACGATCAGCCCGATCAGCAAGCCGAGCACGAGACCTACACCCATGTAGATGAAGTCGGTCTTGATGGTGTACGGCAGTTCGTAACCCGCGGCGTCGACGGCACGCTTTGTGTCTTTCGGCGATCCGTAGAACGTGATGACGTCGCCGTGTTCGAGCTTTGTCTCGGGCAAAAGCGGCAGCGGCTGACCGGCGCGCGAAATGCTCTGGATATACACGCCGTGGCGCATGTCGCGGTCCACGATCTCGCGTGCCGCGGCGATTGTGGTGTGGTTCATGCCTTTGCGCGTGAACACGCCTTCGCGCGTTTGCATGACGACGCCCACGTCGCCGATGTCGGCGACCTCGCTGCCGTTCGAGCCGAATTCGACGACGGCTTCGCGACGGCCCACGACCAGCACGACGTCGTCGGGTTCGAGGATCAGATCGGGCGTCGGGTCGAGCGTATGACCGCCGCGCTTGACGCGCTCGATGGTCAGCAGATCGCGATGCAGCGTCTCGACCTCCTTCACGGATTTGCCCGCGCTGACGTCGATCCGGTACGCGCGCCCCACCAGTTCCGGCAACGCGCGCAGTTGTCCCGGTCCTTGCGCCGGCGCGCCCGCTGCAAGCTCGCGTTCGGCTTCGATGGACGCATCGCGCAGGCTCTGCCCCATGAACTTCGGCAAGATGTTCACGCACACGATGATCGCGCCGAGCGAGCCGAACACGTAGGTCACCGCGTAGGCAATCGCGACGTCCGATTGCAGCGCCTTGACCTGGTCCGCTGGCAAGCCGAGGCGCGCGATCGCGTCGCCCGCCGTGCCGATAATCGCCGACTGCGTCAGCGCGCCGCCTGCGAGGCCGGCCGCGAGTCCCTTGTTCAAATGGAACAGCTTCGCGCACACCACGACGGTGATGAGCGCCGTGACCGCGAGAAAGACCGCCATCGCGATTTCGCGCAGCGTCTTGCGGTTCAGCGAATTGAAGAAGCCGGGACCAGAGTCATAGCCGACCGCGTAGATAAACACCGCAAACATCACCGATTTCACGCCGTTGTCGATCGTCACGCCGGCCTGGCTGATGACCACGGCGGCAAGCAGCGAGCCGCCCACGCCGCCCAACTGGAATTTGCCGAAGTTGATCTGGCCGATGAAGTAACCCGCCGCCAGCGACAGAAACAACGCTATCTCAGGTGATTTCTGGAAGATTTGGTGTAGCCAGTCCATCGTGCCCTCGCTTTTTAGTTTGTCATACTAATTACCAGCCACTGCCGCGAGCGCACGAGCGACGCCAGACGGCACTGCTGACTGCCTAACCCAACTTGCCGGCAACGCCGACCACGACCGGACCCATCAACGGCAAAAGGATGTTGGAGAGCGCATAGGTGATCGTGTAGCCGATCACCGGCGTCGAATTGCCGGCCACGCCGACCAGCGCGCTGATCGCGGGCGTGCTGCACTGCTGACCGGCGATCGCGCCGAGCAGCATCGGCGTGTCGAGCTTGAGGAACACGCGGCCGATCCATAAGGACAACAGCCCCGGCACGAGCACGAGCAGAATGCCCGCCGCCGGCAGCGCGAGGCCGTACTCGCGCACGAGCCTGATCGCATCCGGTCCCGCCGACAAACCGACCGCGGCGATAAACGTGGCGAGCCCGAAGTCCTTGAGAATCTGCGCCGCCGCCGAAGGCAACGAGCCGACGAGCGGATAGCGCGAGCGAATCCAGCCGAATAGCAGGCCCGACAACAGACATCCGCCGCCCGTGCCCAATGCGAGCGACACGCCGCCGATGCGCCCGCCGAGATGACCGATCGCCATGCCCGCGAGCACGCCGAGGCCGAGATAGACGAAGTCGGTCTTCTGCGTGGCGACGAGCACATAGCCGAGACGCCGGGCGCCGCGCTCCACGTCGGTCTTCGCGCCGACGAGCGTCAGCACGTCGCCGCGATTGAGTTCCGTGCCGGGCAACGCGGGGATCGTCGAGTCGAGCCGTGTGACGGCCGCGATATAGACGCCGCGTCCCTGCTCCGGGGCCGCGCGTTCGCGCAGTTGAGCGACGGTGAGACCGTGCGCGTCGCGCCGCGTCAGCACGACGTCGCGCGTCTCCGCGAGGACCTGGCCGAAGTCCGCGCCGTCCACTTCATCGCCGAGACCCGGCCCCGCCGCGACGATCGCTTCGCGCCGGCCGCCTACCAGCACGAGGTCGCCGGACGCGAGCGCGAGTTGCGGCTCGACGGGCACGTCCGAGCCGTTGCGCCGCACCTGCTCGATGGTGAGATTGAAGCCGTGCTGCTGTTCGATGGCGAAAACCGTCGCTCCATGAGCGCCGTCGATGCGGAACGCGCGGCCCACCAGCGCAGGCGCGGCGGCGCGCTGTCCGTCGCCTAGTGCGCCATCGCCGCCGAGCGTGCGCCACATTTTTTCCGCCTCGGCGCGCAAATCGATGCGCAACAGCAAGGGCGCGAACTGACTGGTAAAGAGCACGATGGTGATAAGCCCGAACAGGTAACTCACGCTGTATGCAGTGACGACGTTGGCCTGCAGGCGCACCGTCTCAGCTTCCGCGAGACCGAGCTTCGCGATCGCCTCCGACGCTGTGCCGATCACCGCGGACTCCGTTGCCGCGCCGGCCAGCAGGCCGGCTGCGGTGCCGGCGTCGAGCCGCATCACGGCCACCGCGATGACGATCAGCGCGAGCACCGACACGATCTCGATCACCGACAGCAGCCCATAGCGCCAGCCCCGGCCGATATTGGCGAAAAACTGCGGCCCGCCCGTGAAGCCCAGCGCAAAGATGAAGAGCGCGAATGCAATGTTCTTCAAATCGGGGGCGAGCCGCGCGCCGGTCTGACCCAATAGCAGCGCGACGATCAACGTGCCGCAAACGCCGCCCAATTGAATAGGGCCGATACGAAAGGAGCCGATCAAATAGCCGATTGCGAGGCTCGTGAACAGCGCGATCTCCGGTTGAGCCCTCAGCAATTCAGCGATCATGTTGGCCGGCCAATTTATAGGTTCGATTAGCGATCTGCTCAATAACGCCGACTGCAAATTGCGTGACTGCTTTCGTGAAGACTGTTCTGATCTGGGTCAATGGTTCAACTGGACGGTTCAATTAAACGCCATATGACGGAACAGGCAGGCAGCGCAATACGAACGCCGCACTGAACTACTGCGTCATTGAAAAAGACAGCATTTGCAATCGGACCACGCCGATGGCTTTGCAGGGACAAATTGCCACACGTACCGTGCGTGCGGCGCGTTTTACCGTTTCCGCCCAAGACAGCCTCTGGCGCTCACGGGCTTTTTTAAATTATGTAAGTTGAGAAGACCTGTCAATGTTATTTTTTTCGCAGTTGTTCTTGACTTCGCGAATAGCGGACCTATGGAAAGGCACCGTCTAGCCGTTTTATTGCATTGCACCTTTTGATGAATTCCTTATACTCGTTTTCATTGAGCGCTAAAGCGCCGTCTTCATAAAACTGCGAATTGCGCAGCGCCGGTATGCGATTAAATGGAGTGAGCAATGCGCATGATCCTGTTCAGCAGCCGTCAATACGACGTCGAGACTTTCACCGAAGCCAATGCCGCGCATCGCTATGAACTGCATTTCCAGGAATCGCATCTGAACAGCGAAACCGCCGTGCTCGCGCGTGCCTATGAGGTCGTGTGTCCGTTCGTCAACGATCGTGTCGATGCCGCGACGCTCGAACATCTGCATGCCGGCGGCACGCGCATGATCGCTTTGCGCTCCGCAGGCTTTAATCACGTCGATCTCGCAACGGCCGAGCGCCTCGGCATTGCCGTCGCCCGCGTGCCCGCTTATTCGCCGCACGCCGTCGCCGAGCATGCGGTGGGCCTCGTGCTCGCGCTGAACCGGCGCCTGCCGCGTGCGGTCGCGCGCACGCGGGAGGGCGACTTCTCGCTGCATGGACTATTGGGCTTCGATCTGCACGGCAAGACAGTCGGCGTGATCGGCACCGGCATGATCGGCCGCGTGTTCGGACGCATCATGTCGGGCTTCGGCATGCGCGTGCTGGCGTACGATCCCGGCACGCCCGCCGACGATCTGCTCGCGCTCGGCGCGCGCTACGTGACGCTCGACGCGCTTCTCGCGGAATCGGACATTGTCAGCCTGCATTGTCCGTTGCTTCCGGCAACGTACCATCTGATCGACGCGGCCGCGCTCGCCCGAATGAAGCGCGGCGCGATGCTGATCAACACCGGGCGCGGCGGGCTCGTCGAAAGCAATGCGCTGGTCGGCGCGCTGAAGGACGGTCAGCTCGGCCATCTGGGGCTCGACGTCTACGAGGAAGAAGGCGGTCTGTTCTTCGAGGACCATTCGAATCTGCCGCTGCAAGACGACGTGCTCGCGCGTCTTCTGATGTTCCCGAATGTGATCGTCACTGCGCATCAGGCGTTTTTTACACGCGAGGCGATGAACGAGATCGCGCAGACCACGCTCGCGAACGTCGCCGCGTGGCAAGCGGGCACGCCTCGCAACGCGGTGCATGCGAACGACCAGGCGTCGTCGGGCCTGCCTGGCTGAAGCCGGAAATCTACCCGCCGCCCGCGTTCAGCGGAACGGGGCGAATCGCCGTGCGGGCGTCGTCCGGTGCGCCGCATATCTCGCGCAGCAACGCAGCCTCGCGCTCGTGCACTTCCACCGGAAACCAGCGCGCCCCGGCATCGGCGAGATAGCGCGCGCGATGCTGCCCGTTGCGAAACGCCACCACGCCTTCGCGCTCGAAACCGAGCCACCCGAGCAGGCCCGGCGCGCGGCGCGTCGAGATCGTCACGTAGGGCATCTGCGGAATGCGCGGATTGTCCGGATCGAGAAACTCGCGAATGCCGCGCACCTTTCCCGCATGCCATTCGGCAACGGGCTTCAGAACATAATCGGTGTTGTCGCGATCGGCGCACGCGAGCAGCTTGCGCACGTCGACCACGACGACCTGATGCCGCGTGCCGTCGGCGACAAAGACGCGTTTCAGACGCACGTGGTCGTACCATGAATGCCGGTCGAGCGGGACGATCCAGACGGTCTCCGCGCAGGCCGGCGCACCCGCGGACGGTGAATTGGCGAGAGGCAAAGGCAGGCTCGATAAGCTGGCGGCAGCTCGCCAGCGCGTTAAGAGAGCGCTAACGCTACGAGTCGATTGTGAAAGAAGCATGTCAAGCCACGGTATTAACTGCTGTGCATGAGCGCTGCACTGGCGCCCGAACGAATCAACGAACGGGCGAACGCGGACCTTCAGGGAGACGACGATGATAAGCACGCAAAATTTCAACCAATATGTGCGTATCGAAGCTAACCGTGATAACGGCGTAGCAACCATCGTGCTTGAGCGTCCGGAGCGGCGTAATGCGGTCGACCGTCTCGTCGCCGATGCGTTGAGCGCCGCGTTTCAATGCTTCGAAGCCGAGCCCGCGTGGCGCGCAGCCGTGCTGTTCGGCGCGGGCGGCACCTTCTGCGCGGGCGCGGATCTGAGCGCGCTCGCCGACGACACGCGCCGCAACGAGATTCACGCGGACGGCAGCGGTCCCGGACCGATGGGACCGACGCGCATGCATTTCACGAAGCCGGTGATCGCGGCGATTACGGGCTATGCGGTCGCGGGCGGCCTGGAGCTGGCCGCCATGTGCGACCTGCGTGTCGTCGAGGAGGAGGCGGTGCTCGGCGTGTTCTGCCGCCGCGTCGGCATTCCGCTGATCGACGGCGGGACGATTCGCTTGCCGCGGCTGATCGGCATGTCGCGCGCGCTCGATCTGATACTCACCGGCCGCGCGGTGAGCGCGCAGGAAGCGCTCGCTTTTGGCCTCGCGAACCGCGTGGTCGCCAAAGGCGAGGCGCGCGCGGCGGCCGAGCAACTGGCCGCCGAACTCGCGGCCTTTCCGCAGGCGGCGCTGCTGGCCGACCGCCGCTCGGTGCTGGAAAACAGCATGCTGGACGATCTCGCCGACGCGCTGCGGCGCGAAGGCGCCGGCGGCTATGCGGCGGTTTTCGACGAAGGTGTTGCGGGCGCCGAGCGTTTTACGAAGGGCGCGGGACGTCACGGCAAGGCGTCGGATTAAAAACAACAGCCGCGCCGTGCACACGACTGAGCGCCCAGCACTATCGTTTTGACTTAGGTAAAATCCCTAACTGTTTTGCTTTCAGCACGGCGCACGCGCTTTCGCCCCGAAAACGCGCGCCGTCCGCGCGACGTCTCGCGCCGCGCCGATCCACAGTCCGCCGCCATGCCTTTGCCCCTGCTTGCTCTCGCCATTGCCGCCTTTGGCATCGGCACCACCGAATTCGTCATCATGGGGCTCCTGCCCAACGTCGCCCGCGATCTGTCGGTGTCGATTCCGGCTGCCGGCATGCTGGTCTCCGCTTATGCGCTCGGCGTGACGATCGGCGCGCCGATCGTGGCGATCGCCGTCGCCAACATGCCGCGCAAGAAAGCGCTGATGAGCCTGATCGGCGTATTCATCGTCGGCAATCTGCTGTGCGCGCTTGCGCCGGGCTACGCGGTGCTGATGGCCGCGCGGATCGTCACCGCGTTCTGCCACGGCGCGTTCTTCGGCATCGGCTCGGTCGTGGCCGCGGGGCTCGTCGCGCCGAACCGCCGCGCGCAGGCCATCGCGCTGATGTTCACCGGCCTCACGCTGGCGAATGTGCTCGGTGTGCCGCTCGGCACGGCGCTCGGCCAGGCCGCCGGCTGGCGCGCGACCTTCTGGGCGGTGACGGGCATCGGCATCGCCGCGGCCGCCGCGCTCGCGGTCTGCCTGCCGGCGAAGATCGAGATGCAGAAAGCGAGCCTCGTGCGCGAATTCGGCGTGCTGAAAAATCCGCAAGTTCTGATGGTGCTCGGCATCAGCGTACTGGCGTCGGCAAGCCTCTTTTCCACTTTCACGTACATCACGCCGATTCTCGAAGACGTGACCGGTTTCACGCCGCACGCGGTCACGCTCGTACTGTTGCTGTTCGGCTTGGGGCTGACCGTTGGCAGCACGCTCGGCGGCAAGCTCGCGGACTGGCGGTTGATGCCGTCGCTGGTGGCGTTCCTGCTCGCCATCGTCGCGATTCTGACGATCTTCGCCGGCACCATGCATGCCGAAATTCCGGCGATGATCACGATCTTCGCGTGGGGCGTTCTGGCGTTTGCGATCGTGCCGCCGTTGCAGATGCTGATCGTCGACCGCGCGAGCGATGCGCCGAATCTCGCGTCGACGCTGAATCAGGGTGCCTTCAACCTCGGCAATGCGACGGGCGCCTGGCTCGGCGGCATGGCGATCGGCGCGGGCGCGCCGTTGACTACGCTGCCGTGGGTCGGCGTCGCCACTTCCGTCGGCGCGCTGCTGCTTACGCTGTGGTCGGTGTCGATCGACCGGCGTGCACAAAGGATGGCGGTGGCGGGGTGAACGCCAGGAGCGCAGAGTGAGGCCAGCCGGGCGGCCTTTCTGGGCCATAGCCGGCCGGCGCCTCAGGTTCACCCCCGCGCCGCCACAATCTCCCCGACGCAAGCCCCAAAGCCCACGCGATACCCATCGCCCTGACACCATCCGGCGAGCGTCAATTCATCGCCGTCCTCAATGAACGTGCGCGTGCCGCCGTCTTTCAGTTCAAGCGGCTTCTTGCCGTTCCACGTGAGTTCGAGCAGGCTGCCGTACGAGTCTTCGGTCGGGCCGCTGATCGTGCCCGAGCCCATCAGGTCGCCCACTCGCGTATTGCAGCCCGACACCGTGTGATGCGCGAGTTGCTGCGCCATCGTCCAGTACATGTGCCTGAAGTTGGTTCGCGCGATGGTCGTCGCCTGTTTCGCTGCATGAGGCCGCAGCTTCACTTCGAGCGCGATGTCGAACGCATGGTCGCCGTCGTGCCGCAGATACGCAAGCGGCTCTGGCTCCTGCACCGGCTGCGCGACGCGGAACGGTTCCAGCGCATCGAGCGTGACGATCCACGGCGAGATCGTGGTCGCGAATGTTTTTGCATTGAACGGACCGAGCGGCACGTATTCCCATTGCTGAATGTCGCGGGCGCTCCAGTCGTTCAGCAGCACCATGCCGAAGATGTGCGCTTCCGCGTCCGCACATGCAATCGGCTCGCCCAACGCGTTGCCGCCGCCGATCACAAAGCCGGTCTCGAGTTCGATGTCGAGCTTGCGGCACGCGCCGAACACCGGCCGGTCCTGATCGGGCAACTTCAATTGACCATTGGGCCGACGCACCGGCGTGCCGCTCACCACCACCGACGACGCGCGTCCGTTGTAGCCGATGGGCATCTCCGACCAGTTCGGCAACAGCGCATTCTTCGGATCGCGAAACATCGAGCCGACGTTCGTCGCGTGCTCTTTCGAAGAATAAAAGTCCGTGTAGCCGGGAATCTCCACGGGCAAATGAAGCCGCGCGTCGGCCGCACGCACCAGCACTTTGGCGCGCAGTGCCGCGTCGTCGCGCAACGTCGCGGTGTCGCGTGAAAGCAGGTTGCTCAACTGGATGCGCACGCTGCGCCACGCGTCGCGGCCTAGCGCGATGAAGTCGTTCAGCGTATCGCGCGCAAAAACATCGGCGTTCGACGGCAGCTTCAATAGCCCCGCCGCCTGCAATGCGGCCAGATCGACGATCTCATCGCCGATCGCCACGCCCGCGCGGCGCGTGTCGTTGCTCGTGTCGTTGGCCGTGTCGCTGAAAATGCCGAACGGCAAATTCTGGATCGAGAAATCGTGACTCGGCTCGTTGGCCGACTCGACCCAGCTTTTGCGCGACGGATCGAGCGTCGCCTGAAGATCGCTCACTGCGCTCATCGTTGCTCCGGATTGAAGTGTTTCTTGAGACCTTGCCAGCACTCGTAGTAATGCGCCTGAAGCTGCGCGGTTTCGAGCGCAAAGCGCGTCGGCTTGATCAGCGTGCGCGTTTCGAACATGAAGGCCATCGTGTCGCCGACCTTGTTCGGTTTCGACGTGTCGCTATGCGACGCTTTCTCGAAGGTCTCCGCGTCGGGGCCGTGGCCGGACATGCAGTTATGCAGGCTCGCGCCGCCCGGCACGAAGCCTTCGGCCTTCGCGTCATAGACGCCATGCACGAGGCCCATGAATTCGCTCGCGACGTTGCGATGGAACCACGGCGGGCGGAACGTATCTTCGGCGGCGAGCCAGCGCGGCGGAAAGATCACGAAGTCGATCGTATCGACGCCCGGCGTGTCGCTCTGCGATTGCAGCACGAGAAATATCGACGGGTCCGGATGATCGAAGCTGATCGAGCCAATCGTGTTGAAGCGCCGCAAGTCGTACTTGTACGGCGCGTAGTTGCCGTGCCACGCGACCACGTCGAGCGGCGAATGGCCGATGTCCGCGCGCCACAAATTGCCGTTCATTTTCGCGACGAGTTCGAAGTCGCCTTCGCGGTCCTCGTAAGCGGCATGCGGCGTGAGAAAGTCGCGCGGATTGGCGAGACCGTTCGAGCCGATCGGGCCGAGGTCCGGCAAGCGCAGCAACGCCCCGAAGTTTTCGCAGATGTAGCCGCGCGCATTGCCGTCGGGCAGGCTCACCGCGAAGCGCACGCCGCGTGGAATCACCGCGATCTCGAACGGTTCGACGTCCAGCCGGCCCAGTTCGGTTGCGATATGCAGGCGCCCTTCCTGCGGCACGATCAGCAGTTCGCCGTCGGCGCTGTAGAAGAAGCGGTCTTGCATCGAGCGATTCGCCGCGTACAGGTGGATCGCGCAGCCGCTCATCGATTCGGCTGCGCCGTTGCCGGCCATCGTCACCCAGCCGTCGATGAAATCCGTGGGCACGGTCGGCATCGGCAACGCGTCCCAGCGCAACTGGTTGGGCGGCGTCGGCGGGACGTCGGCGAAATTGGCGACGAGCCGCTCCGAAGGCAGCGGCGCGAACGGCTTGTGCACCGCCGCCGGACGGATGCGGTACAGCCACGAGCGCCGGTTGTGGCCGCGCGGCGCGGTGAACGCGGTGCCCGACAATTGTTCGGCATACAAACCATAGGCGACGCGCTGCGGTGAATTGCGCCCTGCGGGCAGCGCGCCCGGCAGCGCTTCGGTCGCGAATTCGTTGGCAAAGCCGGACTGATAACCGGGCTCGATTTCGAGCCGCGAACTGGCGCTATCCGGCTGACGTGTTGAGGTGTCCATGCAAGTTCTCCGTTGACTCTGTATTTCGTCTCACGCGGGTTTCGTCACGCGTGTTTCGTCACGCCGTTTGCGGCTGCGACGGGCGGTTGCGTTGCCGCGTCGCCGCGGCGAGCGCGATCACGAGCAGCGCGGAACACAGCACCGGCACGGCGGCCGCATGAAACAGCGATTCGTTCGACCAGTTCAATGCGATCAACTGGCCACCGACGAGCGGTCCAATCACCGAGCCGATCCGTCCGATGCCGAGGCTCCAGCCGATGCCCGTCGAGCGCAGCGTGGTCGGATAAAAGTGGCCGGCCAGCGCGTTCACCGCCGGCTGTCCGCCCACCACGCAGAAGCCGCCCGCGAACACGACGAGCAACAGCCACGGCAACGCATGCGCGACCGTCCCGATGGTTCCGACGGCGAGCGCCGCGCCCGCAAAGCACACGAACAGCACGCGCACAAAACCGAACCGTTCGATGAACCAGCCGAGCAGCAACGTGCCCACGACGCCGCCCGTCTGCAACACCGTGCCGACGATCACCGCCGTGCTCGGCGAATAACCGGCGTCGCGCATGACCGTAGGCAGCCAGTTCGACAGGAAGTACAGATCGATCAGATTCATGAAGCTGATCGCCCACAGGATCAGCGTCACCGGCGCCCGGCCCGCGCGGAACAGTTCCGCGACCGGCGCACCGTCATTGCCCTTTTCACGCACGACGACGCGCGTGTTGGCGTCGATCGGCAGGCTCGGATCGAATCGGGCGAGCCAGCGCAACGCGCGCTCGCTGCGGCCCTTCAGCACCAGAAATTGCAACGACTCCGGCAGCAAGGCAAGCATGGCGACGGCGAGCAGCAGCGGCACCACGCCGCCGACCCAGAACACCGCGCGCCAGCCGTAGGCCGGAATCAACGCGGCGCTGATGAATCCGCCGAGCGCGGCGCCCAACGTGAAACCGCACGACACCAGCATCATGCGCTTCACGCGATGCGCCGGCGTCGAGAATTCGCCGACGAGCGCCATCGCGTTCGGCATGATGCAGCCGAGGCCAAGACCCGTGATGAAGCGCAGCGCGATCAACGCGGGGATCGTCGCGACGAAGGGCGTGGCGAGCATCGACAGCGCGAAGAAAAAGGTCGCGCCGATCAGCACCGGACGACGCCCGATGCGGTCGGCCAGCACCGACAACCCCAATGCGCCGAGCAGCATGCCGAACAGGCTCGCGCTGAAAACCGGACCGAGCGCCGCCTTCGACACATGCCATTCGCCGATCACGCTCGGCGCGACATAGCCCATGGCCTGCGCGTCGAAGCCGTCGATGACGAGGCACAGTCCGCACAACGCGAGCAACATCAATTGAAATGCCGGGTGATGCGTTTCGCCGAGCACCTGCTCGACTTCGATCACGTTGGCGGCGGCTGCGGCCGGCTTGGCGCTCATGAGGGTTGTCTCCGGATAGGGTCTTCGAACGCTTACGCGAGAATTTACGCATAGTAAAACGAATTACGTTAAGTGAAATTAACGTATACCCTGGAGCTTGCGTGACACACGCGCCGCGGCCCGCGCAGACAGGCATCCGCGGGATATGGTTATCAGCATTTTGTTCATGTGACGGCGGTGCGGACTGCTACCATCGGAAGATGCGGTGTACGCGCGTTGTCCCGGCGCCGACACGCCACCAAGTGATCCATTCGCCTAAATGATTCCGCCGACCATCCCCACTCTCGTTGCGCGCGCCAGTGACCATCCCTTTCTCGGCAAACATCTGGCGATGGGCTCCGGCAGCCACGGAGACTTCGCGCTCGCGCGCTTTAACGACCTCGAACTGACGAGCGGCTACGAGCCGATCTTCGACATCAGCGTGCATGCGTTGGCGCAGTCGCTGTCGTCGGATGTGGAAAACGTGGATCGTTTCGGCGATGAGCTCGGCTTCCAGGCGGTCACGCAGCGGCTCGACGCCGCGCCGTTCGATATGTTCGACGCGTTCGACCGCATCGGCGACGACCAGCAACTGGTCTCGCTGGATCGCATGTCGCGCGCGCTGCATGCGATCAATTTCTTCGGCGCACAGCGGCACGGCCTGCTATTTCTGCGCGTGCACGAGCGGCTGTTGAAGAGCGTGAAGTACGACCACGGGCGGCATTTTTCGAGCGTGCTGACGTCGTTCGGGCTGAATCCGGCGAGGATCGTGATCGAGCTGCCCGCGGCGGCCGTCGCGCATAAGACTTTTCTCGGCTATCTGACCAAGAGCTATCAGCACTACGGCTTCAAGGTCGCGGGCAATCTGTCAAACGCGGGGCAGATTCTGTCGGTCTCCGATACGGCGCGGCTCGACTTCCTCAAGATGGATGCGGCAGTGGCGTTGCGCGACGCGACGGTCAAGCCGTTAGTCGGCTACGCGGGCCGGCTGCGGATTCCGCTGATTTTTAATCGCGTGATGGACGAAGCACAGTTCGAAGCGTTGCAGCAATACGATGTGCGCTTTGTGCAGGGGCCGCTGTTTAATGCGCATTATCATGATCGGGCGGCTTGAGCGTGGCCTGATCCCGGCTTGATTTGCGCCACGGACTGCTAGCCCACGTCTCCCAGACGCCGCGCAAGCGCCTTCAATCTCGGCGCTACTTTCTCGCGAAACACATCTTCTCCCATCGACGAAGCCGGCCCGCTGCAACTCAGCACGAGCCAGCGTCCTTCGCGCGGCTCGCGAAACGGCACCGCAACGGCGTTCACGTCGTCGTGCCACGCGCGAAACGAATAACAGCAGCGCTCCTCGGCGAACGCCGCGATCTCCTTCACGGCCTCGGCCACCAGCGCCGCGCCGCCCTTGCCCGCCGCTTTCTTCAGCTCGGCGAGCAGCGCGTGGCGCACGTCGGCAGGCTGCACGGCGAGATACGCGCGGCCCATTGAGCTCGTCAGCATCGACAGTTTCGAGCCGGGCGCGAGGCCGAGCGTGAGCGCCGTTTCGCTGCGAATCGTGTCGAGATAGATCATGTCGAGTCCGTCGCGGCAGCCGAGCGACACCGCCGCGCCGACTTCGCGCGCGAACGCGCGCATATGCGGGCGCGCGAGTTCCAATGTGTCCGTGCCGGACAGCAACGCGAAACCGAGCGACAACACGCCGGCATCGAGCGCATATTTGCCTAGCGCCTCGTCGAGCCGCAGATAACCGAGCACGGTCAGCGTGTACGCGAGACGGTTGACGGTCGCCTTCGGCAAACCCGTGCGTTCGACGAAATCGCGGTTGCCGAGCATCGTTTCGCCCGGCTTGAAAGCGCGCAGTAGCTCGAGCCCGCGCGCAAGGGCGACGACGAATTTGCGCTCGTCGAGCGGCTCGGTGAAAGTGGCTGCGGGCGTCATCGGGTGATACACTCGGGTGTCGTTTGCAAAACATTGTTTCGCATAGCGGAACTCAAGTCAAGCTTGGATTACGCAAGAATCAGGAGATATGTCATGGCCGAGGCCGCGCAGTTTCACTGGGAAGACCCGTTGCTGCTGGATCAGCAGCTCACCGAAGACGAACGCATGGTGCGCGACGCCGCCGCCGCGTATGCACAGGACAAGCTCCAGCCGCGCGTGCTCGAAGCGTTCCGTCACGAGAAGACGGACATCGAGATCTTCCGCGAAATGGGCGAGCTCGGCCTGCTCGGCCCGACCATCCCCGAGCAATACGGCGGGCCGGGGCTCAACTATGTGGCGTATGGGCTGATCGCGCGTGAAGTGGAGCGCGTGGATTCCGGCTACCGGTCGATGATGTCGGTGCAGTCGTCGCTCGTGATGGTGCCGATCTACGAATTCGGCTCGGAGGCGCAGAAGCAGAAGTATCTGCCGAAGCTCGCCACCGGCGAATGGATCGGCTGCTTCGGGCTCACCGAGCCGAATCACGGCTCCGATCCGGGCAGCATGGTGACGCGCGCGAAGAAGGTCGACGGCGGCTACTCGCTGTCGGGCTCGAAAATGTGGATCACGAATTCGCCGATCGCGGATGTGTTCGTCGTATGGGCGAAGCTCGAGGAAAACGGCAAGGACGCGATTCGCGGCTTCATTCTCGAGAAGGGCTGGAAGGGACTGTCGGCGCCGACCATCCATAGCAAGGTGGGTTTGCGCGCGTCGATCACCGGCGAAATCGTGCTCGACGAAGTGTTCGTGCCCGAAGAGAACCGCTTTCCCGAAGTGAGCGGGCTGCGCGGTCCGTTCACCTGCCTGAACTCGGCGCGCTATGGCATCGCGTGGGGCGCGCTCGGTGCGGCCGAATCGTGCTGGCATACCGCGCGTCAGTATGTGCTCGATCGCAAGCAGTTCGGCCGGCCGCTCGCGGCCAATCAGTTGATTCAGAAGAAGCTCGCCGACATGCAGACGGAAATCACGCTCGGCCTGCAAGGCGTGCTACGCCTTGGCCGCATGAAGGACGAAGGCACCGCGGCCGTCGAAATCACGTCGATCATGAAGCGCAATTCATGCGGCAAGGCGCTCGACATCGCGCGGCTCGCGCGCGACATGCTGGGCGGCAACGGCATTTCGGACGAATTCGGAATTGCGCGGCATCTGGTGAATCTGGAAGTCGTGAACACCTATGAAGGCACGCACGACATTCACGCGCTGATTCTCGGCCGCGCGCAAACGGGCATTCAGGCGTTTTTCTGAGGCTTGTCTGAGCATGTACGGAGCGCCGCTTGCGTCGATAACGGCGCGCTCTGGCGAGCAATAAAAGAAGGCCGGTTCGCAATGAACCGGCCTTCTTGCATTTGACGACGCGCCGGGGTTTTCCCGACGCACCGAACGCGAGCTTACTTGTTCGGCTGCGGCGTCATGCGCAGATACGGACGCAGTGCCTTGTAGCCCTTCGGGAACTTCTGCTTGATCACTTCTTCGTCCTTCAGCGACGGCACGATCACCACGTCGTCGCCCTGCTTCCAGTTGCCGGGCGTCGCGACCGAGTGGCTGTCCGTAAGCTGCAGCGAATCGATCACGCGCAGAACTTCGTCGAAATTGCGCCCCGTGCTCGCCGGGTACGTGATGATAAGACGCACCTTCTTCTTCGGATCGATCACGAACAGCGAGCGCACGGTGAGCGTTTCGTTCGCGTTCGGGTGAATCATGTCGTACAACTCGGACACCTTGCGGTCGCCGTCGGCCAGAATCGGGAAGCCGACGCTCGCGGCCTGCGTTTCATTGATGTCCTTGATCCACTCCTTATGCGACTCCGCGCTGTCGACCGACAATGCAATGGTCTTGACGTTGCGTTTTGCGAATTCGTCGGCGAGCTTGGCCGTCAGACCGAGTTCAGTGGTGCAGACCGGCGTGAAGTCGGCCGGATGCGAGAACAGGACGCCCCAGCTATCGCCGAGCCATTCATGAAACTTGATGCGGCCGATACTCGACTCCTGCTCGAAATCCGGTGCGATATCGCCAAGACGTAGACTCATTTGCATCTCCTTAAGGTTCTGAAAAACTGGCGTGGGCGTGTGCCCGTGTGGTTCCGCAAAGATAAAGCATACGGCAGCAACCGTACATGGCGAACCAACATCGGCTCAGTACTTTATGCGGTTTTGTAATTTTCGCCGATTTAGTGGAAACTTTGCGGGACAGATCAACTCCATCATGCACTAACATCAACTGCGGAAGTGGCGCAGTGGATGTTCGGGGAGTTTCGCCTCGCCGGGAACGGTTCGTGCATTCGCTCGGTGCAACCGGGCAGTGCGCTCGCCAGTCGCCGTTTCTTTGGTTACGATTCACGCGTGGCGTGAGACGAAGGGGGAGCTGTCAATGTCGGAAGTCAACAAGGAGAGATTGATGTCGGATATCAAAACCGTCCTCGCGGACGCGGAAGACCTGCTGAAACAGGCCGCAAGCGCAACGGGCGAGCGCGCTTCGGAATTGCGCGAAACGGCGCTGTCCCGCCTGAAGCAAGCCAGGGAAAAAGCGGCCGACGTGCAGGTCGTCGTAGTCGAGAAAGGCAAGAAGGCTGCTCGCGCAACCGACGACTACGTTCACGAGCACCCGTGGGCATCCATCGGCATCGCTGCGGGCGCCGGCGTGCTGCTGGGTCTCCTGATCAACCGCAAGTAACACTGCACCGCAGGTGCCGGACACGCGATGTCCGGCATGCCAGCCAATCGAGCGGACCGGCGCACGTCAGGCCGGTCAGCTTATCCCGGCGCGCACGTTTGCCACGCGCCGCTTCGGCCAACCCGCGCAACGCCCACAGCCATGACGATCGACACACAATCGCAGCGCGAACAACATAGTCCGTTACGCCGCATCATCAGTTCGGTGTCGGCGATTCTGCAAACGCGTCTGGAACTGATCGGCATTGAACTCGCCGAAGAAAAGGATCGCCTCCTCGGCGTGCTGTTCCTCGGCCTTGCCGCGATGATGCTGACCACCATGGCCCTGATCGCGCTCACGGCGCTGATCGCGATTGCGTTCTGGGACACCTACCGATGGCAGGCGCTTGCCGGAATCACGCTCGTCTACGCGATTGCCGGACTGGTGTGCGCGCTGAAAGCGCGCAGCGGGCTGCGCAATGCGCCGATGGTGTTCGATGCCACCATCGCCGAATTCGAGAAAGACCGCGACGTGTTTCGCAAACCGTAGCGCGGCGAACGAGTGTGGTGCTTTGCGAGCCGTTCGTTGCACTGTTTGTTGCCCTGTTCGTTGCGCTGTTCCTTGCCCCTCTCACTGCCGACACGCCATGAGCCATAGCTACTCCAGCACCGCCTACCGTAACAAGCGCCAGCCGGCGAGAGACTTGAGCGCACCGCAGTTGCGCGAATTGCGCAAGGAACTGCTGCTCGTGCGCGCGGACGTCGAGCGCATGGAATTCGCTCAGGCCACGCTCGAATTACGCGAGGCCGTCACCCACTTCAGTTGGCTCAAGTTCATCGTGCCAGGCTTCGGCGGGCTGCGCATGGGCAGCGGCGCCAAGGCTAGCCTTCTGAACGCCGGAACCATCGGCGCACTTCTGAAGCAATATCCGGTGATCAGTTCGATCGTGTCGCTCGTGCTCGCGAAACCGTTGCGCGCGACGTTCGCAGCCGGTGCGAAGCCCGCACTCAAGTGGGGCGGTCTCGCATTCGCCGCGTGGGAAGCGTATCGCGTATGGCAGCAGATCAAGGGCGAGTCGCGTGCTTCGGCAAGGTCTGGCGACGAGGGTTGAATTCGTCGCTTATGGCTCCTGGTATCAGACAGCTTCCGGCGCGAGCAGCAGCCCCGTTGCTAGCCTGTGGCCCAACACTGCGCGGTCAGCGGTGCCGAACCGTTTCCCGCAGTCTTATTGCTTCGCATGCCGGTCGCGTCGAGCGTAAAGACGCCGCACGCGTCGTCTCGCATCGGTCCCGATTCGTCGGGCGCCGCTTCGATCGAATAGCCGCCGTTTGCATCGTCCGCCGGCAACACGCGCAACCGATAAACAGCCGAGCCGAATGACGGAGCCTGGTTGAAGCCGGGCGGCAGCGCAAGAACGCTGTCGCTTGCCGCGCCCTCGACGAATTGCGCCGCGCGCAACAGCGCCGATGCCGCGTCCATCCGATACGTGCGCGCAATATGGCTGCGATACGAAGGCACCGCGAACAAAGCCAGCACAGCGACGATCGCGAGCGTGATGATCAGCTCGAGCAAGGTGAATGCGGATAGATGCAGCCTTCTCATTTGCAACCTCGCTAAAAGGGCCGTGCGGCGACACGCCGCCAATGGCGCTCGATCCGCTCGCCGTCGATAACTAGTTGCATCTGCAGCCATACCTGCGACTCGCGCTTGTTGCCGAAGCCGCGCGCCGTCAACAGATACGCGCGTGCATCAGGGCGGCCAGGGAGACGCCACTCTTCGGCCACGCATTGCGGCGCGCGCAGCGAGCCGGGCCATTGCGCCAAAGGTGTCGCAGCGGCGCCTTCGAACGTGGCCTCGACTTTCCATTGCGCGGGCTCATGAGCGGCGGGCTGCGATGCGATCACACCCAGGCCCGTGGATGCAACGGCGCTGCGGGCGCATAAGGTCAATGCCGAATCGGCGGCGTGAAAGGCCTGCAAATAGTCGCGCACGTTTACCGCGCTACGCGCTGCCGCGAGCGATGCCTCGAACCACGCCGCGGACGTCGCGAGCAGCATCGCGGAAATCAGCAGGACGATGGGTAATACGGTGCCGCGCTCCTGCATGCGCGGGGCGTGTCTGCGGAGGCGGCGAGGTCGATCCGATTGCTTTACGGAGCTGCGCCCAGTTTCATTCACGTGACGGCATTCGGTCGTGATTTGTATTTCGCTCACGACAAGCCCCCTGCGTAATTGCGCAACGCAACTCGCCGCCAGAACGCTTGCCGCGGACGCAGATCCGTCGCGATACCGCTTACGCCGTCGCAATCGACATAACGTGAGCGCTGCCCTTGCGGCGCGCCGCGCACTAGCACGCAGAGGTCAACCGCGACCACGTTGGCCCACTGGTCGGCCGTCACCGCCGAGGCGTCGAGTGCGTTCGCCGCGCCGGCAAGCCAGTACTTGAGACGCAGCCGCTCCACACCTTCGACAAGCGGTTGCGCGGACCCTGTCTTGCCGTTGCCTTCGCAGTAAAGTTCCGGCTCGCCGGTCGAGCTGCTCGCCTTCGCGTAAAAGCGATTGACCACCGGCACGCCGCGATCGCCGAGCGCAGCGCTATTGCCCGTAACAGCTTGTCCGAGGCAGTCCGTCGTCTGCCCCGTGGCTGACGGCCAGGTCGACACGCTGTCCCCGACGTATCGCACCGCGACGCCGTCTGATTTGCCGGTCAACGTCTCGCACGTCGGACGGCTGTCGTCCGTGCCTGTCGGATGCCCGCCCGAACAGCCGAACAACGGCGTTGGCGCTCGATATTGCGTGGCGTCGGCCGGCACGAAGCCCGCCATCTGCAACTGCTGCCCAACGACGGTCAACGCGGTCAAGCCGGCATCGCGCATACGCAGCGCATTGTTCGCGCGGTCGAAGGCGGCGCGCTGCGTCGTGTAAAGCGACACGGCGCCCGCGGTCACGATGAGTCCAAGCGCAAGAGCGATCACGAGCTCGATCAGCGTATGGCCGCGCACGTCATGCGCATGCACATGCGGCATCATTTGACGAACGCCAATGCGACGCAGGAAAAGCCCACGGGCGCATCCACTCCGCCGCACGGCTCGGGCTTGTCGATCACGTCGTCGGCGGCGTGCGGCGCGTTGCGCGGAGCCGTCCAAGTGACGCGGGCCGCCGACACACCTCCTATGCCGATCACCGACGCGTCGCCGCCCGGCAGCAGCGTCGCCGCACGCGAGCGCCATGCGTTAAGCGCGGCGTCGTTCGCTGACGGCGCAGACACCGCTTCAGCGACCGAATCGGCGATCCATGCGGCGTGTTCGCGCATCGACATCGCTCGCGCCTCGCGCGCCATCCACAATTGCCCGGCGATGAGACCGAGCGCCGTGACTGCCATCACCGCAACGGCCAGCATCACTTCGATCAACGAACTACCGCCGCGCTTGTTGCAACTGCGGTGAGGCCGTGCCTGCAGCCGCCGCAAAGACCTTCTGACCAGCGGGCTCACGACGCCGCCCCACACGCGCCGTCCGTAATTCGCGTGCGACCACCCGCCGCGATGCGAATGCAGCGCCGCCACTTATCGCCCTGCGTTGCTTTCGATGGCGCTCGCGGCGCAACGTCGAAGCTGCGAAACGTGCCGATCAGTTGTCCGGCGGGCGGTGTGAACGTGAGATTCGTCTGCGTGCCGGCGATGCTCACCGCCGCAACCGAGGCATGCGCGCGCAACAGCGTAGACGTGCCGCCGCGCTCGGCCAATACGGCCCAGCCGCAAGACCAGTCGGCGACGCCATTGCCGCACGGCTGCCCGGCGGCAAGACAGTGACGCGCCGCGTCCGTCCTGCATACGATCACCCGGGCGCCGCGGCGCAATGCCTCACTGCGTGCATACGCAAGCGTGGACACGAGCGCGTTCGCACGTGCGTCGACCTGATCGCGCACCTGCCAGGCTACGAACGATGGCGTCGCCATCATCACGATCACCGCGAGCAGCGCGATCACGACCAGCGTTTCGACAAGCGTAAATGCGCCGCATGGCGACGAAGCGATTGCATGTTGTTTCATCTGCATCCCTGAACGTTTTCAAAGAATGCAGCCAATCTAGCGATTCGCGGACCGCTCAACAATCGGCCGAATGGCCAGGTGGTATTCAGACGCTACCGCACGCGAGAATTCACGCGACGAACCACAATCGGAGCGGCAAATGCAGAAACGTCAAGCCACGCGGCAAAACAGAAACGACAGGAAGTGCCGGGCGGCGGGCTTCCGATCAGCGCTTGCGGGAAGGCTTGGGAGGAGAAGAGGCGCGGCGGAACTCTTCGATCACGTCTTCGAATTCGGAGACGTCTTCAAAGCGCCGGTAGACAGAGGCGAAACGAACGTAGGCAATGGTGTCGAGCGCGCGCAACTCGTTCATGACGAGTTCGCCGAGACGTTCGCTGCGCACTTCGCGCTCGCCGCTGCCCAGCAGTTGATACTCGATACGGGCGACGGCCGCGTCGATCGCGTCCGCTGCAACCGGACGCTTGCGCAGCGCCAGTTGCATGCTCGCGACAATCTTGCGGCGATCGAATTCCGTGCGGCTGCCGTCTTTCTTGACGACCGCCGGCAACGCCAACTCGACCCGCTCATACGTCGTAAAACGCTTGTCGCAGGCCGGGCAGCGGCGGCGCCGGCGAATCGTCGCGCCGTCTTCCGAGACACGCGAGTCGACGACCTGCGTATCGGCGTGACGGCAGAAAGGGCAATGCATGGCGGCTTAGCGGTAGACCGGGAAGCGCTGCGTCAACTCGGCGACCTGACCACGCACGCGTTCGATCGTGGCGGCGTCTTCCGGGTTGTCGAGCACATCGGCAATCAGGTTACCCACCTGCTCCGCTTCCTTGACGCCGAAGCCGCGCGTGGTCATGGCCGGCGAGCCGAGACGGATACCGCTCGTCACGAACGGCTTTTCCGGGTCGTTCGGAATCGCGTTCTTGTTGACCGTGATGTGCGCTGCGCCGAGCGCGGCTTCCGCAGCCTTGCCGGTAATCTTCTTCGCGCGCAGATCGACCAGCATGACGTGGCTTTCGGTGCGGCCCGAGACGATGCGCAGGCCGCGCTTCACCAGCGTTTCCGCCAGCACGCGAGCGTTTTCGACAACGTGCTGCTGATACGTCTTGAACTCCGGCGACAGCGCTTCTTTGAATGCGACAGCCTTGCCGGCGATCACATGCATCAGCGGACCGCCCTGAATGCCCGGGAAGATGGCCGAGTTGATCTGCTTCTCGAATTCGGCCTTCATCAGGATCACGCCGCCGCGCGGGCCGCGCAGGCTCTTGTGCGTGGTGGTCGTGACGAAATCCGCGTGCGGCACCGGGTTCGGATAGACGCCCGCGGCGATGAGGCCGGCGTAATGCGCCATGTCGACCATGAAATACGCGCCGACCGACTTCGCGATCTTCGACAGACGCTCGAAGTCGATGCGCAGCGCGAAAGCGGACGCGCCTGCGACGATCAGCTTGGGCTTGTGTTCCTGGGCGAGCTTTTCGGCAGCGTCGTAGTCGATGTCTTCCGCTTCGTTCAGGCCGTAGCTGACCACGTTGAACCACTTGCCCGACATGTTGACGGGCGAGCCGTGCGTCAGGTGGCCGCCGTGCGCGAGGCTCATGCCCATGATCGTGTCGCCCGGCTTGAGCATCGCGAAGAACACGCCCTGGTTCGCCTGCGAGCCCGAGTTCGGCTGCACGTTGGCGGCTTCGGCGCCGAACAGTTGCTTCACACGGTCGATCGCAAGCTGCTCGGCCACGTCGACATATTCACAGCCGCCGTAGTAGCGCTTGCCCGGATAACCTTCGGCGTATTTGTTGGTGAGTTGCGAGCCTTGCGCAGCCATCACAGCCGGGCTCGTGTAGTTTTCCGACGCGATCAGTTCGATGTGCTCTTCCTGACGGCGGTTTTCCTGCTCGATCACCTTCCACAGTTCAGGGTCGACGTTGGCGATGGTGCTTTGGGCTCTGTCAAACATACGGATTCCGTTGAGTGTTTTCAGGTTGACCGGATCGTGCGCCGAATCTTGCGTAGAGGGTACGCGGCGCTGCTGGCGGCTGGGCTTGGCCTGACGTGGCGGAGGAAGAGTCGCCGCACACGCAAGGCAGGACAGCCACCGTCAGCGCAGATGAATGCGCGCGGATCACGGCTGCCCAGGCGAACGGCAAAACGGCACCCCGCGCTTCACGGTGGGTTTTTCCACCTTGAACCCGATTGTCAAAACCGGTTCTATCGCCAGTCACGCAGGGATGAGCGCGTTAGTTTATTGGAAGAGGATCGAATAGGCAACCGGCTTTCGGCCGCCGCAAAGGGCGCCGAAAAAGACCCGGCAGAAGGCCCGACAGGCAGTGCCGAACCGTGCCGCGAAAGCCTGTCCCGCGGCGGCTGCGCAGTTCTCGCGACGCAACTGCTCCGGCTCGTTGATCCTTGCCGCAGCGCCGCATTGGAAGTAGGCTTGGGGCCTTTCTCTCCTACCGACCAGGGAACTGCAATGATCGTGTTCGTCACCGGGGCGTCCGCAGGATTCGGCGCCGCCATCGCTCGTGCCTTCGTGAAAGGCGGCCACCGCGTCGTCGCCACCGCCCGCCGCAAGGACCGCCTGCAAGCGCTCGCCGACGAACTCGGCGACGCTCTCCTGCCCTACGAGCTGGACGTGCGCGACCGCGCGGCCGTCGAGGCGGTGCCCGCCTCGTTGCCGGCCGACTTCGCCGCCATCGACGTGCTCGTCAACAACGCCGGCCTCGCGCTCGGCGTGGAGCCGGCTCATAAAGCGAGCCTGGACGAATGGCAGACGATGATCGAAACGAACTGCACCGGGCTCGTTCAGGTCACGCATGCACTGTTGCCCGGCATGGTCGAGCGCAACCGCGGCCATGTGTTCAACCTTGGCTCGGTCGCGGGCCACTGGCCTTATCCGGGCGGCAACGTCTACGGCGCGACGAAGGCATTCGTGCGGCAGTTCAGCCTGAATCTGCGTGCCGACCTTGCCGGCACCGCGCTGCGCGTGACCGACATCGAGCCAGGCCTGTGCGGCGGCACGGAGTTCTCGAACGTGCGATACCGCGGTGACGACCAGAAGGCCGGCAAGGTCTACGAGAACGTGCAGCCGCTCACGGCCGAGGACATCGCCGATTCGATCTACTGGATCGCCACGCGCCCGGCGCACGTCAACATCAACACGATCGAACTGATGCCGGTCGCGCAATCGTTCGCCGGTTTGAGCGTTCATCGCGGCTGAGGCCCGCCAGGCCGCGCGCACATCTTGAAACAGACCTCGCGGTGTGCGTTCCGGTAAAATGCGCCGCATGAATATGACGACAAGCCAGCCAGGCGCGGAAATCGGCCACACGTGGGGCATCCGCGTGTATTACGAAGATACCGACGCCGGCGGCATCGTGTTTTACGCGAACTACCTGAAGTTCTTTGAACGGGCGCGCACCGAATGGCTGCGCGCCTGCGGGATCGACCAGAACCGGCTCGCGGACGAAACGGGCGCCATTTTCATCGTCCGTAGCACGGCGGTCGATTATCGGGCGCCGGCACGTCTCGACGACGTGGTGAAAGTCGTCAGCCGCATCGAGCGCCTCGGCAAGGCATCCGTCGACTTCGTGCAGGAAGCGTGGCGCGACGGCACGTTGCTTGCTACCGGCTCGATCCGGGTCGGCTGCGTCGAGCGCACAGCGCTGCGCCCCGCCGCTATTCCTTCGCCGGTGCTGGCCGCTTTGCGGCGCGGACCCGGCGTCAGCGAGGGCGGCGTGTCAACGAACGCAGGCTGACTCCCGTTGTTACGGCGCCAGTGAACTCGCATCGATCAAGCAGCACCAAGCATGGTTCGGCTTGCGTCACCGCCGAAGCTTCCGTTTTGCTCACGGCAAGCTTCGTGTGGCCTTGCAAAGCCGGACGCCCCCTTTCGGGACGATAAAACGAACCTTTATGAACACTACACAAGATCTGTCGATCGTTTCTCTCGTACTCAATGCGAGCCTGCTGGCGCAGGCCGTCATGGCCCTCCTGCTGCTGCTGTCGCTGTTGTCGTGGACTTTCATCTTCCGCAAGTGGTTTGCGATCCGCCGGGCGCGCGCGCAAACTGAGCGTTTCGAACGCGATTTCTGGTCGGGCGGCGACCTGCAGGCGCTGTATCAAAGTGCCGCGAATAACCGTCACACCATCGGCGCGCTAGAGCGAATTTTCGAATCCGGCATGCGCGAATTTCTCAAGGGCAAGGAGAAACGCCTGAACGACCCGGGCGCGATTCTCGACGGCGCGCGCCGTGCAATGCGTGCCGCGTTCCAGCGTGAAATGGACGTGCTTGAGGCCAACCTCGCGTTTCTCGCGTCGGTCGGTTCGGTCAGCCCGTATATCGGTCTGTTCGGCACGGTCTGGGGGATCATGAATGCGTTTCGCGGACTCGCCAACGTGCAGCAGGCCACGCTTGCGAACGTCGCGCCGGGCATCGCCGAGGCATTGACCGCCACCGCGATCGGCCTCTTTGCCGCGATTCCCGCGGTGGTCGCGTATAACCGCTACGCGCACGACATCGACCGTCTGGCGATCCGCTTCGAGACCTTCATCGAAGAGTTCTCGAACATCTTGCAGCGCCAGGCGCACTAAGGAGTCCACGATGGCAGGCTCTCGCTCCTCCAGCATGCGCGGCGGCCGCTCGCGCCGCGCGATGTCCGACATCAACGTCGTGCCGTATATCGACGTGATGCTCGTGCTGCTCGTCATCTTCATGGTGACCGCGCCGCTCGTCGCGCCGTCCATCGTCAATCTGCCGACAGTCGGCGGCGCCGCGCCGCAGCAGCAAACGCCGCCCGTGATCGTCAACATTCGCGCGGACGGCAACATGAGCGTCAAGTACAAGGACGACGCGGGCGCGCAGCAGCAGGAGGACATGACGAAAGCCGGGCTTAACGGCTTCATCGCCGACCGCGCGCAGTCGCATCCCGATCAGCCTGTCGTGATCGCCGCCGACAAGACCGTGAAGTATGAAGTCGTGATGAATGTGATGTCCGAGCTCAAGGCTCGCGGCGTCAAACGCGTTGGATTGCTCGTCAAATCGCAATGATCCGTAAGAACACCGACTATCCGCTCCAGCCACCGCGTGAACGCGGCACCGGGCGAGCCTTTGCGTTCGCGCTGGTGATGCATGCGCTGCTCGGGTTCTTCCTGTATCACGGCATCCAGTGGCAAAACAGCACGCCCGAAGGTGCCGAAGCGGAACTGTGGACCGAGGTGCCGGACAGCGTGATTCCGCGCCCGGTCACGCCGCCGCCCGTACCTGTTGCGCCTGCTCCGCCGGTGCCCGACGAACAGGCCGACATCGCGCTGCAGGAAAAGAAGCGCAAGCAGCAGGAAGCGGCGCGCGAGGCGCAGCTCGCGGAACAGCAGCGTCAGCAGAAGCTCCAGGCTCAGCAGGAAGCCGAGGCTAAGCGCGAGCAGCAACTCGCGGCCGAACAGGCAGCGCAACTGGCTGCGCAGAAGGCCGCGGCGGCGAAGCAGAAACAACTGCAACAGCAGCAACAGGCGGACAAGCTCAAGCAACAGCAACTGGCCGAGCAGAAAAAGCAGCAGCTGAAAGAACAGCAGGACGAGCAGCAGAAACAGGCCGAAGCCGAAGCGCAGAAGAAGGCTGATGCGCAAAAGGCGGCCAAGGCAAAGGCGCAAGCCGAAGCCGCGGCGCAGGCGAAGAAACTCGACGCGGAACGTCGCGCGCGCCTCGCGCAAATGCAGGGCATGGCCGGGCCTCCGGGCTCGACCGGCAATGGCCTCGGCAAGAGCGGCACGGGCAGCGGCTCGGGCGGCAATGCGGCATCGCCCGGTTATGCGGACAAGGTTCGGCGCGTGGTGCGGCCGAACATTTCGTGGGGTGGCGAGACCGAGGGTCTCGAGACCGTGATCGCCGTTCGTTGCTCGCCGACCGGCACGCTGTTGAGCGCGACCATCGCGCACAGCAGCGGCAATGCGGCGTGGGACGATGCCGCGCTGCGAGCCGTTCAGCGTTCCGATCCGATGCCTCAGGACATCGACGGAAAAACGCCGGGGAGTTTCAGGATCACGTTGCGGCCGGCCGGTTGACGGCAGCCTGACAGTGGGTGACAGCAGGCCCCGCGCCCCTTTCGGCGCGGCGCACTCGGGAACGAAATAGTTGTTTTCCGGTCTGTCTGCTGTCGCGAAGCTTTAGTAAAACCGTTTTTGGGGAATCCATACAGCATGAGTTTGATGACCAAGCTAGGCCTGCGGACACTTGTAGCGTCGTGCCTGATCGCCGCCGGCGGCGCCGCGAACGCGCAACTCAACGTGCTCGTCACGGGCGTCGGGTCCACCCAGTTTCCGATCGCAACGGCGAACTTCGCCAATGAAGCGAACTCGCCGCAGCAGGTCAGCACCATCGTGCGTCAGGACCTGCAGCGCAGCGGCAAATTCACCAACATCGACGCGGGTTCTGCGCCCGTTCCCGAAACGGCTTCCGTCGATCTCGGAAGCTGGAAGGCGAAGGGCGCGAATGCGTTCGTGGCCGGCAGCGTGAACCGCCTGCCGAACGGCCAGTACGAAGTGCGCTTCAAGCTGTACGACACGGTCAAGGGCGAAAGTCTCGGCGGCCTCGTGCTGGTGAGCCCGGAAAGCGGCCTGCGCATGAGCGCGCATAAAGTGGCCGACTACATCTACGCCAAGCTGATGGGCGGCCGCGGCGCGTTCGCCACGCGGCTGTCGTATGTCATCAAGAGCGGCAACCGCTATCAGTTGCAGATTTCGGATTCGGACGGCCAGGACGCGCACATCGCGCTGTCGAGCCCCGAGCCGATCATCTCGCCGGCATGGTCGCCTGACGGCACCAAGGTCGCTTACGTTTCGTTCGAGAAGAAGAAGCCGATCGTCTATATTCACGATCTGCCTACGGGCCGCCGCATCGTCGTGTCCGATCAAAAGGGCAATAACAGCGCGCCCGCATGGTCGCCGGACGGCCGCACGCTCGCCGTCGCGCTCTCGCGCACCGGCAACACGCAGATCTTCGCGGTCAATGCGGACGGCAGCGGCCTGCGCCGTCTAACACAGGGCAGCTCGATCGACACCGAGCCGACCTTCTCGCCCGACGGCCAGTCGATCTACTTCACGAGCGACCGCGGCGGCCAACCGCAGATCTACAAGATGTCGGCGCAAGGCGAAAGCGCCGGCGGCGCACAGCGCGTCACGTTCACCGGCAGCTACAACACGAGCCCGCGCGTGAGCCCGGACGGCAAGCAACTCGCGTATATTTCGCGCGTCGGCGGCGGCTTCAAGCTGTATATCCAGGACTTGCAAGGCGGAACCGCCACGGGCCTGACGGACACGACACATGACGAATCGCCGAGCTTCGCGGCGAACGGTCAGTACATTCTTTACGCCACTCAGGTGAACGGCCGTGGCGTATTGGCCGCGGTTTCGACCGACGGTCGCACCCGGCAGGTCCTGTCAGTGCAGGGAGGCAGCGTACGCGAGCCGTCCTGGGGCCCTTTCATGCAATAACGTTGACGCAATAACTGATGCAATAACACAAGGAGAGTACAAAATGATGTCCAAACTTCGCTTCGCATTTGCAGTCCTCATGGTCGGCGCATTGGCCGCGTGTCACTCGGGCGTCAAGCTCGACGAAAACGCTAACAAGGGCGGCGCAGTCTCGACGCAGCCGAACCCGAACGATGTCGCGCAAGTGAACGTCGATCCGTTGAACGACCCGAACAGCCCGCTCGCGAAGCGCAGCATTTACTTCGACTTCGACAGCTACTCGGTGAAGGACGACTACCAGTCGCTGCTGCAGCAACACTCGCAATACCTGAAGAGCCATCCGCAACGCCACGTGCTGATCCAGGGCAATACCGACGAGCGCGGCACGAGCGAGTACAACCTGGCACTCGGCCAGAAACGTGCTGAAGCTGTGCGCCGTTCGCTGTCGCTGATGGGCGTGACGGACTCGCAAATGGAAGCCGTGAGCCTCGGCAAGGAAAAGCCGCAAGCCACGGGTCATGACGAATCGTCGTGGGCACAGAACCGCCGCGCCGACCTCGTGTACCAACAGTAAGTAACGGGTGATGAGCCGAATGACGCATCGTTTCTCCTGGCTGCGATTTGCCGCAGCGGCCTGCGTCGCGGGCACGGTCTTTACGGCTGTGCCCGCGCACGCCGGCATCTTCGACGACGATCAGGCCCGCCAGGCCATTCTCGATCTGCGGGCGAAGACCGATAGTCTGTCGAGCCAGTTGTCGGCAGCGCAGCGCACGATCCTCGATCAGTCCAACCGTCTCGACCAGTTGAATCAGCAGGTCGCGACGCTGCGCGGGCAGAACGAGGACATGGGCAATCAGCTCGCCACGCTGCAAAAACAGCAGAAGGACTACTACACCGACCTTGACACGCGCCTGAAGAAATTCGAGCCGCAGCAGCAAACGGTCGATGGTGTCCAGGGCGAAGTTCAGCCGGGCGAAACCGATGCGTTCAATGCGGCTTCACAGCAGTTCCGCAACGGCGACTTCAAGAACGCGGCGGCGTCGTTCCGTAGCTTCATCGCCAAGTTTCCGAGCAGTCCGTATCAGCCGACCGCGCAGTACTGGCTCGGCAATGCGCTGTATGCGCTGCGCGATTACAAGGGCTCGACGGCGACCTGGCAGGGTGTCGTGAAGAACTATCCGCAGCATCCGCGGGCGCCGGAGGCGTTGCTCGCAATTGCGAACAATCAGCTCGAGCAAGGCCAGAAGGCTGCGGCCAAGAAGACGCTCGAGCAGATCGTCGCGCAATACGGCGGATCGGACGTCGCACAGTCCGCACAGAGCAAGCTGTCGCAGATCAAGTAGGCGGTTTGGTGGTCGTCGCGTTGGCGTAGCCGGTCGTTGAGCAGTTGAGTTTTTGCTTGAGTCGTTGCTTGAGTTGTCGCTTGAGTCGTCGGCTGTAACGCGCAGTGTCTGCAAAGTGTCAGAAAGATAGTCACGCGCGCCTCTCGCTGGAAAGCCCGGGTCTCCACATCGGAAGCCCGGGCTTTTCACTATCCGGATTGCTTCGCACAGTCATTGGCGGATGCGCGGAATGGGTTGACAGCCCCTTCGGGCCGTCGATATAATTTCGCTTCTCTTTTGGGTCGTTAGCTCAGCTGGTAGAGCAGCGGACTTTTAATCCGTTGGTCACAGGTTCGAATCCCGTACGGCCTACCAAAAGATTCAAGGGCTTACACGCGTCAGCGTCGTAAGCCCTTTTCTTTTTGCGTCGCAGTTTCTCTGCTCGCTCCAGAAACGCCCAAGCCCGAACCCAAGTCCAAGCAAAGCCCAAAAAAGCAGAAGCCTCCGCTCAACTCTCTGCACTTTTCCACAGCACCCCAACGCCCGTTCACCAACGCAACTTCGCACATTCCGACAACGCTACGGACTCCGAACGTCAGCATTTATTGAGACATAAAGACGTGCAATGATCGCCGCAGTCTGACTCAGCCGCTGTCAAGCAGCGCAGGCAGACGCTCTCGCAACACCGCAACGTGCGGCGCTTTCATTCCATCGATATGACCAATTTTCTGTTCGATCTCGCCTCGAATCTTGCGTTGCTGGCAATGGTGCTGGTTGCATGCCATCTGTGTAATCGTCTGATACCGGGCGCTGCGCTAAACGGTTCGCGCGTCTTTGCCGCGCTCGTGTTCGCCGCGGTGCTGCTCGACGCGGCCCTCACCTTTCTCGTGTTCGCGGACGCCCGAACCCGTTATGGCCAGTTCAGCACGTCGACGGCGTTTTTTACGCGTAGCGCGGCGTACGCGCTCGCTGTCGTTGCCGCGTTTGTCTGGAGCAGTCGCAGCCGTCGCAACGTGCTCGCGAAAGCAGGCGCGGACAAAGCGCTCGTCATCCCGACATCGCCGTACACGGAATCTCATTTGCCGATGTGAACCGCCGCGTCCTTAACGTGTCGGTGGTCGCGCAAAATAAAAACGGCGTCGCGTAAAATCGCGACGCCGTTTGTTCATGCAGAAACCTGAGCGATGCCGGTTTAGCTCGGCTTCGACGCGTTCTTGCGCGTCATCTTCCACAGCGCGCCGAGCACGACCGGCACAATCGCCGCGCCAATGCCGACCAACACGATCACATTCAGGTATTGGCGGATGAACGGAATGTTGCCGAAGAAATAGCCGAGCAGTACGAGCAGCAACACCCAGAACAGCGCACCGGCGATATTGAAAAGCTGGAACCGGCTGACCGTCATCTCCGACGCACCGGCGACAAACGGCGCAAACGTGCGCACCACCGGAATGAAGCGCGCGAGCACGATCGTCTTGCCGCCGTGCTTTTCATAGAAGTCGTGCGTTTTCTGCAGCGCGCGCCGATCCAGGAAACGCTCGAGCATGGGAATGCGCGAGTTGAAAACCTTGGGACCGATCGATCGTCCGATCATGTAGTTGACGGTATTGCCGGTCGTTGCCGCGACGAACAGCAGCAGAATCAGCAAACCGAGATTCATCTGTCCAGCCGCGCAAAACGCGCCGCCGATGAACAGCAGCGAATCGCCCGGCAGAAACGGCAGAATCACAAGCCCCGTTTCGCAGAACACGATCAGGAAAAGGACCGCATAGACCCAGGCGCCGTACACGTGGATGAATTCCCCAAGGAACTTGTCGATGTGCAGCACGAGGTTGGCGAGATGTAGCAGCGTGTCCAAAAAGCGTCCTTTATCAAGCGAAAATGAGCGTGGCGGGAAAATCCGGCGGAGTTTTACTGGCGATCGCGGCAAGCGTCGCCGACCCCGCAAATTGACCGCGTCATGATACAGAAAGTGCCCGGTCGATCCTGGAAAATCTCCGGCACGTTTACGCCATTCCAGGACGGCCGCGCCGAATCGCTATAATTTCGCCATGTCCGAATTCCCCGAAACGCCCGCCCGCGCCGACGCCTCCGCCGCTGCTGCCAGCACACAGAGCACGCCGAGTGCGCCGGGCACGCCCGCGCCGCGGCCGCTGCGCGCGATCCAGCCGCTGCCCGATCAGCTTATCAGCCAGATTGCCGCCGGCGAGGTGGTCGAGCGGCCGGCATCGGTCGTGAAGGAGTTGCTGGAAAACGCACTCGACGCAGGCGCGCAGACGTTGCGCATCATGCTCGATGAAGGCGGCGTCAAACGTATTTCGATTACCGACGACGGCTGCGGCATTCCCGAGAACGAACTGGCGCTCGCGTTGATGCGCCACGCGACCAGCAAGATCCGCTCGCTCGCCGAACTCGAGGCAGTGGCCACGCTCGGGTTTCGCGGCGAGGCGCTCGCGTCGATTGCATCGGTCGCGCAAATGACGATCACGAGCCGCACGGCCGATGCGCCGCACGCGATGCGCGTCGATGCGCAAACGGGTGTGCTGAGCCCCGCCGCAGGCACGCAAGGCACCACGATCGAAGTGCGCGAGCTGTACTTCAACACGCCGGCGCGCCGCAAATTCCTGAAGAGCGAACAGACCGAACTCGGGCATTGTCTCGAGCAGATTCGACGCGCCGCGCTGGCGCGTCCGGACGTCGCGATTTCGGTGCTGCATAACGGCAAGGCGGTCGAGCATTGGAACGCGAGTGAACCGCCGGTCCGGGTCGCGAAGATACTCGGCGAAACTTTCGCGACTGCTCATCTACCGCTCGACGAGTCGGCCGGCCCGCTCGCCGTCTACGGTTGCGCGGGTCTGCCGACCGCAAGCCGCGGGCGCTCGGATCAGCAGTACTTCTTCGTCAACGGCCGTTTCGTGCGCGACAAGCTGCTCACGCACGCGGTGCGCGCCGCTTATGAAGACGTGCTGCACGGCGATCGTTATCCGTCGTATGTGCTGTTTCTCGATCTGCCGCCCGAAGCGGTCGATGTGAACGTGCATCCGTCGAAGATCGAAGTGCGCTTCCGCGATTCGCGCTCGATTCATCAGTTCGTTTTTCACGCGGTTCAGCGGGCGTTGGCGCGTCATGCGGGCGCGTCGCCCGAAACGACGGCGGGCGGGCATGCGGCGCATTTGCAGGCGTCGGCGGGCGGAGCGGTTTCGTTGGGGACCCCGGCGTTTGGGGCGTCGTCCTTTGGCACGTCGCCGTCTGGCGCGTCGCCCATTAGCGGGGCGGGGTTTGGCGCGTCAGCGTCAGCCGCAACCGGTGCAGGCGGTGCCGCAGGCGGCTTCGGTGGGAACGCACCGAGCGGTGCGGTGGGCAGCGGCTTCAACGCGTCGCAGCCGGGCAACACCTGGATGCGCCAGTCGCGCATGACGCAGGGCACGCTGCCCGTCGCGCAGCCGCTCGCTTTCTACGACGCGCTGTTCGGCCGCAAGGACAACAGCGGGGTCGCGCAGCAAGGCGCGACGCTTTTCGAAGCACGCGATTCCGCCGCCGAAGGCGCGTCGCCGTATAACACGTCGGCGCCCTACGCCTCGCCCACGTTCAATCCCGCCGACGATCAGCCACTCGGCTTCGCGCTCGGCCAGATTCACGGCATCTATGTGCTCGCGCAGAATGCGCACGGGCTCGTGATCGTCGATATGCACGCCGCGCACGAGCGCATTCTGTACGAGCAGTTCAAGAATGCGCTGGCCGATCGCACGATCGCCGTGCAGCCGCTTCTGATTCCGCAGACGATGCAGGCCGATGCGGTTGAAATCGGCACCGTCGATGAAGAGCGCGACACGCTCGATGCACTCGGCTTCGATCTCGCCGTGCTGTCGCCGACCACGCTCGCCATCCGTGCAGTGCCGGCGCTGCTGAAAGACGCCGATTTGCAGGCGCTGGCGCGCGCGGTGCTGTCCGATCTGCACGCGTACGGCGGCTCGCGTGTGTTGACCGAGCGTCAGCACGAACTGCTCGGCACGCTCGCATGCCATCACGCGGTGCGCGCGAACCGGCGTCTGACGCTCGATGAAATGAACGCGCTGCTGCGGCAGATGGAGGCGACCGAACGCGCCGATCAATGCAATCACGGGCGTCCGACGTGGTATCAATTGACGCTGTCCGATCTCGATCGGCTGTTCATGCGCGGGCAGTGACGGTGGGGGTTTTGGTGCGCGTGGTGGGCTCGATGGTCTTGACGCGCGCGACGCCCGCGATGTTCTCGATGCGCCTGATGTTCTCGATGCGCTTTGTACGCTTGGTCCGCTCGATGGTCCTGATGCGCGCGACGCCCGCGATGTTCCCGATGCGCCTCATGCTCTTGATGCGCTCGATGTGCTTTGTGCGCTCGGTCCGCTCGACGGTCTTGATGCGCGTGACGCCCGCGAAGTTCTCGATGCGCCTCAACCCCTCGATGCTCTTGATGCCCGCGACGCGCTCGATGCCCTTGATGCCTTCGATGCTCTTGATGCCCGCGACGCGCTCGATGCCCTTGATGCCTTCCATGCGCCTGATGTTCTCAATGCGCCTGATGCGCTCGATGCGCTTAACGCCCTTCATGCCTTTGGCGCCCTCGATGCTCCCGACGCCCGCAACACACCTGATGCGCTCCACGCACGCAACCCCCTTAATACGCTCAACGCCCCCAGCGTCCGACTCTCCCCCGCCGGCCCGCCCATGACCGCCCGCCCCCCCACGCCCATCCCCTGCCTACTCGGCCCGACCGCCTCAGGCAAGACCGCAGCCGCGCTAGCACTGGCCACCCGGCGCCCAATCGAAATCGTCAGCGTCGATTCCGCACTCGTCTATCGTCAGATGGACATCGGCACCGCAAAGCCGACCGCCGAAGAACGCGCGATCGCGCCGCATCATCTGATCGATATCGTCGACCCGGCCAACGCCTACTCAGCCGCCGAATTTCGCGCCGACGCGTTGCGCCTCACGGCCGAGATCCAGGCGCGCGGCCGGCTGCCGCTGCTGGTGGGCGGAACGATGCTGTACTACAAGGCGCTCACGCAGGGGCTCAACGACTTGCCCGCCGCCGATCCCAACGTGCGCGCGCAACTGGACGCCGACGCCGCGCGCGACGGCTGGCCGGCGCTGCATGCGCGCCTCGCCGCCGTCGATCCCGCGACAGCCGCGCGCCTCGCACCCAATGACTCGCAGCGCATCCAGCGCGCGCTCGAAGTCTTCATGCTGACCGGCGAGGCGATGTCGACGCTGCTGGCCGCGCCCGCGCGCACCGACGATGCCGCGGCCGATTGGCGCTTCGTGCCGATCGCGCTCGAGCCTTCCGACCGGAGCGTGCTGCACGCGCGCATCGAGCGGCGTTTCGACGCGATGCTGGAAAACGGTTTCGTCGATGAAGTGGTGAAGCTGCGGGAACGCGGCGATCTGTCGCCCGAGATGCCGTCGATGCGTTGCGTCGGCTACCGGCAAGTCTGGGAATATCTGGACGGCGCGGTCGACTATGCAACCATGCGCGACAAAGGCGTGTTCGCGACGCGGCAATTGTGCAAGCGGCAGCTCACATGGCTGCGCAGCATGGACGAGCGCGTGGTGGTGGACTGCTGCGATCGAGAAGCAACGGCGCGCGTGCTCGAGGTGATTGAAGCGTTGACGTAAAGCGTAAAGCGTAAAGCGCGGGATATGAAGCAACGCCGTGAGGCGCGAAAAGCGTGAAAGCAAACCGGCGAAAGCAAACCGGCAAACGCAAGCCGGCAAATCACAGCCCGCGCGGCGCAATCCATCGCAACGCCGCGCGAACCACCGACCTTTTAAACCACAACCGTCTGCGCTTCACCCGCAGCGCTTTCGCGAATCACGCCGATCTTCCACACCTGCTCGCCGGCCGCCGACAACAGACCGATCGCGGCATCTGCGTCCGCAGCCGACACGACGACTGCCATGCCGATCCCGCAATTGAACACGCGATGCATTTCCGCGTCCGCGACGCCGCCGTGCTTTTGCAGCCACGAGAACAGCGGCGGCAGCGGCCAGCCACGATGATCGAGTTCGGCCGTCAGACCTTCGCGCAAAACGCGCGGAATATTTTCGACGAGCCCGCCGCCCGTGATGTGCGCCATGCCCTTCACGGCGATCTGCTGCATCAGCGCGAGGAGCGGCTTCACGTAGATATGCGTGGGCGCCATCAACGCGTCGGCGAGCGAACGGCCGTCGAAATCCGCGTTCAGATCGGGCTGCGCGCGCTCGATGATCTTGCGCACGAGCGAAAAACCATTCGAGTGGATGCCGCTCGAAGCGAGGCCCAGCACGACGTCGCCGGGGGCGATCGTGCTGCCGTCGATAATCTTGCTCTTTTCGACCGCGCCGACCGCGAAGCCCGCCAGATCGTATTCGCCGTCGGGATACATGCCCGGCATTTCAGCGGTTTCGCCGCCGATCAGCGCGCAGCCCGCCAGTTCGCAACCATAAGCGATGCCCTTGACCACGGTCGCCGCCGTGCCCACGTCGAGCTTGCCGCACGCGAAGTAGTCGAGGAAAAAGAGCGGCTCCGCGCCTTGCACGAGAATGTCGTTCACGCTCATCGCGACCAGATCCTGGCCCACGGTGTCGTGCTTGTTCAACTGAAAGGCGAGGCGCAGCTTCGTGCCCACGCCGTCCGTGCCCGACACCAGCACGGGTTCCTTGTACCGCTTCGGCACCTCGAACAGCGCGCCGAATCCGCCGATGCCGCCCAGCACGCCGTCGCGCATCGTCTTTTTGGCAAAGGGCTTGATTGCGTCGACGAGAGCGTCGCCCGCGTCGATGTCCACGCCAGCGTCCCGATACGACAGACCTTGGGCCGAATCAGTGGAATTCGGGGCGGATTTCGGTTGATTCATGGGGGGAGCGCTCGAAGGTCGGTAAAATGCGATTTTACCCGATGCCGATCGAGAGTTGGCGCTTCAGCGCTTACTCCGGTCCCATAGAGAGTTGCCGGCCGGCTGGCTGGAATTTGATCATCCGGTTCCGACGACACCAGGGAAACAACTTTGCAACAGAATTCCTCGATACTGACTCCGGTGCAGCGCCGCGCCTTCATCTGGCTCGCTATTGCGCTCGGCGTCGGCATTCTGCTGTGGCTGCTGAGTCCGGTTCTCACGCCCTTTCTGCTCGGCGCGATTCTCGCCTACATCCTGCAGCCCGGCGTCGCGTGGATGGTGCGCCGGCGCGTGCCGCGCGCACTCGCCGCCTTGCTGATGATGCTGCTTTTCACGTTGCTGATGACGCTGCTGGTGCTGCTCGTGTTCGCCGTCATCCAGAAGGAAGGGCCGCAGTTGCGGCAGCAGGTGCCGCAGCTTTTCGCGCATGT
The DNA here is from genome assembly GCF_003058125.1 of Paraburkholderia sp. GV068. Classification (NCBI taxonomy): domain Bacteria; kingdom Pseudomonadati; phylum Pseudomonadota; class Betaproteobacteria; order Burkholderiales; family Burkholderiaceae; genus Paraburkholderia; species Paraburkholderia sp. GV068. Next base: position 432,565 of record NZ_QBUB01000003.1, read on the forward strand.
GAATGCGTGGCTGCAACCCAAGCTCGCCATGCTCGGCCTCGCCGATTCGCTCGACTTCGCGAGCGTGCGCGACATGGTGATGGGTCAGCTTGAAGGCAGTGCGCAGACGGTCGCACGGTATGCGTGGACGTCGATCGTGACAAGCGGCAACGTCATGATGACCGTGGTCGGCAATCTCGTGATGGTGCCGCTCGTGCTGTTCTATCTGCTTTACGACTGGAACCGCATGCTGCTGCGCATGCAGAGCGTGGTGCCGCGGCGCTGGCTCGACAAGACGCTGCAACTCGCGCGCGACATGGATCAGATGCTGTCGCAATACCTGCGCGGCCAGTTGCTCGTGATGGGCGTGCTCGCCGTGTTCTACGCGGCCGCGCTCAGCATCGCCGGCTTCGAGATTGCGTTGCCCGTGGGCATTTTCACGGGGCTCGCCGTGTTCATTCCGTATATCGGCTTCGCGACCGGTCTTGCGCTTGCGCTGCTCGCGGCGCTGCTGCAGTTCGGCAACTGGTACGGCTTCGGCGCGGTCGCGCTGATTTACGGCGTCGGGCAGATCGTGGAGAGCTTTTATCTCACGCCGCGTCTCGTCGGCGAGCGAATCGGCCTGCACCCGCTCGCGGTTATCTTCGCGCTGCTCGCGTTCGGGCAGTTGTTCGGCTTTTTCGGCGTGCTGCTCGCGCTGCCGGTCAGCGCGATTCTGTCGGTGGCGATGCGCGAGTTGCGGCAAAGCTATCTGCAAAGCACGCTCTATAACAATTGATGTTCTGCTCCGGCGTCCCGGCTCAGCGGGACACTTCGCGGCTTCAGCCTTACTTTCGGCATTAACCTACTGTGCTTCGTCAACTGACGCTCGATCTCGGCACGCCGCCGCCATCGACATTCGACAATTTTTTCGCCGGCGCGAACGCCGAGCTGGTCACGCGCCTGCGTGAGCTCGATAGCGCGCTCGCCGCCGGGCCGGTCGCCGATCGCACGTTCTACATCTGGGGCGAAGCGGGCAGCGGCCGCACACATCTGCTGCAAGCACTCGTGCACGAAGCGCCGCGCGGACATGCGCGCTTCGCCGGTCCGCAAAGCAGCCTCGCCGCGTTCAGTTTCGATCCGCGCGTCGCGCTGTATGCAATCGACGATTGCGACGGCCTCTCCGCCGCGCAGCAGGTCGCCGTGTTCAATCTCTTCAACGAAGTGCGCGCGCATCCGACCAGCGCGCTCGTCGCCACCGGCAACGCGCCGCCGATCGGCATGACGGTGCGCGAAGATCTGCGCACGCGGCTCGGCTGGGGCCTCGTGTTCCATCTCGCGCCCTTGCCCGACGAAGGCAAAGCCGCCGTGCTGAAGCACGCGGCCCGCGAGCGCGGCATCATGCTCGCCGACGACGTGCCCGCCTATCTGCTCACGCACTTTCGCCGCGACATGCCGAGCCTGATGGCGCTGCTCGACGCGCTCGACCGCTTCTCGCTCGAACAGAAGCGCGCGGTCACGCTGCCGCTCTTGCGCACGATGCTGGCTTCGCCCGGCCAGGACGGCCCCGCCGCGTCGTCCGCCGCTTCAAGTAAAATAGACCCCCATGGCTAATCTCGCACTCTTCGACCTCGATCACACGCTCATTCCCACCGACAGCGACCACGAATGGGGCCGCTTCATGGTGAAACACGGCATGGTCGACGCCGAAAACTTCGCCCGTGACAACGACCGCTTTTACGCCGACTACAAGGCCGGCAAGCTCGACATTCACGCCTATCTGATCGCCATGCTCACGCCGCTCGCCAAGTACACGCGCGCGCAACTCGCGGACTTTCACGCGCAGTACATGCATGAAGTGATCACGCCGGCCATCCTTCCGGCGGCGGTCGAACTGGTCAAGCGGCACCGCGAAGCGGGCGACCTGTGCTGCGTGGTCACGGCCACCAACGAATTCATCACCCGTCCCATTGCGAGCGCGTTCGGCGTCGACACGCTGATCGCCTGCGAAGCGGAAACCGTCGACGGCCAGCCGCATTCGGCCTACACGGGCCGCCCCACCGGCACGCCGAGCTACAAGGAAGGCAAGATCGTGCGCACCGAGGCATGGCTCGCATCGCTCGGCAAAAGCTGGAGCGACTTCGAGCACAGCTATTTCTACAGCGATTCGCACAACGACATTCCGCTGCTCGAAAAGGTCACCGACCCAATCGCGACCAATCCGGACGACACATTGCGTGCTCATGCACAAGCCAAGGGCTGGCGCATCCTCGAACTCTTTCAACCCCAGTGATCAAAAAACTCATTCGCAAGCTATTCGGCCAGGACACAGCATCCGCCGACGACACGCTGCCGGCTGAAGCCGACGCAGACGAAACCGGCAGCGCACCGGCACACCATGCACAAGGCGCCGCGGGCGCGGGCCGCGCGCGCCGCAAGCCGGCTCGCGGCGGCGCGTCCACCAAACCACAGGTGCCGGACCCCGACGTGCCGGTCATCATTCCGCACGACGTGCACGGCATCGACCCCACGCTGATCTCGCGCAACGCGATTCGCGTGACCGAAGGGCTTCAGCAGGCGGGGCACCGGGCGTTTATCGTCGGCGGTGCGGTGCGCGATCTGCTGCTCGGCATCAAGCCGAAAGATTTCGACGTCGCGACCGACGCCACGCCCGAGCAGGTGCAGAAGCTGTTTCGCCGTGCGCGCATCATCGGCCGCCGGTTTCAGATCGTGCATGTGCAGTTCGGCCAGGAAATCATCGAAACGTCGACGTTCCGCGCGCTGGTCGATCCGCCCGCCGCTGACGCTGCGCCGCCGCGGCGCCTGAAGCGCGACGAGCTCGATCGCCGCACGCACGCGGTGGACGCGAGCGGCCGCGTGCTGCGCGACAACGTGTGGGGCGAGCAGCACGAAGACGCCACGCGCCGCGACTTCACGATCAACGCGATGTACTACGATCCGGCCACGGAGACCGTGCTGGATTATCACAACGGCATGGCCGACGTGCGCGCGCGTCTGTTGCGCATGATCGGCGATCCGGCCACGCGTTATCGCGAAGATCCGGTGCGCATGCTGCGCGTCGTGCGTTTCGCGGCCAAGCTCGACTTCGAGATCGAAGACGCGACGCGCGACCCGATCGCGAAAATGGCCGATCTGATCAACAACGTGCCGGCCGCGCGTCTCTTCGACGAGATGCTGAAGCTCATGCTGTCCGGACACGCGCTCGCCTGTCTGAAGCGCTTGCGCCAGGAAGGTCTGCATCACGGACTGTTGCCCTTGCTCGACGTCGTGCTCGAGCAGCCGACCGGCGAAAAATTCATCACGCTCGCGCTCAACAATACCGACGCACGCGTGCGCGCCGGCAAGCCAGTGTCGCCGGGTTTTCTGTTTGCAACACTTTTGTGGCACGACGTACAGCAGCGCTGGCAGAAATTCGAAGCGAACGGCGAGTATCCGGTGCCCGCGCTGCATCGCGCGATGGACGAAGTGCTCGACATGCAGACCGAGAAACTCGCTATCCACAAGCGTTTTTCGTCCGATATGCGCGAGATCTGGGGCTTGCAGTTGCGCCTCGAAAAACGTTCGGGAAGAAGCGCGCTGAAGCTGCTGGAACACCAAAGATTTAGAGCGGGGTATGATTTCCTCCTGTTGCGCTGCGAATCGGGCGAACTCGACGAGTCGGTCGGAGCGTGGTGGACGGAGTTCATCGAAGGAGACATCGCGGCGCGTGAGGCATTGCTCACGCAAGGCGGGAAGGACCGAAGCCCCAGAAAACGACGGCGGCGCGGCGGTGGCGCCAGAAACCGCAAACCGGGCGACGGAATGGAGGGCGGCACGCCAGCCGAACGCACAGACGCCGAAGCGGGCCACGACAGCCCGCACGAAGACTGAAGCAGCGTTCGCTAACGCAGCGCTGGTTCATGCAGCGTCGGCTGAAGCCGTCGAACGATAGTTGCAGGAAGTTATGCCATGACGGTTGCTTATCTCGGCCTCGGCGCGAATCTCGGGGACGCGCGCCAGACCCTGAAAGACGCGGTGGTGTGCCTCGCACAACAGCACACCATCACCGTGCTCGCCAAGTCGAGCCTGTATCGCACTGCCCCGATCGACGCGGGCGGTGACGACTATTTCAACTGTGTCGTGAAGATCGACACGACGCTCCCCGTGCGGCATCTGCTTGCGCTGTGCCACAAGATCGAGCATCAGTTCGGCCGTGAACGGCCCTTTCGCAATGCACCGCGCACGCTCGATCTGGACATCCTGCTCTTCGGCGATCAATCCATCGACGAAGCCGACTTGATCGTTCCGCATCCCCGTCTTGTCGAACGCGCGTTTGCGCTGGTTCCGCTCGTCGAGATCGACGCCGCGCTGATCATTCCGCGGCATGGCCGCGCTGACGCGCTGCTCGACGGCGTACGCGAACAACGCATCGAGAAGGTCAAAGGGCCTTGCCAGTGCCCGACGCTCAACGCCCTCAACGCCGGCAAAGGCCGCTGCGAATGAATTCACCGCCACTCACCGTCACCGCGCCGCAATTGCGGCCTCCGTTCGGCTATCTTGCGATCGAAGGGCCGATCGGCGTCGGCAAGACATCGCTCGCGCGGCGTCTCGCGCAACGCTGGTCGATGCAGGAATTGTTCGAGCGGCCCGAAGACAATCCCTTCCTCGAACGCTTTTATCGCGACACCACGCGTTATGCGTTGCCCGCGCAATTGCATTTCGCGTTGCAACGCGCGCAGCAGGCGCAGGACGTGAACGCGGTACAACTGGCCGGCACGCCGCTCATCGCCGATTTCATGACGCAGAAGAACGACATCTTCGCGCGTCTCACGCTGCAGGAAGACGAGTGGCATTTGTACCGCGCGCTCGCCGCGCGGCTCGAAGTGAGCGCGCCGGCGCCGGACTTCGTCGTGTATTTGCAGGCGAGTCCCGAGGTGCTGTTCTCGCGCATTCAGAAGCGCGCGGTGCCTATGGAATTGCAGATTTCCGACGCCTATCTGCATGCGCTCTGCGACGCGTATAACGAGTTCTTCTATCACTACGACCGCACGCCGGTGCTGACGGTCAACGCCGAACATCTGAATCCGCTCGACTCCGACGCGGACCTTGCGCTGCTCGCCGAACGCATCGAAACCATGCGCGGCCGCAAGGAATTCTTTGTCAAAGGCACGTCGCTTTAAGCGGCGCGCGCCCCTCTTTCAACGGATCGACCCATGACCTATTTGCAGGAAGCGAGCCGGAACGCGATCACCGTGCCGAAACTGCAGGCAATGCGCGATGCGGGCGAGAAAATCGCCATGCTCACCTGTTACGACGCGAGCTTTGCGGCGCTGCTCGATCGCGCGGGCGTCGACGTTTTGCTGATCGGCGATTCGCTCGGCAACGTGCTGCAAGGGCAGACCACGACGCTGCCGGTGTCGCTCGCCGATATTGCGTATCACACGGCCAGTGTGGCGCGTGCCCGGCCGTCGGCGTTGATCGTCGCCGACTTGCCGTTCGGCACTTACGGTACGGCGGAACAGGCGTACCGAAGCTCCGTCGAACTGATGCGCGCCGGCGCACAGATGGTGAAGCTGGAAGGCGGCGAGTGGCTTGGCGACACCGTGCGCTTTCTGGTCGAGCGCTCGATTCCGGTGTGCGCGCATGTTGGACTGACGCCGCAGTCGGTGCATGCGTTCGGCGGCTTCAAGGTGCAAGGCAAGACCGAGGAAGGCGCGAACCAGTTGCTGCGCGATTCACTCGCGATGCAAGCGGCGGGCGCGCAGCTCATCGTGATGGAAGCCATTCCGACGCTGCTCGCCAGCGAAGTCACGAAGCAGTTGCGTATTCCGACGATCGGCATTGGCGCCGGGCTCGATTGCTCAGGTCAGGTGCTGGTGTTGCATGACATGCTGGGGATTTTTCCCGGCAAGCGACCGCGCTTCGTGAAGGATTTCATGCAGGGCCAGCCGAGCATTCTCGCGGCGGTTGAAGCCTATGTGCGTGCGGTGAAGGATGGGGCGTTTCCTGGGCCCGAGCATACGTTTTGAGGGTTTGGGTGGCGCGGGATTAGGACCGTTCTAACGGATAACCCGCGCCGGCAGCGCTCCGCGCAGCGCATTGCAGATCATCAGCGCTTCGGCGTTCAACAGATCCGCCTGCGTCAGCACTCTTTCTTTCGCCTGCAAGCTCGCGTCGTCCTCGAGCAGCACGCTTCGCATCACGCCCGGCAACACGCCCGACCCGAGCGGCGGCGTCCACCACTTGCCCGCCAGCTTCACAAACACGTTCGACCGCCCGCCTTCCGTCAACTCGCCTCGTTCGTTGAAGAACAGCGTGTCGAACGCGCCTTTCGCCTCGGCCTCGCGCCAGCCGCGGTCATATTCGGCGCGGCGCGTGGTCTTGTGGTGCAACAGCGGATCGCCGGATTGCATCGTCGGGAAGCCGTGATCCGTTGCGAGCAGCACGCCGACCGTCGAGTCGGCCAACGGCGTCAGGATCGCAGCCGTGATCTGCGTTGCGCCATTCTTGGCTAGTGCGAGACGCATGCGATGCGCAGTCTTTGCAGGCAACGCCGCGCATTGTTCCGCAATCTGTGCGCGCACGGCTTCGGCATCGAATGGAAAGCCCAACGCCGCGGCACTTGCCGAGAGTCTCGCGAGATGGCGCGACAGATAACGCACCCCATCTTCGCGCGTCGCGTGCATGGTTTCGAACAGTTCGAATCCCGGCTCAGCGCCGGTCAGAAAGCGCGCTTTCAATCGACACTCCGCGTATTCGTCTTCGGCGACGCTGTCGAGCACGATGCCCGCGCCGATGCCCATCGTGCCGCGCAACGAGCCTGCTTGCGCCGACGGCTTCAACGTCAGCGTGCGAATGGCGACCGACATGCAGAAGTCGCCGCACGCATTTCCACCCGAGCCCGCCGGTTCCGACGCGGCCGCGTCCAGCCAGCCGATCGCGCCGGTATAGAGTCCGCGCGGCGTGCTCTCGAGTTCGTCGATCAACTGCATCGTGCGATGCTTCGGCGCGCCGGTGATCGAGCCGCAAGGAAACAGCGCGCGCAGTATGCCGGCGAACGACGTGCCGGGCCGCAAAGCGGCCTCCACCGTCGACGTCATCTGCCAGACCGACGCATATGGCTCGACCGAAAAGAGCGCCGGCACCTTGACCGAGCCCGTCTGCGCGACACGCGACAAATCGTTGCGCAACAGATCGACGATCATCACGTTCTCGGCGCGATTCTTCGGATCGCTGCCAAGGAATTCTGCGACGCCGCGATCCGTTGCGGGATCGTCCGAGCGCGGCGCCGTGCCTTTCATCGGACGGGCGCGCAACGTAGCGCCCTGCTTCTCAACGAACAGCTCGGGCGAACACGACAGCACCCACGCGCCGCCCGGCAGTGCGATCAACGCGCCATAGCGGACCGGCTGCCGCGCCCTCAACCGCCGATACAGCGCGACGGGCGAGCCGAACACGTCGAAGCCAAGACGGTATGTGTAGTTGACCTGATACGAATCGCCGGCGTGCAGCGCGCTGTGAATCGCGCCGATCGCCGCGTTGAACTGCTCGGGCTCGACGCTCTCGCGCACATTCGCCGTGCCCGCCACCGACGGCTCAGCAAGACCCCCGTCTTCGTTCACGAGCCACGCGTCGACTGCATCGCGCGAAAGTTTTTCGCAACGTTCGAACAATAAAAAACGCAGCGTGGCATCGCCATGCTGCGTTTTGAACGACGGACCCGATTCCCCGTCGAGAAGATGCCGGCCGAATTCATAGTCGGCGAGCACGACGGCATGCAGACCGAGCCGCGCGTCCGCTACCGCGGCTTCGCACACGGCTTCGAGCTGCGCGGCGTTCGCGCACACGCGCTCATGCACGAGGCGCGTGTACAAACGGCTTGAGCGGCGCGCCGCCGACGCGTCGCAATCATCGAGCAATGCAAACACTGCGCCGCGCTCATCTGCCGTCATGCTGACCGCCAACCTCAAACCGCCATTAATCGAAGAAGCTCTTCACCCGGTCGAACCAGCTCTTGCTTTGCGGGCTATGCCGCGCGCCGCCTTCCACCAAGGCCTTCTCGAATTGCTTGAGCAGATCGCGCTGCGGTTCGGTGAGCTTGACCGGCGTTTCGACCTGCACATGCACGTACAGGTCGCCGGGAATGCTCGAACGCAGGCCCTTGATGCCCTTGCCGCGCAACCGGAACGTCTTGCCCGATTGCGTGCCTTCGGGCACCGTGAAGCTCGCGCGGCCGGCAAGCGTCGGCACTTCGATCTCGCCGCCCAATGCTGCCGTGGTGAACGGAATCGGCATCTGGCAATGCAGATCGTCGCCGTCGCGCTCGAACACCGAGTGCTGCTTGATGTGAATCTCGACGTACAGATCGCCCGACGGTCCGCCGTTGATGCCCGGTTCGCCGTTGCCGGCGGAACGGATGCGCATGCCGTCGTCGATCCCTGCCGGAATCTTCACTTCGAGCGTCTTGGTTTCCTTCACCTTGCCCGCGCCGTGGCAGTGACCGCAAGGCTCGGGAATATAGGTGCCGGTGCCGTGACACTTCGGACACGTTTGCTGAATGCTGAAGAAGCCTTGCGACATGCGCACCGCGCCCGAACCGCTACAGGTCGGACAGGTTTCCGGCTTCGTGCCGGGTTTCGCGCCCGAGCCGTGACAGACTTCGCACGAGACCCAGCTCGGCACGCGGATCTGCGTTTCGTAGCCGTGCGCCGCCTGCTCGAGCGTGATTTCCATGCTGTAGCGCAAGTCGGCGCCGCGATACACCTGCGGGCCCGCACGGCCACCGCCGCGCGCGGCGCCCCCGGCCGCCTGGCCGAAGATGTCGCCGAAGATATCGCCGAACGCATCGGCAAAACCGCCGAAGCCTTGCGCGCCGGCTCCGCCCATGTTCGGATCGACGCCCGCGTGACCATACTGGTCATACGCGGCGCGCTTTTGCGAGTCCGAGAGCATTTCGTAGGCTTCCTTCACCTCCTTGAAATGCTCTTCCGCATCCTTGTTGCCCGGATTGCGGTCGGGGTGATGCTTCATCGCCAGCTTGCGATAAGCCTTCTTGATTTCGTCGTCGCTCGCGTTCTTTGCGACGCCCAGAACCTCGTAGTAATCCCGTTTCGCCATATCGGTTCAACGCCCCTCGCGCAATGCCGCGCGGTGGCTCCTCTTGAATGCTGGAGTCTCACGACTCGTCCGGCCGCTGTTTCATGCCGCCTGAATACGGCAAAAAACAACGCCCTCCATAAAACAAATGTGCCCGGAGAGCCTAAAAGGCTCGCCAGGCGTGATAACCGCTCTTGCACGTTCCCGCGTCCGGATGGGCGCGGTCCCTTGTGCAGCCGGGCCGCACACAAAACCCGTGTGCGGCTTTACGGTCGGAATGCGACCTGGCTTTAGTCTTTCTTGACTTCCTTGAAGTCGGCGTCGACCACATCGTCCTGCGGCTGGCTCGCGCCACCCGCCGATGCACCCGCGCTCGCGCCCGCCGCGCCTGCTGCCGCAGCTTCGGCACCTTGCGCAGCCTGCATGTCGGCGTACATCTTCTCGCCCATCTTCTGCGAGGCCGTGGCCACTGCTTCGATCTTGGCTTCGATCGCCGCCTTGTCGCTCGAACCGCTCTTCAGCGTTTCTTCGAGGTCCTTCAGCGCGGATTCGATCTTTTCCTTCTCGGCAGCTTCCAGCTTGTCGCCGTATTCGGTGAGCGCCTTCTTCGTGCTATGGACCAGCGCGTCGCCCTGGTTGCGGGCATCGGCCAGCTCACGCAGCTTGTGATCTTCTTCCGCGTTGGCTTCGGCGTCCTTCACCATCTTCTCGATTTCGGCTTCAGACAGACCCGAGTTCGCCTTGATCGTGATACGGTTTTCCTTGCCGGTCGCCTTGTCCTTCGCGCCGACGTGCAGAATGCCGTTTGCGTCGATGTCGAAGCTCACCTCGATCTGCGGCGTGCCGCGCGGTGCCGGCGGAATACCTTCCAGGTTGAACTCGCCGAGCAGCTTGTTGCCCGCTGCCATTTCGCGTTCGCCCTGATACACCTTGATCGTCACGGCGCTCTGGTTGTCGTCGGCCGTCGAGTAGACCTGCGAATGCTTGGTCGGGATCGTGGTGTTCTTGTTGATCATCTTCGTCATCACGCCGCCGAGCGTTTCGATGCCGAGCGACAGCGGGGTCACGTCGAGCAGCAGAACGTCCTTGCGGTCACCCGACAGAACCTGACCTTGAATCGCGGCGCCAACGGCCACGGCTTCGTCCGGGTTCACGTCGCGGCGCGGGTCCTTGCCGAAGAATTCCTTAACCTTTTCCTGCACCTTCGGCATGCGGGTCATACCGCCGACCAGAATCACGTCGTCGATTTCGCCGACCTTCACGCCTGCGTCCTTGATCGCCACGCGGCACGGTTCGATCGTGCGTTCGATCAGCTCCTCAACCAGCGCTTCCAGCTTGGCGCGCGTGATCTTCAGATTCAAATGCTTCGGACCCGACGCGTCAGCCGTGATGTACGGCAGGTTGATTTCGGTCTGCTGGCTCGACGACAGCTCGATCTTGGCCTTTTCAGCCGATTCCTTCAGGCGCTGCAGCGCGAGCACGTCTTTCGACAGATCGACGCCTTGCTCTTTCTTGAACTCGCCGATGATGTAGTCGATGATGCGCTGGTCGAAGTCTTCACCGCCGAGGAACGTGTCGCCGTTCGTGGACAGCACTTCGAACTGCTTCTCACCGTCGACGTCCGCGATTTCGATGATCGACACGTCGAACGTACCGCCGCCCAGGTCATACACGGCGATCTTGCGGTCGCCCTTCTCGTTCTTGTCGAGACCGAACGCGAGCGCGGCTGCGGTCGGTTCGTTGATGATGCGCTTGACTTCCAGACCGGCGATGCGCCCCGCATCTTTGGTTGCCTGACGCTGGCTGTCGTTGAAGTACGCGGGAACCGTGATCACGGCTTCGGTGACCGGCTCGCCGAGGTAGTCTTCAGCGGTCTTCTTCATCTTGCGCAGCACTTCCGCGGAGATCTGCGGCGGAGCGAGCTTCTGATCGCGCACTTCGACCCATGCGTCGCCGTTCTCGGCCTTCATGATCTTGTACGGCATCAGGCCGATGTCTTTCTGAACTTCCTTCTCTTCGAAGCGGCGGCCGATCAGGCGCTTCACCGCGTACAGCGTGTTCTTCGGGTTCGTGACCGACTGACGCTTGGCAGGCGCGCCGACGAGAATCTCGCCGTCTTCCATATACGCGATGATCGACGGCGTGGTGCGCGCACCTTCCGAGTTCTCGATCACCTTGACCGAATTGCCTTCCATGATCGCCACGCACGAGTTGGTCGTGCCGAGGTCGATACCGATGATTTTGCCCATTTTTACTAATCTCCTGACTTTGATCGCTGCGGGAAGCGCCCTGTTTGCCGTTCGGCGGCAAGGCGATCCGCCCTGAATTCACACTGCACTGAACATAAGTGCGTCCGCATCGTTTTCAAGACCTCTTTTGCGATGCGGTCTTTAATTTTTTTCAATCGGCCGGCGTTTCACCCGGCGTTTGGCCAGAAACCGCCTGAATCTTCTGCCGCGCCGCGGCGACAGCGGCCTGGAACTGCCCAAGACCGTGCCAGCCGGTTGCGCGGCCAAGCCGTTTGCCGCGATGAAAAAAGAACCACGTAGGCACGCCGTGAAGCATGAAGCGCCGCCCGAGCTCGCGGTGCTCGTAGACATTGCTGTGAAACCACCGCAGACCGAGCGCCCGGATCGCCTCAGGTTGCGCCAGCATCGCCTTCTTCGCGATCTCGCAATTGAAGCAGTCGAGGCCCCAGAAGAACACCACCGCGAGTTCGTCGCCTGCTTCGGCGAGGCCCGCGTCGAACGATTCGGCGCTCAGCTCCTTCATGTCGAAGACCGAAAACGCGGTTGCGTCGACGGGAATGTTGGCCATGATCGGGTTACCTGGTGTCTACGTGGACCTGGCGAACTGCCTGCGACGGGCGCTTACTTCGGCGCGGCCACCGTCACGAGCGCCGGACGCAGCACGCGGTCGGCGATCACGAAGCCCTTTTGCAGCACGGCGACCACCGTGTTCGGCTCCTGATCCGCCGGCACCATCGAAATGGCCTGATGGCGATGCGGGTCGAACTTCTCGCCCACCGGATTCAGTGCGACGACGCGGCCCTTCTCCAGCGCGCCCGTGAGCTGGCGCAGCGTGAGCTCGACGCCTTCGCGCACTTTCGCGAGGTCGTCGGAAGAATGGGCGACGGCAGCTTCCAGGCTGTCGATCACCGGCAGCAGGTGCTCGGCGAAGCTCTCGATAGCAAATTTATGCGCCTTCGCGACGTCTTCCTGCGCGCGGCGACGCACGTTCTCGGTCTCGGCCTTGGCCCGCAGGAAGCTCTCCTGCAACTCGGCGATCTTGGCCTGCGCTTCAGCCAACGCAGCTTCGGCACCCGTGGCTGCCGGCGTGTCCGTGGCGACGCTCGCCGCGGCTTCCTGCTCGGGAGTGACCGCCTCGGCGGCCGGGCGCTCGGTTTCGTCCGCGGGCGTGGGATTCTGGCTCGTCGGGTTCTCTTGCGTGTTTTCCATGTCGCTGAAAGTCGTTAAAGATTTAAAAGCCAACGGCGGCGGCAACGCATGAATGCGCCGCGACTTTTGTGCGTTGCAAAATCGCGACAAACATTCGAACGCGCCACCGCGTATCGGAACGGCAGGTGGGGCCGCAAGCGCCCATTTCAAGCGCCTCGGCCGAAATTTTCAGAGCGGGCGCCGCTGGCGGAAACGCGCGGTTACAACCATTAGCGCGGCGCAATCAGATTCAGATTGAGCGCGAACAGCAAGTGACCTATGCTCCAGTAACGCAGCGGAAAAACCTCGTTAACCCTAATCTGACGTAATCCTTTCCGCCCTCTTGCAATTTCCACCCGGCTAGCTCGTTTCTTTGCTGCAACATCCCATAAGGGGGTACCGTGAAACTGACCTTTGCAATCTCGGTGGTCGCACTGGTACTCGTTGCGGGCACCACGACCATCTGTATGTCCGGGGCGGTCAACGACCACACCACCGAATACGGCGGCGTGAACGCGACCATGGAACAGCTGTTCAATCCCCACCTGAAAATCTGTCGATAGTGCGGCGGTCGCGCTTGGTCGGGCGGCCATGCAATGCCTCGGCCGGCTCGCGATAAGTTTTGCGGCGCTCCTGCTCGGCCTTGCGTTTTTCGCGGCTTTCGTCGGTCTCGGCGTAGAGCGTCTGCGCGACGGTCGCCGGACCGCGCACCTCGCACACGCCCAGCACCTGCACCTGCCACACGAAGCGCTCGATCTCGATCTCGACCAGGTCGCCGACCCGCACGTCCTTGGCGGGCTTCACATTGGCCCCGCCGATGCGCACGCGGCCTTTCTCGACAGCATCCGCCGCGAGCGAACGCGTCTTGAAGAAGCGCGCCGCCCAAAGCCATTTGTCGATGCGCAGTTTCGCGCCCGGTTCGGTTGAAATCCTGTAGTTCATGAAGTCTCGTCAAGCCGCTGTGTTATGCGGCACGGGTACTGCCTGCACCGGCCAGCCTTGCAGATTCTGCGCGACGATTTCGCCGAGCGCGGCGATCCATGCCTGCGACGCGTTCACACACGGAATGCGGTGAAATTCCTTGCCGCCCGCATGCAGGAATTCGTCGCGCACTTCCATGCCGATTTCTTCGATCGTCTCCAGGCAGTCGGCCGTGAAGCCCGGACAAAACACATCAGCACGCCGCACGCCTGCCGCGCCGAGTTCCTTCAACGTGGGCGCCGTGTAGGGCTGCAGCCACTCGGCCTTGCCGAAGCGCGACTGGAAGGTGATGCGGCATTCCACCGACGTCAGGCCAAGCGCCTGCATCAGCAACGCGCCGGTTGTCTGACACTGCTCGTGATACGGATCGCCGAGATCCAGCGTGCGTTTGGGCACGCCATGAAAGCTCAACACGAGTTTGTCGCCCGCCGCGAAATCCGGCTGGCCATGAAGATGCCAGTAGTGACGCACCTGCGCCGCGAGCGCCGCGATATATGCCGGATGATCGGCGTATTGACGCACCGTGCGGATCTCCGGCTGATTGCGCATGCGCTTCATCGCGGAGAAGGCGTCGTCGAAAGCGGTCGCCGTGGTCGACGACGAATACTGCGGATACATCGGCACGAGCAGCACCCGCTCGGCGCCCGCGAGCTTGAGCTGATTCAGCATCGCCGGAATGCCCGGCGTGCCGTAACGCATCGCGTATTCGACGAGCACCGTGTAGTCGTTCAACTGCAGCAGATGGCGCAACGCTTCCACCTGCTTTTCCGTATAGACGCGCAGCGGCGAGCCTTCGGGCATCCAGACGGCCGCATATTTCTTCGCGGACGCGCGGCCTCTGAACGGCAGGATCAGCAACCGCAGAATGATCTGCCACAGCAGCGCCGGAATCTCGACCACGCGAGGGTCGGACAGGAACTGCGCGAGATAGCGGCGAACCGCCCGCGGAGTTGGCGCGTCGGGCGTGCCGAGGTTAATCAGCAGCACGGCAACACGGTGCGACGTGGCGTTCTGCGAAGGCCGCTCGAGGTCGAAGCGCATAGGCTATAGCCGGATAACCGCAGTGAGCGGAGGGTTGAACAGGTGAGATTCATTATAGCGGTGCGCCCTATGGCGGCGGCCTTCGTGGCCGCGCGCCCCAGGCGCCCCTGGCCGTTCGGCTAATTGGCAAGCGGCGCGCGCTCGCGCATGATGTGCCGCATCGACCGCCGCGGCGTTGACCGCTACTGCTGACTTACTGCTGACTTAGCGTGAGCGAAAGCAGTCTTGCCGTGATGTCCACAATCGGGATGACGCGGTTGTACGCCATCCGCGTCGGGCCGATCACGCCGAGCGTGCCGACGATCTTGCCGTTCACCTCGTAGGGCGCGGTGACGACGCTCATTTCCTCGATAGGCACGAGGTTGGACTCGCCACCTATGAAGATCTGCACGCCGGCCGCATGACTCGACACATCCAGCAACTGAAGGAGACTGGTCTTTTGGTCGAACACATCGAACAGCTTGCGCAGGCGCGCCATGTCCGAGGAAAGATCGGCTACTTCGAGCAGATTGCGCTCGCCCGAAATCAGCACGGTCTCGCCGGTGTCGGATTCGTCCGTGCTCGCCGTGACGGCCGCGTGCATGAGCGTGGTCATGTCGCCGCGCAACTGGTCGATTTCTTCGCGCAGGCGGCGGCGCACTTCGTCGAAAGACAGGCCGGCGAAGTGCGCGTTGATGTAGTTCGAAGCCTCCACGAGCTCGGACGGCGAAAAGTCGCGCTGGGTCGCCATCATGCGGTTTTGCACGTCGCCTTCGGGCGTCACGATGATGAGCAGAATGCGCTTGTCCGACAGCCGCATGAACTCGATCTGCTTGAACACGTGACTGCGCCGCGGCGTCAGCACGACACCGGCGAACTGCGACAGATTCGAGAGCACGCTCGCCGCGGCCGCGACGATTTTCTGCGGCTCGCCTGCCTGCAGCGTAGTCTTGACCGTGCGGGTGACGGCTTCTTCGTCCGCGGCGGATTCGACCGTGAGCATGGTGTCGACGAACAGCCGGTAGCCGCGCGGCGTAGGAATGCGTCCCGCCGAAGTATGCGGACTGATGACGAGCCCGAGATCCTCGAGATCCGACATGACGTTGCGGATGGTTGCCGGGCTCAACTCCAGGCCCGAATAGCGCGACAACGTGCGCGAGCCGACCGGCTGACCTTCGGCAATGTAGCGCTCGATCAGCGTTTTCAGGAGGGTTTGTGCGCGAGGATCTAGCATGACGAAAAATTTTAGCTCAATGAGGCGACTACCGCGAGCGCCGACGGCGCCCATCACCGGCGAATTTCCCGCCGCCCGCCGGGACCGCGCCTTGCGCTCGTTCCAGCACAACGTGCCGCATTGTGTCGGGCGTGCCGCCGGCCCCGTTGCCGACGGTCCGGCCAGCCGCGCGCCGGTGCGGTTTGCGCGGCGCGCATGTCATCAAGGCTTCACCATTCTAACGATAATCCCGCACTGCGCTCACGGCCCGCTGCGAACGGCCGGCCGCCGCGTCCCGGCCCCGTTCTTTTCAGGCCCTACCTATGGTGTAATGCCGGCATGCAAGTAACCAGCCAGTTCAAGACTGTCGCGCTCGTCGGGCGCAACAATACGCCGGGCATCCGCGACCCGCTGACCGCGCTCGCCACGTGCATCGCGAAGCGCGGCTTCGAAGTCGTTTTCGAAGCCGACACCGCGGCCGAAATCGGCGTGACCGACTATCCGGCGCTGCGGCCGGCCGAAATCGGCGCGCGCGCCGACGTGGCTGTCGTGCTCGGCGGCGACGGCACGATGCTCGGCATCGGCCGGCAACTGGCGCCGTACCGCACGCCGCTCATCGGCATCAATCACGGGCGGCTGGGCTTCATTACCGACATCCCGATCTCCGACATGAGCGTGACCGTGCCGCAAATGCTGGCGGGCAACTTCGAGCGCGAGGAACGGGTGCTGCTCGAAGCGCGCATCATGCGCCAGGGCAATCCGATCTATCACGCGCTCGCGTTCAATGACGTCGTGGTCAATCGCAGCGGCTTTTCGGGCATGGCGGAGCTGCATGTGTCGGTGGATGGCCGCTTCATGTACAACCAGCGTTCGGACGGACTGATCGTCGCCACGCCGACCGGCTCGACGGCGTACGCGCTGTCGTCGCAAGGGCCGATTCTGCATCCGCAACTGCAGGGCATCGTGCTCGTGCCGATCGCGCCGCATGCGCTGTCGAACCGGCCGATCGTGCTGCCGGACGATTCCAAGGTCAGCATCCAGATCGTTTCGGGGCGCGAGGTGAACGTCAATTTCGACATGCAGTCGTTCACGTCGCTGGAACTCGGCGACTCAATCGAAGTGCGCCGCTCGCGTCATACGGTGCCGATGCTGCATCCGGTCGGCTACAGCTATTTCGCGACGCTGCGCAAGAAGCTGCACTGGAACGAATACCCGTCGCACGAGGAAGATCCCAAGCCGTGACCGGCGCGGACGCCGGACCGCAAGCGCGCAGTTCGTAAAACCCGATACCAAGCTCACCGACAAGCACAAACGACTTCCATGCTTCGCCACCTCTCGATACGCGACTTCGTCATCGTCGCCGCGCTCGACCTCGAATTCGACAGCGGCTTTACCGTTTTCTCCGGCGAAACCGGCGCCGGCAAGTCGATCCTGATCGACGCGCTGGCGCTCGCGCTGGGTGCGCGCGCCGACGCGAACGTCGTGCGGACGGGCGAGACCCGCGCCGACATCACCGCCGAATTCGACACGCACGCGCAAGTGGACCAGTGGCTCGACGAGCAGGCGTTGAGCGCGGCCGCGGCGGACGGCCAGCACGGCGGCACTGTTATGCTGCGCCGCGTGGTGGATGCGAACGGCCGCTCGCGCGCGTTCATCAACGGCACAGCGGCGACGCTCGCGCAACTGCGCGAAGTCGGCGAAATGCTGGTGGATATTCACGGCCAGCACGCGCATCAATTGCTGATGCGGCCCGACGCGCAGCGCGAGCTGTTCGACACGCATGCAGGGCTGACCGAGCTGTCCGCGAGCGTCACGCGCGCGTGGCGCGCCTGGCGCGAGAAGGTGCAGGCGGTCGAGCACGCGCAAACCCGCGACCGCGAATTGCAACTGGAACGCGAGCGTCTGGCATGGCAGCTTGCCGAGCTGGACAAGCTCGCGCCGCAGCCGGGCGAATGGGAAGAAGTCAACGCGGAGCATCGGCGGCTGTCGCATTCGGCGAATCTGATCGACGGTGTGCAAGGCGCGCTGAATGCGCTCTCCGAATCGGACGAGGCAATGATCACGCACCTGGCGTCGATCGTCTCGAAGGTGCGCGACCTTGCCGATATCGACCCGGCCTTGAACGACGTGCTGGCCGCGCTCGAACCCGCCGAGATCCAGCTTCAGGAAGCCGCGTATTCATTGAGCCATTACGCGCAAAAGCTGGAACTCGACCCGGACCGGCTCGCACAAGTCGAAAAGCGCCTCGACGCATTGCACTCGGCGGCGCGCAAGTTCCGTTTGCAGCCCGAAACGCTGCCCGAGGAACACGAGACGCGCCGCGCGCAGCTTGCCGCGCTCGACGCCGCCGCGGATCTCGACAGCCTGCACGCCGCCGAAGCCAAAGCGCGCGAGGACTTCCTCGCCGAAGCAAAGAAGCTCTCGAAGGCGCGCGCCAAGGCCGGCAAAGCGCTCGGCGCCGCGGTCACCACAGGCATGCAGGAACTGTCGATGAAAGGCGGCAGCTTCGAGGTCGCGCTCGTGCCGTTACCCGAAGGCGGCGCGCATGGCCTGGAGCAGGTCGAGTTCCGCGTCGCGGGTCATGCGGGCGTGCCGCTGCGGCCGCTCGCGAAGGTCGCGTCGGGCGGCGAACTCGCGCGTATCAGCCTTGCGCTCGCCGTGATCGCGAGTGCCGCGAGCCCGACGCCCACACTGATCTTCGACGAAGTGGATACTGGAATCGGCGGCGGCGTCGCCGAAGTGGTCGGACGGCTGTTGCATCAACTCGGCGAAGCGCGCCAGGTGCTTTGCGTCACGCACTTGCCGCAGGTCGCCGCGCGTGGCGATCATCATTTCCAGGTGGCGAAAGCCGGCAACGGCAAGGGCGGTACGGTGAGCAGCGTCGTTTCGCTCGACAAGGCGAGCCGCGTCGAAGAAGTCGCGCGCATGCTCGGCGGCCTGGAGATCACGCCGACCACGCGCAAGCACGCGAAGGAAATGCTGGCGGCGTAGGTGGGGGTTGAGGGCGGCGGTCGGGCTCCGGGCCGTCGCTGGCCGTTGCAGGCCGTTGGCTCCGGTCGCCGCTGGCCGTCAGTCGACCGCAGCGACCCGTCGCCCGTTACCCGCCCCCATCCTCAAAAATCCCACCTCACCCTCGCCCAAACACCCGCTCCCAAAGCCCAAGCACCGCATCTCTCTCGGCCGCGACCAACCCCGGTTCCACCCGCGCCTTCTCCATCCCATCAAGCCGCAGCTTGTGCTGCAGCTTCCGGTACGTGCGATAAGCGGCGCCGACCGTCTCAGCTTCCGCCTCGCTCATCAGCCCAAGACGCGACACCTCGCGCAACAGCGCAATGTTGCCCGTATTGCGGATCAGCTCGGGATCGCGCGCCGCATGCAACAGCACCCAATACTGCACGGTGAACTCGATATCGACCATCCCGCCGCGATCGTGCTTGAGATCGAACAGCGTCGTGTGGTTCGGATGCCCGGCGGCGACGCGCTCGCGCATCTCCACGATTTCGTCCGCAAGCTGCGCGGCGTCGCGCGGCGTCGTCAGCACCTGTTCGCGGATCGCCTCGAACTGCGCGCCGATCTGCGCGTCGCCCGCGCAGTAGCGCGCGCGAGTCAGCGCCTGGTGCTCCCACACCCACGCGGTGTTGGCCGCGTCGCCCTCGCGCAACTGATAACGGCGGAACGCGTCGAGATCGGTAACGAGCAGGCCCGACTCGCCGTTCGGCCGCAAGCGCAGATCGACGTCGAACAAGGTGCCCGCGCCGGTCGCGGTCGTCAGCCACGTAATCAGGCGGCGCGTGTAGGTGGAGTAGATATCCGAAGCGGCATCGTCGGGATCGTCGTAGAGAAAGATCACGTCGAGGTCCGATGCATAACCCAACTCCTTGCCGCCCAGCTTGCCGTAAGCGATCACCGCGAATCGCGGCGCGTCGCGGTGGCGCTTCGGCAACTGCTTCCAGACGGCTTCGAGCGTGACGTCGAGCACGGCATCGGCGAGTTCGGACAGACGGTCGCTCACATGCTCGACGCTCAGCTTGCCCGCGAGGTCGATCAGCAGAATACGGAACACCTCGGCCTGGTGCGCGTGGCGCAGCAAGTCCATCTGCTGCTCGACGCCGTCCGCCGCGGCCAGCCGCAAGCGCAGCGTGCGCTTGAACTCGGGCCAGTCGAACGGCGTGTTCAGCGCTTCGTCGTCGAGCAGTTCGTCGAGCAGTTGCGGATGGCGGATCAGATAACCGGCTGCCCAGCGCGACGCGCCCAGCACCGACAACACGCGATGCAGCGCTTGCGGATACTCGGTGAGCAGCGCGAGGTACGCGCCGCGCCGGCCCACGGCTTCGAGCAGATCGAACAGACGCGCGAGCGTGTCGCCGCGCCGCTCGGGCGGCTCGAGCGTGCGCGCGGCTTCGAGCGCGCGCTGCGCGACGATGTCGAAGCGCTGCCGGCTGCGCTCCGCGAGTCCGGCATAGCGCGACGACTGCCAGACGCCGCGCAGCCGCGCGAGCAGATCGGCGGGCTCGGCCACGCCCAGCTCGACGAGACGCGCATGCAGCGCGTCCGCCGCGCTGTCGTCCGCGAGCGCGCTGCTCCAGACCCACACTGCCGCGCCGTCTTCGGGCGCGCCGCAGCCGTCGCGGCCGCTCACCTTGTCGGCGAAAATCTGGTCGAACTGCTGTTCGACGAATTCCCGATGCGCGTCGAGCCGCTCCATCAGCATCGGATAGTCGTCGCAGCCCATTGCGCGCGCGAGCGCCACGCGTTCCTCGGAATCGACCGGCATCGCGTGCGTCTGCGCGTCGTTGCGATATTGCAGCCGATGTTCGAGCTCGCGCAAAAAGCGATAAGCCTGTGAGAGCTTCACGCACACCGACGTGTCGATCAGCCCGTGCGTCGCGGCGTGCCGCAACACGGCGAGCGTGGGACGCACCCGGAAACCGGCGTCCTGGCCGCCGCGAATCAGTTGGAACACCTGCGCGCTAAATTCGATTTCGCGGATGCCGCCGCGTCCGAGCTTGATGTCGTCGGCCTTGTCGGGACGCATCGACGCACGGCGTTGCGCCTCCTGGCGAATCTGCAGATGCAGCGCGCGGATTGCGCTGATCACGCCGAAGTCGAGATAACGGCGGTAGACGAACGGCGTGACGATTGCATCGAGTTGTTTCGACAGGCGCTGCGCCGCGTCGCTCGTGCCTTCGGACACGAGCCGGCCTTTGATCCACGCATAACGCTCCCACTCGCGGCCTTGCACGTAGAAATATTCCTCGAGCATGCCGAGGCTGCACACGAGCGGTCCCGAATCGCCGTTCGGGCGCAAACGCATGTCGACGCGAAACACGTAGCCGTCGGCGGTCACTTCGGCGAGCGCGCCGATCAGGCGCTTGCCGAGGCGCGTAAAAAAGTCTTGCGTGGCAATCGGCGCGCGCTGGCCGCCCGCCGTCTCGCCGTCCTCTTCGTAGATGAAGATCAGGTCGATGTCCGACGAGACGTTCAGCTCGCGGCCGCCGAGCTTGCCCATGCCGACGACGCCGAGCGTGAGCCGTTCGCCCTGCGGGCCGCGCGGCTCGCCGAAGAGCGTTTCGAGTTCAGCGGACAGCACCGCGAGCGAGCGCTGGATCGTGGTCTCGGCGAGATCCGTCATCGCTCCGGTGACTTCGGCGACGTCCGCCTCGCCGGCCAGGTCGCGCTCCATCACCGCGCAGAAGACCTCCGTGCGCAACTGGCGCAACGCGCGCTTCAATGCGGCCTCCGTCAACGGCGCGTCGGCGCCGCCGGCCGCTTCGGCACACAGCGCGTCGAAGCGGGCGTCGATGCGCTCGCGCGTCAACGGCCCGGACGCAAGCTCCGCCACCTGCGCGACGAGTTGCGGACGGGCCGCCACGGCGCGCGCCGCGTAATGTGAATAGCTGGAACTCAGGAGAGTGGCGTGAGTCATCAAAGGTCTGGCTCGCTCGTTGCTTGATTGGCATGAACCGCGGATCAGCGGCTCGTCGCACGACGGTTTGCTGCGCGCCGATGTGGGTCGTGCAGCGGGCCCCTGACAGGGTTTTCCGGAAGTCCTGTCGACGCTTTCCCGTGTGTTACATTTCGTCGTTAATCCGCAAAACTACCATACGCCCACCCGCCGCAGCATGTCCGAGCGAAACGAATCCGCCGACCCGCAGGAAACCGGGCCGGCCCGGCCTGTGAGCGGAAGCGACCACGTCGTCTTGCGCCGGACGCTCCACGTTGTTCTCGCGCTCGCGCTCGTCCTCTATTTCATCGCGGCGGGGCTGTTTCTCGGCTTGCGCTACGTGGTGCTGCCGCGCGTCGACACGTTCCGGCCGCGAATCGAAGCGACCGTCTCCGACAAGCTGCATGCGCAGTTCACCATCGGCAAACTGGCGCCGCATTGGAGCGGGTTTCAGCCGGGGCTCGACATCACGAATCTGGTGATCCGCGACCATGACGGCAAACCCGCGCTCACCATTCCGCACGCCACCGCGACGCTGTCGTGGCGCTCGCTCTGGCAATTCCATCCGGCGCTGTCGAGTCTGATCGTCGACCAGCCCGACGTGCTGATTTCGCGCGGCGGCGACGGCGTGCTGTCGGTCGCCGGCGTGCCGGTGCCGACGCGTCATAGCGGCAACGACACGTTGTCGACGTGGCTCGTGCGCCAGCAGGCGATCGTCGTGCGCGGCGGCGTGCTGCGCTGGCGCGACGCCCAGCGCGACGCGCCGGAGCTCGCGCTGCGCGACATCCGCATCGCCATTCTCAACGACGGTTACGATCACCGCCTCGCGCTTCAGGCGCCGCCCGACGGCCAGTTGCTGCGCGGCCCGCTCGATTTCCGCACGCATTTCCGGCACGCGCCGCTCGCCGCGATCGGCAAGCCGATCAACTGGAAAGGACAGGCGTATGTCTCGACCGGGCCAGTCGATCTGCCGACGCTCGCTCGCTACATCAAATTCCCGATCGAGACGTTTGCGGGCCGCATCGACAACGCGATCTGGGTCGATTTCGCCGACGGCCGCATGACTTCGGCAAGCGGGCAAATGGCCGGCGCCGACGTCGCGCTGCGAGTTCGGCCCACGCAGCCCAAGCTGCTGTTGCCGATCGCGAATTTCGGCTGGCGCCTGCAAGCGCAGCAAGGCGATTACGAGCTGCAACTGAACGACATGCGCGCCGAACTCGGCCAGCCGCCGCTCGAAGACGGCACGCCGCTCACGCGCACGCTCGCGTTCCAGACGCTGAACGGGCACTACCGGACGGCTTCGCAGCAACACGGGCAGTTCATCAGCGTGTCGGGCGATCGCGTCGACCTGGGCATTCTCGCGGAGTTCAGCCGCGCGCTGCCGCTGCCGCGTGCGCTCCTGAACAGCCTCGTGCGCTATAACCCGCGCGGGCTCGTCGCCAACTACCTGATCGAAGTCGAGCGCGGCAAGCCGGAATCCGGCGAGCCGGGCGGCGACCGTCATGGGACCGGCGCGGAGCCGATCGAGCGCTACCGCTTCACGGGCGACCTGCAAGGCATCAGCGTCGCCGCGCAGGAGCCGCCGCCGGGGCTCACGGCGCGCAATCACCCGCGCGCCGGCATTCCGGGCATCGAAAATCTGTGGGGCCGCGTGGACGCCGATCAACGCCGTGGCACCGCCACGCTCGACACGTCCAACGTCGCGATCACGCTGCCGGGCGTGTTCGACGATCCGCGCCTCACGCTCGACCGGCTGCATGGCCGCGCCGACTGGACGATTTCGCCGAAGGCGCCCGGCGAGAACCATCCGGCGTTCACGGTGAAGCTGGCCGAGCTAGGCGTCTCCAATGCGGACGTCGCGGCGACAGCAAGCGCGGACTACAGCAATCCGGGCCACGGCCGCGGCTCGCTGGATCTGACCGCCGACTTCGAGCGCGCGCAGGTGTCGCGCATCGTCCGCTATCTGCCGACCAGCATCAGCGAGAAGCTGCGCATGTATCTCGGCCACGGCTTGCAGGCCGGCATGTCGCGCGGCGCGAAGATCGAAGTGCATGGCGACCTCACCAAATTCCCCTACTCGCGCGATCCCGAAGCGGGCATCTTCCATATCGTCGCGCCGTTCAAGGGCGGCAAGTTCGACCCGTCGCCGTACCCGCCGCGCAACATGCGCAACGGCACGCCGAACGTGTGGCCGGCGTTCGACGGCATCGACGGCGTGTTCGAGATCAGGCAGAACGTGCTGCGCTTCGACATCGACCGGGCACGCTACAAGCGCGTCGCGCTGCACGGCGTGAACGGCAGGATCGACGACCTCGGCACGCGCGAGTCGAATCTCGTCATCAAGGGCGACGGGCTCGGGCCGCTCGCCGACATGCTCGACTACGTGAACGAAAGCTCGCTCGGCATCATGGCGCGACATCAGACCGAGAAAATCCGCGCCGAAGGGCCGGCGTCGCTCGCGCTCAAGCTGACGGTGCCGCGCACGCCGAAGCCGCATATCGGCGTGGAAGGCGCGCTCGGTTTCCAGAACAATCGTTTGAGCGTGGCTAATGTGCCGCCGCTGTCGCAAGTGAAGGGCAAGGTGCGTTTCACCGAGCGCAGCGCGCAGACCGAGCGGCTCACCGCGCAGTTCCTCGGCGGCGATGTGCGGGCGAGCGGCGGGCTGAAGCAGGACGGCACCTACGCGCTCGACATGAACGGCCATATCGCCGTCGAGGCCGCGCGCGGCCTCGATCTGCATGGCCCGGCCGCACAGGTCCTCACGCGCATGAGCGGCAGCGCGCCGTATGCGCTCACGGTGCGCGGCGCCAAAGGCAAGCTGCCGCAACTGACCGCGAACTCCGACCTGACCGGCCTCGCGCTCGACTTCCCCGCGCCGTTCAACAAGCCGGTCGGCACGCCGATGCCGCTGCGCGCCAGTGCCGGTCCGTCGACGCTCGCCGGCGAAAGCGGACTCGAGCGCGCCGAGCTCGACTTCGGCCCCATCGCCGCGCGCTATCTGCTGCATTACGACCCGAAAAGCCCGCCGACGGTGGTGCGCGGCGCCATCGGCGTGAACCGGCCGGCCGACTTGCCGAGCGAAGGCGTGATCGCCGCCGTGGACGTCGACGCATTCGACGCCGATGCGTGGCGCGCGCTGATTACACAACTGCGCAGCAACGAGGCGCCCGCCGCGCCCGTCCCGCCCGCAACCCCGAATCCGACCGTCGCGCAGTTTCTGCCAAGCCGCTTCGCGCTGCACATCGGCACGCTGACGCTGCTCAAGCGCCACTGGGAGAGCGTGATCGTCGGCGCTTCGCACGCGGACGGCAAATGGCAGGCGAACATCGCGTCGAATCAGGTGTCCGGTCACGTTTCGTGGCTGCCGGGCGCCGACAAGGCATCGCCGGGCACGCTGCAGGCGCGCTTTGCACGCGTCGTGATTCCGTCGGTCGCCGACAAGGATCTGCTCGGCCAGGCGATGTCGGCGCCGGCGCAAAACATGCCGTCGATCGATCTGGTCGTCAACGAGCTGATCGTGCGCGACCGCGACATCGGCCGGCTTGAAGTGCTCGCGCACAACTTCAACGAAGACGGCGTGCCGGTCTGGCAACTGGACAAGCTCGACATCGCGAATCCTGCGGCCACGTTAACCGCGACGGCGAACTGGCGCACATCCACGGAACTCGGCAACGCCGCGGACGAAAGCACGCCGCGGCGCACGGTGTTCGATTTCAAGCTCGACATCAAGGACGCGGGCGGTCTGCTCGAGCGCTTCGGCCAGCCACGCACGCTGAAGGCGGGCAGCGGCACGCTCAACGGCAAGATGGTGTGGCGCGGCGGCCCGACGGCGATCGACTATCCGACGCTCAACGGCAATATCGCCGTGGATCTGCGGCATGGGCAGATTCTCAAGGTCGATCCGGGCGTCGCCAAGCTGCTCGGCGTGCTCAGCCTGCAAAGCCTCGCGCGCTTCGCGACGCTCAATTTCCGCGACGTGATCGGCGAAGGTCTGCCCTTCGAGCACGTCACGGGGACGGCGCAGATTCGCAACGGCATCGGCCGCACGGAAAACTTCGAGATGGTGACCGCGCCGGCCCGCGCCGAGATGAAAGGCTCCGTCGACCTGGCGCAGGAAACGCAGGACATGCACGTCAAGATCGTGCCGACGGTGAGCGCCGGCGCGGCGGTCGTCGCGGCCGCGGTCATCAACCCGCTGCTCGGCTTGGGCGCGCTGGTGGCGGACCTCGCGTTCAGCAAATCGGTGTCGCACGCGTTCGCGCGAGACTATGCGATAACGGGCTCCTGGTCGAAACCGCACATCGAGCGGGTCAAGAGCGATCGGGGTAAGATGGACGCTCCAGCTTCGACCGCCGGCGCGAACTGAGCCTGCAAGTTAGCGCGTAACCGTGGCTTCGTTCATCGCGATCGGACGGCTTCGGTCAGCGCATCGAGTAGGCGCTTTCGAGTGACGCACACCGGCGGCACGAGCCTGCCCTGAACGACGTATGCGGCGCCGGCTGTCGCGCCGCCTTGCCGGGAGTTTTCCGAAACGCTCATGAGCGAAACACACGTCTCTTCGTCTTCATCCCACGCTTCGTCCGACACTGCGCTTGATAGTGCGCAGCGCGAACGGGCGAGCAGTCAGTCAAGCAGCTTCCGGGTCGCCGCGCTGCAAATGGTGAGCACGCCGGATCGCGAGCGCAATCTCGCCGACGCCGAACGTCTGATCGCCGAAGCCGCCGCCGACGGCGCGCAGCTCGTCCTTCTGCCCGAGTACTTCTGCTTCATGGGCTTCAAGGACACCGACAAGCTCGCGGTTCGCGAAGCGTATCGCGACGGCCCGATCCAGCGTTTTCTCGCCGATGCCGCGCGCCGCCACAAGGTATGGGTGATCGGCGGCACGTTGCCGATCACGGCGCCGGAGCCGTCGCGCGTATTGAACACGACGCTCGTGTTCGACCCCGAGGGTAACGAGGCCGCGCGCTACGACAAGATCCATCTGTTCAACTTCGAAAAGGGCGAGGAATCGTTCGACGAGGCGCGCACCATTTGCCCCGGCGGCGAAGTCCGCACCTTCGAGTCGCCGTTCGGCCGCGTCGGTTTGTCGGTCTGCTACGATCTGCGCTTCCCCGAGCTGTACCGGCGCCTGGGCGATTGCGCGCTGATGGTGGTGCCGTCGGCGTTTACTTACACGACGGGCCGCGCGCATTGGGAAATGCTGCTGCGCGCGCGCGCCGTCGAAAACCAGTGCTACGTGCTGGCCGCGGCGCAAGGCGGCAAGCATGAGAATGGCCGCCGCACGTGGGGCCACAGCATGCTGATCGATCCGTGGGGCGAAGTCGTCGCGGTGCGCGACGAAGGCGCCGGCGTGGTCGCGGGGACGCTCGAACGCACGCGCATCGACGAGGTGCGGCAGAGTCTGCCCGCATGGCGTCATCGGGTGCTGAGCTAGAACACGTGACATTGAAACTGCGGCGTCCGTCACTCATATAGTGAGCGTGGCGCTAACCGAATCCTTCGTATCGAGCAGAACATACTTCGCATGAACATCATCGAACCTGGTATCCGCAATCTCGCCACCGCCAAGGACATCCTCCTGACGCCCTACGGTCTCGACGAATCGCTGCTCACCCGCACGCTCGCCGAGATCTTCACGCATCGCGTCGATTACGCGGACCTGTACTTCCAGGCCACGCGCAGCGAAGCGTGGAGCCTTGAGGAAGGCATCGTGAAGTCGGGCAGCTTCAGCATCGACCAGGGCGTCGGCGTGCGCGCCGTGTCGGGCGACCGCACGGCTTTCGCCTATTCGGACGATCTGTCGCCCGAGGCGATCCGTCAGGCGGCGATCGCCACGCGCGCCATCGCGAAGGCGGGCGGCGGCAAGCAGAAGATCAAGGTGGCGTCGTCGCTGACAGGCATCGCCGGGCGCGATCTGTATCTGCCCGCCGACCCGCTGCATTCGCTCGACGCCACCGCCAAGGTCAAGCTGCTCGAGCGCATCGAACACATGGCGCGCGGCCGCGACCGGCGCATCCAGCAAGTGATGGCGGGCCTCGCCGGCGAATACGACGTCGTGCTGGTCGCGCGCAGCGACGGCGGCTTCGCGGCCGACATCCGGCCGCTCGTGCGCGTCTCGGTCACGGTGATCGCCGAACAGAACGGCCGCCGCGAAATTGGCAGCGGCGGCGGCGGCGGCCGCTTCGACTACAGCTATTTCACCGACGAAGTGCTGTCGCGTTACGTCGACGACGCGGTGCACGCGGCGCTGGTGAATCTCGAAGCGCGCCCCGCTCCGGCCGGCGCGATGACGGTCGTGCTCGGGCCGGGCTGGCCGGGCGTGTTGCTGCACGAGGCGATCGGCCACGGGCTCGAGGGCGACTTCAACCGCAAGGGCTCGTCGGCATTCGCGGGACGCATCGGCGAGCAGGTCGCGGCGAAGGGCGTGACGGTTGTCGACGACGGCACGCTGCCGAATCGCCGCGGCTCGCTCAATATCGACGACGAAGGCAATCCGACGCAGTGCACGACGCTGATCGAGGACGGCATTCTGAAGGGCTACATTCAGGACACGCTCAACGCGCGCCTGATGAAGATGCCGGTCACGGGCAACGCGCGTCGTGAATCGTATGCCGCGCTGCCCATGCCGCGCATGACGAACACGTACATGCTCAACGGCGACAAGGACCCGCAGGAAATCATTCAGTCGGTGAAGAACGGCTTGTATGCGGTGAACTTCGGCGGCGGCCAGGTCGACATCACCAACGGCAAGTTCGTGTTCTCGGCGTCCGAGGCGTACATGATCGAGGACGGCAAGATCACGTACCCGGTCAAGGGCGCGACGCTGATCGGCAGCGGCCCGGAATCGCTCAAATACGTCAGCATGATCGGCAACGACATGAAGCTCGATTCGGGCGTCGGCGTGTGCGGCAAGGAAGGCCAGAGCGTGCCGGTGGGCGTCGGCCAGCCGACGCTGCGTATCGACCGGATGACGGTGGGCGGCACGGCCTGACGAGACTCCGGCCGCACGATTCATGCGTGAAAGCGCTGGATCGTGCGGCTTTTCCGCATTTTTAGACCGCATAGCTTGCCAGCCGAGCTTCCCCGGGTTATAAAGTCAATCACCCTTTTTTGACCAGCGACTCCATTTCGCCATGTCCGCCAAGTTTTACTTTTACTTTTTTTGGTATCTCAGACCGCTGGCGGATCGAGAGGGGTGTTAGTGCACGCAGAACACCGAGAATTCCCGAAAAACCGCCAGCGAGTCTGGCGGTTTTTTTTCGCCTTCAGTCTTTGCTCATTCAGCCTTTGAACACTTTGCCTTGCACGCGCCGCCCGCGTGAACACGCTACGAACCGATTCAGGAGAACAACATGCCCCCGCACAACACCGACGATGTCCGCATTCGAGAATTGAAAGAGCTCACGCCCCCGGCGCACCTGATCCGCGAATTTGCCTGCGACGAAGCAGTGTCCGACCTTATCTACAGTTCGCGCACCGCCATGCATCGGATCCTGCATGGCATGGACGACCGCCTGATCGTGATCGTCGGACCGTGCTCGATTCACGACACCAAAGCGGCAATGGAATACGCGGGGCGTCTCGTCGAACAGCGCAAGCGCTTTGCGGGCGAACTCGAAGTCGTGATGCGCGTGTATTTCGAAAAGCCGCGCACGACGGTGGGCTGGAAAGGCCTCATCAACGACCCGCACATGGACAACAGCTTCAAGATCAACGAGGGTTTGCGCACCGCGCGCGAGCTGCTGTTGCGCATCAACGAACTGGGTCTGCCGGCGGGCACCGAGTACCTCGACATGATCAGCCCGCAATACATCGCCGATCTGATCTCGTGGGGCGCGATCGGCGCGCGGACCACCGAGTCGCAAGTGCACCGCGAACTCGCGTCGGGACTGTCGTGCCCGGTCGGCTTCAAGAACGGCACGGACGGCAACGTCAAGATCGCCGTCGACGCAATCAAGGCCGCGTCGCAGCCGCACCATTTCCTGTCGGTCACGAAGGGCGGGCACTCGGCGATCGTATCGACGGCGGGCAACGAGGACTGCCACATCATCCTGCGCGGCGGCAAGACGCCGAACTACGATGCTGCGAGCGTGAACGCGGCGTGCTCGGACATCGGCAAGGCCGGACTCGCGGCGCGCCTGATGATCGACGCAAGCCACGCGAACAGCTCGAAGAAGCACGAGAACCAGATTCCGGTGTGCGCGGACATCGGCCGCCAGATTGCTTCGGGCGACGAACGAATTGTCGGCGTGATGGTGGAGTCGCATCTGGTGGCGGGCCGCCAGGACTTGCAGGAAGGCTGCGCGCTCACGTACGGTCAGAGCATCACCGATGCATGCATTGGCTGGGACGAAAGCGTCGCCGTGCTGGAAGGTCTCGCCGACGCGGTCAAACAGCGGCGCGTGGCGCGGGGAAGCGGCAACTGATTTTTTGTTTTGTGGTTTTACCGTTTGACCGCATCGCAAGAATGCGGTTTGCAGCGTTAAGAAACCCGGCTCGTGCAGTTCACAGCCGGGTTTTTTTATTTCGTTGGCCGAACGGACGAATGGTGGAGATGCCGCCGTCTATGTACCGTAGCAGTTCATCGCCGGGTCGCGAATGACTTGACCAGGCGGGAATTTGCGTATAATATTTTGTACATGGAAGGCGGTTATGACGCTGGAAAAAGAAGTTCGCTGGCTAGGCTCCAGCTATCGCGATTTGCTCGCCTTTCCAGAAGAGGCACGTCGGCAAGCCGGGTTTCAGATCGGCAAGATCCAGGCGGGTCTCGACCCTGACGACTGGAAACCGTTCGACTCGGTGGGTCCTGGAACGCGCGAAATTCGCATCCGGGAAGAGAACGGCATTTATCGCGTGATGCACGTCACGAAGTTTGCAGAAGCGCTTTACGTGCTTCATTGCATGCAGAAGAAAACCCAGAAGCTCGCGCCGCACGACAAACTGATTGCCGAAACGCGGTATCGCGCCATCATTAACGATAGGAAACCTTAACAAATGACGATCGACACCAAAATTCGTCACGTGACAAAGCCCGGCGCAAACGTGTTTCTCGAACTCGGCTTTTCCGCCGACGAGGCGAAGCGTCTGCACGCGGCGTCGCAAAAGCAGATCAACGACACGAGGCTGCTCAAGGAGCAGCTCATGACGGAATTGTCCACGTGGATCGAGCAGCATCATCTGAAGCAAGCGGAGGCCGCGGAAATTCTCATGGTCTCGCGCCCGCGGGTCTCGGACGTGGTGAACAAGAAAACCACCAAGTTCACCATCGACACGCTCGTCGAAATGTTGAGCCGGATTGGCAAGCCGGTCACGATGGCGGTGGGAAAGCGCGCGAGGTTGGCGGATTCGCGCGGCTCGCTGCTGGCAGCGAGCGCGCGCGCTTTGCCTGACCTGCTACATCGACCGGCTTACTCGACCGCGCCCGAACCGAACACTTCAGTGTGAATGTGCGTCGGCTCCACGCCCAATGCAACCAGCGCGTCGCGCTGCGCGCGCATGAAGGGCACGGGGCCGCAAATGTAGTAGTCGGCATCCAGCGCGATGACGCGATCCGCGATTTTCGTCACGTCGAGACGGCCTTCGAAATCGTAGTCGATGCCCTGCCGGTCGCTTGCATCAACGGCTTCGTAGAACACGACACGCTTCACGTTCGCATGCGACGCAGCGGTATCGTCGAGCCACTCGCGGAACGCATGCACGCGGCCGTTGCGGCATGCGTGAACGAAAGTGACGCTCCGCTCGCTGCCGTCGGCGAGCAATGTCGACAGCATGGACGTCATCGGTGTGACGCCCACGCCGCCGCTCATCAGCACGACCGGCGTGATCTTCTTGCGATCGAGGGTGAAGTCGCCCATCGGCGCGCTCACGTGCACGATCGTGCCCTCCTCCACGCCCGCATGCAGCAGGTTCGACACGTGACCCGGCGCGGCGTCCTCGCGGCCGTCTTCACGCTTGACCGAAATGCGCAGCCACTTGCCATGCGGCGCATCCGACAAGCTGTACTGCCGCGGCTGGTCGACGCCCAGCTTGTCGACAAAGCGCGTGACGCTCACGTATTGGCCGGGTTCGAACTCACAGGCTGCGGTGCCGTCGGCAGGCGTCAGATAAAAGGACGTGATCTCGTCGCTCTCCACCTGCTTGCGCGCCACCTTGAACGGGCGGAAGCCGCTCCATGCCGCGCCTTCGTACAGCTTCGCCTCGGTGCCGACGAAAATGTTCGCGAGTTGGCCATACGCGACCTGCCACGCGTCGAGCGTCGGCTGATCGACCGCGTCGCCGAGTACGTCGACGATCGCACCCAGCAGATGGCGGCCGACAATCGGATAGTGCTCGGGCCGAATGTTCAGGCTCGCGTGCTTGTTGGCGATTCGCGAGACGGCCGGGCCGAGCGCGCCGAGATTGTCGATGTTGGCCGCGTACGCGTACACGGCGCGAGCGAGCGTCTCGGGCTGATTGCCGCTTTGCTGATGCGTCTGGTTGAAGAGATTCTTCAGTTCCGGGTGATGCGCGAACATGCGCTTGTAGAAATGCT
This sequence comes from Paraburkholderia sp. GV068, assembly GCF_003058125.1. Classification (NCBI taxonomy): domain Bacteria; kingdom Pseudomonadati; phylum Pseudomonadota; class Betaproteobacteria; order Burkholderiales; family Burkholderiaceae; genus Paraburkholderia; species Paraburkholderia sp. GV068. The sequence goes on from NZ_QBUB01000003.1 coordinate 464,745, forward strand.
TGGTGATGGTCGTGCCATGTTCGGCGAGCACGGGAACCGTGGCTTTGACGCGGGCAATCTGGTCGGCGGTAAGGGCGGTCATTTGTACTTCTCCTTAAAGATGCGCATACGATACATCTTATAGAGCGCCCTCGCCCAGACAGATTGTCGCAGGCTGAATTGCCCTGGCGTTGATGCCTACAGAATCGCGTCTGCTGCCTAGCCGTGACCGCGGTCGTGCTGCCAGAGGACGTCGGTGCCGCCGTCAGCGCGATTGAGCACGCGAGCGAGCACGAAGAGCAAATCCGACAGACGGTTCACATACTGGCGCGGTGCCGCGTTGATCGTCTCTTCTTCGCCGAGCGCGACAATCGCCCGTTCGGCGCGGCGGCAAACCGTGCGGCAGACGTGAGCAAGCGACGCCGCCCGCGAGCCGGCCGGCAAGATGAACTCCTTGAGCGGCGGCAATGCGGCGTTGTAGTCGGCGAGCCAGCCGTCGAGTTGTGCGAGGTGGCGGTCGGCGATCATCGTGTGGCCAGGAATGCAGAGCTCGCCGCCGAGGTCGAACAGGTCGTGCTGGATCGCCACCAATGCCGCGCGCACGTTCTCGGGCAGGTTTTCGCACAGCAGCACGCCGAGATTGGAGTTGAGTTCGTCGACGTCGCCGATTGCCTCGATGCGGGCGCTGCTCTTGCGTATGCGCCGGCCGTCGCCGAGGCCGGTGGTGCCGTCGTCGCCGGTGCGGGTGGCGATTTTGGTTAGGCGGTTACCCATGGTGATCCTCTGGTTGGTCGGTCGGGATGCGGGTGGTGTGGCGGAGTCGCTGATGCCTCGGCCGATACGTTGGCCGGTGGGCGTTGATCATGCTTGGCGGCGGCTGGTTAGTCGCGGCGCAGCTATCGCATCGAACATATTGCGCGCATCGGGCGGCCGCCGCCATTATAGGAGCGACGTCCCGGCCGCAGTGATCGTCGGCGGCCTGCAAGGACTCGAGCCGGCCTGCAAACGATCGGCGTAAAATGAAACGGTTGCTGCAGAATCGCTTCGGCTGACAATGATTGATAACCGTGGTTGATGGACTGGGGTAAGCGCTGAGGTGCCAGACTTGGGTTGACCGCTAGCATGGGACCGGAGTAAGCGCTAAAGCGCCAACTTGGATCGACCGCTAGCATGGGACCCACGTAAGCGCTGAAGCGCTAACTCCAGTCGACCGCTAGCATGGGACCGGACTAAGCGCTGAAGCGCTAACTCCAGTCGACCGCTAGCATGGGACCGGACTAAGCGCTGAAGCGCTAACTCCAGTCGACCGCTAGCATGGGACTGGAGTAAGCGCTGAAGCGCTAACTCCGGTCGACCGCTAGCATGGGACTGGAGTAAGCGCTGAAGCGCTAACTCCAGTCGACCGCTAGCATGGGACTGGAGTAAGCGCTGAAGCGCTAACTCCAGTCGACACAGGAGACATGCGTGAATTATGGTGTTCCGCCGGCCGCGCTGCGCCGGCCATTTCCCCCCGAATTGCTAAACGCCCTCACCGACGCCTTCGGCGAACGTGTGTCGGTCGCCCAGGCCGTGCGCGAACATCATGGCCGCGATGAATCGCCGTTCGACCCGCAATTGCCCGACGCCGTCGTGTTCGCGCGCAACACCGAAGACGTGCAAACCATCGTCAAGCTCTGCGGCCAGTACAACGTGCCGATCATTCCGTACGGCAACGGCTCGTCGCTTGAAGGACATCTGCTCGCGGTGCAAGGCGGCGTGTCCATCGATCTGTCGGAAATGAACCGCGTCCTGTCGATCAACGCGGAAGATCTGACGGTCACCGTCGAGCCCGGCATCTCGCGCAAACAGCTCAACGAGGCGCTGCGCGACACCGGCCTCTTTTTTCCGATCGATCCAGGCGCGGACGCCAGCATCGGCGGCATGTCGGCCACGCGCGCGTCCGGCACGAACGCGGTGCGCTACGGCACGATGCGCGAGAACGTGCTCGGCCTGACCGTCGTGCTCGCCGATGGCCGCGTCATCAAAACCGGCACGCGAGCACGCAAGTCGTCCGCGGGTTACGACCTCACGCGTCTTTTCGTCGGCTCGGAAGGCACGCTCGGCGTCATCACCGAAATCACCGTGCGCCTTTATCCGCAGCCGGAAGCGGTCTCCGCGGCCGTCTGCGCGTTTCCGTCGATGGGCGATGCAGTGCGCGCCGTCATCGAAACGATTCAGATGGGCGTGCCGATCGCCCGCGTCGAATTCGTCGACGCGCTCGCGATCCGCTCGATTAACCGGCATTCGAATCTGACGCTGCGCGAGGCGCCCACGTTGTTCTTCGAGTTCCACGGCACCGAGGCCGGCGTGAAGGAACAAGCCGAACTCGTGCAGGAACTGGCCGCGCAGAACGGCGGCGAAGGCTTCGAATGGGCGACGCGGCCGGAAGACCGCAGCCGTCTGTGGAACGCGCGTCACAACGCCTATTTCGCGATGCTGCAATTAAAGCCGGGTTGCCGCGCCGTCACGACCGACGTCTGCGTGCCGATCTCGCGCCTCGCCGAATGCGTCGTCGAAACAGAGCAGGACCTGAAGACGTCGCCGCTGCCCTGCCCAATCGTCGGCCATGTCGGTGACGGAAATTTCCACGTCGCGATCCTGATCGATCCGAACAAGCCGGAGGAACTGGTCGAGGCCGAACGTCTGAATCATCGCATCGTGCAGCGCGCGTTACGCATGGACGGCACGTGCACCGGCGAGCACGGCGTCGGTCTGCACAAGATGAATTTTCTGCTTGAGGAACACGGCGATGTCGCGATCGACACGATGCGCTCCATCAAGCACGCACTCGATCCGCACAATCTGATGAACCCCGGCAAGATCTTTAGCTGGGCGGCTTGACGCGTCGGCAGACACACAGGCGAGCGCAAGCCAGCGCAATTCAGGCGCAATATGAGTAGTAGCAACGGTAGCAAACGCGGCATGAGCGCGGACCACCCCGCCGGCCGCAACAGTCGCCGCAATACAAGCGCGCGGGAAGCGCCCGGAAGTGCCTGAAAGCGCGCGCGGCGAAAGACAAGAGGAGACGACGCACATGAACGCACCCGCCGAACTGTCGGCAGAAGTTCTCGCCCAGCGCCAGCGCGAAGTCGTGCAGGCGCTGATGGCGGCCCTGCCGAACCACTGTCTGCTCTATCGCGACGAAGATACGGTCGCCTACGACTGCGACGGCCTCGCCGCATATCGTCGGCTGCCGCTTGCCGTCGCGTTGCCGGAGACCGAGTCGCAAGTCCAGCGCATCGTGCAGATCTGCCATCGCCTTGGCGTGCCGATCGTGCCGCGCGGCGCGGGAACCGGCCTGTCCGGCGGCGCGATGCCGATTCGTCACGGCGTCGTCGTGTCGCTCGCGCGCTTCAAAAAGATCATCGAAGTCGACTCGTACGCGCGGACCGCCACGGTGCAGCCCGGCGTGCGCAATCTGTCGATCTCCGAAGCCGCGGCGCCGTACGGCTTGTACTACGCGCCGGACCCGTCGTCGCAGATTGCATGCACGATCGGCGGCAACGTCTCGGAAAATTCGGGCGGCGTGCATTGCCTCAAGTACGGCCTCACCGTGCACAACGTGCTGCGCGTGCGCGCGGTGACGATGGAAGGCGAGATCGTCGAATTCGGTTCGCTCGGACCCGATGCGCCGGGGCTCGATCTGCTCGCGGTGCTGATCGGCAGCGAAGGCATGTTCGCGATCGTCACCGAAGTCACCGTCAAGCTGATTCCGAAACCGCAAACGGCGCAGGTCATCATGGCCAGTTTCGACGACGTCGTGAAAGGCGGCGATGCGGTCGCCGGCATCATCGCCGCGGGCATCATTCCGGCGGGGCTCGAAATGATGGACAAACCCGCCACGCGCGCCGTCGAAGAATTCGTCCACGCGGGCTACGACCTCGACGCGGCGGCGATTCTGCTATGCGAATCCGACGGCACACCCGAAGAAGTCGCCGACGAAATCGTGCGCATGACGGCGGTGCTGCGCGAGCACGGCGCAACGCGCATCGCGATCTCGCGCACGGAAAACGAGCGGCTGCGCTTCTGGTCCGGCCGCAAGAACGCGTTTCCGGCCGCCGGCCGCATCTCGCCGGATTACTACTGCATGGACGGCACCGTGCCGCGCCGCAGTATCGGGCCGCTGCTGTCGCGCATCGAGGAGATGGAGAAGAAGTACCGGCTGCGCTGCATCAACGTGTTTCATGCGGGCGACGGCAACATGCATCCGCTGATTCTCTTCAACGGCAACGACAAGGACGAGTGGCACCGCGCGGAAGCGTTCGGCTCCGACATTCTCGAAGCCTGCGTCGAACTGGGCGGCACGGTGACGGGCGAGCATGGCGTCGGCATCGAGAAAATCAATTCGATGTGCGTGCAGTTCTCGCCCGAGGAGCGCGATGCGTTTCACGCGGTCAAACGGGCCTTCGATCCGCCCGGCCTGCTGAACCCGGACAAGGGCATCCCCACTCGCGCGCGCTGCGCCGAATACGGCAAGATGCACGTGCGCGGCGGTCTGCTGCCGCATCCCGAGTTGCCGCGCTTCTAGCATCCACGCATCGCGCATAGCCCGTCGCGGCGGGGTTTCGCGTCATGTCACCCTGATTACCCGATAGGGGTCCGCTCCGGGTTGTCAGCGCGGCCCCGCCCGGTACAATCGTTCGAAACATAACGAAGCAGGGCATCATGGAAGAGGACGACATCGTCGCCATGTGGTCGGAGCGCGTGCGTTCCGCCAGCGCCGAGGGACGCGCGTTACGCGTGCGCGGCGGCGGCACGAAAGACTGGTACGGTCAGACGCTGGAAGGCGAGATCCTCGACACGCGCGCTTATCGCGGCATCGTCGCGTACGACCCGGCGGAGCTGGTCATCACCGCGCGCGCCGGCACGCCGCTCGTCGAGATCGAAGCGGCGCTCGCCGAACACAATCAGATGCTTGCGTTCGAGCCGCCGCACTTCGGGCCGCAGGCCACCTTCGGCGGCTGCGTGGCCGCGGGCATTGCGGGTCCACGCCGCCCGTCGGCCGGCGCGGCGCGCGACTTCGTGCTCGGCGCGGTCATCATGAACGGCCAGGGGCAAACGCTGCACTTCGGCGGCCAGGTCGTCAAAAACGTCGCCGGTTACGACGTCTCGCGCTTGATGGCGGGCTCGCTCGGCACGCTCGGGCTGATCCTCGAATTGTCGGTCAAAGTGCTGCCGCAGCCGCAGGCCGAAGCCACGCTCAAGTTCGACATGAACGGCACCGACGCCGTACGCAAGCTCAACGAATGGGGCGGCCGGCCGTTGCCGATCACCGCGAGCGCCTGGCGCCACGGCACGCTCGCCGTGCGTCTCGCGGGCGCGGAGAGCGCGGTCAAATCGGCGCGCTCGTCGCTGGGCGGCGAAGTCGTCGATGCGGTGGAAGCCGAACGCTTCTGGGCCGGCCTGCGCGAGCAGACCGACTCGTTCTTCGCCGCGATTCCGCCGAAGGCCGCGCTGTGGCGGCTCGCGTTGCCGTCCATCACCGAGCCGCTGCAACTGCCCGGCGCGCAACTGATGGAATGGGGCGGCGCGCAGCGCTGGTGGATCACGGACACCGACGCGCAAACGGTGCGCATCAGCGCGAAGCAGGCCGGCGGCCACGCGACGATCTTCCGCACCGGCCTCGGCTACGACCGCGGCGCGGGCGTCTTCACACCGCTTCCCGCGCCGCTGATGAAAATCCATCGCGGCCTGAAAACCGCTTTCGACCCGGCCCGCATTTTCAATCGCGGCCGTCTCTACCCCGACTTCTGAGCGCGCGATGCAAACCAATCTCGCGGACTTCATTCGCAATACGCCCGACGGCGACGAAGCCGACGCCATTCTGCGCAACTGCGTGCACTGCGGCTTCTGCACGGCCACGTGCCCGACCTATCAACTGCTCGGCGATGAACTCGACGGCCCGCGCGGCCGCATCTATCTGATCAAGCAAATGGTGGAAGGCGCGGAGGTGACGCGCAGCACGCAGGTTCACCTCGACCGCTGTCTGACGTGCCGCAATTGCGAAACCACCTGCCCGTCCGGCGTGCAGTACGGCAAGCTGGTCGAAATCGGCCGCAAGATCACCGAGGAAAAAGTGACGCGCCCGCTCGGCCAGCGGCTCACGCGCCGGCTGCTCGCGAGCTTCGTGCCGAACAGCGCGCTGTTCACGCCGACCATGCGCGTCGGCCAGCATTTTCGTGCGCTGTTGCCAAGAAAACTGCGCGACAAGGTGCCCGCGCGGCAGCGTCCGCTGACATGGCCGAGCGCGACGCACACGCGCAAGATGCTGATGCTGGCCGGCTGCGTGCAACCGTCGATGATGCCCAACGTGAATACCGCCACCGCGCGCGTGCTGGATGCGCTCGGCATCGAAACCGTGATCGCGCCGGACGCCGGCTGCTGCGGCGCGATCCGTCTGCACCTCGGCTACAACGACGAAGCGCTCGACGACATGCGCGCCAACATCGACGCATGGTGGCCGCATGTCGAACAGGGCGTCGAGGCGATCGTGATGAACGCGTCGGGTTGCGGCGCGACGGTGAAGGAATACGCGCACCTGCTGCGCGACGATCCGGAGTATGCGGAAAAAGCGCGCCGCATCGTCGAATTGACGCGCGACATCGCCGAAATTCTGCCGGATTTCGAGGAAGAGCTCGTGGCCGTCACGCGCCGCCGCGCGATCCATACGGTCGCGTTTCATCCGCCGTGCACGTTGCAGCACGGGCAAAAAGTGCGCGGCACGGTCGAACATCTGCTGACGAGGCTCGGCCTGGAAGTGCGACTGCCGGCCGACAGTCACCTGTGCTGCGGCTCCGCAGGCACCTATTCGCTGACGCAGCCGAAGCTCTCGTATGCGTTGCGCGATCAGAAGCTCGAGCGGCTGCATGCGCAGGAACCGCAGGTGATCGTATCGGCGAACGTGGGCTGTATTTCACATCTGCAAAGCGGCACGTCGACGCCGGTTGCGCACTGGATCGAACTGGTCGAGCACATGCTGTCCGTATAATCGGGGCATCGACTTCATCGACCCATCGACCTTTGGTCCGCTCCGGTTCGTTCCATGCCCGATCTGATTCATAACCTCGAAGCGGTGCAGCAACGCATCGCCCTCGCCGCGCACGTGGCGGGACGCGACGCGCGTTCCATCGCGTTGCTTGCCGTCTCCAAGACCTTTCCCGCCGAAGACGTACGCGCGGCCCATGCCGCCGGTCAACGCGCATTCGGTGAAAACTACGTGCAGGAAGCGCTCACGAAAATCGAAGTGCTCGCCGATTTGCGCAGCACGCTCGAATGGCATTTCATCGGCCCGTTGCAGTCGAACAAGACGCGGCCGGTGGCCGAACAGTTCGACTGGGTGCATTCGGTGGATCGCCTGAAGATCGCGCAACGGCTTTCCGAGCAGCGGCCGGAAACGCTGCCGCCGCTGAACGTGTGCTTGCAGGTCAACATTAGCGGCGAGGCGTCGAAAAGCGGCGTCAGCGTCGACGAAGCCGTGCAAGTCGCGAAAGACATCGCCGCGCTGCCGCGGCTCAGGTTGCGCGGCCTGATGGCGATACCCGAGCCGGCCGGCAGTATCGACGACCAACGCGTGCCGCATCGCCGCTTGCGCGAACTGTTCGAGCGTCTCGTCGGCGAGGGGCTCGAACTCGATACGTTATCGATGGGTATGTCGAGCGACCTCGAGGCCGCCGTGCTCGAAGGCGCGACCATCGTGCGCGTGGGCACGGCCATCTTCGGCGCGCGCGATTATTCGCACTAGCGTTGCGATTAACGTTGCATTAACGGGCGCACACGCGGTTTCACAAGCTCAATCCAACCTTCGCGGAACATCATGAAAATTGCTTTTATCGGCGGCGGCAACATGGCTGCGGCGTTGATCGGCGGCCTTATCAAGCGCGGTGTCGCGCCCGCCGATCTCTACGCGATCGATCCCAACGAAGACGCGCGCAAGCGCAATGAAGCGCAGTTCGGCATCAAGACCGGAGCGGCCGCGGACGCCGCGCTCGGCACCTATGACGCCGTCGTACTCGCGGTGAAGCCGCAGATCCTGAAGAGCGTCGCCGAAGCGCTCGCGCCGCATCTGAAGGCGGCGCAACTCGCGATCAGCATCGTCGCCGGCATTCGCATGGATGACATGTCGCGCTGGCTCAACGGCCATACGCGCATCGTGCGGGTCATGCCGAACACGCCGGCGTTGATCGGCATGGGCGTCGCCGGCTTGACCGCGACCGCGAGCGTCGACGATGCGGGCCGCGCGCTCGCATCGCAGGTGCTCGGCGCGGTGGGCGAAACCGTATGGTTCGACGACGAAGCGAAGATCGACGCCGTCACCGCGATTTCGGGCAGCGGGCCGGCCTACGTCTTTTACTTCATCGAAGCATTGCAGGAAGCCGCACGCCAACTCGGCATGGACGAAGCACAAGGCCGCGCGCTCGCCGTCGCGACTTTCACGGGCGCCGCGCAACTGGCCGCGAATTCCGACGAGCCGCCGGCCGTGTTGCGTGAGCGCGTGACGTCGAAGGGCGGCACGACCGCCGCGGCGCTTGCATCGTTCGACGCGAGCGGCATCAAGGAAGCCATCGTGCGCGGCGCGCTGGCCGCCGATGCGCGCGCGAAAGAAATGGGCGATGAATTCGGCAAGCAGTGAGCGGTTGTTGCTTGCTGAAACGTGACAAGCCGTGGAGCGCGGAGTCTTTATTCAATAAAGCCGGCGCCTCACGACACGAGGCCAACCGTCCACCCACGCCGCGCTAAAAACTAAAACGAAGCCACCGCATAATGCGCGGCAATGCCGACGAACAACGCGCCGCCGAGCCAGTTGTTATGCAGGAACGCCTTGAAGCACGGCATCCGTTCGCGGTGGCGGATCAGCGTGTAGTGATAGATCGCGCAGCCCGCCGCAGCCGCCCAGCCCAACCAGTACAGCACGCCAAAACCCAGCATCACGCCGATGCCGACATAGATGCCGAGCGTCGCCGCATAGCAGAGCATGATCGCCGCCACGTCGAAGCGGCCGAACGTGAGCGCCGACGTGCGAATGCCGATCCGGATGTCGTCGTCGCGATCGACCATCGCATATTCGGTGTCGTACGCGACGGACCAGAACACGTTGGCAAGCAGCATGACCCACGCGAGCATCGGCACCTGATTCTGCACGGCCGCGAACGCCATCGGAATGCCGAAGCCGAACGCGATGCCGAGATACGCCTGCGGAATCGCAAAGAAACGCTTCGTGAACGGATACGAGCCCGCGACGAACAGCGCCGCCACCGACAATTCCTTCGTCAGCGTGTTCAGCGGCAGAATCAGCAGAAAGGCCAGCAACGACAGCCCGGCCGCGAGCGCCACCGCTTCCCACGCCTTGATCTTGCCGGACGTGATCGGACGATTCTCGGTGCGCTTCACATAACGGTCGAAATCGCGATCCGCGTAGTCGTTGATCGCGCAGCCCGCCGAGCGCATCAATATCGTGCCCACCGTGAAGATGACGAGGAGCGGCCAGGACGGATGACCGTCGGACGCGATCCACAGCGCGTTGAGCGTCGGCCACAGCAGCAGCAGACTGCCAATAGGCTTGTCCATGCGCACGAGGCGCAGATACAGGGGAAGTCGGGCGAACATGGCGGACTCGTTGAATGCAGGCGAAGTGCGAGGACGGTGCCGTTATTTTACGGGATGCGGAAGGCGTGGCGCGTCGGTGCGAACTGCTACCGACGAAAGCAGATGGCAATGGCGACCCCGCCACAGCGTTCTCACAAACGGCGCGCAAAAAACAAAGCCTCCCGCGAAGGGAGGCTTTGCATCGTGCCACGTTACATCCGGCCATTCGGCTTCTGCGAAACGAACGCGAACAGCAACCGCAACCGACTCAAACCATCAAGCCAGCATCGAGCGCAGCATCCACGCGGTCTTTTCATGCGTTTGCATGCGCTGTGTCAGCAGGTCGGCGGTCGGCTCGTCGTTGGCGGCTTCCGTCGACGGGAAAATCGCGCGCGCGGTGCGCACCACGGCTTCCTGCCCTTCCACCAGCTGACGGATCATCTCTTCGGCGGCAGGCACGCCGTCCGCTTCGGGAATCGACGACAGCTTCGCAAAATCTTTATAGCTGCCCGGCGCATGCACGCCCAGCGCGCGAATCCGTTCAGCGATCGAATCGACGGCCAGCGCCAGTTCGTTGTATTGCGTTTCGAACATCAGATGCAGCGTGTTGAACATCGGACCCGTCACATTCCAGTGGAAGTTGTGGGTCTTCAGGTACAGCGTGTAGGTGTCCGCGAGCAGACGCGACAGACCTTCCGCGATCTTCTTGCGGTCCTTGTCGCTGATCCCGATATTGACGTGCTGTACAGCTTCTTTTTTGGCCATGATGACTCCTTCGAGAGTGATACGAACCGGTGACGAAGTAACGCGTGCGAGCGGCCTGCCGGCAGCAGGCCCGGCAAAAACGAGCGTTCGACAGTTTATCTTAGAACGGCGAAATGTTCGTGTGAGGTGTCGCCGCTACGCCGCGCCGCTCAGCCGCCAAACGCGTGTTGCAGCATTTGCGCCGCGATCACCGCGAATCCGCTCGTCACGATGGCGAAGCCCACGGCTCTGCGCAAGTTGAGCGTCTGCTGCTGTTGCGCGCGATGCATGGCCGGCGATCTGCCGGCGGTGGCTTTCATCAACTCGATCATGAGCGTGCTCCCTGTTCGTATCGATACTCGCGGGGCACACGCGCAAGCAACATGCACGCGCGCCCCGCTTTACACACTGCGTTACTTCTTGCCTTCCGCGAGTTCGGCCATCGCGGCGATCACGCCTTCGGCATAAGCGGGATCGATGCGGCGGAAATGCTCGACCGCACGCGCGACGATGTCCTGCGGCACACCGTTGATATGCCGCGCGATGTTGCCGAACAAACGTTGGCGCTGCGCTGCATCGAAGAGCGCGAACAGCATGCCCGGCTGCGTGTAGTAGTCGTCATCCGCGCGATGGTCATAGCGGTCCACCGCACCCGCGGCGAGCGCCGGCTCCAACGCATTCGCATCCTGAGCGAAGTCGCCGAAGCGATTCGGCTCATAGTTCACGTTGCCACCCAGGTTGCCGTCCGTGCGCATCGCGCCGTCGCGATGGAACGAATGCGGGTTCGCAACGCGCGACGCGTTCACCGGAATCTGATGGTGATTGATGCCGAGGCGATAGCGCTGCGTGTCGCCATACGAGAACAAACGGCCTTGCAACAAACGGTCCGGCGAGAAGCCGATGCCGGGCACCACGTTGGCCGGCGTGAACGCAGCCTGTTCCACGTCCGCGAAATAGTTGGCCGCGTTGCGGTTCAACTCGATCGTGCCGACGTCGATCAGCGGATAGTCTTTCTGCGACCACACTTTCGTGATGTCGAACGGATTGAAGCGATACGCCGCGGCTTCCGCCTCCGGCATCACCTGAATCGCAAAGCGCCACTTCGGGAAATTGCCTTCGTCGATGCTGCCAATCAGATCGCGCTGCGCGCTTTCGCGGTCTTGCGCGACGACTTGCGACGCTTCCGCATCGGTGAAATTTTCAATGCCTTGCTGCGACTTGAAGTGGAATTTGACCCAGAAACGCTCGTTGTTCGCGTTGATGAACGAGTACGTGTGCGAACCGAAGCCGTGCATCTGACGGTAGTTCTTCGGAATGCCGCGATCGCTCATCAGGATCGTGACCTGATGCATCGACTCCGGATGGCGCGTCCAGAAATCCCACGCGGCAATGTTGTTGCGCAGGTTCGTGTACGGATCACGCTTTTGCGTGTGAATGAAGTCCGGAAATTTCAGCGGATCGCGGATAAAAAACACCGGCGTGTTGTTGCCCACCACGTCCCAGTTGCCTTCGTCCGTATAGAACTTGATCGAGAAGCCGCGCACGTCGCGCTCGGCGTCGGCCGCGCCGCGCTCGCCCGCCACCGTCGAAAAGCGCATGAAAAGCGGCGTTTCCTTGCCGACTTGCGCGAACACTTTCGCCTTCGTGTAGCGCGAGATGTCGTGGGTGACCTTCAGCGTGCCGAATGCGCCGGAGCCTTTCGCGTGAACGCGGCGCTCGGGAATCACCTCGCGATCGAAGTGCGCGAGCTTTTCGAGCAGCCATACGTCTTGCAGGACGACCGGGCCGCGCACGCCGGCCGTCATCGAATTCTGGTTATCGGCGACGGGCGCGCCGGCGGCATTGGTGAGCTTCTGTTCGGACATGCGGGACTCCTGGATGGTTTTCGTTCAAAACGGATTGGGGGGAGAAGCGCGGCAAGGCAATGCCGAAAGCTTAGACGAACAATTAGCGGACTACGCGGACAAAGCGCGGTCGACCAGCAACGAAAACGCGGCCGTGCGCATGCCGAGCATGGCCGCCGCCAAGCCGGCATTGGCGCTGGCCGGTTCAGCGGCGAAGGTCTGAGTTTGCGGCACGTTCGATTGCGTCATGATGTCCTCCGGGTTTTTGTCATCGGGCGATGTATGAGGAAGACTATATCAACACTATCGAAATCGTGTGTTTTATAAATTTAATCTATGTCATAGGCGCAAGGCGGGCGCGAGTTGGGCCCCGCCTGCGGCTGCTGTTGCTTCCGCGCTCAACGCGCGTCAGTTCACCGCAACCGGCAAATCCAGCTTCTTCACGCCCGGCAAGTCGCAGGCGTTGATGGCGTCGCAGATCGCGTCGATGGCGGGCATCCGCGTAAAACTCTTGCGCCACGCGAGCACGACGCGGCGATCGGGCACCGGCTCGCCGAACGCGACATAGGACAGCAGGCCCGAGTCGATGCCGCCCGCGTGCGGCTTCACCTCATGCACCGACATGCGCGGCAGCACGGTAATGCCGACGCCGCTCGCCACCATATGGCGGATCGTTTCCAGCGACGACCCCTCGAACGTTTTCTGGATGCCGTCGGCGTTCTGCGAGAAACGCATCAGCTCCGGACACACGCCGAGCACGTGGTCACGGAAGCAGTGACCGCTGCCGAGCAGCAGCATGGTTTCCTGCTTGAGATCGTCGGCGTCGATTTTCGGACGGTTTTCCCACGCGTGACCGGACGGCAGCGCGACGACAAACGGCTCGTCGTAGAGCGGACGCAGCATCAAGCCCGTTTCCGGGAACGGCAGCGCCATGATCGCGACGTCGATCTCGCCCTGCTTCAGCAGTTCGATCAGCTTGAGCGTGTAGTTTTCCTGCAGCATCAACGGCATTTGCGGCACGCGCTTGATCATCTGCTTGACGAGCGTGGGCAGCAGATACGGTCCGATCGTATAGATGACGCCAAGGCGCAGCGGCCCGACGAGCGGGTCTTTGCCCTGCTTGGCGATTTCCTTGATGGCGAGCGTCTGTTCCAGCACCCGCTGAGCTTGCGTGACGATCTGCTCGCCGATCGGCGTGACACTGACTTCGCTCGTGCCGCGCTCGAAAATCTGCACGTTGAGCTCGTCCTCGAGCTTCTTGATGGCCACGGACAACGTCGGCTGGCTGACGAAACACGCTTCGGCGGCCCGGCCAAAGTGCCGCTCGCGGGCAACGGCGACGATGTACTTCAATTCGGTGAGCGTCATTGGGGGACCAATCAGTGCGGTGGATTCGATAGGTTCTAGTTATACACCCATAGGGTCGGTTCGCCAACCGGGTTCGCCGGTTTTCAATATCGGCGAAATACGCCATGCCGCGGCGCCGCCAACAGCAGCGTGTTCAAGCCTTCAGATACTGTTCGCGCGCGCCGAGCCAGCGCGCCAGATGCTGGGCGACGACTTCCGGATATTGCTCGAGCAGCGCCGCGGCCGCCTCGCGCGCGGGCTCGATCAGCCATTGATCGTTTTGCAGGTCGGCGAACCGCAGCATCGCCGCGCCCGATTGCCGCGCGCCGAGAAACTCGCCGGGGCCGCGAATCTCCAGATCGCGGCGCGCGATTTCGAAGCCGTCGGTCGTCTCTCGCATGGTTTGCAGGCGCGCGCGGGCGGTCATCGACAGCGGGCCGGTGTAGAGCAGCACGCACACCGACGCCGCGCTGCCGCGCCCCACGCGTCCGCGCAACTGGTGCAATTGCGCGAGGCCGAAGCGCTCGGCGTGCTCGATCACCATCAGCGACGCGTTCGGCACGTCGACGCCCACTTCGATCACCGTGGTCGCGACCAGCAATTGCACTTCGTTGCGCGTGAAGGCATCCATCACCGCGGCTTTTTCAGCCGGCGCGAGACGCCCGTGCACCAGCCCCACCTTCAATTCGGGCAACGCCGCGACGAGGGTTTCGTAAGTCTCGACGGCGGTCTGCAATTGCAGCGTCTCGCTTTCCTCGATCAGCGGACACACCCAGTAGACCTGACGCCCCGTCAGCGCGGCTTCGCGCACGCGGCCGATCACTTCTTCGCGGCGCGCGTCGGACACAAGCTTGGTGAGAATCGGCGTGCGTCCGGGCGGCAATTCGTCGATGGTCGAGACGTCGAGATCCGCGTAATACGTCATGGCGAGCGTGCGCGGAATCGGCGTGGCCGACATCATCAGTTGATGCGGCTGAAAATCGCGCGCGCCGTCGGCGGCGTTCTGCGCTTTCGCGCGCAGCGCGAGCCGCTGTGCGACGCCGAAGCGATGCTGTTCGTCGACGATCACGAGCCCGAGCCGCGCGAACTCCACCGTGTCCTGAATGATCGCGTGCGTGCCGATCACGAGTTGCGCGGTGCCGAGCGCGGCCGCTTCGATGGCCGCGCGCTTTTCCTTCGCCTTCAGACTGCCCGCGAGCCACGCGACGCTCACGCCGAGCGGCTCGAGCCAGCCGCGCAGCTTGCGCGCGTGCTGCTCCGCGAGGATTTCGGTGGGCGCCATTAGCGCGGCCTGATAACCGGCGTCGATTGCCTGCGCGGCCGCGAGCGCGGCGACAATCGTCTTGCCGCTGCCGACGTCGCCTTGCAAGAGCCGCTGCATCGGATGCGGCTGCGTGAGGTCGAGCGCAATCTCGCCGCCGACGCGCTCCTGCGCCTTCGTCAGCGAAAACGGCAGCGCTTTGAGCAAACGCGCGACCAGCGCCGCCTCATCGCCGAGCTTGCGGCGCGGCATGGCCGGCGCGGCGCGCGTGCGGCGCTCGTCGTGCGCGCGCTTGAGCGACATCTGCTGCGCGAGCAGTTCCTCGAACTTGATGCGCACCCACGCCGGATGCGTGCCGTCGATCAACGCGGTTTCGTCCGATTGCGCGTCCGGATGATGCAGCGTGCGCACCGCGTCCATCAGCGAGGGCACGCCAAGCGGCTGCAACCATTGACGCGCGACGGCCTCGGGCAACAGTTCGGGCAGCGACGTGCGCGACAACGCGTTGTCGATGGACTTGCGCAAATACGCCTGCGTCACGCCCGCGGTGCTCGGATAAACCGGCGTGAGCGCTTGCGGCAGCGGCGTGTCTTCATCGACGACGCGCACGGCCGGATGCACCATCTCCATGCCGAAAAAGCCGCCGCGCACGTCGCCGCGCACGCGCAGCCGTGCGCCGATCGCCATCTGCTTGACCTGTGAGCCGTAGAAGTTGAGGAACCGCAGCACGAGTTCGTCGCCGGCGTCGTCGCGCAGTTTGACGAGCAACTGGCGGCGCGGCCGATAGGCGATCTCGTTGTCGAACACGACGCCCTCGGTTTGCGCGATGCCGCCCGGCAGCAGATGGCCGATCGGCGTGAGGGAGGTTTCGTCCTCGTAGCGCATCGGCAGATGCAGCACGAGGTCGATGTCGCGCGTGAGGCCTAGCTTGGCGAGTTTGTCGACGGGCTTGTCGGCAGCTTTGGCTGCGGGCCTGGCTGCCGATTTGGCTGCCGATTTCTCGGCGGCTTTGGCAGACCCCGTTCGCGCCGCCCGTTTGCCTTGCGCCGCCGCGCCGCCGCGCGCGACGCCGGGTGCCGGCTCGGCGCTCGCATCATCGGTAGCGGAAGGCAATCGGCGGTCGGACAAAGGCATGGGCTGCTTCGCAAGTACAATATCGGCTGTCAAAAGTATCGAAGGCCGCGCGGCTGTTCGCGGGCTGCGCAAGCGCGCGGGCTCGCGGGCCGCCGCGGCGTCCCGCAATCATAGCCGCCCGGCTCAGGCTTCGGCTCAATTCAGTTTCCATTCGCTTCCAGTCGTTCGCATGTTTACGCTTTCCGATTTCGATTTCGATCTGCCGCCCGAGCTGATCGCGCAAGTCGCGCTGCCCGAGCGCAGCGCTAGCCGGCTGCTTCAGGTGGACAACGCGGCCGACGCCGATCGCGCCGCGCGCCTCATCGACCGCCGCTTCGCCGAATTGCCCGACTGCATTGCGCCCGGCGATCTGCTGGTCTTCAACGATACCAAAGTCCTGAAGGCGCGCTTCCTCGGCCAGAAGGCCAGTGGCGGCAAGATCGAGGTGCTGGTCGAACGCCTGACCGGCGAGCGCACGGCGCTCGCGCAAATCCGCGCGAGCAAGAGCCCGCAGCCGGGCACCACGATCCGTCTTGCCGATGCGTTCGACGTCACCGTCGGCGAGCGCGTCGAGCCGTTCTACACGCTGCATTTTCCCGCCGACTGCCTGACGCTGATCGAGCAGTTCGGGCGGCTGCCGCTGCCGCCGTACATCGAGCACGACCCCGACTCGATCGACGAAGCCCGTTATCAGACCGTGTACGCGCAAAATCCCGGCGCGGTTGCGGCGCCCACGGCGGGCCTGCATTTCGACGACGCGCTGTTCGCGCGGCTCGACGCGCACGGCGTGGAGCGCGCGACGCTGACGCTGCATGTCGGCGCCGGCACGTTCCAGCCAGTGCGCGTCGAGAATCTCGCCGAGCACAAGATGCATAGCGAGTGGTATCACCTGCCGCAATCGCTCGCCGACAAGATCGCCGCGACCAAGGCGCGCGGCAACCGCGTGATCGCGGTGGGCACGACGTCCATGCGCGCGCTCGAAGCCGCCGCGCGCGACGCCGAAGCCGCAGGCCGCCCGCTTGCGGCGACGAGCACGGAAACCGATATCTTCATCACGCCGGGCTACCGCTTCCGCGTGGTCGATCGGCTGGTGACGAATTTTCATTTGCCGAAGTCGACGTTGCTGATGCTGGTGTCGGCGTTCGCCGGCGTGGAGACGATCCGCGCCGCTTATCGTCATGCAATCGAACAGCGCTATCGTTTTTTCAGCTACGGCGACGCGATGCTTCTGACGCGGCGCGACGGTTGAGCTAACCCGGCGCTTCTTGT
This sequence comes from Paraburkholderia sp. GV068, assembly GCF_003058125.1. Lineage (NCBI taxonomy): Bacteria > Pseudomonadati > Pseudomonadota > Betaproteobacteria > Burkholderiales > Burkholderiaceae > Paraburkholderia > Paraburkholderia sp. GV068. Next base: position 481,923 of record NZ_QBUB01000003.1, read on the forward strand.
TTTCGTCGTTCCCTGAAGCCGCTGCGAACACTCGCGGCGGCGTTTTCTTATCGCGCCGGACTGTTTTCCGGTAGCACAGGAGTCATTTCAATGACCATCGGTCATCAAACGCAACCACCCGCCGACGGCCTCAAATTCGAACTGCTCGGCACCGACGGCCAGGCGCGGCGCGGCCGCGTCACGCTGAATCACGGCGTGGTCGAAACGCCGATCTTCATGCCGGTCGGCACGTACGGCACGGTGAAGGCGGTGCAGCCGCGCGAACTCGAGGAAATGCACGCGCAGATCATCCTCGGCAATACGTTTCACCTCTGGCTGCGGCCTGGGCTCGAAACCATTGGCGCGCATGGCGGGCTGCACGGCTTCATGGGCTGGAAAAAGCCGGTCCTGACGGACTCCGGCGGCTTCCAGGTGTTCTCGCTCGGCGACCTGCGCAAGATCACCGAAGACGGCGTGACGTTCGCTTCGCCGATCAACGGGGACAAGCTGTTTCTGTCGCCGGAAGTGTCGATGCAGATCCAGAAGGTGCTGAACTCGGACATCGTGATGCAGTTCGACGAATGCACGCCGTACGCGACCAACAACGTGCCGACCTCGCACAAGGAAGCCGCGGATTCCATGCGCATGTCGATGCGCTGGGCGCAGCGTTCCATCGACGAGTTCCGGCGCCTGGGCAATCCGAACGCGCTGTTCGGCATCGTGCAGGGCGGCATGTTCGAAGACCTGCGCGACGAGTCGCTCGCGGGTCTCGCGGAGAAGGATTTTCACGGTCTCGCGATCGGCGGGCTGTCGGTCGGCGAGCCGAAAGAAGACATGATGCGCGTGCTGAATCACATCGGCCCGAAGCTGCCGGCCAACAAGCCGCACTATCTGATGGGCGTCGGCACGCCGGAAGATCTGGTCGCGGGCGTCGCGGCCGGCGTCGACATGTTCGACTGCGTGATGCCGACCCGCAACGCGCGCAACGGCTGGCTCTTTACGCGCTTTGGCGACATCAAGATTCGCAATGCCGCGCACAAGAATTCGCTGCGTCCGCTCGACGAGCAATGCGGTTGCTATACATGCAGAAATTTCACTCGCGGCTATCTGCATCATCTGCATCGTGTGGGGGAAATTCTCGGCGCGCAGTTGAATACGATCCACAACCTGCACTACTACCTGGAACTCATGCAGGAAATGCGCGATGCAATCGACGCGAAAATGTTCGAGCCGTTCCGCAAGCGCTTTCACGAGAACCGCGCGCGCGGCATCGACGACGCGCCATGACGGCGAACGTAATCTGATTGCGGACAAGAATCATCAGACAGCGAGCGAAAAACCTTACAATCCACTTTCGCGGACGGCAAAAATCGGCTTTAAGCGGTTGATCGCAAAGCCGAAACGCCGCGCCGACGCGCGCAATGCCGGTGGTAGAATAACCGGCTGATTTTTTTGATTGAATTGATCTATAACGGAGAGACCAACGTGTCGTTCATTTCCAATGCCTTCGCCCAAGGCACGGCCACAGGTGGTGGCATCGAATCAAACCTGATGAGCTTCCTGCCGCTGATCCTCATGTTCGGCGTGCTGTACTTCATCATGATTCGCCCGCAAATGAAGCGCCAGAAGGAACACCGCAACATGCTCGCCGCCATGGCCAAGGGCGACGAAGTGGTGACGAATGGCGGCATCGTCGGCAAGGTCACCAAGGTGGGCGAGGCTTACGTCGGCGTCGAAATCTCGGAAGGCACGGAAATCACCGTGCAGAAAGCGTCGGTCACGACGATTCTCCCGAAGGGCACGATCAAGTCGCTGTAAGGCCTGCTCTCTCGCGTCCGGCGCGGCCTCGCCGGCGATCCACGCATACCTGACCGGATCGCCCGCGCTCATCGCCGGGCGCATCGCTTTCAAGCCAACCTTCCGTTGGACCACTCATGAATCGTTACCCCCTCTGGAAATATGCCGTGATGCTGGTGGCTTTGGTCATCGGCCTCGTGTACACGCTGCCCAATCTGTTCGGCGAAGCGCCGGCGGTGCAGGTGTCGAGCGGCAAGGCAACGGTCAAGCTCGACTCGACCACGCTGTCGGCAGTCGAAGCCGCGCTCGCAGCCAATCAGATCAAGCCGGAAGACGTCACGTTCGACAACACGTCGGCCAACGCGAACATCCGCGTGCGCCTTGTCGACACCGACATGCAACTGCGCGTGAAAGACCTGCTGCAAAAGTCGCTGAACACCGATCCGAACGACCCGCAGTTCATCGTGGCGCTGAACCTGCAAAGCGCGTCGCCGCGCTGGCTGACCGCGTTGCACGCGCTGCCCATGTATCTCGGTCTGGATCTGCGCGGCGGTGTGCACTTCCTGCTGCAAGTGGACATGGCGGGCGCGCTGAACAAGAAGCTCGACTCCGACGCGTCCGACGCCCGCACGCTCCTGCGCGACAATAATATCCGCGACGGCGGCGTGAACCGCGTCAACCAGACGGTGGTGATCAATTTCGCCGACCAGGCGACGGCGGATGCGGCGGCGAAACAACTGGGCCGCGGCATCGGCGAATTGCAATGGGCGTCGCAAAACAGTCCGGACGGCTCGGTGCAACTCGTCGGCACGTTCACGCCGACGGTGCAGAAAGCCGTGCAGGACGCCGCGCTCAAGCAGAACATCACCACACTGCATAACCGCGTGAACGAACTCGGCGTGGCCGAGCCTGTGATCCAGCAGCAAGGCACCGACCGGATCGTGGTCGAACTGCCGGGCGTGCAGGACACGGCGAAGGCGAAGGACATCATCGGCCGCACGGCGACGCTCGAAGCGCGCCTCGCCGATCCGGTCAACACGCATCCGAATCCGTCCGATCCGGTGCCGCCAGGCGACGAACTGTTCACGCAAGGCAACCAGACGCCGGTGCTGCTGAGAAAGCAGATCATCTTCACGGGCGACCGGATTATCGACGCGTCGGCGGGCTTCGACGAGCATCAGCGTCCGTCCGTCAACATTCGCCTCGACTCGGCCGGCGGCCGCGCGGTGCGCAGTGTCTCGCGCGACAACATCGGCAAGCCGATGGCGATGGTGCTGTTCGAAAAGGGCAAGGGCGAAGTGCTGACGGTGGCGACCATCCAGTCGGAACTGGGCGACCGCTTCCAGATCACCGGCCAGGCCACGCCGCAAGGCGCCGCCGACCTCGCGCTGCTGCTGCGCGCCGGTTCGCTGGCCGCGCCGATGGACATCATCGAGGAACGCACCATCGGCCCGAGCCTCGGCGCCGACAACATCAAGAAGGGCTTCCACTCGGTGGTGTGGGGCTTCGCGGCCATCGCCGTCTTCATGATCGCGTACTACATGCTGTTCGGCGTGATCTCGATGATCGGCCTGTCCGTGAACCTCTTGCTGCTCGTCGCGGTGCTGTCGATGTTGCAGGCCACGCTCACGCTGCCGGGTATCGCGGCTATCGCGCTCGCGCTCGGCATGGCGATCGACGCCAACGTGCTGATCAACGAACGCGTGCGTGAAGAACTGCGCAACGGCGCGCCGCCGCAACTGGCGATCCAGAACGGCTACGCGCATGCGTGGGCGACGATTCTCGACTCGAACGTCACCACGCTGATCGCCGGTGTCGCGCTGCTCGCCTTCGGCTCCGGTCCGGTGCGCGGTTTTGCAATCGTCCACTGTATCGGCATTCTCACGTCGATGTTCTCGGCGGTGTTCTTCTCGCGCGGTATCGTGAACCTCTGGTACGGCGGCAAGAAGAAGCTGAAGTCGCTGGCCATTGGCCAGGTGTGGCGTCCGGAAACCGCGGCCGCGGGCTCGGCTGCTTATCTGGGTAATGACCTGACCGCAGACGACGCTGCAACCGACACCGCGCAAGCCATGCGCGCGGCAAGCGCAGCCGCCGCCGCGAAGCAGAAAGCGCCGGCCGCCGCCGCGCAGTCGCGCGCGGGCAAGCCGACCGTGCGTCGCCGCAACGCGCCGGGCACGCCGAGCTCGTCGCAGAAACCGGGTTCATCCCGCTGAGTCCCGGAGAACAAGACCATGGAATTTTTCCGCTTTCGCAAAGACATTCCGTTCATGCAGCGTGCGTTGATCTTCAACGCCATTTCGCTGCTGACGTTCCTCGCCGCCGTGTTCTTTCTCGTGCATCGCGGGCTGCATCTGTCGGTGGAGTTCACCGGCGGCACGGTCATCGAAGTGCAGTATCCGGGCGCGGCGCCGCTCGACCCGGTGCGCGGCACGTTGAACAAGCTCGGCTATGGCGACGCGCAGGTGCAGAACTTCGGCACCTCGCGCGACGTGCTGATCCGTTTGCCGCTCAAGCAAGGGCTGACGTCCGCGCAGCAGAGCGACCAGGTGATGAGCGCGCTCAAGACCGATACGCCGCAGGTGCAGTTGCAGCGCGTGGAGTTCGTCGGCCCGCAGGTCGGCAAGGAACTCGCCACCGACGGCCTGCTCGCGCTCGCCTGCGTGGTTGTGGGCATCGTGATCTATCTGTCGTTCCGCTTCGAATGGAAGTACGCGGTGGCCGGTGTGATCGCGAACTTGCACGACGTCGTGATCATTCTCGGCTTCTTCGCGTTCTTCCAGTGGGAGTTCTCGCTGTCGGTGCTGGCTGCGGTGCTCGCGGTGCTGGGTTATTCGGTGAACGAATCGGTGGTTATCTTCGACCGGATTCGCGAGACCTTCCGCCGCGAACGCAAGATGACGGTGATCGAAGTCATCAACCACGCGATTACGAGCACGATGTCGCGAACCGTCATCACGCACGGCTGTACGCAGATGATGGTGCTGTCGATGTTCCTGTTCGGCGGCCCGACGCTGCACTACTTCGCGCTGGCGCTGACGGTCGGTATTCTGTTCGGTATCTACTCGTCGGTGTTCGTCGCGGCGGCGCTCGCAATGTGGTTCGGCGTGAAGCGCGAGGATCTGGTGAAGGACAAGAAAGAACGCGTTGATCCGAACGATCCGAATGCGGGTGCGCAGGTGTGATGGCGTTTAACTAACGCGCAGTGCATCGTTGTAAAGCAAAAGGCCGGTTCATCGACGAACCGGCCTTTTGCGTTTACCGCGCGATGTCCGCTTACGAGCCTACCGGAACCCCAACTTCCGTCGCGCCGCCACCAGCGACGCCAGGCTCAACAGCGCGGCGAAAATCAGGTAATAACTCGGCGCGGCCTTCGAACCGGTAAAGCTGATCAGCCACGCGATGATGAACGGCCCGAAGCCGCCGAACACCGTGACCGCGATGTTATAGGCGAGCGACATGCCGGTCGTGCGCGTTTGCACCGGAAACATCTCCGACAGCAAGCCCGGCAGCGCCGCGAAATAGCCGGTCATCAGGAAACCGAGCAGGATTTGCAGCGCGATCAGCGTGCCGAACGTAGGATGTGCGACCAGATAGACGAACGCCGGATAGATCAGCACGAGCAGCAGCACGCCGGAGATCAGCATGATCGTCGTGCGTCCGTGCCGATCCGACAGATGCCCAACGAGCGGCGCAAACACCATCTGGATCAGGCCGGTCAGCGCGATCGCCGAAAACGCAACCGATGGCGCGAGCCCCAGTTGCTTCACGCCGAAGGTGGGCATGAACAGCACGAGGTAAGTCGACACCGTGCCGAGCACGACCGCGCCGATTGCGATCAGGAGCCGCAGCTTCTGGCTCGTGAAGGTATCGCGCAGCGGCGTCGTGGTGGTATCCGCGGCGAGAAACTCGGGCGTCTCGTCGAGCTTCGTGCGAATGTACCAGGCAACCGGTCCGATCAGCAGCCCGAAGAAAAACGGCACGCGCCACCCCCAGGCCGCCATCTGCTCCGGCGTCAGATTGCCCGTCAGCACGACGCCGAAACCGGCCGCGAGCAGCGTCGTGAGCCCCTGGCTCGCGACCTGCCAGCTTGCGAAAAAGCCGCGCCGCGCCGGCACATGCTCCGCGAGAAACGCCGTCGCGCTGCCGAATTCGCCGCCGGCCGAGAAGCCCTGCATCAAACGCGCGATGACGAGAATCACCGGCGCCGCGATGCCGATGCTTCGGTACGTCGGCAAAATCGCGATGATCAGCGTGCCGCCCATCATCAGCAGGATGGACAGCGTGAGCGCCGCCTTGCGTCCGGCGCGGTCGGCGTACGCACCGATCACGATGGCCCCGAGCGGCCGCATGAAGAACGACACGCCGAACGTGCCGAGCGTGAGCAGCAGCGACACGGTGTCGTTGCCGGCCGGAAAAAACAGCTTCGCGATCACCACGGCAAAAAAACCGTAGACCACGAGATCGAACCATTCCAGCGCGTTGCCGATGGACGCGGCGATCACCGCCCGCCACGAATTTCGCCGGCTTCCCGCAAGGCTTGCTGCAGTCGTTGCGTTCATGCAGATCTCCAGTTCGCGCGAATATTATGGATGCGAGCCGACGCCCGATCTCGCCGCATTGGATGCGCGCACAACCAATGCGGTGCCAGCGCTCTATGTACCCGAAAAATTAAAGCGGCGCGAGTGCGAAATGTCGAACCGGCCTCACATAACGCCTCGATCGCCTTCGATTTCCGGCGACGCCATGAAAAAGCCGCTTCGTCGCGAAAGCGACGAAGCGGCCGGAACAGCGGTAAAACGCGCGGTAAAACGGACCGTTTGCTTTTTGATGCGCCGCGACGGCGGCATCCTCTCAAGCGCAACCGCAAGCGGCAGGCGCAAGCGGGCAGGCGCCCGCTGCGCCCTCACCAGCGCTTATTGCTTGATGCCCTCAGCCTGGATATGCAGCTTCGTCTCCATGCTAAAGCCGTACTTGCTGCCGAAATCCATGCCGTAATCCGCGCGATTGAATTGCGCGCTGGCCTCGACGCCGCACACTTCGCGCTTGAGCACCGGGTGCTGCATGCACTTGAACGACTCCACCTTCAGATTCAGCGGCTTCGTCACGCCGTGCAGCGTCAGGCTGCCGACCACTTCCGACGGCTTGTCGCCGTCGAACTTGATGTCGGTGCCTTTGTACGTCGCGGCGGGAAACTTGGCGACGTCGAAGAACTCCGCCGTCTTCAGGTGATCGTCCAGCTTGCCGTTGCCGGTGGAAATCGACGCCGCATCGACGTTCACTTCGACCGTGCCGGTCTTGGCCACGCGGTCGAGCGTGACCGTGCCCGAGCTTTTCGTGAACTTGCCGCGCCACACCGACAGGCCGCCGAAGTGGTCCGCCTCGAAACTCGGATAGGTGTGCGTCGGGTCGAGCTGATAGGTGTCGGCTGCGGCGAATGCGCCAAGCGAAACGCAGGAGGCCAATGCACCGGCGGCGATCAACGTGGATGTCTTCAATTCATGCTCCCAGTCAGGTAAGAACGGCTGCGCTCAACGCGCAGCGCAAGTCACTTGCGTGCGGCTACGATATGAAACTTGATGACGACGTCGTCGGCAACCACGGACGTGTCTTTCCACTCGCCCGTGCCGATGTCGAACTGCGAACGCTTGATCGGCAACGAGCCGTCGAACGCCTGCGTCGCGCCCTGCTGCGTCACGGTGACGGGCACCACGACCGTCTGCGATTTGCCCTTGATGGTCAGCTTGCCCGTCACCTTGTACTGATTGCCGCCGGCCGGCGCAATCGCGCTCGAAACGAAGGTCGCGCTCGGATAGGTCTTCGCGTCGAACCATTCCTTGCCGCGGACCTGATCGTTATAGCTCTCGTCGCCGAGATCGTAGCTCGCCACGTCGATGTTCAGTTGCGCGCTGCCCTCGGCGGGCTTGGCCGGATCGAACTTGACCTGCGCGGTGAATTTGCCGAACTTGCCTTCGACCGGCACGTTCATCTGCTTCGAGGTAGCCGTCACCGAACTCTTCGCGGTGTCGACCTGGGCCAGCGCGCCGCCGGCCGCGGTCAGCGAGGCTGCGGCAAACGCCGCCAGCATGTAGCGATAAAACGAGACCTTCATGGTGGTCCTTATTTGAGGAAGGGAATCATGCGCGACAGCAGCCCGTCGCGGTCCAGCCACTGATGCTTGAGCGCCGCCGCGACATGCATCGCGACCAGCGCCAGCAACGTGTAATTCAACACGATGTGGACGTTCTTGAGCAGTTCCTTCAGATGCGGGTCCGGCGCGATCAGCCGCGGCAGCGGGATCAGACCGAGATAGACGACCGGCACGTTCGCCGCCGAGCTATACAGATAACCGGAGACGGGAATTGCAATCATCAACGCATACAGCAGCAGATGCACGAGATGGGCGGCGCCGCGCTGCCAGGCGGGCATGCGGCGCGGCATCGCCGGCGCGCCGTGCGTGGCGCGCCACAGAATGCGCACGACAGCGAGCGCGAACACTGTCACGCCGATCCACTTATGCCACGAAAAATAGCGCAGCTTGGTCGGCGTGAAACCGGGAATGTCGGTCATCACCCAGCCGAGCGCGAAGCCGCAAACGATCAGCAGCGCGATCAGCCAATGAATCGCAATGGCGGTCCGCGTGTACGACTCCCGGCCGCCGAATGAAGGATTGTGTGCCATGACAGGTCAACGCTTGCTAAGAGAGGTTAACGGCGCGGCACCCCCGGCTATTCCCCGCCGATGTAAAGTCCATCGCCAAAGTGCCGGGCGCCGCGGCCTTCGAGACGCACCAGGCCGCCATGCTACCCGAAGCGCAAAAAGCTGGCTGCGGCAAAGCGAAATTGACCGAAGGACGCCTTCACGTTCCCGGATCAGCCGGTTGAACAATTGGGGACGGACGCTGTCAGAACCGTTGCGCGCCAAGCGTTTCGCGCTCACCGGCGCGGCGCGGCAATGCCTTTTGGTACTATTGCTCCACGAATTTTTACAGACCCGCCGAATCGGCTACATTGCGACCCGCATTGCAACCAGTATTGCCACCGAAATTGCGACCGGCATTGCACGCTCACTTACATATCGTTGGCCCGCTGCCGCATGGAACATGACAACCTGATCGCGTGCCATGAATGCGATACGCTGTTCCGCAAGCCACGGCTTGTCGGGCGCAAAGTCGCCCGCTGTCCGCGCTGCGGCGCCACGCTCTACGCGGGCGTATCGCGCAAGCTCGACGGCATCAGCGCCATGACGCTCGCCGCGCTGATCACGTTCCTGATCGCGCAGGGCTTCCCCATCGTCGAGCTGGAGACTAATGGCATTACCTCGCAGACCACGCTGTTCGGTGCGCTCGTCGCGCTGTGGAACGAGAACATGCAGATCGTCGCCGTCATGGTGTTCTGCTCGACGATTCTGTTTCCGCTCACCGAACTCGTCGCGCTGCTCTACGTACTGGTGCCGCTGCGCGCCGGCTATGTGCCGGGAGGCTTTAACCGCGTGTTGCGCGCGATCCAGTTCGTGCGGCCCTGGGGCATGATCGAAGTGTTCATGCTCGGCGTGCTCATCACCATCGTGAAGATGGTCAGTCTCGCGCGCGTGATTCCGGAAGCGGCGCTCTTCGCGTTCGGCGCGCTCACGCTGATGTTCGCCGTGGTCGTCACGTTCGATCCGCGCATTCTGTGGGACCTCGCCGACGAACTCGGCGCGCGCGGCCAGCGGCCGCTGCCGCGCACGTCGGCCGACAGCGCGGCAGCCGCGCTCGGCTCGATGGCCGGCCCGCCCGCGCCGCCGCTGCTGCAAGCCGGCGACGAAGCCGACTCCAGCCGCGACACACGCAGCGACCTTGGCCGCGGCACCACTCCCGGCGCCCCGCCGGCCTCCAATCGAGGATGACCCGCGCGATGAAATACGTCACCGCAAAACGCGCGGGGCTCGTGGCCTGCCATGCGTGCGGACGCGTCGAGCCGCGCATCCGCTCGGTCACGCCGCAGCACTGCGGGCGTTGCGGCGCACATCTGCACTCGCGCAATCCCGACAGCCTGATGCGAACCTGGGCGCTGCTGATCGCCGCAGCCTTGCTGTATATTCCGGCAAATTTGTTGCCGGTCATGCACACGTCGTCGTTGCTCGGTTCCGAGGACGACACCATCATGAGCGGCGTCGTTTATTTCTGGACCTCCGGCGACTGGCCGCTCGCGGTGATCGTGTTCATCGCCAGCATCATGGTGCCGATGCTGAAGCTGAGCGTGCTCGTGCTGCTCACCGTCACCGCGCAGCGACGCTCGCGCTGGCGGCCGGAGCAGCGCACGACGCTCTATCGGATGGTCGAGCGGATCGGCCGCTGGTCGATGCTCGACGTGTTCGTCGTCACGTTGACCGTGGCGCTCGTGCGTTTCAAATCGCTTGCCGTGATCACGGCCGGCCCGGGCGCGATTGCGTTCGGCTCGGTAGTGATCCTGACGATGATGGCCTCCATGCAATTCGATCCACGGCTCATCTGGGACCACGTGGACGGCAGTACCCAAAAACCTCAGGACCTCGAACATGACTAGCCCGCCAGGACCGACGCCCGCCTCCGATGCGCCGCGCAACGATTCGAACGGACCGAAGCTGCCGCCCCAACTGCCCGACCCCGACATCGAGCCGCGTAGCCGCTGGCTGCCGTCGCTCGTCTGGGTGATCCCTCTGATTGCCGCGCTGATCGGCATTGCGCTCGTCATCAAATCGGTGACGGAAAAAGGCCCGACCATCACGATCAGTTTCATCAGCGCGGAAGGGCTAGAGCCTGGCAAGACCAAGGTCAAGTACAAGGACGTCGACGTCGGCGCGGTCAAGTCGATCACGTTGTCGAAGGATCTTTCGCACGTGCTCGTGCAGGTGCAGTTGACGAAGGAAGGCGAAGACTTCGCGGTCAAGGATTCGCGCTTCTGGGTCGTGCGGCCGCGCGTGGGCGCGAGCGGCGTGTCGGGCCTCACCACACTGCTCTCCGGCGCCTATATCGGCGCGGACGCCGGTCATTCGCCGGACAGCGAGAAGAACTTCGTCGGCCTCGAGACGCCGCCGCCGATTACCGGCGACCAGAAGGGCCATCAGTTCATTCTGCATGGCGATTCGCTCGGCTCCATCGACATCGGCTCGCCGATTTTTTATCGCCGCGTGCAGGTCGGCCAGGTGGTCGGCTTCTCGCTCGACAAGGACGGCACCGGCGTGACCATGCAGGTGTTCGTGTCCGCGCCGTTCGACCAGTACGTCGGCACCAATTCGCGCTGGTGGCATGCGAGCGGCGTCGATCTGCGGCTCGATTCGAGCGGCTTCAAGCTGAACACGCAGTCGCTCGCGACGGTGATCGTCGGCGGCTTGTCGTTCCAGTCGCCGCCGGGTCAGGGCGTGGGCGCGCAGGCGCCGAACAACATGACGTTCCGCCTCGGTTCCGACGAAGGCGACGCGATGCGCGAGCCGGACGGCGTGCCGCTGCGCGTCGTGATGAACTTCAACCAGTCTCTGCGCGGTCTGTCGGTCGGCGCGCCGGTCGATTTCCGCGGCATCGTGCTCGGTCAGGTGACCAACATCGGCATCGACTACGATCCGAAGACGCGCAGCTTCACGATGCCGGTGACGATGAACATCTACCCTGACCGCCTCGGCAAGCGCTTCCGCGAAACCGCGCCGACGCCGGGCAGCCTCGCCGGTCAGACGCTGCTGCAACAACTCGTCAAGCACGGACTGCGCGGCCAGTTGCGCACGGGCAATCTGATCACGAGCCAGTTGTACGTCGCGCTCGACATTTTCCCGAAGGCGCCGCCGGCCACCGTCGACGTAGCCAGCGACCCGCTCGAATTGCCGACCATTCCGAACACGCTCGACGAGCTGCAATTGCAGGTCGCCGACATCGCGAAGAAGCTCGACAAGGTGCCGTTCGATCAGATCGGCAACAACCTGAACAGCGCGCTGAAGAATGCCGACCAGCTCTTCAAGCGACTGGACACGGAAGTCGTGCCGCAAGCCCGCGACACGCTGGCCGCCGCGAAACAGACGTTCGGCTCGGCCGAGGCGACGTTGCAGCAGGACTCGCCGTTGCAGTCGGATGTGCATCAGGCGTTGCAGGAATTGACGCGCACGTTGCAGTCGCTGAATGCGCTGTCGGATTATCTCGAGCGCCACCCGGAATCGTTGTTGCGCGGTAAAGCAGGAGACAAGCCATGATGTTCGTTCGACTCCCCCGTTTGTCGCGCGTAGTGGCGCGCAGCGCTGTTCGTGCCGGTGCGCTCGCCGCGGTGCTGGCGGTCGCGGCGTGTGCGTCGCCGAGTAGCCGGTTTTATACGTTGGGCGATGTGAATGGCGCTGCGTCCGCTGCGGCGTCGGGCTTGCGGACGTCGGCGGCGCCTGCGTGGCTGATCGAAGTCGCGCCTATCGATGTGCCGCCGCAAGTCGCGAAGACTCAGCTCGTCGTGCAGACGGGACCGACGCAGGTCAAGGTGCTGGAAGAAGATCGCTGGGCGTCGCTGCCCGGCGATGAACTGCGCCGCGCGTTGTCGACCAGTCTCACTCAGCAACTCAATACGATTGATGTGTACGGGACGGCTTATTCCGATGCGACGCCGGTGTATCGCGTGAGCATGAATGTGCAGCGGTTTGAGTCGTGGCCTGGGTCGCATGCGCTGATCGATGCGGTGTGGAGCGTGCGGGCCGTGCGCAGTACTGCTGTGATGACTTGCAGGAGTGTTGTTAGTGAGCCTGTCGGTGGTGGGTATGATGCGCTTGTTGATGGGCATCGGCGGGCTTTGATGCGCGTTTCTGCGCAGGTGGCTGCTGCGTTGCAGGCTATGGCTGCTGCTGCGGGTTCTGCTTCTGCTTCGCAGGGGACGAAGGCGAGTACTCGCGGTAGTGTGCCGGGGTGTCCTGCTTTGGATGCGGGTGTTGCTGGGCGGTGATTGGTTTTTGTGCTTTTCACGTTGGTTTTTTTGCTTTCTTTTTTGCCTTTCCTTGAATTCGTTGTGGTCTATTCGTGTTGCCCCTGTGCGGGGCGGCACTTACTTTCTTTGCCGCCGCAAAGAAAGTAAGCAAAGAAAGCGGGCTTACACCGCTAGCTTATAAGTGGAGCCCCTTGCTCGGAGATGGCGGTGGCACGCCTTACATCCGTGCTCTCGCGCACTCCGCACTTGTGACAAGGCAGTCATGCTTCCCGACTCGCACTCGTGCTCGTCGGAAGGGTTCGCTGTGGTGTCTGTTTCGCTCTTCGCTCTTCGCTTTTCGCTTTTCGCTTTTCGCTTTTCGCTTTTCGCTCTTCGCTTTTCGCTTTTCGCTTTTCGCTCTTCGCTCTTCGCTCTTCGCTCTTCGCTCTATTGAAGGGTCAGCGCTCGCTCATTGCGTTGGTTGCTTTGGGTCGGGGCCGAAGCGGTTTTGGCCTCGCGTTCCCTCGAAGCAGGCAAACACCAGGTTGGCGACGGGGCAAAGGGCCCACCAACCGCTTCGGTTGGAATCGTGCATGCGACGAACCAGCGCCGCCAGGCCCGGAAGGAACACCAGCAAGGGATAAAGGTTGCGCCAGAACCTGGACTCTTCCAGATCGAGGATGACCAGCACGACTCCGTAGGCAATCCCGATGATTACGTTGAACAGTAGGAACATCCAGTATTCCTTGCGACGCGCTCGTCCACTGAATTCAACGTACTTCGAAAGCACTAGCAGATACCATTTCATGTTTTTTCTCTTTCTGATAGAAACGACCGAAAAAACCGCGCGCCGTGACGGACGCCACGCGATAGATGCCATTAAGACCGTGGAAACGTGTGCAGCGCTGGTTGCGACGGCTGTGCAGCTCTGACCAGACTTCCACGTGGCACCCAATACAAGACTACGCCGGCGAGAACGGGATAGGCGCGGGACATTTCGCAAGACAACAGGCGCGATTTCCGGTCGTGCGCGAAGCGGCGTGCGCGCCGGAAGCAACCCTTCCGGCGAGCACGCAGTGCAAGTCGGGAAGCATGACTGCCTTGTCACTAACGCCGAATGCGCGAGAGCACGGATGTCTGCCGCACCACTGCCCGCACCGAGCAACGGAACCCACTTATAAGCTGGCGGTGTGAGCCCGCTTTCTTTGCTTACTTTCTTTGCGGCGGCAAAGAAAGTGAGTGCCGCCCCGCACAGGGGCAACACAAATAGACCACCATGAAAACAAGGAAAGGCCAACGGCGTTAACAAGCAAGCGAGAGGCTCTAAGCGAACCCTTCCGGCGAGCACGCAGTGCAAGTGGGGAAGAATGACTGCCTTGTCACGGGCGTCGAATGTGCGAGGGCACGGATGTCAGGCGCACCACTGCCGCCTCAGAACTGGGGGAGCCATCTATAAGCTGGCGGTGTAAGCCCGCTTTCTTTGCTTACTTTCTTTGCGGCGGCAAAGAAAGTGAGTGCCGCCCCGCACAGGGGCAACGCCAATAGACCACCGAGAAAACAAGGAAAGGCCAAAGCAAGCCAGGTGCAACACAAATAGACCACCGACAAAAAACAAGAAAAGGCCAAAGGGCCAAAAAGCACCCCCCACACCCCACCGCGTACAATACCCCCTTACCCACAGCCCACCGGCTAGCCCCTCCATGTCCTTCGATTTCTTCCTCCCCTGCCCGCGCGGTCTCGAAGCCGCGCTCGCCTCCGAACTCGCCGAGATCGCCGCGAAGCATCTGCACGGCGCGCCGTTCGCGCCCGGCTCGCAAGTCCCCGGCGGCGTGCATTTTCGCGGCGGCTGGGCAGCCGGCATGGCGGCCAATCTGCATTCGCGCCTCGCGAGCCGCGTGCTGCTGAAAATCGCGCATCGTCCGTATCGCAGCGAGCAGGACATCTACGCACTCGCCGTCGAACAACGCTGGGAGCAATGGTTCTCTGCGAACGAAACGCTGCGCGTCGACGTCACCGCGATCAAGTCGCCGCTGCGCAGCCTCGAATTCACCACGCTGCGCGTGAAGGACGCGATCTGCGACCGTCTGCGCGAAGTCAGCGGCGCGCGCCCGAACATCGACACTGCGACGCCCGACGTCCGCGTGTTCGCGTTCCTCACCGCGACGGACTGCACGCTTTACCTCGACACGTCCGGCGACCCGCTCTTCAAGCGCGGCTGGCGCCTCGACAAGGGCGCGGCGCCGCTGCGCGAAAATCTCGCGGCGGGCATTCTGCGTCTGACGGGCTGGAGCGCCGGCACGCCGCTATACGACCCGATGTGCGGCAGCGGCACGTTCCTCGCCGAAGCCGCGCAGGTCGCGCTCGACATCGCGCCCGGCGCCGAACGCCGCTTCGGCTTCGAAAAGCTCAAGCAGTACGACAGCAAAACGTGGCAGACGCTGAAGGCCGCCGCGCTCGACGCCAAGCACGCCGCCCGCAACTCGCGCGCCGACCTGCAGATTTTCGGCAGCGATATTTCCGGCGACATGCTCGACAAGGCGCGCGCGAATTTCCAGCGCGCCGGCTTGCCGACCATTCCGCTCAAACAGGTCGACGCGCGCGGCATGACGCCGCCGACTTCGGCGCCGGGCATTCTCGTCGCCAATCCGCCGTATGGTGAGCGGATCGAAGTGCGCGGACGCAACGCGCGCGGCGAAATCCGCGAAGGACGTGAAGGACGCAGCCGCGACAACCGCGAGGACGACAGCTTTCGCCGCGCCCAGGAAGAAGCGCCCGACAGCGAGTTCTTCCAGTCGCTCGGCGACGCGCTCAAGCAGCGCTTCACCGGCTGGCACGCATTCATCCTGACGTCGGATCGCAAGCTGCCGGGCCAGTTGCGCCTGCGCGAATCGACGAAGACACCGCTCTTTAACGGAGCGCTCGAATGCCGGCTGTTCCGCTTCGATCTGATCGCGGGCAGCGTGCGTCAGCGGCCGCAAGGCGATACGCCTGCCGGTTAAGACAAGCGGCAAGCGACAAACAACAAGCGCCAAGCAAACGCAGCCAGAAACAAACCGCGGCCACACACAGTGCCGCGGTTTTTTCTCACCTCGCCCATCCGCACGATCGCACGACCCAGCCCGACCGCCCCACCCTACTGACACCACGCTGTCAGTAGCACCCCCGCACACTCCTCCTCACGCCATCCGGCGATTTATCCGGCTTACCGCCATCCACAGGAGAGTGTCATGTCCGCATCGTCCAAAGTTGTTGCATGGTTCGAAATCCCGTCCGTCGATTTCGACCGCGCCGTGCGCTTTTATGAAGCCGCGCTCGACGTGAAGCTGAACCGCCAGGAAATCGGCGGCCAGCCCATCGCCGTGTTCGGCTACGAAGAACCGGCGACGGGCGGCGCGATCGTCCACAGCCCGTCGATGACCCCGAACGGCGACGGCGTGCTCGTCTACCTGAACGCGCAGCCGACCGTCGACGCTGCGCTCGCCCGCATCGAAGAAGCCGGCGGCAAGACCGACGGACCCGTCATCAAGCTGCCGCAGGACATCGGCTATATCGCGTTTTTCATCGACAGCGAAGGCAATCGCCTCGGCCTGCATTCGCGCACCAACGGCTAACCGCGCTGCGGACAGCGGCCATCGAACGGGTAACGCCCGCGCGGGCGACACACGCATCGAACCCGCCGTCCGAACGCTCACCTGAGCATCCACTCAAACGCTCGCGCGAACGCACACCCAAGCGCTCGACTCAACGCCAACCCGAACGCTGACCGGAGCGCGGCATGCGGCGCTATCATCGCGGGACTGTCCCTGTCCTCTTCTACAAGACGCCCACGATGACGCGCCGCGCCGACCGTCTGTTCCAGATCGCCGAATTGCTGCGCGGCCGGCGTTTGACCACCGCGCAACAACTCGCCGACTGGCTCAACATCTCGCTGCGCACCGTCTATCGCGACGTGCGCGACCTGCAGCTATCCGGCGTGCCGATCGAAGGCGAGGCCGGCATCGGCTACCGGCTGAGCCGCAGTGCGAGTCTTCCGCCGCTGACCTTCACCGCCGATGAACTCGCGGCGCTCGCCGCCGGCGCGCGCATGCTCGAATCGTGGGGCGGCGCCGGCTTCGCGAGCGGAGCGCGCGGCGCACTGGCCAAGATTGCGTCGGCCATGCCCGCAGACAAGCGCGCGTCCCTTGAAAGGCTCGCGATCTTCGCGCCGTCGTTCCACATCAAAAGCGATTTTTCGACGCAGCTCGACACGCTGCACCGCGCGATCGACGCGCGGCATGTGGTGAGCTTTGCGTACACGGATGCCAACGGCGCGGCGACGGAGCGGCGCGTGTGGCCGCTCGCACTCGCCTATTGGGGCGCGCGCTGGACGCTTGGCGCGTGGTGTGAATTGCGCGGCGATTTCCGCAACTTCGGGCTCGAGAAGATCCAGCAACTCGAAGTGCGTGAGCCGTATCCCGATCAGGAAGGCAGACGGCTCGCGGACCTGCTGCGGCATGTGAACGCCAAACCGAAACAGAAGTGAGCATTGCGCGGCGCAGACCTTCGCGCGCCGCGCAATTTATCGCGTGTTATTCGACCGCCTTGACCATGTCCTCGATCACTTTCTTTGCGTCGCCGAACACCATCATCGTCTTGTCCATGTAGAACAGATCGTTGTCGAGCCCCGCGTAACCCGCCGCCATCGACCGCTTGTTGACGATCACCGTGCGCGCTTTATAAGCCTCGATGATCGGCATACCCGCAATCGGCGACTTCGGATCGTTCTTCGCAGCCGGGTTCACGACGTCGTTGGCGCCGAGCACGAGCACCACGTCGACCTGACCGAACTCGCCGTTGATGTCGTCCATTTCGAACACCATGTCGTACGGCACTTCCGCTTCGGCGAGCAGCACGTTCATGTGACCGGGCATGCGTCCGGCGACCGGGTGAATCGCGTACTTCACCTCGATGCCTTTCTCGACGAGCTTGTCGGTCAACTCCTTCAACGCATGCTGCGCGCGCGCGACGGCAAGGCCATAACCCGGCACGATCACCACGGTTTCGGCGTTGCCGAGCATGAACGACGCGTCGTCGGCAGAACCCGATTTCACCGGACGCTGCTCAGCCGATCCGCCCGCCGCAGCCGCGCCCGGCTCGTTGCCGAAGCCGCCGAGAATCACGTTGAAGAACGAGCGGTTCATCGCGCGGCACATGATGTACGACAGAATCGCGCCCGACGAGCCCACCAGAGAGCCCGCGATGATCAGCATTGGATTATTCAGCGAGAAGCCGATGCCCGCCGCCGCCCAGCCCGAATACGAATTGAGCATGGATACGACGACCGGCATGTCCGCGCCGCCGATCGGAATAATGATCAGCACGCCGAGCACGAACGCGATCAGCGTCATGATGATGAACGGCAACCACGACTGCGTGAAAAAGAAGATCACGCCGAAGCCGAGCATCGCAATCGCGAGCATCAGGTTGATCAGATGCTGACCCGCATAGACGACCGGCGCGCCCTGAAATAACCGGAACTTGTACTTGCCCGACAGCTTGCCGAACGCAATAACCGAGCCGCTAAACGTAATTGCGCCGACGAACGTGCCGATGAACAACTCGACGCGATTGCCATAAGGCAGAAAGCCCGGCACCGGATTCTCCGGATCGATCAATCCGAATGCCGCCGGCTCCGACACCACCGCATACGCGATGCACACCGCCGCGAGACCGATCAGCGAGTGCATCGCCGCGACGAGTTCCGGCATCTTGGTCATCTCGACGCGCGCGGCGACAAACGCGCCAATCGCACCGCCGACGATCAGCGCGGCGAACAGCAAGCCGAGCCCGAGCGCGAGATTCGAGCCGAGTGCATTCGCCTGTTTGGCGATCAGCGCGATGGTCGTGAGAATCGCAATCGCCATCCCGACCATGCCGAACGTATTGCCGATGCGCGCCGTCTTCGGATTCGACAGCCCCTTGAGCGCCTGAATGAAGCAGACCGACGCAACCAGATAAAGCAGCGTGACGACGTTCAGACTCATTACGCGTTCTCCTTGCTCTTATCGGCGATGAGCTTTTTCGGCTCTTTCTTGCGGAACATCTCGAGCATTCGCCGCGTGACGAGGAAGCCGCCGAACACGTTGACCGCCGCGAGCGCGACGGCGAGCGTGCCGAAGAACTTGCCCGGCGTGCCGAGCGTAAGGCCGGTCGCGAGCATTGCGCCCACAATCACGATCGCGGAAATTGCGTTAGTCACGGCCATCAGCGGCGTGTGCAGCGCGGGCGTGACGTTCCAGACGACGTGGTAGCCGACGTAAATCGCCAGCACGAAAATAATCAGGTTGATGACGGTGTGGTTGAGCACTTCCATCGCCGTTTCTCCAGGTGAATTCGCGTTATGCCTTGCGCGCGACTTCGCCGTCGCGGGTGAGCAGCGTGGCCGCGACGATGTCGTCGGCGAGGTCGATGTTGAGCGCGCCTTCCTTCGTGATAATGAGCTTGAGGAAGTCGAGCAGGTTGCGCGCGTAGAGCGAGGACGCGTCCGCGGGCACCATCGAGGCGAGATTCGTGTAGCCGACAATCGTCACGCCGTGCCTGACGATCACTTTGTCGGCTTCGGTGAGCGGGCAGTTGCCGCCGCGCCGGCCTTCATAGTCCGCGCCGCGGCCCGCCGCCAGATCGACCAGCACCGAGCCAGGTTTCATCGCCTGCACGGTCTCGACGGAGAGCAGCGTCGGCGCCGCGCGGCCCGGAATCAAGGCGGTGGAGATCACCACGTCGGCCTGCTTCGCGCGTTCGTGGACGAGTGCCGACTGGCGTTGCAGCCAGGAAGGCGGCATCGGCCGCGCATAGCCGCCGACGCCTTGCGCGGCTTCGCGCTCTTCATCGGTTTCGTAGGGGACGTCGAGAAACTTCGCGCCGAGCGATTCGATCTGCTCTTTCACGGCGGGACGCACGTCGGATGCCTCGATCACGGCGCCCAGGCGCTTGGCGGTCGCGATCGCCTGCAAGCCCGCCACGCCCGCGCCCAGAATCAGCACGCGCGCGGCTTTCACCGTGCCCGCGGCGGTCATCAGCATCGGCATGAAGCGCGGATAAAGCGTCGCGGCGAGCAGCACCGCCTTGTATCCGGCGATGTTCGCCTGCGACGACAGCACGTCGAGGCTTTGCGCGCGCGTGGTGCGCGGCGCGGCTTCGAGCGCGAAGGCGGTGACGCCCGCCGCGGCGAGTTGCTGCGCGTTCTCCGCGTTGAACGGATCGAGCATGCCGACCAGCGTCGCGCCGCGTTTTAGCAGCGGCAGTTCGGCTTCGGTGGGAGACTGGACTTTGAGGACGAGGTCGGCGCCAAAAGCGGTGGCCGCATCGACGATTTCCGCGCCGGCTGCCGCGAGAGCGTCGTCGGGAAAGCTCGCGCCGCCCCCGGCGCCGCTCTGGATGGTGACCCGATGGCCCTGCGCCACGTACTTCTTGACGGTCTCGGGCGTCGCGGCGACGCGGGTTTCGTGCGCGCGCGTCTCGGCTGGCACTCCGATGTGCATCGTGTTCCTCCTCGACTTACTGTTTGACGACAGATCGGCCGACGAGGCACGCCGGCTTGCAAGTGCAACGGCTAACGCCTCACTTTACCCGAAACATGGGGGGCGGCAGAAATCGGGGACAATCCGGGGGTGCGCGCGGATACGGGGCTCCGAGGCGTGTGGGCGGCGGCAGTCGCATGCGGCAAGTCGCCGCAGCCGGCCGCATGTCACCGGTCACCGCCGGCCGCCGCAATGAACCGGCAACGACCCGGCCGCGTCCCGCCCGCATCCCGGCAGTGAGCGGCCATAAACGGTAAAATGCGCACCCATGAAACCGGAAACCTGGCTGCCGCATGTGACCGTCGCGGCCATCGTCGAGCGTGACGGGCGCTTTCTCGTGGTCGAGGAACACACGGCCGCCGGGCTGCGCCTGAACCAGCCGGCCGGCCATCTGGAAGCCGGCGAAACGCTGCTGGAAGCGGTGATCCGCGAAACGCTCGAGGAAACCGCGCATCCGTTCACGCCCGAGGCGCTGGTCGGCATGTACATGACGCATTTCGAACGGCCGGACAACGGCGGCGTCACCTATTTGCGCTTCACGTATTGCGGCGCTGGCGGCGAACCGGAAGCAGAGCGCGCGCTCGATCCCGACATCGTTCGAACCTTGTGGATGAGCGCCGACGAACTGCGCGCCTGCCCCGAAAGGCACCGCACGCCGCTCGTCATGCAATGTATCGACGATTACCTGGCAGGCCGGCGTTTCCCGCTCGATTTCGTGCATACGCATTCGGTCGGGCCAAAGAGGTAGCCGTCACGAGCGGTCACAAGCCGCCACAAGCGGCCATCTCCACGATCCATGAAGTCACGCAGTACCCAGTGAGCATCTTATGAGCAAGCAGAAAGTCGTAGTAGGCATGTCGGGCGGCGTCGATTCGTCGGTCACCGCGTGGCTGCTGAAGGAACAGGGCTACGACGTGGTCGGCCTCTTCATGAAGAACTGGGAAGACGACGACGACAGCGAATACTGCTCGACGCGCCAGGACTGGATCGACGTGGTGTCGGTGGCGGACCTGATCGGCATCGACGTCGAAGCGGTCAACTTCGCGGCCGAATACAAGGACCGCGTGTTCGCCGAATTCCTGCGCGAATATTCGGCGGGCCGCACGCCGAATCCGGACGTGCTGTGCAACGCCGAAATCAAGTTCAAGGCGTTTCTCGATCACGCGATGTCGCTCGGCGCTGAAACCATCGCGACCGGCCACTATGCGCGCGTGCGCGAAAACAATGGCCGCTTCGAGCTGCTGAAAGCGTTCGACCATACGAAAGATCAATCGTACTTTCTGCATCGGCTGAATCAGGCGCAGTTGTCGAAAACGCTGTTTCCGCTCGGCGAAATTCCGAAGACGAAAGTGCGCGAAATCGCCGAACAGATCGCGCTGCCCAACGCGAAGAAGAAAGATTCGACGGGCATCTGCTTTATCGGCGAGCGGCCGTTTCGCGATTTTCTGAACCGCTATCTGCCGACCCAACCCGGCCCGATGAAAACCACCGACGGCAAAGTGGTCGGCGAGCACATCGGCCTCGCCTTCTATACGTTCGGACAGCGCAAGGGCATCGGCCTCGGCGGCAGCAAGGACGGCAGCGGCGAGCCGTGGTTCGTCGCGGGCAAGGACATTCCTTCGAACACGCTGTATGTCGCGCAAGGGCACGATCATCCGTGGCTGTTGAGCCATACGCTGAGCGCGGGCAACACGAGCTGGGTCGCGGGCGAGCTGCCGGCGGAAGGCTTCGCGTGCGGCGCGAAGACCCGCTACCGGCAAGCGGACGCGCGCTGCACGTTCAGCCGCGCGAATCAGCGCGAAGGTCTGTTCGAACTCACCTTCGACGATGCGCAATGGGCTGTCACACCGGGGCAATCGGCCGTGCTTTACGATGGCGATGTTTGCCTCGGCGGCGGCATCATTGAACACGCGGCGACCGGGCAGCCGGCCGTGCGCGAGCCGCAAAAGGCGGCACTGCTGAGCGCGCGCTAGCTTGCTGCGTTTCGCTCGCCGACTTCAACTCAGCAAGCCTTTGCACGACGTTTAAACCTCACCAACGACCCGCTCACGTCTTCCCGACAGGCAGTCGCTCGTTTTTCCCACGGTGGATCTGCCTGTGCTCCGGGCCCGGCAATCCCTCCGTGACGATTCACTGCACCGGAGTCCTCATGTTTTCTCGACGTTATCTGGCCATGTGGAGCGCCATCGCGCTCCTCGGTTTGTCCACGGCGCTCGCCGCGACGCAACACGTTTCGTGGTTGTGGATCGTCGTGCCGCTCGCGCTCGTCGCGCTCGGCATTTTCGATCTGACGCAACAGCGCCACGCGATTCTGCGCAACTATCCGCTGTGGGGTCATTTCCGTTTTCTGTTCGAGTTCATCCGCCCGGAAATCCGCCAGTATTTCGTCGAAAACGATACCGACGAAAAACCGTTCTCGCGCGCTCAACGCAGCATCGTCTATCAGCGCGCGAAGAACGACGTCGACAGCCGGCCCTACGGCACCGAACTCGACGTGAAGGCCGTCGCGCACGAATGGATCAGCCACTCGCTCGCGCCGACCACGCTCGATAGCCACGACTTTCGCATCGTGGTCGGCGCCGATCGCGCACAGCCTTATTCGATGTCGATCTTCAACGTCTCGGCGATGAGCTTCGGCTCACTGTCGGCGAACGCGATCATGGCGCTGAACCTCGGCGCGAAGAAAGGCAACTTCGCGCACGACACCGGCGAAGGCTCGATGTCGAAGTATCACCGCGAGCATGGCGGCGACATCATCTGGGAAATCGCGTCGGGTTACTTCGGCTGCCGAAACGACGACGGCACGTTCAGCGCCGACAAATTCGCGAAGCAGGCCGCCGAGCCGCAGGTGAAAATGATCGAGGTGAAGCTGTCGCAAGGTGCGAAGCCCGGTCATGGCGGCGTGCTGCCCGCCGCGAAGATCACGCCGGAGATCGCAGAAACGCGCGGCGTGCTGATGGGCCGCGATTGCATTTCGCCGGCCACGCATTCGGAGTTTTCGACGCCGCGTGGGCTGCTCGAATTCGTCGATCGGCTGCGCACACTGTCGGGCGGCAAGCCGACCGGCTTCAAGCTGTGCATCGGGCATCCGTGGGAATTTTTCGGCATTGCGAAGGCGATGCTCGAGACGGGCATTCTGCCGGACTTCATCGTCGTGGACGGCGCCGAGGGCGGCACCGGCGCGGCGCCGCTCGAGTTCACCGATCACGTCGGCGTGCCGTTGCAGGAAGGCTTGCTGCTCGTGCACAACACGCTGGTCGGCATCGGCTTGCGGCAGCGGATTCGCATCGGCGCGAGCGGCAAGATGATCACCGCGTTCGACATCACGAAGACGCTCGCGATCGGCGCGGACTGGGTCAACGCGGCGCGCGGCTTCATGTTCGCGGTCGGCTGCATTCAGGCGCAGACGTGCCACACCGGACGCTGCCCGACCGGCGTCGCGACGCAAGACCCTGTGCGCCAGCGCGCGCTCGTCGTGCCGGACAAGGCCGACCGCGTCTTCAGCTTCCATCACAACACGCTGCATGCGCTGAAGGAGATCGTTCAGGCTGCGGGTTTGAAGCATCCTGCGGAACTGCGCGCGCATCACATCGTGCGACGTGTGTCGTCGCATGAGGTGCAGTTGATGTCCGAGCTGCTGAAGTATCTCGAGCCGAACGATCTTCTCAACCGGAATTATCGTTACTCGTTGTATGAGAAATGGTGGCCGGTTGCGCAAAGCGATTCGTTTTCGCCGAAGGTGGAGTTGGCGGTGGCGTGAAGGCCTCCGCTGACGAGAGCCGCTCCCCCTCCCAAAACGGACACCCCCCCGCCTTTCCGTTAAAATCTCCGGTTTAGCACTTCGCTCCACGGCCGCCCCGCGCGCTCACGCGCCCGCGGCGCGGCCCCATGCCCGAAAGGCACTTCATGCTCACGTTTCAGCAAATCATCCTGACACTGCAGTCCTATTGGGATAAGCAGGGTTGCGCGTTGCTCCAGCCGATCGACATGGAAGTCGGCGCGGGCACCTCGCACGTCCACACCTTCCTGCGCGCGATCGGCCCGGAGCCGTGGCGCGCGGCGTACGTGCAACCGTCGCGCCGCCCGAAAGACGGCCGCTACGGCGAGAATCCGAACCGTCTGCAGCATTACTACCAATACCAGGTCGTGCTGAAGCCGGCGCCGGAAAATATCCTCGATCTGTATCTCGGCTCGCTCGAAGCGCTCGGCTTCGATCTGAAGCAGAACGACGTGCGCTTCGTCGAAGACGACTGGGAAAACCCCACGCTCGGCGCCTGGGGCCTCGGCTGGGAAGTGTGGCTAAACGGCATGGAAGTGACGCAATTCACGTACTTCCAGCAGGTCGGCGGTCTGGATTGCAAGCCGGTGCTCGGCGAAATCACCTACGGCCTCGAGCGTCTCGCGATGTATCTGCAAAAGGTCGAGAACGTCTACGACCTCATCTGGACCGAGTGGGAAGAGCAAGGCCCGAACGGCCCGGAAACGCGGCGCCTGACCTACGGCGACGTGTACCACCAGAACGAAGTCGAACAGTCCACGTACAACTTCGAGCACGCGAACGTCGATCTGCTGTTCACGTTCTTCAACAGCTACGAGGCGGAAGCGAAGCGCATGATCGAAGCGCAGATCGCGCTGCCCGCCTATGAACTCGTGCTGAAGGCCGGCCACACGTTCAACCTGCTCGACGCGCGCGGCGCGATTTCCGTGACGGAGCGCGCGGCCTACATCGGCCGGATTCGCGCGCTGTCGCGTCTTGTCGCGCAGGCTTATTACGATTCGCGCGAGAAGCTCGGCTTCCCGATGCTCGGCAATCCGGTGCACGGCGTGCCCGGCCTCACGACCGACGAGCAGGACGCCGCCATGCCGGCTTGGGCGCCGCCGCTGAAAGTCGAACGCAAGATCGACCAGGACTGACGAGAACATCAAGAAATGACTCAATCCCATCAAGCTACCCTGCTGGTCGAACTGCTGACCGAGGAACTGCCGCCCAAGGCGCTCGCCCGTCTCGGCGACGCTTTTGCCGAAGGCATCGCGGAACGCCTCGCCGGGCGCGATCTGATCGAAGGCCAACTGTCGTTCGAACGTTACGCGACGCCGCGACGCCTCGCGGTCACGGTGAAAAACGTGCGCACGGTCGCGCCGGAAAAACACGTTCGCGAAAAAGTGCTGCCGGTTTCCGTCGCGCTCGATAAAGACGGCCAGCCCACCGCGCCGCTCGCGAAGAAACTGGCCGCGCTCGGCTTCCCCGATTTTTCCATTAGCGACCTCGAACGCGCGCAAGACGGCAAGGCCGAAGCCTTCTTCCTGCGCTATGCCGCGCCGGGCGCGACGCTCGCGGAAGGCTTGCAAGCCGCGCTCGACGAAACGCTCAGCAAGCTGCCCATTCCGAAGGTGATGACGTATCAGCGTCCCGACGGCTCGAACGTGCAGTTCGTGCGTCCGGCGCATCGCCTGACCGCGCTGCATGGTGACCAGGTGGTGCCGGTCAGTGCGCTCGGCATCGACGCCGACGACACCACGCTCGGCCATCGCTTCCTGTCCGAAGGTTTCGTGCAGATCCAGCACGCCGATTCCTACGCGGACACGCTGATGCACAAAGGCCGCGTGGTCCCGAACTTCGCTGATCGCAAGGAAACGATCCGCACGCATCTGCTCGCGCACGCTGACGGCGACCAGGTCGTGATGCCCGAATCGCTGCTCGATGAAGTGACGTCGCTGGTCGAATGGCCGGTGGTCTACGCATGCCGTTTCGAGGACGAGTTCCTGCAAGTGCCGCAGGAATGTCTGATCCTCACGATGCAGACGAATCAGAAATACTTCGCGCTGACCGATGCAAACGGCAAGCTGCGTTCGCGCTTCCTGATCGTGTCGAACATTGAAACGGCCACGCCGGGCGACATTATCGAAGGCAATGAACGTGTGGTGCGTCCGCGTCTTGCCGACGCGAAGTTCTTCTTCGAGCAGGACAAGAAGAAGCCGCTCGCCGATCGCGTGCCGTTGCTCGCGAACGTCGTGTATCACAACAAGCTCGGCTCGGCGCTGCAACGCATGGAGCGTGTCGAAGCGCTGGCCGGCGCGATCGCCGCGTTGATCGGCGCCGACGTCGCGCTCGCCAAACGTGCCGCGCGTCTCGCGAAGGCGGATTTGATCACCGACATGGTCGGCGAATTCCCCGAGCTGCAAGGCACGATGGGCACGTACTACGCGCGCCACGACGGCGAGCCGGAAGAAGTCGCGCTCGCGTGCTCGGAACACTATCAGCCGCGTTTTTCGGGCGACGCGTTGCCGAGCACAGCGACCGGTACGGTCGTCGCGCTCGCCGACAAGCTCGAAACGCTCGTCGGCATCTGGGGCATCGGCCTGCAACCCACCGGCGAAAAAGACCCGTTCGCGCTGCGCCGTCATGCGCTCGGCGTGCTGCGCATTCTTGTTGAAAAGCAACTGGCCGTGGACTTCGTCGAACTGCTGCGCACGGCTTACGCGCAATTCGCCGCGGTGCCGAACGTCGCCGATTCGACGCAAGCCATTTACGACTTCAGCATGGACCGTCTGCGCGGTTTGCTGCGCGAACGCGGCCACGCGCCGGGCGAAATCGACGCGGTGCTCGCGCTCAATCCGACGCGCCTCGACGACATCGTCGCGCGTCTCGATGCCGTGCGCGAATTCGCGGCGTTGCCCGAAGCGGCATCGCTCGCGGCAGCCAACAAGCGCATCTCGAACATTCTGAAGAAGTCGGAAAGCGCTAGCGCGAGCGGCGGCGTGCAGCCCGCGTTGTTAGTTGAAGCAGCGGAAAAAGCGCTGCATGCACAGCTCGAACAGGTTGCGCCGCGCGTGCAGTCGCAACTCGCCGCACGCGACTACACCGGCGCGCTGACCGCGCTCGCCGCGCTGCGCGAACCGGTCGACACTTTCTT
Source organism: Paraburkholderia sp. GV068 (assembly GCF_003058125.1). NCBI lineage: Bacteria > Pseudomonadati > Pseudomonadota > Betaproteobacteria > Burkholderiales > Burkholderiaceae > Paraburkholderia > Paraburkholderia sp. GV068. The sequence continues at coordinate 509,055 of NZ_QBUB01000003.1, forward strand.
TAACGACGTGATGGTCAACGCGGAAGATCCGTCGCTGCGTGCAAACCGCCTGGCCCTGCTCGGCGCGCTGCATCAGCAGATGAATTGCGTCGCGGACATTTCCCGGCTCGCCGCCTGAGCCGCACGCCATGCCGACCAAGAAAGTAGTCATTCTCGACCGCGACGGCGTGATCAACGTCGATTCGGACGCGTTCATCAAGTCGCCGGACGAGTGGGTCGCGCTGCCGGGCTCGCTCGAAGCCATCGCGCGTCTGAGCCAGGCGGGCTATCGCGTGGCGATCGCGACGAACCAGTCGGGCATCGGCCGTGGTCTGTTCGACATGAACGCGCTCAACGCGATGCATCTGAAGATGCATCGCATGGCGGCTTCGGTCGGCGGGCGCATCGACGCCGTGTTCTTCTGCCCGCACACGGCGGAAGATCACTGCGAATGCCGCAAGCCGAAAGCCGGCATGCTGAAGATGATCAACGAGCGTTTCGAGGTCGCCCCTGAGAACACGCCGGTAGTCGGCGACGCGATGCGCGATCTGCAAGCGGGCGCGTCGCTCGGCCATCCGGTTCATCTGGTGCTGACTGGCAAGGGCCGCAAAACGCTCGCGGCCGGCGGACTGCCGGAAGGCACCACGGTCCACGACGATCTGCGCGCGTTCGTGCTCGACTTCCTCGCCGACGCTCAAGAGTGACGCGCACGTCGCGCGTCCCCAACCCTCACAGACCACGCCGATGCGCTTCATTCGTTCCTTGCTGCTGCTGATCTACTTCGTCGTATTCACGGTGCCCTACGCGACCGCGTGCTTCATCGCGTTTCCGTTCATGCGCGCCGACAAGCGCTACTGGATGGCGGCGGGCTGGTGCCGTGTCACGGTCATCGTCGCTCGCTGGCTGACCGGCATCCGCTACACGCTCGAAGGCATGGAGAACCTGCCCAACGGTCCGGCCGTGCTACTGTCGAAGCATCAATCGGCATGGGAGACGCTCGCGTTTCCCGCATTGATGCCGCGGCCGCTGTGCTATGTGTTCAAGCGCGAGCTGCTGTACGTGCCGTTTTTCGGCTGGGCGCTCGGTCTCCTGAAGATGGTTCACATCGACCGCAAGGAAGGCAAATACGCGTTCGAGTCGGTGATCAGACAAGGCAAGGCGCGCATGGCCGAAGGCGCATGGGTCATTATGTTTCCGGAAGGCACGCGCACGCCGACCGGCAAGCAGGGCAAGTACAAAACCGGCGGCGCGCGCTTCGCGATCGCCACCGGCGCGCCCGTCGTGCCCATCGCGCACAACGCCGGACGCGTGTGGCCTCGCAACTCGTTTCTCAAATATGCGGGTATAGTCACAGTGTCAATCGGCAAGCCGATCGACACCACGGGGCTCACGCCCGATGAAGTGAACACGCGCGTCGAACAGTGGATCGAAGCTGAAATGCGTCGCATCGATCCCACTGCGTATCGCGCGGCGGATAGCAGTTCCGCCGCCGCACCAATCTGACGCGCCCACGCCCTCGAAGGCGTACTTGCGCGAAGCCGAATCCGATGCAGAAGTCTCCTACGCCGCAGCCCGCCGCGGCGCTCGATAACCGGCAACTCGATCTCCCGCTCTTTGCAGAGCCGGGTTCGACGTCGTCGTCTCCTTCGCCGTCCGCACCTACAGCGACGCCTCACGGGCAGCAGCCCGCTGTCCCGCTTGCACCCGACGGCAGCAAGCTGCGCAAACTGGTGATCGGCTCACGCACGCTGCATTACGCGCTCAAGCGTTCGGCGCGCCGCTCGATTGGCTTTGCCATCGACAGCACCGGCCTCACGATCACGGCGCCGCGCTGGGTCACGCTCGCCGATATCGAAACCGCGATCACCGAGAAGCAGCGCTGGATTTTCACGAAGCTGATCGAATGGCAAACGCGCGTCGAACAGCGCGCGTTGCCGAAGGTCGACTGGAAAGACGGCGCGCAAGTGCCCTATCTCGGTCAGCCGGTGCATGTGAGGCTCGGCTCGCCGCAAGGCACGCTCGCGTTCAGCGCGGAAGATTCCGCGCTGCAAGTGCCGCTGCCTTTGCAAGCCGATCCGCAGCAGATCAAGGACCGCGTGCAAGGCTGGTTGCAGGGCGAAGCGAAGCGTGTGTTCGGCGAGCGCCTTGCAATTTACGCGGAGAAGCTGGGCGTCAACTATCGCGCGTACGCGCTTTCGTCAGCGGCCACGCGCTGGGGCAGTTGTTCGAGCGACGGCAAGATTCGCCTGAACTGGCGGCTGATTCACTTCCCGCTTTCGATTATCGATTACGTGGTTGCGCACGAACTCGCGCATCTGCGCGAAATGAACCACAGCCCGCGCTTCTGGCAAACGGTCGAATCGATCTTCCCGGAATTCCGCGAAGCGCGGCAGACGCTCAAGTCGCATCCGCCTGAACTGCTGCCGACGCTTTAAGGCCCGTGGCCCGCGTTACTTCTTCTTCTGGATGAACTCGATCTTGTAGCCGTCCGGATCGGTCACGAATGCGATCACGGTCGTGCCGTGTTTCATCGGGCCCGCTTCGCGCACCACCGTGCCGCCTTGCGCCTTGATTTTTTCGCAGGCGGCGTAGGCGTCTTCCACTTCCACGGCGAGATGGCCGAAACCGTTGCCGAGGTCATAGGACGGCGTGTCCCAGTTATGCGTCAATTCGATGACGGTGCCGTCGCGCTCATCCGTGTAGCCGACGAACGCCAGCGTGAACTTGCCATCCGGATAATCGTCGCGGCGCAGTAACTTCATGCCGAGCAGTTCGGTGTAAAACGCGATTGAACGGTCCAGGTCGCCGACCCGGAGCATGGTGTGAAGCAGGCGCATCGTGTACTCCCTGTTGCTTTGACGTCGAGACCGTCAATGTACCCGGAATCGCCCGCCGTTGCAGCGGACGCAATGCTCGCAATCGACGTGTGAAACGCGCTTCGCAACGCTTCAGAACTGATGCCGCAGCCCCGCCATCAAGCCGATTTGCGAGCCTTTCTGCGCGAGGCCCACGGCATTCACGCCCTGCAATTGCGCGCCGATCAAGTCGCCGCGATACAGCGAATAATCGCCTTCGACGTAGACGTCCGTGCGCTTCGACAGGTTGTAGTCGGCGACGAGCTGGTATTGCCACGCCGAGCCGTCTTTCGCGGGAGTTTTGCCGTCCTGCAAGGTCCGCCAGACATTCGCCGCCACATGCCACGCGTTGCCGATCTGCTGCGTGATGCCGCCCATGAACATGCGTCGTCGCGAGAAGTCGGTGTACTTGAGCGCGGTCAGCGAGGCGGCGGAAAAGGGTCCGTTGGCGAACGTGGAGAAACCGGCGTCGGCCCGATTGACGATATAGCCGAGCGAAAAGCGCGTCTTGTCCCACGTGTACGAGCCGCCGAATGTCCACGCTTTCGCCGACGCGCCGTTGACCGAGTCTTTCGACTCCTCATACGCGCCGCCGACGGTGAACGGTCCTCCCGCCGGCGCATAGGCCGCCGCCGCGCCGATCTGGCTGCCGTACGAGTTGCCGGCATTGCCGCCGAACGCGTAGCCCGCTGCAAAGGTGAGTCCGTTGTACTTCGCCTGATACTGCACCTGGTTGCTGGTCCAGATGCCGCCTGTCATCGTCACTTCGGGCTGAAAGCTGAAATCGTACGGAATCCACGGATTGCTGCCGTAGCCGCCTACCGTGATGCCTTCAATCATCACGTTGTACTGACGGCCGAAAATCACCTGGCCGTAGGAAGTGGAGCGCACACCGATCTGCGCTTCGTTGAAGAACGGCAAGGTCGGGTCGCTCTGCCCGCTGTTGATGTAGATGCGGTTCTCGAGCTTGAAGAAGGTCGACCAGCCGCCGCCCAGATCCTCGACGCCCTTGAGCCCCCAGCGGCTTTGCGTCATGCCGCCGGTGCCGAGTCCGAGCGACGAATCGCCGGCCTTGTTGGCATGCGTCAGATAGCGCACGCTCTCGTCGACCACGCCGTACAGCGTCACGCTCGATTGGGCGTGCGCGGCCGGACAGCCGAGCGACATCAACGTGACAACGGCCGCGCCTCTGCTGAGGGTCATCATGTCGTTTCCTCGTATCGGCTCCGCTTTGCGCGGATAGAGTTTGACTGCTGACGCGGCGCAGCGTCCGCGAGGTCGGCTTCCTACAGAAGCCCGGAATCGGCGACACAGTGCGCACTAACGTACTGACAGGCAGTGCTCACGGCGCTGTCGTCGAACCTTAGCGCGAAATAAGGACGGTAAGAAATAGGTGTTGCGCGAGGTGTTGCGCGGGCGTTGCGCAAAATCAGCAAAAGGACTTGCGAGTTATAGGAAGCACGCGTAGGCGGTGGGGGCATCGGCCGGGCGGGCCGGCGGGTTTGATATGGTACGTGCTGCGCCGTTCAACCGTCTTGCCTTCCTCTCACGACATCGCCCATGAGCACCACCGCCCTGCCCGCGCGCCGCGCCCCCGATGGCTTCGCCGTCCTGCTGATGGTCGGCTTGTGCGCGATCTGGGGCTTCCAGCAAGTCGCCATCAAAAGCACCAACGCCGCGTTGCCGCCGCTATTTCAGGCAGGCTTGCGCTCGACCATCGCGGCGTTGCTCGTGTGGGGCTGGGCTCGCTCGCGCGGCACGCCGCTCTTTCGCGACGACGGCACGCTCGCCGCAGGTCTCCTGGCGGGCGTCCTGTTCGCCGCCGAATTCGTGTGCATCTTCCTCGGGCTGACGCTGACCAGCGCGTCGCGCATGGCGGTCTTTCTGTACACCGCGCCGTGCTTTACGGCGCTCGGGCTGCATTGGTTCGTCGACGGCGAGCGGATGCGGCGCATCCAATGGATCGGCATTGTCGTCGCGTTCGCGGGCATCGCGCTGGCTTTCGCGGATGGCTTCCTGCATGGCGCCACGGCGAGCGGCTCGTCACTGGCCGCGGTGGCCGGCGACGCGCTCGGCGTGCTGGCAGGCGTCGCGTGGGCCGCGACGACCGTCGTGGTGCGCGCCACGCGGCTCGCGCAGTCGAGCGCGAGCAAGACGCTCTTCTATCAACTGACTGTGTCGGCCGTGGTCCTGCTCGTGATGGCGCTGGCGCTCGGCGAGGCGCATGTCGATACGGTCACGCCGCTCGCGGTCGCGAGCCTCGCGTATCAGGCGGTGGTAGTCGCGTTCGTCAGCTATCTGGTGTGGTTCTGGCTGCTCACGCGCTATGTCGCGTCGCGGCTGTCGGTGTTCTCGTTTCTGACGCCGCTCTTTGGCGTGACCTTCGGCGTGCTGCTGCTCGGCGAGTCGTTCAGCTTGCGCTTTCTGATGGCCGCGGCGCTCGTGCTGACCGGTATCGCGCTCGTCAATGCGCCGGGGAAACGGGCGGGAACGTAGCGCGCACTATCCGCTATACGCTCGCTATATGCCGGCTATAAAAGCGGCGAGGCGTCCGTCGCAAAGCCACGCCGCCACTGAGCCGCGTATCAGGCCCTGGCCGCCACGATCTGCGCGACGCGCACATATTCGGCGACCGGCACATCTTCGGCGCGGCGTTGCAGGTCGAAGCCGATCGCCTCGAAGTCGACGCGATCGCGGAATGCAGCCAGCGTGTTGCGCAGCATCTTGCGACGCTGCGAGAAGGCCGCGGTGACCACCTCGCCGAGCACGCGCTCGTCCACGGGCGTCAGTTCGTGCGGTGCATATGGAATCATTCGCACGATCGCGGAATCGACTTTCGGCGGCGGCTGGAACGCCTCGGGCGGCACGTCGAGCTGCTTGTCGATCACATAGCGATATTGCAGCATCACCGAAAGACGGCTGAACGCCTTCGTGCCCGGCTCGGCCACCATCCGCTCCACCACCTCGTTTTGCAGCATGAAGTGCTGATCGATCACGCGAGGCGCGAACGACACGAGATGAAACAGCAGCGGGCTCGAAATGTTGTACGGCAGATTGCCGACAATGCGCAGCGACGGCGCGTCGCCAGGCGCGGCCAGCGAGCCGAAGTCGAACGCGAGCGCATCGCCCGCATGCAGTTCGAGCAGCTCGCCGAACTTGTTCTTCAGACGCCCGATCAGATCGCGGTCCAGCTCGACGGCATGCAGCGGCGCCTCGGGCGTGGCGAGCCGCTCGATCAGCGGCTGCGTGAGCGCGCCGAGCCCCGGCCCGATTTCGACCATGCGCTCGCCGCGTTGCGGCCGGATCACGTCGACGATCGAATCGATCACGCCCATGTCGACCAGAAAGTTCTGCCCGAAACGCTTGCGCGCGATATGACCTTGGTGGCGGCCCTGCTGCTGTCTGCTGGTGGACATCGAAGAAACGCTAAAGAAAGAGCACTGCTTGAAAAGAGACGACGCGCGAGGCTGCCGCGGCAGCGTTGAATCAGCCCGCGCGGCGATGTTGCGCCATGGACACCGCTGTGTCGATGGCGGCGATCAGGCTGCCCGCGTCGGCGCGGCCGGTGCCGGCGAGATCGAGCGCGGTGCCGTGATCGACCGACGTGCGGATGATCGGCAAGCCCAGCGTGATGTTGATGCCTTCGCCGAACGTCGCGTACTTCAGTACCGGCAAGCCCTGATCGTGGAACATGGCAAGCACGCAGTCGGCTTCGTCCAGATAACGCGGCTGAAACAGCGTGTCGGCCGGATAAGGACCGCGCGCGTCGATGCCTTCACCGTTCGCGAGCTTCAGCGCGGGCGAGATCACGTCGATTTCCTCGCGCCCGAGATAGCCGTTTTCGCCTGCATGCGGATTGAGCCCCGTCACGAGAATGCGCGGCGCGGGCAAGCCGAAGTGATGCCGCAAGTCGTGATCGACAATGCGCAACGTCTCGACGAGACCTTGCTGCGTCAACGCGGCGGAAACGTCTTTCAGCGGCAGATGCGTGGTCGCGAGCGCGACCCGCAACGGACGCTTGCCGGTGCCCGCCAGCATCATCACCACGCGCGGCGTGTGCGTGCGCTCGGCGAGATATTCGGTATGGCCGGTAAAGGGCACGCCGGCGTCGTTAATCGTGCTCTTTTGCAGCGGCGCGGTGACGATCGCGTCGAAGGTGCCGGCCATTGCGCCATCGATAGCGCTATCCAGCAGATCGAGCACGTAGCGCCCATTGGCCGCGTTCAGTTTGCCCGCGACCGCCGGCGCGCCGAGCGGCCGATGCTGCATGCGAATGCGCCCCGCCTGCGCGGCGAGCGCGCTCCAGTCGACACCTACCGCGCGCGCCCGTTCGGCGAGCAGCGCCGAATCGCCCAGCACCGTGAACTGTGCGCCGGGCCAATGCGTCGCCGCGCCCGCGAGCGCCTGCGCCGTCAGTTCGGGACCGACGCCGGCCGGCTCGCCGGTCGTGATCGCGATCTGCAACGGCAAGCTGGCGGACTGGGCGGCGGTGTTCATGACGATTACCGAATGCTCGACAGATCAGGCTTGACTTCGACGTACGCAGTATCGCGCAGTTCGCGCAGCCAGTCGGCGTAAGCCTGCTCGGCCTTGCGCTGACCGATCGCCTGGCGCGCAAGATCCATTTGCTGTGCAATCGAGCCTTGCGCTTCGCGGCGCTCCAGCACCTGAATCAGGTGATAACCGTATTCGCTGCGCACCGGGTCGCTGATCTGGCCGTCCTGCAGCGAGTTCATCGCGCGCTCGAATTCGGGCACCGTCTCACCGGGGCTGATCCAGCCCAGGTCGCCGCCTTGCGACGATGAACCGTCTTGCGAATAGGTGCTGGCGAACTTCGAGAAGTCGCCGCCCGCGGCGATTTCCTTCCTGATTTCGAGCAGCTTCTGACGCGCTTGCGGCTCCGACATGCCGTCGCCGACGCGCAGCAGAATGTGGCGCACATGCGTTTGCACGAGCTTGGGCGCATCCGAACTCGTGCCCTGACCGGCACGGCGATCGACGAGACGCACGACCTCGAAGCCGTCGCTGGTGCGGATCACTTCCGGATTGACCTGGCCCGGACGCAGTGCCGACACCGCCTTGACGAACTCCGGCGGCAGCTTCGACGGCGCCGCGTAGCCCATGTCGCCGCCCTTCGACGCATCCGGCGCCTGCGAATTCGACTTCGCGAGCTTTTCGAAGTTGGCGCCGCCCTTCGCTTCGGCGAGCAATGCCTCGGCCTTCTTCTGAGCCGCCTCGATGTCGGGTTGCGGCGCGTTCAGCGGCGCCTTTAGCAGAATGTGCTCCAGGTGCAGGTCGCTCGTCGCACCCGCGTTCGGGCCGCGCTGACTTGCGATGTAGTTCGCGACTTCCGCGTCCGACACCGTGACCTTGCTGTCCACTTCCTTCTCACGCAGACGCGAGAGCGTCAGTTCGGTACGCGCGTCGCTCGTGAACGTGGTCCAGGGCACGCCTTGCGCCTCGATACGCGCGCGGTAGACGTCGAGCGACAGGTTGTTCGCCTGCGCGAGCCGCTCGAGCGTTTTCTGCACGGCTGCGTCGTCGATATTGATGCCGTCTTCCTTCGCCTTCTGCAACTGGATGCGTTCCAGCACCATCTGGTTGAGCACCTGCTGACGCAACTGGTCGGCCGGCGGAATCGGCGCGTTTTGCTGGTTCAGGCGGCGCGTGATGAGGCTCACGCGTTCTTCGAGTTCACGCCGCGTGATGACACCGTTGTTGACCACTGCGGCGATCGTGTCGACCGTCTGGCCCCGGTTGCCGGCAAGCGCCTGCGCGTGCACCGGCGCCACCGACAGGAAAGACGCCACGGCGGCGAGACCTGCCGCGAGCGTTGCCAAGCGAAGCTTTTTCATGATTGCCACAGATACTCCAATGATGTCGGGCACGCCTGGCCCGTCTTTTCGCATTCGATGAACGACCGGGCGAGCGTCATTCGTAATTGATGAACCGCGACTCCGGCGGCGGCGGTGGCGGCAGCGGCGTATAGCCCGCCACGCTGCTGCGGAACGCGGCAATCAGCCCGTTGTCGACGCTCGACAAGCCCTTGAACGTCAACTGCGCGAGAAAGCGCGTGCTCGACTGGTGCTGCCCCGACGTATTCAGCCCGTTTGCGTAGCGCTGAAGACCCGCGCCGAGCGTCCAGCAATCTGCGTCGTACTGCAGACCAACGAGTCCGTCGACGATGCGATGTCCGCCCAGATCGTAATTGAAGCGCCCGACACCGAACACCCGATGCGCCAGCGGCCATTGCCCCGACACCAGCACCTGGTTGATAGGCTCGTTGTCGAGCGTGGTGTTCGCGCGCGTGTACCGATACGCGACGTTGAGCACCTTGCCGGTTGCCGGACTGAATCCGAAGCCGACGCTCGTCTTGACCAGCTGGTTGTTGTCCGCATTATATTGGAACGCAGTTTCCGACGCGAAACCGGCCCCGAGCTTGAGCGACGCGCCCACGATCAGGTCGGAATGGGTGGCCTGCGTGCTCGTCTGCGTCGGCGTCAGCGTGACGCGCTGATCGCGGAAATAGTACTGCTGCGCGATCACGAAGCGCGCGCGTTCGTCGCCCGTTGCCGGGTTGATGAAGCGCGTGGTGAGGGCCGCGGTCAGGCGGTTTGCATCCGCGATACGGTCGTTGCCGACGAACGTGTTCGGCGTGAAGATTTCGGCGAGCCCGAAGTCGGATTCGGCGGTATCGAAGAGCGGCGCTGACTGCTGGTTGCGATACGGCGTGTACACGTAGTACAGGCGCGGTTCCAGCGTCTGGATGTAATCCTCGCCGAAGAGCCGGACCGAGCGGTCGAAAATCAGACCGGTGTCGAACGTCAGCGTGGGGATCGATTCGGTGAAATTCTTCGGCGTGCCGGCGGGCACATCGTTGCTGATGTTGTTCAGGTTGTACGACGCGAAGTGCCACTGCACCTTCGGCGTGACGAAATAACCCGGCCCCACCACGGAGTACGAAATATACGGGTTGAACATCACCCGTTGACCCTGGGTCATGTCCGCGGTCGTGATGCGGAAATTCGTGTAGTCCGCTTCGGCGCCGAAGTCGAAGCCGCCCACGTTGTACTTCGCGTACCTCACGTTCAACTGCGGCTCGCGGCCATACGGCGCGACCGACGGCGTGAGCGTCTGCCAGTGCTGTTCGCGCGCGAGCACGGACCACGGGCCGTTGTTGTAGGTCAACCCGGCCTCCTGCTGATACAGGAGCTGGGTGCCGTTCATGAACTGATTCGACGACGACGACAGGTCTTCCGGATACGTATTGTCCGAAACCTTGTTGTAGTAGATGTAGCCGCCGAACCCGTTGCCGAAGTTCTGGTTGTGCTGGATATACAGCGCGTAGCGGTTGGTCTTCGTCAGCCGGTCGTTCGGCAGGTACTCGCCGGTAATCGAGCCCGAATACGTGGGCGACAGATAGCGGAAGGTGCTCTGCAACTGCACGCCGCGCTTCGAAATGATCCGCGGCGTGACCGTCAGATCGCGATTCGGCGCGATGTTGAAGTAATACGGCACCGACAGTTCGAAACCGTTCGTCGAACTGAGCGAGAAGGTGGGCGGCAAGATACCGCTGCGCCGCTCGCCCGACAGCGGAAACGACAGCCACGGCGACGCGAACACCGGCACGCCCTGGAAAAACAGCACGCTGTTGTAGGCCACGCCTTCGTCGGCGCCGGTATCGAAATCGAACTCGCTGCCCTTGATGTACCACGCCGGATTATCCGCGCACGCGCAGGCCGTGTAGGTGCCCTTCGTGAACACCGAGCGCTCGTTGTCGAGCAGATCGACGCGCTCCGCGCTGCCCGAACCGCCCGTCACGTTGAAGTGATACTTGGGCGCGGTCATGAAGCCTTCGCTCGAATCCACGCGCATGTGCGCCTCTGGCCCCGCGAAGGTTGTACCGTTGTTGCTGATGTGAACCTGGCCGTATGCATCGGCCATGTCCGAGTCCTGATCGTAATGCAGCGCGTCGGACTTGATGACGACCGTACCGCGGCGCACTTCGGCCGCGCCCTTGACGGCCATGTCCTGGTCCGTCGTGCCGTTGGTCGAATCGCCGAGCACGAACGTGGCCGGCTTCTGTCCCGGCTGCAGCACATGGTCTTCGAGTTGCGGAGCGAGTTGCATGCCCCACGGTGGATCGATTGGCTGCGGCTGCGCCGCCTCACCGACCAGTTGGGCGTGAGCAAGCGCGGGCACGAGGCCCGGTACGGCGATCAACGCCGCGACGAGCCGCCTTTTGCGCGGCATCGCGGCACAAGAGGGATTCGTTTGGGAAAGCTGTCTAGGCGGCATGTATCGTTTGGCGAATCGGCCCGTCCGTCAGCTTTTGCAGTCACGATCCACCGCCTGCACACCACGACCGTGACAGTCGGCTGCACACAATATTTACAATCTCCGAACGGTGAGGCGGGCGGTAAAGCGGAATACGCGAAAGCTGGCGTGAGTCGCGTCAAAAAAGTCGTGGGGTATTATATGGCAAGACGTTGTCCCTCTGAATTTGCCGCCGGTTTTCATGACGCTGCCCCCTTCCCAAGACTTCACACACCATCCCGCCGACAGCCGCCTCGAACGGCTCAAGGCCTGGCTGCAAGGCCACGCGGCCCGTTATGCACTCGACATCAGCACGCTCGCGCCCGCTTCGTCCGACGCGAGCTTTCGCCGCTATTTCCGGCTCGCCGGTAAGGCGGCGGAAGGCGAAAACGCCGGCACGCTGATCGCGGTCGACGCGCCGCCGCCCGAAAAATGCCGCGAGTTCGTGCAGGTCGCGCAGTTGCTCGAAGCGGCCAACGTGCATGTGCCGCGCATCCTCGAAGTGGATTTCGACGCGGGCTTGATGCTCGTCACCGATCTCGGCACCGCGTCGTACCTCGGCGCGCTCACGGCCGCGCAAAACGATAACGAGCCGCGCCGCGCACGCACGCTGATGCGCGACGCGCTCGACGCGCTGATCCGCTGGCAACTGACATCGCGCGAAGACGTGCTGCCGCCGTTCGACGAAGCGTTCCTGCGCCGCGAGATGGAGCTGATGCCGGAGTGGTTCATCGGCAGGCACCTGGGGCGCGAGGTCGACGACAATACGCGCGGCCTGCTCGACCGCACGTTCGCGCTGCTGATCGCGAGCGCGCGGGCGCAGCCGCAAGTGTTCATGCTGCGCGATTTCATGCCGCGCAATCTGATGGTGTGCGCAGCGCCAGGTGCGGCCGGCGAAGCAAGCCGCGCGGCCAACCCCGGCGTGCTCGACTTCCAGGACGCGGTATACGGTCCAATCACTTACGACGTCGCGTCCTTGTTGCGCGACGCCTTCCTCAGTTGGGACGAGGAGTTCGAGCTCGATTGCTTCGTGTACTACTGGGAACGCGCGAAGAAAGCCGGCCTGCCCGTCGATCCCGATTTCGGCGAGTTCTATCGGCAGATCGAATGGATGGGTCTGCAACGGCATATCAAGGTGCTGGGTCTCTTCTGCCGCATCAATTACCGCGACAGCAAGGCGCATTACATGAACGACTTGCCGCGCTTCATCGGCTATGCGCGCAAGGTGGCCGAACGTTATGCACCGCTGCGTCAGTTCGGCAAGCTGCTCGACGATCTCGAAGGCCGCGCGAATGAAATCGGCTACACGTTCTGAACAATCACAATGCCTCTGAAGAAAGCGATGATTTTCGCCGCGGGCCGCGGCGAGCGCATGCGTCCGTTGACGGACGCGTGTCCGAAGCCTTTACTCGAAGCGGGCGGCAAGCCGCTCATTGTCTGGCAGATCGAACGGCTCGCGCGCGCGGGCTTTGAAACCATCGTGATCAATCACGCGTGGCTCGGCGAGCAGATCGAAGCCGCGCTCGGCGACGGTTCACGCTGGCACGTCGAACTGCGCTATTCGCCCGAGCGTGAAGCACTCGAGACGGCGGGCGGCATCGTGCAGGCGCTGGCGCTGATCGAAGATAACGGGGCAAGCGAAGTGTTCGTCGCGGTGAGCGGCGACGTGTACGCGGACTTCGATTACAGCAGGTTGAGCGCGCGCGCCGACGCATTGAAGGCTTTGCCCGAGCCGGGCATGCATCTCGTCATGGTGCCGAATCCCCCGTTTCATCCGAACGGAGACTTTGCGCTCAAGGACGATGTGTTGTCGCTCGACGGCGCGCCGCGCTTCACGTTCGGCAATATCGGACTCTATGACACGCGCATGTTCCGCGATCTTCCGCGTGGCACGCGACGCGCGCTCACGCCGTATTACCGCGAAACGATCGCACGCGGTCTTGCGACCGGCGAGTTATACGAAGGCTTGTGGGAAAACGTCGGCACGCCGGCGCAGCTTCAGCAACTCGATGAGAGGTTGCGGTCGCGCTGAGATCGCGGTGCGGTCGCGCTGAGTTTGCGTTCAACGCGCCGGCAGTTCCGCGCTGTCAGGCATCGCCGCAGCGCCGGCACTCTCCACCACTTCCGACGTCTCGGCCGCGCGTTGCTGCTGCAACGCCCACATCTGCGCGAACAGGCCGTTTGCGCGCAACAGTTCGGCATGCGTGCCGCGCTCGACGATGCGCCCCTTGTCCATCACGATGATCTGCTGAGCGTGCACCACCGTCGACAGCCGGTGCGCGATGATCAGCGTCGTGCGTTCGCGCGCGATCTGATCGAGCTCGTGCTGGATCGCGCGTTCCGAACGTGAATCGAGTGCGGACGTGGCCTCGTCGAACAGTAGAATCGGCGGATTCTTCAGGATGGTCCGCGCAATCGCGACGCGCTGCTTCTCGCCGCCCGAGAGCTTCAGGCCGCGCTCGCCGACCGGCGTGTCATAGCCTTTCGGCAGTCCTTCGATGAACTCGTGGATATGCGCCGCGCGCGCCGCCGCGATCACTTCGTCGCGCGTCGCCGAAGGCCGCCCATAAGCGATGTTGTAGTAGATCGAATCGTTGAACAGCACCGTGTCCTGCGGCACCGTGCCGATCGACGCGCGCAACGACGCCTGCGCCACGTCGCGAATATCCTGACCGTCGATGGTGATTGCGCCGCCCGTCGCGCGGTCCAGATCGTAGAAGCGGAACATCAGCCGCGCGAGCGTCGACTTGCCCGAGCCGCTATGCCCGACCACGGCCGTCGTGGTGCCCGCCGCAATCGTAAAGCTCACATCGTGCAGAATCTGCCGCGCCGGCTCGTATGAAAAGTTGACGTGCTCGAAACGCACTTGCCCGCCGCTCACTCGCAGCGCGGGCGCGCCGGGCACATCGGGCACTTCCTGCGCGGCGCCGAGCAGCGTGAACATGCGGTCCATGTCGGTGAGACTTTGCTTCAGCTCGCGATACACGACGCCCAAGAAATTCAGCGGAATATAAAGCTGCAGCATGAACGTGTTGATCAGCACGAGATCGCCGAGCGTGAGGCGCCCGGCCATCACGCCTTCGGTCGCGCGCCACAGAATGAACACGAGCCCCGTGCCGATGATCGCCTGCTGCCCGAAGTTCAGCGCCGACAGCGAGCGCTGCGACTTGATCGCCGCGGTGCGATAGCGCTTCAGGTTCTCGTCGTAACGGCTCGCTTCCCACTCTTCATTGCCGAAGTATTTGACGGTTTCATAGTTGAGCAAGGAGTCGATCGCGCGCGAGTTCGCCTTCGAATCGAGCTCGTTCATCGTGCGGCGAAAATGCGTGCGCCACTCGGTTACCTTCACCGTGAAGACGATGTACACGGCCAGCGCCACGAACGTGACCGCGGCGTAATACGCCTCGTATTTGACGACGAAGAAGCCGAGCACGAGGCCGACTTCGACGAGCGTCGGCAGAATGCTGTACAGCGAATACGAAATGAGTTGCGTGATGCCGCGCGTGCCGCGTTCGATGTCGCGCGACATGCCGCCCGTTTGCCGCTCGAGATGAAAGCGCAACGACAGGCCATGCAGATGCCGGAACACCTTGAGCGCGAGTTGCCGCACGGCGCTTTCGGTGACTTTCGAAAAGAGGATTTCGCGCAACTCGGTGAAGAGCGACGTGGAGAGCCGCACCACCGCATAGGCGACCACCAGCAAGCCGACGCCGCCGAGCAGCACGATGCCCGGCGAATCGTGCGCGCGGCCAAGCGCCGTGAGATGCTGCACGGACGCGAGACTGTCGACGATCCGCTTCATCACGATCGGCACGCCGAGGTTGGCGATCTTCGCTCCGATCAGGCAGCTCAGCGCGAACGCGACACGCCATTTGTACGTGGCGAGATACGGCAGCAGAGACAGGATCGTCTGCCAGTCGTTGCGCGGCTGGGTGGAAATCGGCGAGGGTTCGGACGGAAGCGAGCGGCGCATGGATTGGGCTGGGGAGATATGGAAATGCCGGAGTTCGCAGCGGCCGCGACCGCCACGCGCGCGCCGCCAACTGCCGGCGCACGGGGCCTCGTCGCGACCTGACTGGGCGCTTTCCCGTACAATTCCTGATCGTTCTATTGTCGCAGAAGCCGGCTGGCGCCGCTTTTCATCGGCGAGGCGGCTCGTTATGGCTGGACGTTGGGCGCGGCTCTGCTGTTTGGCAATGTCCGCGGCTTGCGTCGTGAGCCGCGCCGGCCAGGCGAATCAAACCAACACGCGTTTCCAGGGTAACTGATGACCGATATTCTCGAACTCCCGCAAAAGCCTTGCGCGCTGCGCGTCATGCCGCAGCCGGCCGACGCCAATATCCACGGCGACGTGTTTGGCGGCTGGATCATGGCGCAGGTGGACATTGCCGGCTCGATCCCGGCAAGCCGGCGCGCGAACGGGCGAGTCGCCACCATTGCGGTCAATTCGTTCCTCTTCAAGCAGCCGGTGTTCGTCGGCGATCTGCTGAGCTTTTATGCGGACATCGTGAAGACGGGCAATACGTCCATCACCGTTTCCGTCGAGGTCTACGCGCAACGTATGAGCCTCGCGGAAGACATCGTCAAAGTGACGGAGGCCACGCTGACCTACGTCGCCACCGACAGCGACCGCCGTCCGCGCGCACTGCCCGCGCTCGACTGAAACGCGCCGAATCCGCCCCAACGCGCCGAACCCGCCTGACCGCAGCGCGGCGCTATTGATCCCCAAGCGCCGCATTCGCGCGCAGATACGCGTCGACCTGTCCTTCGATCCACTGCGCGAAATGCGCCTGCTGCGCAGTGAGCGTTTCGCGCTGCTGCCACACAAGCCAGTACGGATAGCGATAAGGCACGCGAACCCGCGTGATCTGCACCAGCTCGCCGCGCGCGAGCGCGTGCGCGACCAGGCTGCGCCGCTCGAGCGCAACGCCCTGGCCGAGCAATACCGCGCCGATCACCACGTTCGAATCGTTCGCGGACAACACCACGCGCGCGGCATCCGGTTGCGCGACTTTCGCCGCTTCGCACCAGTCGGCCCACGGCGCGTCGGGACTCGAAATCAGCGGACACGCGATCACCTCTTCGGCCGTCACCGGCAAGCGGCCACCTGGCGCGAGCGCGAAATGCGGCGCGGCGACCACGATCATTTCATCGTCGAATAGCTTTTGATGCGCGACGTCGGGCCAATGGCCCTGGCCCATGCGAATGCCGACATCGCTCGCACCGTGGCGCAAATCTTCAAGCTGCAAACTCGTCACGAGACGAACGCGGTAATACGGATGCGCGTCGCGAAAGTCGGGCAGACGCGGCACGAGCCAATGTTGCGCGAACGACGGCAATGTAGTGATCACCAGTTCGCTGTCGTGCGGACGCGCGAGCACGCGGCGCGTGGCCTGCGTGATGTCGCGCAGCGCAGCGCGGATTTCGAGCGCGTAGAGACGGCCTTCGTCGGTCGGACGCAGACCGCGCGCTTCGCGCACGAAAAGCGCGACGCCCATCGCCTCTTCGAGTACCTTGATCTGCTGGCTCACCGCCGAATGCGTGACGTGCAACTCGCGGGCCGCCTGCGTGACGCCGCCGAGGCGCGCGACGGCCTCGAAGCAGCGCAGAGCGGTCAAGGGCGGAATGCGTTTCATGTAAGAGATTCTGACGTAAACCGTCGCATAATTTCGCTTTTTCTGCCGCGCCGGGATGCTTAATCTATTGCGGTGAAGCGCGCCGCATCGACACGGCGGGACGCGGCGACACGCAACGAGCGCCGCGACCCCACGGCGCATGATGATAGAACGTCTAACGGGACAGACATGAAACTGATCGGAATGCTCGACTCGCCTTACGTGCGCCGGGTCGCTATCTGCATGAAGCTGCTCGGGCTCGAGTTCGAGCACGCGCCCATCTCGGTGTTCAGCACCTACGACCAGTTCGCGGCGATCAACCCGGTCGTCAAGGCGCCGACGCTCGTCGCCGATAACGGCAAGACGGTGATGGACTCGACGGTGATCCTGCAATATCTCGCGTCGCTGGCCGGTCCGAAGCAGCGGCTATTTCCGTCGCATCCGGACGACTGCCTGCGCGCCGCGCGCCTGACCGGCCTCTCGCTCGCCGCATGCGACAAGAGCGTGCAGATCGTCTACGAACGCAACCTGCGGCCGGCCGACAAGCAGCATGAACCGTGGATGGACCGTGTGCGTGCGCAAGTGCTCGCCGCCTACGCCGAGCTCGAACAGGAAGCCGCGGCGGCACCCTTGCCGACCGAGGCCGAGCGCTTCGGCGCGGCGGAAGTCACGGTCGCGGTCGCGTGGAATTTCACGCAGATGATGCTGCCGCAGATCGTCAGCGCAAGCGCGCACCCGCATTTGCAGGCGTTTTCGGCGGC
This sequence comes from Paraburkholderia sp. GV068, assembly GCF_003058125.1. NCBI lineage: Bacteria > Pseudomonadati > Pseudomonadota > Betaproteobacteria > Burkholderiales > Burkholderiaceae > Paraburkholderia > Paraburkholderia sp. GV068. Next base: position 526,581 of record NZ_QBUB01000003.1, read on the forward strand.
GGCGGAACAGTTGCCGGTTTTCGTGAGTACGCCAGCGGTGTGAGCGCGAGGCGCAGGCGTTAGCCAGGCTTCAGGCCATCGCCGGTTCGTGCGCGGTGCCGCCTTTCATCAGCTCGGAGATCGCATCAGTCGACAAAGGCTTCGCGAAGTAGAAGCCTTGCATCTCGTCGCACGCGCGCTCTTTCAAAAAGTCGAGTTGCGCCGAGGTCTCGACGCCTTCGGCGATCACTTGCAACTTCAACGAATGCGCGAGTGCGATGATCGCCGACGTGATGGTCTCGTCGTCGCCCGAGATGCCGATGTCGGACACGAACGAGCGGTCGATCTTCAGCCGGTCCACCGGAAAGCGCTTCAGATAGCTGAGGCTCGAATAGCCGGTGCCGAAGTCGTCGATTGCGAGGCCGATGCCCAGCGCGCTCAGTTCGTTGAGCATCGACACGGCTTCTTCGGCATTGCGCATGATCGCGCTTTCGGTCAGTTCCAGTTCCAGATATCGCGGCTCGAGCCCGGTTTCGTCGAGCACCTGCATCACGAGCTTGGCAATGTCGCGCTGCTGGAACACGCGCGCCGACAGGTTCACGGAAACGCGCGCCGGCGGCAAGCCGAGGTCTTGCCACGCCTTGTTCTGACGGCACGCTTCGCGCAGCACCCATTCCGAGAGCGGCCCGATCAACCCGCTTTCTTCGGCAACGGGAATGAACGACGACGGCGGCACGAGCCCCACTTCGGGATCGCGCCAGCGCACCAGCGCCTCGGTGCCGACAATCCGCCCAGTGTGAATATCGACTTGCGGCTGGTAGTGCAGCAAGAACTGGTTGTCGCGCAGCGCGCGCCGCAGACGCCGCTCGAGGTTAAGGCGCGCGCCCGCGCTCGCGTTCATCTCGGGCTGATAGAACTGGAACGTGTTGCGCCCCATGTCCTTCGCGCGATACATCGCGAGATCGGCCTTTTTCATCAGCGTTTCGGCGTCGTCGCCGTCTTGCGGGAACAGGCTCGCGCCCAGGCTGCAGCCCACGTACAGTTCCGTTCCGTCGAGCCACACCGGTTCCGAGATCGACGCGCGCACGCGCTCCATCCACGCAATCAGCGATTGTTCGTCGACGGTATCGGTCATCACGACCACGAACTCGTCGCCGCCGTGACGCGCGACCGTATCGCTCGTGCGCGTGCAGCGCGCGAGCCGCTCGGCGACGACACCGAGCAGCCGGTCGCCGACGCTGTGGCCCAGGCTGTCGTTGACGTTCTTGAAGCCGTCGAGATCCATGAACACGACAGCCACGCCCTTGTGCTGCCGCTGCGCGACGATCAACGCATGCTGCAAGCGGTCGCGCAACAGGTTGCGATTCGGCAGGCGCGTGAGGCTGTCATAGTTGGCCTGATATTCGAGCTGTTCCTGATAGCGCATCAAGTCGGTGACATCGTTGATCACGCCGATGTGATGCGTGATGACGCCTTCGGCATCCGGCACCGGCGCGATGAAAAGCTGATTCCAGAACAGCGCGCCGTCCTTGCGATAGTTGCGCACCACCGCGCTCACTTCGCGATTCGCGGCGAGCGCCTCGCGGATCAGCGCGACGCCTTCCTGCTCGCGATCGTCGCGTTGCAGCACGCGGCAATCATGGCCGATCACCTCGGCGGGATCGTAGCCCGTGATCCGCATGAAGGCCGGGTTCACGTATTCGATCAGATTGCCCGCCGGCGAAGGCGCCGTGATCAGAATCGCGTTGACGCTCGCATCGAGCGCGCGGCTTTGCAGACGCAGCGCGAGATCCGCCCGCTTGCGCTCGGTGATGTCCGTGTACGAACCCAGCACGCCGATCACGCGGCCGTCGCCGTCGGTGAACGGCAGCTTGCTCGTGACGGTCGTGCGGTGCACGCCGTCTATCACCACGTCGACTTCGAAGTTCATCTTCGGCACGCCCGTGCCGACCACTTCCCTGTCGTGCGCGTTGAGCAATTCGGCGAACGCCCGCCACGGCATGTCGGCGTCGCTCTTGCCGACCACCTGCTCGGGATACGACAGACCCGCGTCGCGCGCGAACGCCATGTTGCAGCCGAGATAGCGCGACTCCAGGTCTTTCCAGAAAATGCGCTGCGGGATGTTGTCGATCACCGCTTCGAGCATCTGGTTCGAGCGCTGCGCCTCGGCTTCGGCGTTGATCTGCTCGGTGACGTCGTCGGCGAGAACGAAGAACGCGGCGCGGCCCATGAAGTTCAGCGCGTGATAGGAGATGTCCGCGCTTATCACCGAGCCGTCCTTGCGCCGGTGATGCCAGATGCCCGCCATCGTGCGGCCGCGCTCGGCGCTGTCGGCGCGCTGCAAATGCGACTCGAGCCGGCCGATCTCGCTATTGGGCCGGATCGCGCGAATCGTCATGTCGAGAAACTCGCTCTCCGAATAGCCGTACTGCTTGATCGCGGCCGAATTGACGGCGAGAAAGCGCAGCGTCTCGCGCTCGAAGATATACATCGGCACCGGATGATCGTCGAACAGGCTGCGAAAGCGCTCGTCGTTGCGGCCGAGCGCGCGCACGCTGTGCAGCTTCTTGCGCGCGCTGCTTTCGCGTGCGCCGAAGGTGAAGATCAGGAGCGCCGCGCCCGCCAGCATGGTCGCGATCAGAAACAGCGCCGCGTGCCGCCGCTCCTTCGACGACGCCGCGAGCGACGCCTGCAACGCGCGGCTCTCGGCTGCCCGCAGCGCGGCGAGGCCCGCTTCGACACGGTGCAGCCCGAGCCCGGCGTGCATGTACGACGCCGCCGTCCATGCGCGCGAGGCGGCCGGCTCGTCGGCGTCGCGCGTGAGCAGTGCATCGCCGATGTCGCGTTGCAGCGCGCGCCGGTCCGCGCCGACCTGGGCGAGCGTGGCGAGCATCGCGGGCTCGTCGGCCAGTTCGCCCTGCAACTTGCTTTCGAGACTCGCGAGCGTCGCGTTCATTGTCGCCGCCGCGTCGACGGGCGGCGGATCGCCCGCGGCCTCGAGGCGGCCGAGCGCGGCGAGGCCGCCGTCGAGCGCCGACTGGTACGCGTCGAGGCTCTGGCGAACGTGCGTCGAATGCAGCATGCGCGCGTCGGCCTCACGCTGGCCGGCGATCTGCAAGCATGCTGCGAACACGTTTGCGCCGAGCGCGACGGCCACGACCGCTATGTTGATCAGCAGCCGCTTCGAGATGAAAGGAGTCATGGGTTCCGAACGTCGATCGTTCTTCGGGCGGGAGCGCGAGGCCGCTTGCGATGCGTCCGGCGGCATCGATGCGAGTCTTTTACGCGCTAACCTTTGGATAACGGCAGCGTTCGGAACAGGTTGAGGGTGGGAGGTGAAAAAAAGTTGGTGGGGTGCGCCTAGCCGGCCGCACCTAGCCGGCCGCGCCAAACTCCTTCATCGCCGGGATGAAGTCGTGGTTGATCTCCTGCTTGCGCGACAACTTCGCCAGCACGTAGCGCTTGAACGGCTCGAGCTCCGCCCAGCGCGCGGCGCTCGGGCCCGCGAGGCCCGCCAGCTTCGCCTGACGCTCGACGCTTTCAGGCACGCTCGCCGTGTCGCGCCACGCGGGCGCTTCGTCCGGCGTGAACCACTCCGGTTCGACGTTCGCGTGAGTGCGCAGCATCTCGAACAGCGCGTGATCGAAGTTGGGCTCGATCTCCGCATCGTCTTCGACGGGAAAACGCGCGAGCAGCTTGCGGTCCTCCAGCGGCAGCATTTGCCATTGCGCGAGCGAAATGCGCAGCCCGAAACGATCGAGATTGAAGCGAACCGACATCGGGATATAGGTGAAATTCTCCGACGACTCCACCTCGAAGTTGAACAGCAGCGGTGCTTCGTTGAGTCCCATGACAGTTTCCTCTTGGATGACGGGCAACGCACAAGGCCAGCTTGAGGTATTTTAGAACCTTATTCGTGCGTCGGCGGCGCGGCATGGCCGGGCGCACGCACGGCATCAACGGAGTGAATCAGCGTGAACGAACTGCAAACAGGCCAGCCCGGCGCGGTGGAGCGTCAGGTGCACCGCCATCGCGGCGCGGCGGTGGAAACGGTCACTGACCACGTCGGCCAGGAGTGGCCGGTCGCGCTCGTCTTCAACGGCATCTCGCATGCGGTGATGATGTGCACGCCGCGCGATCTCGAAGCATTCGCCGTCGGCTTTGCGATTTCGGAAGGGATTGTCGAGCGCGGCAGCGACATTCAGGACATCGAGGTCGAACTGCACGACGACGGCGAATTGCCGCACGCCGAGGTGCAATTGCAGGTCGTGCAGCAGGCGTTCGTCGCACTGAAGGAAAAGCGCCGCGCGTTGGCCGGCCGCACCGGCTGCGGCGTGTGCGGCATCGAAAGCATCGATCTGCTCGATCTGAAGCCGGAACGCGTGCCCGACACCGGCTTTTTGCAGCGGCTCGCGCCCGACGCGATCGCGCGCGCGGCCCGCGATTTGCCCGTGCATCAGGCGTTGACGCGCCTCACCGGCGGTTTGCATGCGGCCGCGTGGTGCGACGCCGCGGGCGCGATCCGCTACGCGTTCGAAGACGTCGGCCGCCACAACGCGCTCGACAAACTGATCGGCCAGCTCGTGCTCGATCGCGCGGATACCAAAGAGGGCTTCGTGTTTCTGTCGAGCCGCGCGAGCTATGAACTCGTGCGCAAAGCCGCGCGCGTCGACGTGCCGATGCTCGCGACGATCTCCGCGCCGTCGTCGCTGGCGATTGCGATTGCCCGCAAGGCCGGCGTGCGGCTCGTCAGCTTCTGCCGCGAAACCAGCTACGTCGATTACGACACCGCCCAGCCCTGAGCGGCTCGTGTGAACAGGGCCAAGTGGGCGCTTTGCAGCCGCCCCGCTCGTTCAGTCGAATTGCCGGAAGTCCGGCTTGCGCTTCTCGAAGAACGCCTTGAACGCCTCACGCGCTTCGGGCGCGATCAGCATCTTGCCGAAGTGCAGCGCTTCCTCCGACATCTGCGTTTGCAGTTCCTGGTGGCTTGCGCGCTTCATCAGGCTCTTGGTCACGCGCAATGACGACGCCGGCAACGCGGCGAGCTTCGCGGCTTGCGATGCCGCGAACGCGTCGACTTCCGCAGCGGGCAACACGCGATTCACGAAGCCCATGCGGTGCGCTTCGGCGGCATCGAACGCCTCGCCGAGCAGCAGCTTTTCCGCCGCGGCCTGATAGCCCGCGACGCGTTGCAGCAGCAAACTCGACGCCGCTTCGGGACACAGCCCGAGTTGCGCGAACGGCAACGAGAAGCTCGCCGAATCGGCGGCATAGACCAGATCGCAATGCAGCAGCAGCGTCGTGCCGATGCCCACCGCCGGCCCCGCGACCGACGCCACCACCGGCTTTTCCGCCGAACTGATCGCGCGCAGGAACTGGAAGACGGGCGCGTTTTCGCCCATCGGCGGCGCCTTCATGAAGTCTTCGAGATCGTTGCCCGCGCTGAAAATGCCCGCGCTGCCGCGAAACAGAATGGCGCGCACGGACGCATCGGCTTGCGCGTCGACCAAAGTGTCGGCCATCGTCTGATACATCGCGGCCGTGATCGCGTTCTTCTTGTCCGGCCGGTTGAAGGCAATCGTCAGCACACCGTTGGCGCGCTCGACCAGAATGTCCGTCGTCATGTTCGTCTCCTTCATGTGCTACAGAATCTGCTGTAGTAAAAGCAAAAACGGTTCGCAAGCGCGAGGCCTGCGAACCGTTGCGAATGCCTTAACGGCATGCCGCGTGCAGCGAAGCGAGCCGTATCACAGCCGCTCGATGATGCCCGCCGCGCCCATCCCCGTGCCGACGCACATCGTCACCATGCCGTACTTGTAGTTGCGGCGGCGCAAGCCGTGCACGACCGTCGACGCACGAATCGCGCCCGTCGCGCCCAGCGGATGGCCAAGCGCGATCGCGCCGCCGAGCGGGTTGATCTTCGACGGATCGAGGCCCAGGTCCTGAATCACCGCGAGCGATTGCGCGGCGAACGCTTCGTTCAACTCGATCCAGTCGAGGTCGTCCTGCGTCAGACCCGCGGCCCTCAGCGCTGCCGGAATCGCTTCCTTCGGCCCGATGCCCATGATTTCCGGCGGCACGCCGCGCACCGCGAAGCTGACGAAGCGCGCGAGCGGCGTCAGGTTGAACTGCTTGAGGATTTTCTCCGACACGACGATCAGTGCGCCCGCGCCGTCCGAGGTCTGCGAGCTGTTGCCGGCCGTCACCGAGCCCTTGTTCGCGAACACCGTGCGCAGTTTCGCGAGACCTTCGAGCGACGTGTCGGCGCGCGGGCCTTCGTCGAGCGAGACTTCGCGCGTTTTAACGCGCACTTCGCCCGTGGCGAGATCGGGGAAGCGCTCAGTGACCGTGTACGCGGCGATCTCGTCGTTGAACTCGCCGGACTGCTGCGCGGCGATCGCGCGGCGATGCGATTCGACCGAGAATGCGTCTTGCGCTTCGCGGCTGATCTTCCAGCGCTCGGCGACCTTCTCGGCGGTCAGGCCCATGCCGTACGCAATGCCAACATCTTCATTGCGATCGAAGATATGCGGCGACAGCGACGGCTTGTTGCCCATCATCGGCACCATGCTCATCGACTCGCAGCCGCCCGCGATCAGCGCGTCCGATTCGCCGACACGGATGCGGTCCGCGGCCATCGCCAACGCGGTCAGGCCCGACGCGCAGAAGCGGTTCACCGTCACGCCGCCGACCGACTGCGGCAGGCCCGCGAGCAGCGCGCCCATGCGGGCCACGTTCAGGCCTTGCTCGGCCTCGGGAATCGCGCAGCCGACAATCGCGTCTTCGATCACCTTCGTGTCGAGGCCGGGCACTTGCGCCACGGCGGATCGGATTGCATGCACCAGCAGTTCGTCGGGGCGCGTGTTCTTGAACACGCCGCGCGGCGCCTTGCCGATCGGCGTGCGGCTCGCGGCGACGATATATGCGTCTTGCAATTGCTTGCTCATTTGTTTCTCCGAAATTTGCGCGCGTCGCTATTAGTTCCGCACCGGCTTGCCGGTTTGCAGCATGCCCATGATCCGCTCCTGCGTCTTCTGCGTGCCGAGCAGATCGACGAACGCGCGGCGCTCGAGTTGCAGCAACCATTCTTCGTCGACGAGACTGCCGCCTTCCACGTCGCCGCCGCACACGGCTTCGGCGATGCGGCTCGCGATCAGGAAATCGTGCTCGCTGATGAAGCGGCCGTCGCGCATGTTCACGAGCGATGCCTTGATGGTCGAGATCGCCGAGCGTCCGGCAACCGGCACTTGCGTGACGCGCAGCGGCGGACGATAGCCCGCGCCGGCGAGTGCGCGCGCTTCCTTCTTCGCGACGTCGAGCAACTCGAACACGTTGAACACAATCGTGTCCGACGGCTTCAGATAACCCATCGCGCGGGCGTCGAGCGCGGACGCCGACACCTTCGCCATCGCCGCGTTTTCGAACGACTTCTGCACGAACTTCAGCAGATCGTTGGTCGCGCCGACTTGCGTCGCGGCCTCGGCCGCGCGCAACGCCGCTTCCTTCAGGCCGCCGCCAGCAGGCACGAGACCCACGCCGACTTCCACGAGACCGATATAGCTTTCGATGTGCGCAACGCGCTTCGCGCTATGCAGCAGCAACTCGCAGCCGCCGCCGAGCGCAATGCCCGACACTGCGGCCACAACCGGCACGCTCGCGTACTTCACGCGCAGCATGCCTTGCTGGAACTTCTTCACGAACGGCTCGATGCCTTTCGCGCCGCCCATCATGAACGCGGGCATCGCTTCTTCGAGGTTCGCGCCCGCCGAGAACGGGCCGCCCGGCGCGCCGAGTTTCAGCGACGTCGGCTGCCAGATCACGAGACCCTTGTAGTCCTTCTCGGCCAGTTCGATGGCCTGCGTCAAACCGTCGATCACCGACGGTCCGATCGTGTTCATCTTGCTCTTGAACGACACGATCAGAACATCGTTCTCGCCGGCGCGGTCGTCGACCCATGCGCGCACCGCGTCCGTTTCGAATAGCGTCTTGCCGTAAGTCTTCGGGTCCGCAGCCGTTTCGCCGACGAGTGGTGCGCGGAACACCTGGCGCTCATACACGCCAAGCGACGAGCGCGGCACGAACGTCTTCGAAGCCGGCGACCACGAACCTTCGTTCGTATGCACGCCGCCCTTTTCGGCGACGGGACCGTCGAGCACCCACGAAGGCAATGGCACAGTCGAAAGCGCCTTGCCCGCCGCGATGTCTTCCTGCACCCATTCGGCGACCTGCTTCCAGCCGGCCGTCTGCCAGCCTTCGAACGGACCTTCGTTCCAGCCGAAACCCCAGCGGATGGCGAGGTCGACGTCGCGCGCGTTATCGGCGATGGATTCCAGATGCACGCCGATGTAGTGGAACACGTCGCGGAAAATGGACCACAGGAACTGCGCCTGCGGGTGCTCCGATTCGCGCAGCAGTTTCAGCCGCTCGGCCGGCGGACGCTTCAGAATGCGGCCGACCAGTTCGTCGGCCTTCGCGCCGCCATCCACGTACTCGCCCGTTTTCGGGTCGAGCACCTTGATCGCCTTGCCTTCTTTTTTATAGAAGCCGACGCCCGTCTTCTGACCGAGCGCGCCCTTCTTCACGAGTTCGGCGAGCACGGCCGGCGTTTCGTAGACCGGGAAGAACGGGTCGTCCTTCAGATTGTCCTGCATCGTCTTGATGACGTGCGCCATCGTGTCGAGACCGACGACATCAGCAGTACGGAACGTGGCCGACTTCGCACGGCCGAGACGCGAGCCGGTCAGGTCGTCCACTTCGTCGAAACGCAGGCCGAATTTTGCGGCCTCGGTAATCACGGCGAGAATCGAGAAAATGCCGACGCGATTCGCGATGAAGTTCGGCGTGTCTTTCGCGCGCACGACGCCCTTGCCGACCACGCTCGTCAGGAACGTTTCGAGTTGATCGAGAATTTCCGGGCGCGTGGTCGCGGTCGGAATCAGTTCGACCAGATGCATGTAGCGCGGCGGATTGAAGAAATGCACGCCGCAAAAGCGCGCCTTGAGTTCGTCCGCGAAACCTTGCGACAACTCGGTGATGGACAGGCCCGATGTATTGGTCGCGAAGATCGCGTTCGGCGCGATGTGCGGCGACACCTTCTTGTACAGGTCGTGCTTCCAGTCCATGCGCTCGGCGATCGCTTCGATCACGAGGTCGCATTCGGCGAGCTTCTCGATGTCGTCGTCGTAATTCGCGGGCTGAATGTACTGCGCGTCGTCCTTCACGCCGAACGGCGCGGGCGACAGCTTCTTCAGATTCTCGATCGCCTTCAACGCGATGGCGTTCTTCGGACCTTCCTTTGCGGGCAGGTCGAACAGCAGCACCGGCACCTTGGCGTTGATCAGGTGCGCGGCGATCTGCGCGCCCATCACGCCGGCGCCGAGCACGGCTACCTTGCGAATGATCAGATTGCTCACGTTGTTCCTCCGGGGAGTTATGCGGTGTCGCGAATGTGTCGCGAGTTTGTCGACTACTTCGCGATGAATGTGGCCGGCAAAATCGCCGCGTCGTTGGAACCCGCGCGGCGACTTTCCGTGAGTTGATTTAGAACAGCGCTTCTTCGTAGTCCATCAGCGGCTTGGAACCGGCGCGCGCCTGGCGAATCGTCATGGCCGTTTCGGGCAGCAGCTTCGCGAAGTAAAAGCGCGCGGTGGCGAGCTTGGCCTTGTAGAACGGATCGCCCGATGCTTCGTTATCCAGCGCGACGCGCGCCATGCGTGCCCAGAAGTACGAGAACACGAGATGGCCTACAGTGCGCAGATACGGCACGGCCGCGGCACCCACTTCGTCCGGGTTCTGCATGGCCTTCATGCCGATTTCCATCGTCAGCTTCTGCACCTTTTCGCCGATGTCGGCGAGCGGGTTGATGAACTCCTGCATCTCCGGCTTGATGCCTTCGGCTTCGACAAACTCGGTCACGAGCTTGCCGAACTTCTTCATCTTCGCGCCCATGTCGCCGAGAATCTTGCGGCCGAGCAGGTCGAGCGCCTGAATCGCGTTCGTGCCTTCGTAGATCATGTTGATGCGCGCGTCGCGCACGTACTGCTCCATGCCCCACTCGGCGATAAAGCCGTGGCCGCCGTAAATCTGCATCGCGTGATTCGTGCCTTCGAACGCGTTGTCCGACAGGAACGCTTTCAGGATCGGCGTGAGCAGCGCGACGAGATCGGCGGCTTCCTTGCGCACGGATTCGTCGGCGTGCGACAGTTCCTTGTCGATATGCAGCGCGGACCAGTACGAGAATGCGCGCGCGCCTTCCGCATAGGCCTTTTGCGTGAGCAGCATGCGGCGCACGTCGGGATGCACGATGATCGGATCAGCGGCTTTGTCCGGGGCCTTCGGACCGGTCAGCGAGCGCATCTGCAGACGTTCTTTCGCATACGTCAGCGAGTTCTGGTACGCGACTTCGGTCAAGCCCAAACTCTGCATGCCGACGCCCAGACGCGCAGCGTTCATCATCACAAACATCGCGTTCAAGCCTTTGTTCGGCTCGCCGACGAGCCAGCCCTTCGCGTTGTCGAGATTGATCACGCAGGTCGCGTTGCCGTGAATGCCCATCTTGTGTTCGATGGAACCGCACTTCACGCCGTTGCGCTCACCAGGCTCGCCTGCTTCGTTCGGCACGAACTTCGGCACGATGAAAAGCGAAATGCCCTTGGTGCCCTTGGGCGCGTCCGGCAGACGCGCGAGCACGAGGTGAACGATGTTCTCCGCAAGATCATGCTCGCCGCTGGAGATGAAAATCTTCGTGCCGCTGATCGCATACGAGCCGTCGCTATTCGGCTCGGCCTTGGTGCGCAGAATGCCGAGATCGGTGCCGCAATGCGGCTCGGTCAGACACATGGTGCCGGTCCATACGCCCGACACCAGCTTCGGCAGATACACCTTTTGCAGCTCCGGCGTGCCGTGCGCGTGCAGGCATTCGTACGCGCCGTGCGAGAGGCCGGGGTACATCGTCCACGCCTGGTTCGCCGAATTCAGCATTTCGTAGAGCGCGTTGTTGACGAACGCGGGCAGCCCCTGGCCGCCGTACTCGGGATCGCAACCGAGCGCGGGCCAGCCGGCTTCAACGTACTGTTGATAGGCTTCCTTGAAACCCTTCGGCGTGGTCACGACGCCGTCGCCGACGTACGTGCAGCCTTCCTGGTCGCCGCTGTGATTCAGCGGAAACAGCACTTCGGAGCAGAACTTGCCGGCCTCTTCGAGCACGGCGTTGATCGTCCCGGCGTCGAGATCCGCGTGCTTCGGCATCTGCTTGATCTCGGCTTCGACGTTAAGCAGCTCGTGCAACACGAATTGCATGTCGCGCAGCGGCGCGGCGTACTGTCCCATGAGTCTCTCCAAAGTTTAAACATGAAGCCAGGCCGTTAGCTGCACGCGCGACGCGGATCGGCTCTCTGCTAACGGCTTTCGCTTTGATACGAAACAATCAGTTTTTCCAACGCGGCCCACGTCAGACGCACTGCATCCGGCAGATGCAGAAAACGCGCGTCGTGATGCAGACCCAGCGTGAAGCTGTACAGTTCGAACAGCATCAATTGCGGATCGGTGTCCGCGCGCAGATGCCCTTCTTCCATTGCCTGCGAAATCGCGCGAGTGAGCGCCGCGCGCCACATCGTCACGCTCGACACCAGTTGTTCGCGCACCTGGCTGTCCGCGCGGTCGTCGTATTCAACGGCGCCGCTGATGTAGATGCACCCGGTGGTCACTTCCTGAATGCGCTTCTCGATCCAGCGCGAGATCATCGCGCGCAAACGCGGCAATCCGCGAGGCTCGCGCAGGCTCGGGAAAAACACCTCGTCTTCGAAACGACGGTGATATTCGCGCACGACTTCCACCTGCAAGTCCTCGCGCGACCCGAAATGCGCGAACACACCGCTTTTGCTCATCTGCATGCGCTCGGCCAGGAGGCCAATCGTCAGACCTTCGAGTCCGTCGCGGCTTGCAAGATCAAGTGCTGCATCGAGAATTGCGGCTCGCGTTTGTTCGCCTTTTCGCATAGCTTTTACCGTTCTAATGTGACCGAAAGAAAATCGAACGGCCGTACTATTATTGAGTGGCGCCGTCCGCGAAACAAGGACTTTATTAGAAACCGGTTTCTAACCTGGCTTCAATTTTGGGGCATGTAGCAATCAGAGGAATCGGATTTTTTAGAGGGGTTTGTCGTCAGGCAGTTTTGCATTGACCCATCCGCTTCCTCGAACTGCGCAGCCGGCTGACATGATGCAGCAGCGCAAGCGAATCTAGAACACGTTTAAGCTCCGATTGCGTAGCGCTGCTTGAGTGCCTCGCATGTCCGCGCGAGCACGTCGTCCCAGTCGTCGCGCTGAGTTTGCGTGAAAAGACGCAAGCCCGGATACCACGGGCTGTCGTCCCGTCCGCGCAGCCAACGCCAGCAACCGGCGAAACGGTTCAGCAGCCATACCGGCTTGCCTAGGGCCGCGGCGAGATGCGCGACCGAGGTATCGACGGAAATCACCAGATCGAGGTTGGCGATCAGCGCGGCGGTATCCGCGAAGTCCGTGAGGTCGGCGGTCCAGTCCGTTAGGCGCGCCTGGCTGGCCGGATCGGCCAGCTTGGCGGGATCGTCGGTCTTTTGCAGACTGATCCAGCGGATCTGATCCAGCGCGAAGAGCGGCGCAAGCTGAGCTGCGCTGAGGCTGCGCCGGCGATCCACGGCGATGCCCGAATGGCCGCCCGCCCATACCACGCCGATGCGCGGCAAATGCGCGTCCGGCAACGCGTCGAGCCGCGCGCGCCAGGCGGCGGCACGCGTCATATCGGCGTGGAGATACGGCGTGTCCGCCGGGATGGTCGCGACTTGCGTGCCGAACGCCATCGGCAACGACATCAGCGGGCAATAGCGATCCCAGCTCGCAAAATCGGACGCCGGCTCGTCGAGCAGCACGAGCCCCGGCCAACGCGAACACAGCGATTCTGCGTACAGGCGACGCAGCGGCGCCGGGCATACATAGCCGACCTGCGCGAACAGTTCGAGCGCCATTGGCAGATAGCGCACGAATTGCAGACTGTCGCCGTAGCCTTGCTCGTCGAGCACGAGCAGACGTTCGCTGCGCATACGTTTCGGCTCCGCTGCGCCGACCACGGCGGGGCTTTCGCCCCACCAGCGCGGCAACGGCGCCTGGATGGGCACTCGCGCGGGACTTCCGTCGGCGTGACGGAAGCTGACCCAGCGGTCTTCGAAATAGGGCCACGCTTCCTGATAGCGGCCGGTGGCGAGCAGCAGCATCGACAGGTTATTGCGCGCGACGAGATTGGCCGGCGCGAGTTCGAGCGCGCGCCGGTAGTGATGCTCGGCTTCCTGCAGAGCGCCCAGGTCCGCGAAGATGCGGCCGACGTTGTTGTGCGCGGCGGAGTGGCTCGGCTCAATCTCGATCGTTCGACGGTAACTGACTGCCGCGTCTTCCGGACGGTCGAGATGTTGCAGCGTCAACGCCAGGTTGTAGTGAAGCGCGGTGAACTCCGGCTGCAGTGCGAGCCCCTTGCGCAAACTGTCGACGGCTCCGTCGTGATCGCCCAGTCTGAGCTGAATCGCGTACAGCGTGTTGTAGAGGTTCGCTTCCGGGCCGAGCTGGATCGCCCGCTCGAGCCAGTGTCGCGCCACTTCAGGCTGGCCGGTGGCAAGCGCGAGCAGGCCCTCGAGATGCATGGCGCCGGTGTGCTCGCCGTCCAGCGTCAGGATTTGCGCGGCGAGCGCGTGGACGGTGTCGTGGCGACCGGCCCGGTACGCTGCCAGAGCCTGGTCATGCAGGCTTGATATGTTGCTGTTATCGGATGCGGCTTCGGAATGCGCTGGCATGGGACGGACGGACCTCGATGACTGGCCGGTGGCTTCGCGCCGCTCACGGTGCGCGGTGCGGTGCCATCGGCGCACGCTGCTTGATGGCAGAGGTCTTTGACGCCGACGCATGGGCTCGCATGGGCTCGCATCTTCTCGCGTCGGGCGCTTGACCGCTGGTGAGCGGCGATTATGGTTTCGGGGTCCGCGAAGGGGCTGCGCGAAAAGTCTGAAAGACATCGGGAAATGGTTGAGCGTGCTTCTGAAGCGTCGGCCTTATCCGCTAATCGTAGCCGCCCACCGTCAGCACCTTCATCGCCAGCCGATACGTCGTGTAGGCGAGCCAGTTAAGCAGCCGTTCGCCGGCCGGACGCGCGTCGTAGTGCGCTTCGTCGATGCGCCGCGAGTCCTTGAACGCGACGAGGATCGCTTCGCGAAGCGCGTCGATCGACGGATCGTTCACCAGCACGACGTTGGCCTCGTTATTCAGCATGAGGCTGAGCGCGTCGAGATTGGACGAACCCACGGTCGCCCAGTTCGAGTCGACCACCGCGACCTTGCCGTGCAGCATGGTCTTCTCGTACTCCGCGATCTGCACGCCCGCCCGCAGCAACGCGCGATAGAGAAAAGGCACCGCGTAGTCGAGCGCCTTGAACTCCTTGCGGCCGATAATCAGCTTCACCACGACGCCGCGCCGCGCCGCATACACGAGCGCGCGACGCAGCTTGCGGCCAGGCATGAAGTACGGATTCGCGAGCAGCACCTCGTTGCGCGCCTGGCCGATCGCCGTCAGATACGCCTTTTCGATGGCGCGCCGATTGATCAGGTTGTCGCGCGCGACGAACGCCACGCACGGTTCGCCGCCCGCCCACAGTTCTTCGTTGCGGCGCCGGCGGCGCCGGCGCAGACTGCCGAGCGACGCGGACGTCTTCGGACTGAGATCGGGCTCGAGCGACTCCACCGGCCGATGCCCGACGCGAATCCGCCGCCATTGCACTTCGAACGCCTGGCGCACGTCGCTCACCACCGGCCCATGCAATTCGACCGCGAAATCCCAGCGCCGATACGGCAGCGTCTCGCCGTTGTTTTCATAATCGTCGACGATGTTGATGCCGCCGCAATACGCAAACGCGTCGTCGATCACGGCCAGCTTGCGGTGCGTGCGCGAGAAACCGAAGCGCCCGAAAATGTGCGGGTTGTAGATGCGATGCTCGATGCCCGCGCCGGTCCACTCGTCGAACATCGGCAGGCGGGCGGTGCCGACACCGTCGGTGATCACGCGCACACGCACGCCGCGCGCCGCAGCGCGCAGCAGCGCCGCGTTGACCATCTGCCCGGCCTCGTCGTAGCAAAAGATATAGGTTTCGAGAACCACGTCGCGCTCGGCGGCATCCACACGCTGCACGAGCGCGCTGAAGAACTCGTCGCCGGAGCGCAGCAGCTTGACGTCGTTGCCGCTCGTGAAGCGGTAGCGCTGCCAATAGCGGCGGCCGAGCAGCGATTGCCGCAGACGGGCGAAACGGCGTGCGCCGCCGACGCTCATCGGCGAGACTCCGAACGCTTGCGCAGCCTGCTCGGCAACTGCAGGATCGCATCCGCATTCGACGACGAAAAGCAGCGCGACGCCGCCTCTTCATGCGGCAGCCAAAGAAACGCGGTGTGCTCGCGCGGCGCGAGCGTGACTTCGAGGCGCTCGGGCACTTCCACGCTGAACCAGTGCTCGGTGTTGTGGATCACGCCTTCGGCATAGCGATGCAGGAACTGCGGATAGATTTCGTATTCGATCGAGTATTGCCAGTCGAACAGCGCGCTTTGCGGCACAGCAGCGCTGCCGATCACGATGCCGGTTTCCTCGGCCACTTCGCGCATGGCCGTTTCGGCGAGCGGTTCGTCGAGCCGGTCTTTCGAACCCGTCACCGACTGCCAGAACCCCGGCATATCGGCGCGCTCGATCAGCAGCACATCGAGCGAGGGCGTATGAATGACGACGAGTACGGACTGCGGGATCTTCGGCGGTTTCGGCATGATGTGAAAACTGGGCGCAATGCTTGCGCGATACATGTCGGCGGGTGGTCCAATGAACAGTCGAAAGCTGTTGCATCGACTGTAACGCAAAAAACGAAAAAGGCGCCGGAGTTTGCTCCCGCGCCTTTTCGTTTTGCTTCTGCTGTCGTTTTCAGACAGCACCCGGCATCAAATCGTCATGCCTTCGGTTCCGGCGTGCGCAGACGGATGTGCAACTCGCGCAACTGGCGCTCGTCCACTTCGCTCGGCGCCTGCGTGAGCAGATCTTGCGCGCGCTGCGTCTTCGGGAACGCGATCACGTCGCGGATCGAATCGGCGCCGGCCATCATCGTGACGATGCGGTCCAGACCGAACGCGATGCCGCCATGCGGAGGCGCGCCGTACTGCAACGCGTCGAGCAGGAAGCCGAATTTGGCTTGCGCTTCTTCGGCGTTGATCTTGAGCGCGCGGAACACCTTGCTCTGCACTTCCTCGCGATGGATACGCACCGAGCCGCCGCCGATTTCCCAGCCGTTCAGCACCATGTCGTAGGCCTTCGCGAGGCAGCGCGCCGGGTCCGATTCCAGGTACTCGAGGTGCTCGTCTTTCGGGCTCGTGAACGGATGATGCGCGGCGACGTAGCGGTTGTCTTCCTCGTCGTATTCGAACATCGGGAAGTCGACCACCCACAGCGGCTTCCAGCCGGACTCGACGAGGCCATTGGCCTTGCCGAATTCCGAATGGCCGATCTTCAGACGCAGCGCGCCCAGGCTGTCGTTCACCACCTTCGCGCGATCCGCCGCGAAGAAGATGATGTCGCCGTCTTGCGCGCCGGTGCGCTCGATAATCGCCTTGACCGCTTCGTCATGCAGGTTCTTGACGATCGGGCTTTGCAGACCGTCGCGGCCCTTCGCCACTTCGTTGACCTTGATCCACGCGAGGCCCTTCGCGCCGTAAATGCGCACGAATTCCGTGTAGCTGTCGATGTCGCCGCGCGAAAGCTCGCCGCCCTTCGGCACGCGGATCGCCGCGACGCGGCCGTCTTTCGAGTTGGCCGGCGTGCTGAACACCTTGAATTCGACGTCTTTAACCGCGTCGGTCAGGTCGGTGAATTCGAGCTTCACGCGCAGGTCCGGCTTGTCCGAACCGAAGCGGCGCATGGCTTCCGAATACTCCATGACCGGGAACTTCTCGTCGAGCGAAACGCCGATCGTTTCCTTGAACACGTGACGGATCATCGCCTCGAACAGATCGCGAATTTCCTGTTCCGACAGGAACGAGGTTTCACAGTCGATCTGCGTGAATTCCGGTTGACGGTCGGCGCGCAGGTCTTCGTCGCGGAAGCACTTGGTGATCTGGTAGTAGCGGTCGAAGTTCGCCACCATCAAGAGCTGCTTGAAGAGCTGCGGCGACTGCGGCAGCGCGAAGAACTGACCGGGGTTCGTACGCGACGGCACCAGGTAGTCGCGCGCGCCTTCCGGCGTGCTCTTGGTCAGCATCGGCGTTTCGATGTCGATGAAGCCGAGCGTGTCGAGGTACTTGCGCACTTCGATCGCGACGCGGTAACGCAGACGCAGGTTGTGCTGCATCTGCGGACGGCGCAGATCGAGCACGCGATGCGTGAGGCGCGTGGTTTCCGACAGGTTGTCGTCGTCGAGCTGGAACGGCGGCGTGACCGACGCGTTCAGCACGATCAGCTCGTGGCACAGCACTTCGATCTTGCCGCTCTTGAGCGCGGCGTTCGTCGTGCCTTCGGGACGCGCGCGCACCACGCCCTTGATCTGCAGACAGAACTCGTTGCGCACGTCTTCGGCCGCCTTGAACATCTCCGCGCGATCCGGGTCGCAGACGACCTGAACGAGGCCTTCGCGGTCACGCAGGTCGATGAAGATAACGCCGCCGTGGTCGCGGCGGCGGCTGACCCAGCCGCACAGCGAGACGGTTTGGCCCAGTAGTTCTTCGGTCACCAGACCGCAGTATTCAGATCTCATCGACATGATGTTTGACTTTCGTTTTGCATTGGTTGATCGGCGCGCCGCAGTTCGACACTGCGTGAAACGTTGCGCGCCGGCATTACAGCGGAGGCTCGACTGTCGTGCGGCGCACCGGCGCCGGAGGCGCGGACGGCGCCACGACGCCCATCGAGACGATGTACTTGAGCGCGGCGTCGACCGTCATGTCGAGTTCGATCACTTCGCTCTTGGGCACCATCAGGAAGAAGCCGGACGTTGGATTCGGCGTGGTCGGCACATAAACGCTGACGTGATCTTCTTTCAGGTGATTGATCACGTCGCCGCCCGGAATGCCGGTCAGAAACGCAATCGTATAGCAGCCGCGGCGCGGGTATTCGATGAGCAGCGCCTTGCGAAACGCGTTGCCGCTGCTCGACAGCAGCGTGTCGGACACCTGCTTGACGCTCGTGTAGATCGGCCCGACCACGGGAATGTGCGCGACCACGACTTCCCACCACTTCACGAGCTTCTGCCCGACGAAGTTCTGAGTCAACAGCCCGACGACAAAGATGAATGCCAGTGTCAGCACCGCGCCGAGGCCGGGCAGGCGGAAACCGAACACGCGCTCGGGCTGCCATGCGCGCGGCAGCAGCAACAGCGTCTGATCCATCGTGCCGATGATCAGACCGAGCACCCACAGCGTGATGGCCAAAGGCACCAGCACCAGGAGGCCAGTCAGAAACACCGATTTGAGCGTCGTTTTTTTCGTCGTCATGTGTACCGCCAGAAAGCCGCGCCGCCGAAGCAATGCGCGGCGTGTGCGCCGCCCGCGAGGGCGGCAGTGCTACTAGACGCTGCTGGAGCCGCTTGCGGGCGTGCTGGCCGCCGGCGTTGCAGCCGGTGCTGCCGGCGCCGCGGCTGAACTGCTGGCTGCGGCTGTGTCGGATTTGGCGGCGCCGTTGCTGGCAGCCGCGGCGTTCTCGCCCGAGGCGCCGTTGGCAGCGCCATTAGCAGCGCCGTTCGACGCGCCATTGGCGTCGGCCTTCGCGGGCGCGCCGCTGTTGCCGCCGCGGAAGTCGGTCACGTACCAGCCGGAGCCCTTCAACTGGAAGCCCGCGGCCGTGACCTGTTTGCGAAAAGTGTCTTTCCCGCACTCGGGACATTGCGTCAACTGGGGGTCGCTCATCTTCTGAAGGACGTCCTTCCCAAAGCCGCATGACTCGCAACGATAAGCGTAGATCGGCATGACCTGTTCCCTACTGAAATCTTGTAAACGCTTGCAAAGCCTTGAATTATAGCCGCAAACCGTAACGCTCCCCGGCATTTTGGGGATGAGCGTCCGGCGCAGCCGCCGTCGCGCCAGATGGGGGCGCTTGCATGAAAAATCAAGGGCCGCGCGAGCGATGCGTAGGCGCGGCGGCGCTCGAACCGGCAGCGGCGGCGGCCCCGGCCTCGGTGGGCGATGCTCGACGTTCAGCCTCGGCGGCGCCACGTCAGCCAACGCTCGCGTCCCGCAAACACCGCGATCGAATCGCTGACCGCCTCGTCTTCGATCAGCTCGAAATGCGGCGTGAGCAGCGTCTCGAGTTCAGCGCGCTCGATGCCGAACGGCGGCCCTTTCGGCGTCGCTCCGATAAAAAAGAAGCCGGCGAGCAGCGCGCCTGGCGGCAACAGTTCGGCCATGCGGCGCGCATAGTCGTCGCGGCGCGCAGGCGGCAACGCGCACAAAAACGCGCGCTCGTAGATCCATGCGGGCGCAAACGGCGGCTCGTAGCTGAAGAAATCCGCCTGTTCGACGAGCTCTGCATGCTGTTCGCCCAACTGCGCGCGCGCCGCCGCGACCGCTGCGTGCGAAAAGTCGATGGCGCGCACCGGACTGCCATGCGCGGCGAGCCAGGCCGCTTCGTAGGCGCTGCCGCAGCCGGGAATCAGCACCGCCTCGCCGGCATGACGCCCAGCAAACGACTGAAACGCCGATGGCACGCCCGCCTGGTCCCACGGCGTGAAATGACGCTCGAAACGCTCGTCCCAGAACGCCGGCGAATTCGGATCGCGGCTCTCGAAATCGGGCATCGGGGATTGGGTCGGATCGCTCATCGTTCGCCTCGCATTCGGGCCGCTTAGGCTTCGCTTGGATCAGGCGCCGTACGCCAGCGCGAGGAACACTCGCGCAAGCGCCGCGCCGACACCGACTGCCACGCCGAACAGCAGCAAGCCTTGCAGCAGCCGGTTCGTGCGTTTCTGCTCGAGCAGGATCTGCCGGATCATGTCGTCGTTGCCGACGCGCCCATGATCGTGCCGCTCGGCCAATACATGATGGATCAGCCGCGGCAATTGCGGCAGCGTCTTGCTCCACTGCGGCGCCTCGATCTTCAACCGCTCGTACCAGCCGCGCAGCCCGATCTGCTCGTTCATCCAGCGTTCGAGATAGGGCTTCGCCGTCTTCCACAAATCGAGTTCGGGATCGAGCGAGCGGCCGAGCCCCTCGACGTTGAGCATGGTTTTTTGCAGGAGCACAAGCTGCGGCTGAATTTCGACGTTGAAGCGGCGCGACGTCGAGAACAGGCGCATCAGCACCTGACCGAGCGAAATGTCCTTCAGCGCGCGGTCGAAATACGGCTCGCATACCGCGCGAATCGCGCTTTCCAGTTCCTCGACGCGCGTGGTCGGCGGCACCCAGCCCGACTCCAGATGCAGCGTCGCGACGCGATGGTAGTCGCGCTTGAAAAAGGCGAGGAAATTCTGCGCGAGGTAATTTTTGTCGAAGTCCGACAGCGCCCCGATGATGCCGAAATCCAGCGCGATATAGCGGCCGAAGTGCGCCGGATCGAGGCTCACCTGGATGTTGCCGGGGTGCATGTCCGCATGGAAAAAGCCGTCGCGGAACACCTGCGTGAAGAAAATCTCCACACCTTCGCGCGCGAGCTTCGGAATATCCACGCCCGCCGCGCGCAGCGTATCGACCTGGCTGATCGGCACGCCGACCATGCGCTCCATCACGAGCACGGTGGGCGTGCAAAATTCCCAATACATTTCGGGCACGAGCAGCAAGTCGAGCCCGGCAAAATTGCGGCGCAACTGGCTGCCGTTGGCGGCCTCGCGCATTAGATCGAGTTCGTCGTGCAGATACTTGTCGAACTCGGCGACTACCTCGCGCGGCTTCAGGCGCTTGCCGTCGGCCCACAAGCGCTCGGCCCATACGGCGATGTCGCGCAGCAACGCGAGGTCTGAATCAATCACCGGCAGCATGTTCGGGCGCAGCACTTTCACGGCGACAGCCTTGCCCGCGTGCTGCCCGGCCTTCACGGTCGCGAAGTGCACCTGCGCGATCGAGGCGCTCGCCACCGGCACGCGCTCGAAATCGTCGAACAAGACATCGACCGGTGCGCCAAGCGACTTCTCGACGAGCCCGATGGCCACCGCCGAATCGAACGGCGGCACTTGATCCTGGAGCTTCGCGAGTTCGTTCGCGATGTCGACGGGCAACAGATCGCGCCGCGTCGACAGCACCTGCCCGAACTTGACGAAGATCGGCCCGAGGCTTTCAAGCGCGAGCCGCAAGCGGACGCCAGGCGGCGCGTCGAAATTCCGCCCGAGCGTGGTGATACGCAGCAGCATGCGCACGCGCCGGTCGTTGATGCGGCCGAGCATCATCTCGTCGAGACCGAAGCGGATAACCGTGAAAAAGATCTTGAGGAAACGCAGAAAACGCATAGTGGTGCCCGGTGACTAGCGCGTGCCGCGCAACGTGGCGGCGCTGCCCGGCGCGGCGGCGCCGCGGGCTTCGACCTTCTGTTCAAGACGCTGGATGCGTTTTTCGACTCGCGCGAGCGCGTCGCGCGCTTGCGCCAGCTCGACGTTGAAGTCGTCGAGCGCGGTGCGGCGCACGAGTTGCGGATTTTCGTCCAGCAGATATTCGGCGGCCGTGTCGAGCAGATTGCGACCGGTGCGCTGCACATGTTCGCCGACCGTGCGCGCAATCGACGCGACCCGCCACGCGGGGCCGTCGCCGATCAGCTTCGCCAGATCTTCTTCCGGCTCCCAGCGCAAATGCTCCGCCAGTTTGGCGATGACGGTCGCGAACTCGGCGTCGCCGTCGATCTTCACGTGCTTCATGACCGCGGCCTGGCCACCCTGGACGAACGCCGGCAACGCATCCGACGGCACCGAAAGCGTCACGTCGAACTGTTGCGCGTCGGTTTCGCCGAGCGCGCCCAGATAGCCGTCCGGCTGCACGACGAGCGCCAGCACGACCGGCGGCGACGACAGTCGCGCGGTCTTGCCCGCGTAAGGGGCGAGGCGCTCGCGAGCCCACGATTCGCGGGCGAGCAGATGATTGACGGCAGCGACAAAGGGCTTGGCGGCGAGGGTCATTGAAGGTGGCAAGAAAAAACCCGCGGGAGCGACTGCTCGCGCGGGTTCCTATTGTAACGTCCGTTCGCTTCGCGGCCTGCCTGGCTGAACGGCTAAACGCGGGCGACGGTGATCAACCGCGGATCAGCGTCGGGCGACATGCGCGCACGTTGCAAGCGAGCCACCAGACGGACGGCCGGGACGCTCTCGCGTCTCAGTGCTGCGCGACCTGCTGGATGCCGGCGAGCAGCCAGCCTTCGCCCGGACGGTTCGCCTTGGACAGATTCCACACTTCGACGAACGGCTCGGCCGCCGCACCCGGCGCCTCGCGGATCAGCCCGGAGAAGCGCACGCTCGCGAAGTATTCGTTCGCGCGTTCTTCGACGCCGAGCAAATCGGCGTTCAACTGCACGACATCCGTCTGATTCGTTCCGGCGCCGCGCGAAGACAGGTCGACGCGAACCTCGGCGAACATTTCCGGCGTGGTGAACTCGCGAATGTCGTCGATATTGCCGACGTCCCATGCGGCTTGCAGTCGCACGAAATACACCTTCGCGTTGCGCAGGAACGCTTCGGAATCGAAGCCGGCCGGCACGCTCGGCGTTGCGTTCACCGACGGCGTGGTCAGCGGATTGCCTTGCGGCTCAAGATACGAACCGGTAGGCGGCGCCGTGTAGCGCGGCTCTTGCGGCTCCTGCGTATAGCCCGTGGCGCCGGAATTCAGCGACGGCGAATGCCCCGCGTAAGCCGGTTGCGACGTATCGCGCTTGCGGCCCAGGAAGCGGCGGATCAGCCAGATGCCGATCATCGCGAGCAATGCGATCACGATGATGTTGGCCATGGCGCCCGCGAACGCGCCGCCCAGACCGAAGTGCGACAGCAACGCGGCGATGCCGAGACCGGCCGCGAGACCGGCGATAGGCCCAAGCCAGCGCGAGCGGTTAGGCTGTGCGGCCGGCGCGGGCGTAGGAGCCGGCGCGGGTTGCGCCCGCTGCTGCATGGCCGGATTGGTCGGCGAAGGTTGCGGCGCAGCCTGCTGCTGAACGGTATTCGATTGACGGCCGATGCTGCGGCCGCCGCCCATGCGGCGCGCTTCAGCGTCGAGCGAGGCGACGGAGCCGGCCACGATCAGACCGACCATTGCGATCAGTCCGATTCTTCTCGCCAGCGACCGCTTGACCTTACGGGGAGATAACAGCATTGAATCGGACATTTCGGTGCATTCCTTTAAAAATCGACGGGTTAGGAACCCTAGTATTTGGTCCCCACATGCAAAGCTACCACGCCGGCTGACAAATTGTAATATTTGACGCTGTCGAGGCCCGCTTGTTCCATCATTGTTTTCAAAGTTTCCTGGTCCGGGTGCATGCGGATCGATTCGGCCAGGTAGCGGTAGCTCTCCGCGTCTTTCGCAAAACGCTCGCCGAGCCACGGCAAGACCTTGAACGAATAGACGTCGTAGGCCTTTTTCAGCGGGTCCCAGACCTTCGAGAATTCCAGCACGAGCAGACGCCCGCCCGGCTTCAGCACGCGGCGCATTTCCGCCAGCGCGATGTCCTTATGCGTCATGTTGCGCAAGCCGAATGCCACGGTGACCACATCGAAGTAGTTGTCCGGGAAGGGAATCTTCTCGGCGTCGCAGAGCAGCGCCGGCGTAATCACGCCCTTGTCGAGCAGACGGTCGCGGCCGACACGCAGCATCGACTCGTTGATGTCCGTGTGCCAGACCTCACCGGTTTCGCCCGCCTGCTTCGCGAACGCCTTCGACAGATCGCCCGTGCCGCCCGCGATGTCGAGCACCTTGTAGCCCGGCCGCACGTGGGCCTGCGCGATCGTGAACATCTTCCACGCACGGTGCAACCCGCCCGACATCAGGTCGTTCATCAAGTCGTAGTTGGCGGCCACCGAGTGGAACACGCCCGCCACCTTCTGCGCCTTTTCCTGTTCGTCGACCGATTGAAAGCCGAAGTGGGTTTTGCTCATCGCGCTTGTCCTTTCCGCGTATTCTGAAAATATTGCGCCGCAGGTGCGGCAGTTCTGGCGAATCGTATCAGTGACGGTGGCCGTGCGCAGCGCCCGGCGGGGCCATCGGCGTATCGCGGTCGACGCCGGCCGCAGCCAGTTTGTCGAGATACGCGCGCCACAGTTCATCCTGGCGCCGTGCCAGATCGTAGAGCAGGTCCCACGAATAGATGCCGGTGGAGTGCCCGTCGGAGAACGTCGGCTGAATGGCGTAGTTGCCGACGCCTTCGATCATCGTGATCGTGACGTCGCGCTTGCCGGTTTGCAGCGTTTCCTGGCCGGGACCGTGGCCCTGTACTTCCGCCGACGGCGAATACACGCGCAGCAGCTCGAACGGCAGCCGGTACGATTCGCCGCTCGCGTACTGCAATTCGAGCACGCGCGACTTCGAATGCACGACGACGCCGGTCGGCACCGGAGTATCGGGAGTCAGTCCGCTCATGATGGCCTCGATATGTCGATATGAAAGCGCCGCCGCGCCCGATGCGCCCCATGAGCGCGGCGCGAAGCGGCGAGTGAATGGCGCTCAGGCGAGAGCGTGTTCGATTTCCTGCCGCACCGCTTCGCGCAGCAGCGTGGCCTGCGCGCGGCGCGACGACAGCATCGCTTCGGACACCGTGCGCTGGCGCGGCGCCCAGATGGGCAGCGGGAAATGAGCGTCGTTCGAGAAACGCGGAATGACGTGCCAATGCACATGCGGCACCTGGTTGCCGAGGCTCGCGAGATTCACCTTCGCGGGCTGAAGAATGCGCCGCATCGCGCGCTCGACCGCATACACCGCCTTCATCACGCGATCGCGGCCCGCCGCGTCGAGATCCGAAAACTCCGCTACGTGCTCGTTCCAGATCACGCGGCAAAAGCCCGGGTAATCGTGTTCGTCGGCGAGGACGACGCGCAAGGTGTCGTCCTGCCACAGCACATCGCCGCCATCTTCACGGCAAAAAACGCAATCCATCGTCGTCCTCAGGCAAAAATCGTCAGTCGTGCCATTAAACCAGCACGCGCTCGATTCCGCCATTGTTCGCACGCTGCACGTAGTCGACCATCCAGTCTTCACCGAGCACATGACGCGCCATTTCGACGACGATGTAATCCGCCTCGATGCCCGCGTCTTCGTTGTAGCGCGACAGACCTTGCAGGCAAGACGGGCAGCTCGTGAGAATCTTGACGTCGGTAGCGCCCTTCGGCTGCGGACCGTCGCCGGCCTTCAGCACGGAGCCGTTCGCCGCACCCGCGGTGCCGGCCGATGCATTGGCCGGATTGATCGCGTTCGCGCCGGCTTCGGCGACGAGCGGAATACCGCGCAGCTTGGCCGCGCCCTTGCGGATTTCCTCTTCCTTGCGAAAGCGCACCTGCGTCGAAATGTCGGGACGCGTGACCGCGAGCGTGCCCGATTCGCCGCAGCAACGATCGTTCTTTTCGATCTTGTAGCCGTCCTTCTCGGAACCCATCAGCGCGTTCACCAGCTTGACCGGGTCCATCGTCTTGATCGGCGTGTGGCACGGGTCGTGGTACATGTAGCGCGTGCCTGTGACGCCGTCGAGCTTCATGCCTTTTTCAAGCAGAAACTCGTGAATGTCGATGATCCGGCAGCCCGGGAAAATCTTGTCGAATTCATAACCGGCGAGCTGGTCGTAGCAGGTGCCGCACGACACCACCACCGTTTTGATGTCGAGATAGTTCAGCGTATTCGCGACGCGATGGAACAGCACGCGGTTGTCGGTGACGATCTGCTCGGCCTTGTCGAACTGACCCGAGCCGCGCTGCGGATAGCCGCAGCACAGATAGCCCGGCGGCAGCACCGTTTGCACGCCCGCTTCCCACAGCATCGCCTGAGTCGCTAGGCCGACCTGCGAGAAAAGCCGCTCGGAACCACAGCCGGGGAAGTAGAACACCGCTTCCGTATCGGCCGTGGTCGTCTTCGGATTGCGGATGATCGGGACGATCTTGTTGTCCTCGATATCGAGCAGCGCGCGCGCGGTTTTCTTCGGCAGATTGCCCGGCATCTTCTTGTTCATGAAGTGGATCACCTGCTGCGTGACCGGCGGCTTGCCGACCGTTGCCGGCGGGTGCGCCGTCTGCTTCTTCGCGAACTTCTTCAGCACTTCGTTGCCGAGGCGCTGCGCCTTGTAGCCGATGCCCATCATCGCCGCGCGCGCGAGGTTGATGGTCTGCGGATTCGTCGCGTTGAGGAAGAACATGCCGGCTGCGTTGCCCGGATTGAACTTCTTCTTGCCCATTTTGCGCAGCAGGTTGCGCATGTTCATGGTGACGTCGCCGAAGTCGATCTTCACCGGGCACGGCGTCACGCATTTGTGGCACACGGTGCAGTGATCGGCGACATCGCCGAACTCGTCCCAATGCTTGATCGACACGCCGCGGCGCGTCTGCTCTTCGTACAGGAACGCCTCGACCAGCAGCGAGGTCGCGAGAATCTTGTTGCGCGGGCTGTACAGCAGGTTCGCGCGCGGCACGTGGGTCGCGCACACCGGCTTGCACTTGCCGCAACGCAAACAGTCCTTGATCGACTCCGAAATCGCGCCGATATCCGACTGCTGCATGATCAGCGATTCATAGCCCATCAAACCGAAGCTCGGCGTGTAGGCGTTGCGCAAGTCCGCGCCTTCGAGCAGCTTGCCCGCGTTGAAGCGGCCATGCGGATCGACGCGCTGCTTATACGCGCGGAATTCGCCGATCTCGTCGTCGGTGAGAAATTCGAGCTTCGTGATGCCGATGCCGTGCTCGCCGGAAATCACGCCGTCGAGCGAACGCGCGAGCTTCATGATGCGCGCGACCGCCGTATGGGCGTCTTGCAGCATCTCGTAGTTGTCGGAGTTCACCGGCAGGTTCGTGTGCACATTGCCGTCGCCCGCGTGCATGTGCAGCGCGACGAACACGCGGCCGCGCAGCACCTGCTTGTGGATCGCCTGCGCTTCGTCGAGGATCGGCTTGAACTCGCCGCCGTTGAAAATCTGCCGCAATTCAGCGCGGATTTCCTGCTTCCACGACACGCGGATCGTTCGGTCCTGCGTGACATGGAACACGGTCGCATCAGCTTGTGCGTCGACGCGATCGGCGAATTTTTCGGCGAGCGCTTCGTAGCCGAGTCCGACGAGATAATGCTGCGCCTCGCGCAACGACAGGTCGAGCTTGTCGCGCAAGAACTCCCAACGCGTGCGCACGCGCTTGAGCAGATCCAGCGCCTGCTGCACACGGTCTTCGAGCAGTTCGGCGCTCGGAATTTCATTGGCGTCGTCGCTCTTGCCGAGCGGCAGCTTGCCTGCCTTGAAGAACGCTTCGAGCGCGTCGACAAGTTGCAGCTTGTTCTTGATCGACAGCTCGATGTTGATCCGCTCGATGCCGTCCGTGTACTCGCCCATGCGGTCGAGCGGAATCACCACGTCTTCGTTGATCTTGAACGCGTTGGTGTGCTTCGCGATCGCGGCGGTGCGGCTGCGGTCGAGCCAGAAGCGCTTGCGCGCCTCGGCGCTGACCGCGACGAAACCTTCGCCGCTCTTGCCGTTGGCCATGCGCACGACTTCAGACGTCGCCTGCGCCACCGCATCCGCGTCATTGCCGACGATGTCGCCGATCAGCACCATCTTCGGAAAGCCGTTGCGCTTGCTCTTGGTCGCGTAGCCGACCGCGCGCAGATAGCGCTCGTCGAGGTGTTCGAGGCCGGCCAGAATCGCGCCGCCCTGCTTCGACGTTTCGAACAGATAGTCCTTGATTTCGACGATGCTCGGAATCGCCTCGCGCGCCTGGCCGAAGAATTCGAGGCACACAGTGCGCGTATGCGCGGGCATCTTGTGCAGCACCCAGCGCGCGGACGTGATGAGTCCGTCGCAGCCTTCCTTCTGCACGCCAGGCAAACCGGCGAGGAATTTGTCGGTGACGTCTTTACCCAGACCTTCCTTGCGGAACACGCGGCCCTTGATGTCGAGCGCTTCCGTGCGCAGCAGCTTCTCGCCCGGCGCATAGTTGCCGTCGAACCATTTCAGCTCGAAACGCGCAACTTCGATATCGTGAATCTTGCCGAGGTTGTGATCCAGACGCGTGACTTCGAGCCAGTTGCCTTCCGGATCGACCATGCGCCACCAGGCGAGGTTGTCGAGCGCCGTGCCCCACAGCACGGCTTTCTTGCCGCCGGCGTTCATCGCGACGTTGCCGCCGACGCACGATGCGTCGAGCGAAGTCGGATCGACGGCGAACACGAAGCCCGCCTGCTCGGCCGCCTCGGTCACGCGGCGCGTGACGACGCCCGCGCCGGAGAAAATGGTCGGCACTTTGCGATCGACGCCCGGCAGTTCGGTCATTTCCACTGCGCCGAGCTGTTCGAGCTTTTCGGTATTGATGACGGCCGAGAACGGCGTGAGCGGCACCGCGCCGCCCGTGTAGCCGGTGCCGCCGCCGCGCGGAATCACCGTCAGCCCGAGCTCGAAGCACGCCTTGATCATGCCGGCGATCTCGGCTTCGGTATCCGGCGTCAGCACGACGAACGGATACTCGACGCGCCAGTCGGTCGCGTCGGTCACGTGCGACACGCGCGACAAACCGTCGAACTTGATGTTGTCCTTTTCGGTGACGCGACCGAGCACCTTCGTCGCGCGGCGGCGCAGATCGTAGGTCTTCTGAAATTCGCTTTCGAATTCGTCGACGGCGCGGCGCGCGGCCTGCACCAGCGTTTCCACGCGCGCGGCGCGGTCGACGCCCGCTTCGTCGCCGTGCTCGGTGAGATCGGCGCGGCGGCGCTTCTCGATCTCCGACAGCCGGTGATGCAGCGCCTCGATCAGCATCGCGCGGCGCTTGGGGTTGTCGAGCAAGTCGTCCTGCAGATACGGGTTACGGCGCACCACCCAGATGTCGCCGAGCACTTCGTACAGCATGCGCGCGGAGCGGCCGGTGCGGCGCTCAGCGCGCAGTTCGGCCAGCGCGGCCCAGGCGTCGTCGCCTAGCAGACGAATGACGATTTCCCGGTCGGAAAACGACGTGTAGTTGTAGGGAATTTCGCGCAGGCGCGCTTCGGGATCGGCGGCGACCGCAGTGGCGGCTCCGTGCGGATCGAATACTTGAGGTGCGTTCATGTGTGGACGACTCGGTGGATCAGCCCGACGCTCTCGTGGCGAGGCGCCGGCTGACTGTGCGCGTGGGGCGCAATGCTTGGAAATCTTCTTGGGAGCGAAGCGCCACCGACGGCCTACTCACGTCGGACGCTTCGCGGCGCTCAGATACTGCTACACGATCGTGCCTGGCGGACGTGACGCTCCGCCGCGGGGCGAGACTCACGCGGGACGGGCATCAAATGGGCGATCCGAGGCTGCCAGTGCATCTTCCGATCCTTATTCCAAAATGGAATTCTACCGCATCGGCCAACGCCGCGTTGAGGGCGGAAAAGGAGGCGGCGGCGGGGCTGAGGGCCAGGCAGTGCACCGCAGTCCGCGCTATGAGCCGCCCCATTCCGCGCTCAGGCGCCCTTCGTCACCATCAGCCAGAAGATGCCGACAAAGGCAAAGAATGCGATTGCGCCGAGCGCGACCCAGATCCACAGCATTCGCCAGTAGGCGGCGCTCAACGGAGTCCCGGTTTCAGCGCTCACGCGGGCCGACGCGGCGAGGCGCATCTGCAGGAACACCACGGGCAGCCAGCAGCCGATGGCCAGCACATACAGCCCAATCGACCACGCGAGCCAGCCGCTTGCCAACTGCATGTTCGCCAGATGCGCGAGGTAAAGCCCGGTGGCCGGTTGCAGGATCGCGGTGGGCGTGGTGAACAGCCAGTCGGCGATCACCACGAGCCGGGTGACGCGCGCGACGGTCCTCGCATCGCGGCCGAGGCTGGTCAGCAGCATGTAAAAGGCGGAGCCGATGCCGGTGCCGAACAGAATCGTCGATGAAAGCACGTGCAGCCATTTGATGACGAGGTAGGTCATGGGTAATTCAGGGGTTAGCGACAGCTTTACCGGCGCAGGCGGATCGCTCACCGCCGCCGCCGTCGAACTGGATCAGCAGAATCAGCAGCGCGATCATCGGCAGATTCTTCGAGAGCGGCCCATACGGATGCAGCCAGAATTCGGGCAAGCGCCAACTGATCAGCGCCGTATAAAGCACGATCAGCACGATCTGCAATGTCCAAAGCCGAGCGCGCGGACCCAGGCGCCGCGGCCAAACCAGCGAGAGCACCCCGAACGCAAGGTCGAGTAACGCCGCGCCGTAGAGCAGCAATGGCGCGAGCGCCGCCGGCGCCCCGACCCGCGCCAGAAGTTCCAGGCTCGACGCACGCGGGTACAGCCACGCCGACACGATCGCCGTCCATATCCACACCGCCGCGATCGATACGCGCAGCAACGGCAACAGCCACATCAGACGCGCGGGCGTCCCAAAGCTCTCGCGCTCGACGGGCATCTCCGACAGCGCGCGCGGCGCCCTTCCGAGCAGCCGCTCGAAACGGTCGGTCGGCGCGACGTTGCCGCGCTCGAGCATCGCGAGCGCGTCGGCGCTCATCAGCGAGCCCGGCAGCAGCGCGCCCAGCCGCGTTGCCAGCCTGACGAGCGGCATCGGCACCGGCAGGAACCAGCCACGCGGGCTGCCGGCTACCCGTCGCAAGACGGCCAGGTATTCCCTCAGCGTCATCGGCTCCCGGCCGACGGCCGCGACACGACGCGTCGTCGGCGTCGTCGGCGTCGTCGGTGCGGCTGCGTTGGGCGTGTCGCCGGCCGGCGGGGCCAGCGCGCCTGCCACGACCAGCTCGACGACATCGTCGATATGAACCGGCTGAATGCGCTGCGCGCCCGCTCCGGGCAGCGGCACGACCGGCAGCGTCGCCCACGCGGCGAAAAAGCGCGTGCTGCGGCCCTCGGGTGCGAACACCAGCGACGGCTGCACGATCAACGACGAAACCGGCAGCGCGAGCAGCGCTTCGTCGGCGGCGAGCTTGCTGCGGTGATACGGGCTTTGCGCGAGCGCATCGGCGCCGAGCGCGGAAATCTGCACGATGCGCCGCACGCCCGCGGCGACCGCGGCCTTGAACAGCGCGATCGGCGCTTCGGTGTGCAAGCGCCGGAAGTCGTTGCCGGTCGCGTCGCTAAAAATGCCGACCGCGTTGACCACTACGTCGACGCCCGCGAGCAGCGGCATCAACTTTGCTGCATCGCCGAGGCCCGCGAAGTCCAGATGGACCAGCCGGCAGCCGCGCAAGCGCTGCGCGGCACGGACGGGATCGCGCACGCCGCACACGACGGAGTGGCCCGCCGCCACCAGCGCGTTCGCGACTCGCGCGCCAATCATGCCGGTAGCACCTGCAAGGAAAATCACCATGACTCTGGACGTTCGACCATTAGAAGACATCGTGCTGCCCGGCCTCGTTGCCGGCGCGCTTTCGACGCTGGCGCTCGGCGCGTGCGCGCGCCTCATCGGCAAGCGCGCGACCGCGCCTGTCAGCGCCGTAAGCCACTGGGTCTGGCCGCAAGAAGTGAACCAGACCGCCCGCCCGCGCCCGCGCCATTTGGTGACGGGGCTGGCGATTCATCATCTGATGTCGGTGGGATGGGCGGCCGTCAATGCGTACACGCTCGCAGCCGTTCAGGAGTCCGCCGGGTTATGCGGCGACTCGCGCCCAGAACACGGTCGACGCGTCGCGCTCGCGAGCGCGTTGACGGTCGTCGCCGCCTTCAGCGACTACGTGATCGCGCCCAAGCGCTTTACGCCGGGCTTCGAGTTTCATTTGCGGGTGCCGCACATCGCCGCCGTGTACGTCGCATTCGGCGCGGGGCTGGTTGCGCCGTTTGTCGTCGAGGATTTTTGCCGGAGAAGGCGGGTCGCGGCGTTGCCCGCTAACGAGGCGATAACCAGGCGATAACGGCGCAATCACGCGGCACTGCCCGCGCCTTCACGAACCGCAAACCGCCCGGCACGCGGCATGCTGACCCAAACGACGAACCACCAACTCACGGAGGCTGAGCATGGCAGATCCCGAATCGAAAACCGGGCACATCGAGCAGCAACCGGTGCCCGGCCACACCGAGAACATTCCAACCGACGGCTCGGACAACCGACGCGATGACCACCGTCAGGAAACCGCCGCACCGACGGCCAGCCCCGACACGAAACCCGGCAACCCGCCTGGCTCACAAAGCGACGCCGACCGCACGCGCTCGCCGGACTGAGCCGATACCGCAACCGACGCACCAATCGACACCGCAATCCACACGACAAGGACTTCCCATGACAAGCGAATCCGCCAGCCCGACGCCGCCGCGCCAGTCGCCGAACGATCCGACGGCCGGCGACCGCCGTCTGTCCGACGAACAGAAGCAGTCGGCGAGGAACGAACCCGCGCCGCCCGAACCGGGCCGCGGCGCCGACCTGCCCGATCCAAACGAAGTCGGCGAGGACGGCTAGGCCGCATCGACAACGCCAGACTACAAGGTACAAGGAGAATCGCGATGGCAAGCAAGCAACCCGCCGCGTCCGCGGCGCTAAAGGCCACTTTCAGGCTGTTCGCGGACGGCGATCGCGTCCTTGCGCAGAACGTCGACGGCAAAGTCATCGACATCGGCGCGCTGGAAACGAAAGGCGATCGCTACATCGTGCGGCTCGACGTCGACCCGCCCGCGCTCGAACCGTCGCATTCGGTCGAAGCGGCGCTGCGCGCGGTCTCTTCGCAATTGAACTTCGACTACCTGGACGGGCTTTTCACGAGCGAAGGACCGATCGACTTTCACGGCGACCTGTTTGCGTTGCCGCACGTCGAATGGCAGCTCGACGAACCGTTGCCGCGCGAACTCACCGACGGCAAGCCGCCGCATATTTTCTAGTCCGCTTGCAGTACGCGCGGGGTTGGGCCTTCGCGGCGCCAACCCCGGCCGGCCAGTGCTCGCACCGTTGGCGCTATCATTGATGCTTTTCCGCCTTCCAGAGCGCATCGCGCCCCTCG
Organism: Paraburkholderia sp. GV068; assembly: GCF_003058125.1. Lineage (NCBI taxonomy): Bacteria > Pseudomonadati > Pseudomonadota > Betaproteobacteria > Burkholderiales > Burkholderiaceae > Paraburkholderia > Paraburkholderia sp. GV068. The sequence continues at coordinate 559,617 of NZ_QBUB01000003.1, forward strand.
CATGGCCTCCCACGACTACCTGAAAAAAACCCTCACCGCGCGCGTCTACGACGTGGCCCGCGAGACCGAGCTCGAACGCGCGCCGCATCTGTCGGCGCGTCTGCG